>CAWCIJ010000007.1:0-55000 GCA_963795615.1 uncultured Nitrospiraceae bacterium
TCTCCGCATGGGGCGTACCACGGGCGACCCACGATCTCGATTTCGCGCTGGCCCTCGGCTCCGCCAACCCTGTGACGCTCTCGCGCCATCTCCAAGCGGAGTTCCAAATGGGTGATCCTGACGACCCACTACTCGATATCTTTCGAACCAGTGTCTTAAGCGAGGGTCGCTCGGTACCAGTCCAACTCGTGCTCCTTCGTTCGACGTGGACGTCGGTGATCTTCCGAGATGGAATCGAATCCCTCGAAATCTTCGGTTGTATGGTTCCTATCGTCTCCTGGCAATCGCTGGTCTTGCTCAAGTTGTATGCCGGGGGCCCCCAGGATCTCGTGGACGCGCAACAAATTTTTGCGGTCCGACAACCAACCCAATCGGACCTGCATACTCTCTCGACATTGGCTGATCAATTGAGTCTTTCAGCGGCGTGGGAGAGATTCATCGCCTGCTAATCTCATGACGCCTTGCTCCTTCCGCTCCTTCCAGTTCGAAGCACTTGCTCAAGCCGGTCGGAGCGTGGTCAAATCAGCGGGCATCGAGGATCTCCAACCAGCGTGCCGGAGGTAAGAGCCATGGCAACGGCAGGGATCGCCTCTCCCTCTTTGAATCAGTTAATGGAGGAACTCACTGGTCATCCGGTCAATCATCACCCGTTCTTTGTGAAATTCCAAGCGGAGTATCTGACCAGCCGGCAATTGCACGCGTTCTTCCGCCAGTACCATTACTTCTGCAAACATTTTGTCAAAGTTCTGGAGGGGCTCCTGTATGCGACGCCGATTGACGAAGTGGAAATGCGCGTGGAGCTGATCAAGACGCTCCACTCCGAGCTGGGCTCAGGATCGTGCGAGCAGGCGCATGTGAAACAGCTCGAACGGTTTGGAGACAAGTTGGGATTCCACGAGGCCGACTTGAAACGGACGGAGCCGATCCCCGAGGTCAAGACGTACCTCCAAACTCTACACCGGCTGTTCATTGAAACCGATTATCTCGCCGCCTTGGGCGCGGAGTTGGCCGTGGAGACGACCGCGATCTCCGAATTTCGCTATTTCGCTCCAGGCCTTCACAAGTATTCCGACTTCACGCCGGAGGACCTCATCTTCTTCGAACTGCACCTGCAAGAAGAACAGCACCACAGCGACTGGCTGCTTGACGCGGTACACAAGACGGCGACCACACAAGAGCAACTTGCGCGCGTCGCGACAGGCGCGAGGCAGACCGCGGACAGTTGGCATGAGTTCTGGAACGGTATGCATCGAGAGGTCTTTCAAGAACGCTGTTCAGCTTAGCCGTTGCGTCCCTCACGCTGTTTTTCCTGCCGGTCGGGTGAACGGCAAGATTGACGCAGCCCTGTCCACACTGTATGATTTTGTCATACAGGAGGGGCCCTCGATGAAACGAACGCGTGTTCCGGTTACCGTCTCGCTTCCCTCCAATCTTGCAGAGACCTTCGAAAAGTTGGCGAAAGCGGAATCCAAGAACAAAAGCCAGCTCTTCCGTGAGATGCTCACCTCCTACGAACGCCTCCGCCGGGAAGAACGATTTTATGAGCTGCAACGGTATGGCGTAAAACAAAGCCAAAAAGAAGGGCGTCCTGACCGAGACTGACGTGGAGAAGTTGGTGTTCCAGGGCCGCTGAACGTGCGCGTTGTCTTCGACACCAACATTTATGTTTCGGCCCTCGTCATTCCGGGAGGGATCGCTCAAGACGCCTATGTCGAAACTGTTAGAGGCACGTTCGAGTTGTTTACTTCGGTGGCGATTCTGACTGAAATCGCCAGAGTCCTCCTAGGACCCCCTCCCCACCATTTGAGTCTCCTCGCAGGGACGAAGTCCATCTATCCCGTCCCGGAGTGCCAACGTCATGCTTCCGGCATCGAGCCCGTGTCATACGGCAATTCGGCCAGCGCATACCCAGTGATGCCGCAAGCGGCAAAGGCCAGCGCGGCTTCTTCCTCCAACGAGAGGGGTTGCGGCCGGTGCGCGCTGTGGTAGGCGAGCGGACCGCCATTCAACGTCATCCCCTTCCCGAACCGACGTGACCGCCGTTCTACGAGCGCGGACAGGAGCGGATAGGTGCCGAGTCGTTGTCTCAGTGGATCGTTCAGATCGTTCTGCTGATCCATGATAGTCTCCGGTAAAAGAAATGGCGGGGGCGCGAGCAGGCTCTTTTGGCACAAACTCCGCAACCCTGCAACCTCTTCCGCAGGAGCAACGCGACGCGTCGCCTGCGCGCGACCGCCGAGTCGCTTCAACAAGGGTCTTGTTCGTGGATCAGGTTGCGTTCAGGACTGCTTCGCGAACGGAGGGGTCCAATGTGACGGGCGAAAAGAACTGCTTGGGATACGTGCGTCGAATGTGGGAGCCTCTGAATTAAGACAAGTAGTGCTCGATTTCCATGGCGCCGTGGAACACGCCAAGAATGTCGACGTTATCATCGGGCTTGATCAGGTAGGCGATTCGGTAGTGCCCAAACAACAAGATGCGAATGTGCCTCTCAGAATGAGTGGAATAACGATAGCCCATTTCGGGAAACTGCCTGAGGATTTCTGTGCGCTCGTAGATGGCAAGAACGGTCCGGGCAGCCGCAGCTGTATTATCCTTGGCGATGTAGGCAAAGATCCGTCCCAGCCACCGTTCTGCCTCAGCCGTCCATCTCAGCGTTGCCACGAACGAATCCGACTGAGCATATCTTCATGGCTGATTGTGCGGCCTGCCTCGGAGTCAGCCAAGCCTCGTTCTATCATATGAACGAATGCCAGCTCGCGGAGCAATTCGTCGTAAGAACTGTCATCCGGTTGATTCCGAAGGACCTCCAACATCTGTTCTTTGGCTGAGGCCATCCGTACACCTCCTGTTTCCCGATGACACAAGGATACTCAATAGCCTAGCGACCTGCAACGCCTTATAGCATTCCTCAGACCGCGCACGCCGGCAAGGGGCTCATCAATATGGTCACCGAGGCGCTCTTCTGTTCTTGAAGATGTCAGCCTGCGTTCAGGACTACTTCCCAAACGGAGGGGTCCCCCGGCTGGAATTCGTTGACGACGTTGCGTTCCGCTTTGCTATGATCGGCCGGCGGTAGGATTTCTATGTGTGTATTCCCAGCCGGCGCAGCCGAGGCCCTTGGCCATACGCCTCAGCGGCGCAGGGTGGCGGTTGAGCTGCTGGTCTTGGGTCTCTTGTCGAGCGGCTTCCTGGCGCTGTTTCCACGAAGACCCATCTTCGTGGATCTCGGCCTCGCCCTCTTCGCGTTGAGTCTCGTCCTGCTCAATGCCAACTACACCAGGACTCAACTCTGGGGACAGGGGCCGGTCGAAGTCGGACGCCCAGGCCGGCGGCATGGCGTCTTGGTCACCATGACGATCACGGTTCTTGTGGTTCTCGTATTTTTCTTGGTCGGAGCCGTGATCGGCTATCAGGGAGCAGGTTGGCCTGGAGTGAAGGCAAGGATTCTCCATCCCTACATCCCCACCGCCGTCCTGTTGTACTTGCCCTGGGCATGGCTTCAGCAAACCCTCTTTCAGTTCTACTTGCTTGGCCGGGTGCGCACGCTCTGCCCGTCGCTCCATCCACTCGTTCAGTCCGCGCTGAATGGGCTGATCTTCGGTCTGGTTCACACCACCGACATCTGGATCGTTCTGTTGGCGGCGCTAGGCGGGACCCTGTGGAGTTTTTTGTATCTTCGCTACCGCCGGCTCTGGCCTCTGGCCGTGTCGCATGCGCTCGTGGGCACAACGTTCTATTACTGGGTGTACGGTTACGATTTGGCGAGCCGCTGGAGGGCCGTCCTCAGAAGCGTGTCGAATTAAACGAAAGAACCTTCCAACTTGCCCACGATCGAAATCAGCACAGACACGCGGAAATTACCAAAGACTCCCGAGGCAGTGGTGGAAGGGCGCTCCGCGTGAAGCTGGCATGCGCTCTTGCGAATGTCTCAGATTTGGGACATACTCAGAACGTGAAATCGGTCGTCTTTCATAACCCGCATTATTCATGACGCTTCTGCTGCAATCGCAGACTCACCGCTACGACAAGCCAGTCGGCGTCACAGTAAGGTCATTGAAGAATGTCTTCGCAGCAGTGATCGGTTGGGATGAAATGGAGGCACAGTGTCCGTATGTCCCGACTGGCTGACCCTTATGGTTATCGATAGACCTCTCTGCGGTGCTTGATGCGGTAGACCGTGACGGTCTTGGCTGCATTGTTAATCTCATACAAGATGCGGTAGTCACCGACGCGAAGTCTGTAGCCCTCGGTGTCGGACAATTTGATGGATTGATGAGAGCGGGGATTCTCAGCGAGCATCAGTGTGGCTTGGACAATCTTCTTAGCGATGTCATGGGGAAGCGCGAGAAACTCTCTATGAGCCCGAGGTTGAAGCAGTACTTCGTATGTCTTCACTGCTTCAGGCTGATCTGGTGGGTACGTTCATACTCCTTGAGAACCTGGGCGAAGGGAAGGCCCTTTTCTTTTTTGGCTTTTTCGCGGCGGAGATCTTCCAGATCCTCCAGTTCTTCCATGAGATCCTCAAAGCGCGGGTTAGCTTTGGCCCATTCCCATACTTCCCGGGAAATCCCGATCGCGGATGTTTTCCTCTTGGGCCTCACCTTCATCTTTGTTCTCGTCGTCTTCATAGCGTGCTCCTGTTGCTCAGTCGTTTGTCCATCGTAGCGGGCTTGTCGATGTCGGTCAAGAACGGCGCTGTCATCCTCATCGCTTTGAGGCACCCCAATCGCCAGTGCACGCAGTATTCCATGATCACAGAGAGTACCGATCCCATTGGCCGAAGGATGAATTTACCAACTCAGGAGGCCGGCAGTTATCTCTCGGCAGGTTATCGGTACATGCGGCGCTCGTGCTGTGGTTCGGACATGCTCGTGGCAAAATGTGGAGCAAAGCGTTGCCGGAGGGCAGCCACAACAGCTTCATCTCCGGTCTTGGGGAGAAATGTTTCCGCGAACGAATGGCCGGAGTCGATCGCGAGACGCCCACAGACCACGATCAGCGTGATGGCGACGACCCAATTTTGCCAGGCGTCCAATTCCCATCCATAGGGCGTGTAATAGAACGTGTCACTGAGCGGCCAGAAATATTGAATCGGCCAATCGGCGCCGCTGCCGAGGAAATCGCAAACGAGATGGAGATGGAAGGCGCCAAGGCCCAGCCACCACACGTTGATGCGATCCTTCGCCCAAGAGGACATGAGGAGTCCGATGAGCAGGCCGGCCAACAGGCCATGGGTCAAGACATGGTGCCACCGCCCATAGGCTTCCTCCCCTGCCAGAACCGTGAGCCCATCAAGATCTGCAGCCACTCCGGCCCAGGCGACGAGCACCCGGTCCCGCCGCTCTTTCAAGCGATGGCCGACCACCCAGGACAGCATGAGATGAGTTGGAATGTGCATGGGCACCTACCTTTGTCTTTTGAAAAGTATAGCAGGCCAAGGCAAGCGGGAAGAGCTGATAGCTTTGCTGGAAGCGTCTACCAATAATTCTATCGATCTACCATCACCATTGTTGACAGAATCCTGTAAGACTTATAGTCTGCCTTCAGAGGTGTATGGCAATTTCCTCGAAGGACATCATTTCCCTCACCCGGGCACGAGCGAAGCTGACCGAGCTCTGCGACGAAGTTTCGCAAGGCCATGAGAAAATCATCACGAAGAACGGTGAAAGCTGCGCGGCGCTCATTGATGCCAAACGGCTCGATCACTACCATCGCCTGGAACGTGAGCACATTCATCTGACGCTCTTAGAGGAAGCGCTTCGCGGTCTGAATGACCTGCACACTGGGGACACTCTGACGCTCTCCCAATTGAAATCTCGGCATGGCCGATAGACGGCCTTCTTTTTACCGACATCATCCCCAGCTTATGCCGATTCCCATACTCAGGTCGCGAATTCCTCGCCCACCCGTCCGATCAGCCGAAGCCAAGGTCCTGATGTCATTCGACTTCAGACGATTCTGGCAAGAGTCATGAGTGTCAAGCTGGTACAGATCGTTACGACTTTCACCCGAAGGGTGATTCGCTTTAGAATGTCCTGACGACCCATGAGCAAATTGGCACGCAGCATACAGTTTCTACAGCAGGACTTGTGGACCACTGATCTCGCGACCGTGCCCTTCCTCCAGCGGACCCTCATTCAGGCGATTCGACTGGCCATCGCCGTAGGGCTGGAGTTTCGCCATCGGCTGCTCGATGCCCGTGCCGCGGGATTGGTCTATATCACGCTCCTGTCGCTGGTTCCCTTTCTTGCCGTCATGTTTTCGGTCTTGAAAGCCTTCGGAGTGCACCAGCAGATGGAACCGGTCCTGGCCCAAGCGCTGGAACCCCTGGGCCCGAAGGGCCTGGAGATCACGGCTACGATCATCGGCTTTGTGGACAACCTCAAGATCGGCGTGCTCGGCTTCGTCGGGGTCGCCGGCCTCTTTTACACGACCTATTCGCTGATCGATAAGATCGAGCAGGCGTTGAACGCCATTTGGCGAGTGCGGCAGGGACGATCATGGGAACGGAAGTTTACCGATTATTTGAGCGTCGTCCTGGTCGGGCCAGTGCTGGTCGTGACGGCGTTCGGGTTGCTGGCGTCCGTCCAAAGCCACACATTGGTGCAGCGCGTGCTCGAGATCCAACCGCTCGGATACCTGGTGGTCTGGGCCGCGCAGTTGCTGCCGTTTCTCATGCTGTGCCTGGTATTCACCTTTCTCTACAAGTTCATTCCCAATACCAACGTGCAATTCACCTCGGCCCTGGTCGGCGGAATCGCGGCCGCTCTCTTATGGGGAGTCGCCGGCGAAGTATTTGCGAAATTCGTGGCGGCGTCCGCCAACTACAGCGCGATCTATTCCAGCTTCGCGGTACTGATCCTGTTTCTGCTGTGGCTCTACACCGGATGGCTGATTGTGTTGATCGGCGCCCAATTCTCATTTTTCCATCAGTATCCCAGCGCGTACCTGTCGCGCTTGCTGTGGCATCAAGGCACCTACGGATTTCGCGAACGCTTGGTGTTGAATCTGCTGGTTCTCCTGACCCGGCGGCATCTGAAGGGGGAACGCCCCGTAAGTCCGTCCGATCTGGCCATGGAGCTCAACTTGCCCGTCTCGCTGGTGGAGGAGGAGGTGGATCACTTTGTAGAGTACGGCCTTCTCGGCCTCATGAACAAACCCGACGGTGTCAGTTTGATCAAGCCGCCTGAACTGATCTCCGTCAAAGAGGTCTTGGATGTCACCCGGGAAGGGAGCCGGGCCGATGCGCCAATATCAACCGATGCCGGCGATCCTGTCCTCGCCCTGTTGCGCCGGCGCGATGAGGCCGTCGAAAAGGCGTTCGTGGGACATACCTTGCGATCACTCGTCCTCGAACCAAGTGATGAGCCCACGGAGCACCGCTCACCTCATTCTCAAGCCCATCTTCATCAGTAGCTCTCTCTTCCTGAACAAAACCAACCTCTAGCAGGATGTTGAAAAAGTCCGCCAGCTTTGTTCTCGCGACGCTCGAGGGCTCACCGTACGGCCACGGGAAAAGAGCTGTCTCGGCAGGCTCGGGCGGGCGGGTGAAAATGTGACGATTCGCCTCGGAACTGCCGGCTCACCGCCTCGCCGGCGTCCGCAAACGTGACGCTCATTATTCTTCGCGTCGCGGACCTGCTGCGGCCGCGCTGGACGGCCATTTTGAACATCCTGCAGGGTTTTCCTCGTGTTTCCACACAATCGAACGATTGCTTTTCAGGGGCCTCCGAAATTGTTTTTCAACAGCCTGCTGAAATCGGGGACCACATGCGTCGCTTCTATTCGGGAGTTCGGAATGCGATACTGACCCGACCGGCATCATTCATTGGAGTGAACTCGACGGGTGAAACGAGCGGCGCTGATCGAACAGGAGCTGGCGGTCGCCGAGGCCGCATGGAAGGCAGCCAATGAAGGGAAGGCGCGAGTCTGTGCCCGGCGCGCCGTGGGGCTCGCGACCGATTGGTGGTTGGATCGTCTTCCTGTCCGGCGATGGCGCGGGGATGCGATGGAACATCTCCGGCAGATTCAGCAGGACGCGTCCTTCCCCCTTCCCATCCGCCAGGCCGCCGAGCGATTGGGCACGAAAGTGACCAAGCGGGACTCAGCCCCCTTCACGGAGGATCCGATCAGCGACGCGAGACTGATCGTGGAACACCTTTCTCGTGAAGGGTGAAAGGAACATCTGATGATCTGTTGATTTGGCGATCTGATGAACTTCCGACATTCAACAAATGAACAGATCAGCAAATCATAACTTTCGTCACATGCGAGATACGATTCACGATCGACGGCTTCTTGAGATACGGTTGACGAGCGACACTTCACGAACGACGAGCGACGCCGCGGCGCCAGTCACGGCCTCTGCGCAATGATGCTGGCGAAGGCGGATTCTCCGTTATCGACCACTTGATAGTCGAGGATGGTGAAGTCTTTGAACAACTCCACCAATTCGTTTTTCTCGAGCAGCCATTCTTTTCGAAACTGCGGCCGATATTTGAGATGGTCTATCGTGTATGTTTCGACGACGATCATCCCGCCCGGCTTCACTGCCTGTTTCATTTTCGGAAAGAGACTTCGCTCCAAATAGTAGGTACAGAGCACGACGTCATACCCATTGGACCCGAGCGGCGCCTGATCCAGGTCCGCCACCTGTGTCTCGATCGTCACGCCCTGTGCTTTGGCCAGGGCCTGCGCCTTCTCCAGGCCCTTCTCCGAAATATCGAGACCGGTCACCTGAAAACCCTTGGTCGCCAGGAACACGCCGTTTCGCCCCTCTCCCATGGCCAGATCGAGCGCCTTGCCCTTAGGCAATCGATTGATCTGCTCGACCAGATACGGAATGGGGTCCTTGCCAAAGCGATAGGTGTCACCGCTGTAATTCTTGTTCCAACGCTCCTTGTCTGTCTCCGCCGATTCGACTCCCGCTCCCAAGGGCGACAGCGCGATGACCAGCGTGATCAGGATTTTCGAAGCGACCATAGGCCGGGCCCGCCACCGTTCTCGTACGCCGAAACTTCTCTTCGATCCATCTGGCATGATCGTATCCCCTCGTCTCTTCTAGCAGGATGCTGAAAAAGTCCGCCAGCTTTGTTCTCGCATCGTCAGACCCTGAACGTACCCAGAGGGTACTGGCCGCGGCCCTTCATTCGCTGCGGCCTTGCTGGACGGCCTTTTTGAGCCTCCTGCGGGATCGTATGCGATGGCCACAGACGTGCGAAGCATCAAGTTTTGAGGGCATCGACATAGTTTTTCAACAGCCTGCTAGAATCGCGAGCCTGTCAGCTTCACATCAGCCCGCGCCCACGCCTTCTGAAACTCCTGATCCGTTGTTTTGGCGTCCTGCATCTTCTGTTGCGCTTCAAGACTTTGCTTCAAGCCGAACAGCGCCCATCCGTTGTGGGGATGTTGCATCAGATCGATCCGATAGGCCGCCTCCGCCTCGGCCGGACGGCCTGCCTGCAACAACACCGCACCCAACGAATGGCGCACGGGAATGTGCCACAGCGGCGGTTCGTAGTAGCGCAAGGCATCCTCCAATTTGGCCGCCTCATTCAGCTTGTCGATCGCCTGCTCGTATCGCCCCCGGCGCGCGGCTGTCTCGCCTGCCAGCACCAGTTCTGCAATCCCGGCCAAATCCACCACGCGGGTGACTCCCATGGTCCGATCCTGCGGAATAGATCCAGCCAATTCCGTCAACGCCTTTTGTTCCTGTTGCGCCTCGTCGAATCGTGTGGTCGCCGCGAACGCGATCCCTCGCGCGTAGTGCCAGATCACGGTCGTATAGCTGAGTTCGGCCGGTGGTTTGGGGAGCGCGAGCACGTCATTCCATTGGCCGAACCGGACAAGCGCGAAGGGTAAGGTCGATGTAAATTCCTCCAGCGCCGGCTCTTTCCTCGCCGCTTCCAATGGCACGAGCGCCCGAAGATCGTGAGCCGCTTTCATCGCTTCCTTGCTACGTCCCTCCATCGTCAACGCGCTCCAGAGAAAGTGCACGTTGTGCGGATAGTAGGCCATCGGATAGGAGCCGACGAGCTTGCGGTGCGCCAGGTAGTCGTGATCGACCGAGGTCGCGTGCACATTCCGTTCGACCGCTTCTTGGTACATGCCCAATCGGAGATAGATATGGCCGGGCATGTGGACCAGATGGCCGGCGCCCGGCGCCAGATCAGGCAGCCGTTTCGCGCAGGCGAGCGCCCGTTCCGGTTTCGACGAGGCTTCCACCGCATGAATGTAGTAGTGGCAGGCACCGGGATGATCGGGATTGAGCTGCAAGACTCGTTCGAGCGTCGCCACAATCTCGATCGCATGACCCTTCGGCTGTCCCTGCGGCGTCCAGTAGTCCCACGGCTGCACATCCATCATCGCTTCGGCATACAAGGCGCCGGCATCGGCATCCTTGGGGTGGTCTGCCCACACTTTTTTCATCGCGTCGGCATAGGCGGCATCGAGCATCTCGCGTTTCGCGTGAGGGTCGGTGGAATAGCGAACGGCAAGCGCCTCGATGTACGCCTGTTCCTTCGGGCTCACGCCCGCAGCCAGCGTGTGTGCCCGTTGAATCGCTTCATAGGCTCGCTTCTCGGACTCGCGATCCATGGGCAAATTGATATTGGGCCCGAGCGCCAATGCGATACCCCAGTGGGCCATGGCCGCCTTCGGATCGAGCCGCGCCACCTCCTCGAACGAATTGATCGCTTCCTCGTGATTGAACGCAAAGACCAGTCGCAACCCCTGGTCGAAATACTGCTGCGCCTTGGGCACGGACGTGGAGATGGGATGGTGCAAGTTCCCCAGGTTATCGAATAACGGCGGGCCACCATTTCCACTCGCCGTCGCAGCCTGTTGACCGGCCGATGCGACGCTCGCCGCGAGCGCCACTGCGGCACCAAGTCCATACCATACCTTTCGCAACGCCTTGCCTGACAGTTTCATGATGATCACCCCTTTGACTGTCTCCCCATCACCATGACGCGAACCGGCCGGAGCAGAGATGCTCATGCAATTACGAATAGGCTCTGCGAAACCGAGGAGACCAGCGCCTCCCGAAAGAGAGAGTACACCCGACCTCCGGCTCAGGAGGATCCTACCCGTGACGACAGCGACCCGCAAGCCGTATCATGGGTCATCATGTCTCATGCATGCGCATCGCATCTTGGAGGTGTTGCCTGACAGAACCGGCAGGTTTTCCGAAAGCCGCCCAACCGGGATGCCGCTACCGGCAAGGGATGAAGGCCCCTTGCTCTGGCTCTTTGGGCTTGTTATTCTCATGCGGTTTCGTCGTCTTGTCTGCTCCTGCAGAAAATCTGTTCCGCAACTCAAACCTGGAGATAACAAACCTACGAGCGGTCGAGGTGTAGCTGCACGGATTGTGACCCTCGCCCTAATCCCACTGTAACGCCGCTTGCCGAATCGTTCCAGCAGTCACCACAGAGAACGCATTTGAGCTGAGTCGGCTATTGGTCTCGTGGACCAGGGCTGAATGGCCCTTGTTCCATATCTAATATCATCCATGCATTCGAGAGCGCCCAACCGATGGAGAGTGAGCATGGAACGTGAGGGTTCCAGGACAATACATCATGGTGTTCCCCGTCAATGGGAAGGGCTGACCGGGTGAGCGACGCCCCAATACATGTTCTCCTCATCGAGGACAATCCGGAGGATGCCCGCATGCTCCGGGAACTCCTGTCGGATGAGGACCTCGGCCGATTCACGCTCACTCATGTCGATCGCCTTGCTCATGGGATCACCCTGGTACAGGAGAGGGGAATCGATATCGTCTTGCTGGATTTGTCACTGCCCGACAGCCAGGGGTTGGACACGCTGCTCCACATGTACAAGGTCGCGATGGGTGTCCCGATCGTCGTGCTGACCGGCATTGAAGATGAGACGTTGGGATTGCAGTTGATTCAGCATGGCGCTCAAGATCATTTCGTGAAAGGACAGGTCACCGGGTCACACTTACGGCGTTCTCTTCGCTACGCGGTCGCGCGCGCCTCGATGGCCGGGAAACTCAGGGAGGACATGAGCCTACTGCAGTCCGTCCTCGATAGCGTAGCCGACGGAGTCGTCATGGCCAATGAGAACGGCGAATTCAAAGTGTGGAATCCCGCCGCCGAACGAATCATCGGGTCCGGGCCCGCGAACGTGGCCACTGAGAGCTGGTCCGCGCATTTCGGCCTCTTTTTGCCCGACAGGGTCACTCCCTATCCATCCGAAGACCTTCCTCTCGTCAGAGCCATCCGTGGCGAGTCGGTCAACGAGATCCTGGTATTTCTCAGGAATCCCGGTTCCAAGGAGGCATGGTTGAGCGTCAATGCCCGCCCGCTTCATGATGGCACGGGGCACGTCACGGGTGGAGTCGCTGTCTTTCGCGATATTACGGAACAGACCAGGACGGAGCAAGAACGCCAGAAGCTCGCCCGCGACAGGCTGTTGTTGTTGGATTCCACGGGAGACGGCATATACGGAATCGATTTAGAGGGTCGTTGTACGTTCATCAACAAGGCCGGGGCACGAATGTTCGGCTACCTTCCTCACGAGTTGATGGGCAAGGACATGCATCAGCTCGTTCATCATTCCTTCGCGGATGGCAGGCCCTATCCGCGCGAGGACTGTCACATCTTCGAAGCCTTTCGCAGCGGGCGTGGCTGCCAGATCGACCATGAAGTTTTCTGGCGGAAGGACGGAACCGCCTTCCCCGTCGACTATACATCCTTTCCTGTGTACGAACAGGACATCATGACCGGAGCGGTGGTCACCTTCCTCGATATCACCGAGCGTCGCCGGCTGGAGGATGCATTGACCCAACGGGCCGTGCGCCTGATCAAGCAGCAATCCGCCTTGACCGATCTTACCCAGAGCCGATCTTTTCAGAGTTCGGCCCTCATGCCGACGCTGCAGCACATTACAGAAATGGCGGCGAGGACGCTGGCCGTAGAGCGGGTCGGCATTTGGCGGTATGCGGATGATCGAACCGCGATCCAATGCATGGACCTCTACGAATTGAGCCGTGACTGTCATGCGGCCGAGACGACCCTCCCCGTCAGTTCCTTCCCGGGCTATTTTGACGCATTGGTCAAATCCCGCATCGTCGCGGCAGACGATGCCCATACCGACGACCGGACCGCCGGACTTTCTGCCGAGTATCTGTCGAGAATCGGCATCAGCTCGCTGATGGATGTGCCTATCTATCTCTTCGGACGATTGGAAGGAGTGCTCTGCCATGAACATGTCGGACCACCGCGCCGGTGGACGGAGGATGAGCAGATGTTTGCCGTCGCCGTGTCGAACCTCGTTACCCTTGCTTATGAACAGGGAGAACGCCGGCGCGCAGAAGAGCAACTCGAACAATCCCAGGAACGGCTGAGAAACCTGACGGCCCGTCTTGAATCCATTCAAGAGGAGGAACGGACCAGAATCGCGCGCGAGGTGCATGACGAATTAGGCCAGGCGCTGACGGGGGTGAAATTGGAGCTTGCATCCTTGCACGACCAACTGCCGGACGCCGGACCGGCAGTGCTCGATGGTATGGAATCGATCTCGAAGCTTGTCGACGGAACGATACAATCCGTACGAAAGATCGCCACGGAGTTGAGGCCGGTCGTGCTGGACCAACTCGGCCTGATTCCGGCCATTGAATGGCAGGCACGTGAGTTTCAAACCAAGACGGGTATCCAGTGTACGCTGAATATCTATCTACGGACCGTCGCATTACCCCTAGATCGTTCGACCGGTGTGTTCCGCATTTTCCAGGAAATCCTGACCAATGTGACCCGCCATGCGCAAGCGTCAGGTGTGAACATCACGGTGCAAGAGCACGCGGGGCATCTCCTGCTGCAAGTGAGCGATAATGGTCGAGGGATCACCGATGCCGAAGTCTCCGGCTCTCGATCCCTGGGCCTTCTCGGAATGCGCGAACGGTCGCTTCTGTTGGGAGGCGAAACCAGAATAGAACGCAATCCGGTCAAGGGCACGATGGTCACGGTGCGCATTCCGATCGATCCACAGCCGGAGTAACATCATCACGACGTCACCCCTTATGAAAAAGGCAGAGAGGGAATCCCGGCATTCACCATGAAAATTCTGGTAGTCGATGATCACGCGGTGGTCCGCCATGGCGTCAAACAGATCCTGTGCGAGCATTTCCATCACGCCGTCATCGGCGAGGCCCAGGACGCCGAACACATGTTCAGCGCGGTAGAGAAGGGCAGGTGGGACATGGTCGTCCTTGACGTCGGCATGCCGGGTAAGGGCGGATTGGAGGCGCTAAAGGACCTGAAACGCCTGCAGCCCAAACTCCCCGTCCTCGTCCTGAGCGCGTATCCGGAGGATCAACTGGCGGTCCGGCTCATACGGGCAGGCGCGGCCGGCTACCTCTCGAAGGACAGCGCCCCGAGTGAGCTCGTTCACGCCATCCGGAAGATACTGGACGGCGGACGGTTCATCAGTGCCTCCGTGGCCGACCTATTGGCCGCGAATTTGGAGAGCGCCTTGGAAAAACCGCTCCATGAACAGCTCTCGGATCGCGAGTATCAGGTGATGTGCCTGATTGCTGTCGGTAAGAGCCTGAAAGAGATCGCGGATGATCTGTCCGTGAGTGTCAGCACCATCAATACGTACCGCGCCCGGATCCTGGAGAAGATGCATATGAGGAACAACACCGAGCTCACTCATTATGCCCTCGAGAATCGACTCGTGAACCGGTTGGCCACCTAGCCCTCCTATCGCTCCCATTCTTTTGTCTCCTGCTCACGCTCCTCTTCATAGCGATGAACTCGTAGCATAAACGGCGACAAGTACGCTGTACAAGCAATGACCTTGAAATTGGGGTGACAGCGATAGGCGGAAGGGCCCAATCCCCATAGTATCCGGCCCACCGATCGGCCCATGCTTCATTCTGAGGATCCAAGAAATATAACCAACGCAAGGAGAGTAACCCATGATAACCGGCACCGTCGCAAGCAGGGAACGCGTGGTCATCGTCGACCGTGACTTGGACTTCGGCCTCAAACTCGCCGACTGCCTCGCCAGTAGCGGGTACCATGCGGTGTTGGGCAGGAGCCTCGATGCCATGCTCGAGGATATCGGCGAGATGCAGCCTGGCGCGATTCTGCTCAGCGCTGATCCTTGCGATGGAGAGCGGGGCGGTGATGGAGATGCAACATTGCAGGTGGTCAGGACCCTGTGTCCACAGGCGCCGGTGATCACACTGACGAAGCCGGGGCAAGCCGCTTCGGCAGGCATGCGCTTGCAGAAACGCACGATCGAAGGGCGCTCAAAACCCTCGGCGCCGAACCGAGTAGAGGAGCTGCTTCGAACGAAGCTCGGCATCCCGTACGCGCGCGTCCTTTAACACAGCACGCTTCTCTCGAACTGGAGAAACCGTCAGCATCAAGCAGGGAGATTCTACACATGGCACGACGCCGAACAAAGACGACGACCGACATGGATGAGCGAGCGGGTGGATCGATCGTCAACACGACCTTGTCTGCGCCGGAGCGCTTGCAGCCGGAGCTCATGTCTCAAGAGACCGTCTGCCGGAGCGCGACCGATGACACCAGGGCACGTATCGAGAAGCTGGCCTATGAGCTGTATCAGCAACGCGGATGCCGAGACGGCCATGATCACGAAGATTGGCTGGAGGCGGAACGGCTGGCGCTCGCCCAGTAGACAGGTGCGGACAAGAACAGGAATGGCTCCGGTCCCATCCCGTCACCGTTTCTGATGTAACCCTCGGACATGGAACTCTGGAGGAGACGACGTGCCCACTTACACGAAACCGATCACGGAGAGCGCGATGACTCTGTGTCCCAAAGCCAATTGCGGTCAACCGATGCAGCTCGATCCCCATCTCGGCTATGACGCAGGGACGGGACTCCAGTGCATACGTTGTCACGGCTGCGGGCATTGCGGCATGAGGGCACAAGACGGGCTGCATCTTTTGTTTACCGCACAGCATGAATATGTATTCAGCTATGGTCCGTCTCCTTCCTATCTGAAGATCGTGCTCTCCACGGTCGCGCTGAATCTGTTCAGTATACAAGGCCTCTCGCCGGTTCAACTGGCGACCTATGTCGCCGAATGGGCGCTTGTCATGGGACAGGTTTGCGGCACAGTGCGGCTGGCAGGCAACCTGGTCCTTTCAGACTGCTATGACTATTTCCAACGCCGGGCGCTTACAGGGTCCGGCATCCTTCGGTTGTCGTCGCGTTGAACTCATGAGGTTGCGTCCGGTTGGAGAATCTCACAGAGCCTTATTCTCTCGATGAGCGGCGCTTTCATTCACATGCTACGTTCACATTTCTTGAGAAGACCGTGGTCCCTCAGCCCGACCTCGAAGCCCAACCGTCAAGACTCCGGCTGGACTGAACCACATATGCCGAGTTCTTGAACCTCCTCGCTTCTCAATCAAGGAGAACCGAAAGATGAGCGAAATCAAGCGTAGAACTGCCGCGATTACGCTTGCGCTCGTGAGCAATAATCATCTCGTACGACAGGGCCTTCAAAGAATCATCGAAACTGAGAGGCACATCCGCCTTATCGGACAAGCGGCCGGCGGGGTGAAAGCGGAGGAGGTCATCGCGCAGGAGCAACCTCAGGTGGTGATCATCGAGATGGAACCAGAAGTCGATGTCAATGAACTCATTCGAAAGACGAAAGCCTCCGTCCCGAACGCTAAGATCGTCCTATTGAGCGGCTTCGACGAGCATGAGAGTAGTCGGCAGGCACTCACAGGAGCGGTGGATGGGATTGTTCTGAAGGTTCAGCCGGAGGCGGTATTGGTGGCAGCCATCGAATACGTCTGCCAGTCCCCGGCCGGAACCGTACAGCGGGAAAACAACCAAACAGGTCACGTCGTATCGAACGGAACGGCAGCGTTGAACAGCACCCAGGCATTGACGCTGAAATGGCCGGCCGCCTTGACCAAACGCGAGCGTGCGGTCATCGCTCTTGTCGGCCAGGGACTGTCAAACAAGGAAATTGCCGACTGCCTGCGCGTTTCCGTTAGTACCGTACGCCATCACCTCACGAGCATCTTCGACAAACTCGGCGTCACCAGCCGCCAGACGCTGCTGATTCGGGCTCATCAGTACGGTCTCGCGGAACTAGAAGCACCTCCCTAACCTCGTCTCGTTCAGTCAAGGGATTCAGCCTTCCCAACACCAACATCTGTGTCGATCAGTTGGCCGCACGATCACGCCATCCCCAACTCCCTTGTGATCACGCCGTCCTCAAAGCAGCGTCCTCGATTCAAAGTCTCTTCCCCACACAGGTCGGTCGCGGTTGCGGGAGTTGATCCACGTCGGTATGCCGCGCTACGATCACTGCCCCGATCGATCAAGGCTGATCCATGTTGTGGAAGCCCTGGAAGCGTATTCGGCACCGCAACGCGAGCCATAACGCAGGAGGTCCTTCATGGCCAAATCACTCCTCTTGGGCGGATTGCTCGGAGGGTTGACGCTGTTCGCGTGGGGGGCATTCTCTTACATGGCTCTTCCCTGGCACAACATGACATTGGAAAAATTCGCCGATGAAACGGCCCTGGCACAGACGCTTGTGTCGAACGCCGGAGAATCAGGTATGTACATTCTGCCGAACCCGCACAAGTCCGACCCCGGCATGACGGCGGCTCAACAGGAAGCGGATGAAGCGGCCGGCATGATCCGCATGATGCAGGGACCCTTTATGTTTTCCGCCGTGAGCCTCCACGGCACACGAGACATGGGCGAGGCGATGGTCTTGAACGTTCTCAGCAATATGTCCGCCGCGGCACTCGTCACCTGGTTACTTCTCCAAACTGCGATCCCACGCTTTTGGCATCGGGTTCGTTTTGTAGTGGTCGTTGCGTTGACAACCGGGCTGATCGCCCATGTGCCCCATTGGATCTGGTGGCAATTCTCGACGAGCTTCACGATCGTAGAAATGACCGACCTGCTCATCGCATGGCTCCTGGCCGGAATGGTGATCGCAAAAGTGGCTCGCGTTTCCGGAGTGAAATCGGCAATAGTTCAGGCCAAGTCGAGTCCCATGAGATAGCTGTTGAGTTCCCGCCGCTGTTCCTCCTCCATCGCCTTTACGTTCTCGATTGTCCTCCTGATCCCTTCTAATTCCGTTTCCTGCTGGTCAAGCTTCTTCACATAACGATTATACAACTCGGAATTCTGCTGTAACCGCTGCATATTCTCGCGGATGCGGCCATGTTCGCTGGTAATCTCCACGATCCGTTGTTCCAGTCTCGTTCGCTGGTTTCTGGTTTCCTCCAACTTGTTTCTCAACGCGACGACCTTTTGCAACGCCTCTTTCACTTTCGAGCTGACTTCCTTGGCTTGGAGGTACACGACGATCTGGTTCAGGCCGCCATCCATCAGTTGGACGGATTCCTGCACGGGCAATGATTCTTTAACCCGCAAGGACGCGCTCTTCCCGGCATCGACAGGGACGGCGAAGCGGTAGAGGTCGCGCGTTCGTTCCGTCGGTTCCTTCGGCTCCATCAATTTCCAGTCTGCGCGATAGGGGTGTTCGATCAGCACGGTCCTCGCTTTCTGATCCCGGTTCTTGATCTGGTACGTCCGATCCTCGACGATTCGACGCGTGATCCACATGGTGCCCTTCTTGATGGCGACGGTCACGAGTTCCTGCGTGCCTCCTTCCACCTTCGGCTCCACCTCCGTTTTCAGATCCAGGGCATAGCTGAGGAGCCGTTCTTGGCCGGGCGCAAGATCCTCGATCCTGGCATCGCCTGCATAAGCGCCGTCATCGAACACGGTGATCGGGCCCTGCATCAGGTAGAGCGGTGAGGAATTCTTCAATCGATACCCATGGAGCGGGTGTTTGACGTTGACGATCTGGTTGTAGATGGAGACCTTTTGACCTTGAATCTCCTGTCCCAGGATCGGGAACAAGCCCGAGCGCTGTTTGGCGAGAGAGACCGGTGACGCCAGGCGGTACTCGAACAACTCGCCTGTTTCCTGCCCGGCGGCAGCCTGGGCTACTCCTTCCTGCAGCGCGATCGACCGTGCTTCGTCCGCCATCGCAGCACCCACCGACGGAGCAGGAGCGGCCCGCATCGTCTTTTTCGAATCGAGCCGGCGCCTGCCGTCCTTGGCAAGACTCTCTTTGTCCCTTTCATTCTTGGCCCCGGCGCTTGCCGTCTGGTCCATCGCCTCGCCATACACTTGCGGGCGCAGCGACGCATACAACTCCGGTTCGACCATAGGACGAGGGTTATAGAGCGGCTGGTAGAGATCCATGATAAACGAAATGGGTCGTCCTGACACGAGTGACAGATTCACATTCGTCCAGTCGTGCTCGCTCGTATTCTCGACAATCGCCCACCCTTGGAGAAACGACGGACGTGTGTCATCCAACACCAGACGGTACGACGTTTTCCAGACCGGCGTTTCGGTCAGGTAAGCCACCCGCGCCTGGCGACTACCCGTGCCCTCAAATGCAATGGAAAGGGTCTTTTTCTGGGTATCGTGATTCGTAGCGAGTACCGCCAGAGCCGTCTGGAGTTCCCGGTTCAGGTCGGCATTGACCAGTTTGACCCGCTGAATGGTCGGGAGCGGGATCGATCGGAACCCATCATCCGTCAGGAGGTTGATATATTCGGTTTCGACCACGCGGCGCTGCGGCCCATCCTGCACGACCTCCTGCTTTTTCTCGATCCCGATCAAGGTTCCGGTGATGGCGTTGGGGGAGGCCAATTCGACCGCTTCCCCACGTACCTGCGTCAGCAATTGCCCCAGTGATGGATTGCCGTTCAAATTGATGCCGAAGCTCCCGAGCGTTTTGGCGATCGGATCCCGCGAACTGTACGAGACCGATGCTACCTTTCCGCCGCCGAAATCTTGAAGGACCAGACTCTTGAGCAGATCATTGACCTGGTTTACGTTGAACCGGAGATCCAGTTTCGCACGGTCCTGGACGGTGCCGTCGTGCTGGAAATACCCCACGCCGCTCGAGTACAGCACGATCTTGGACAGGGGGAGCGAAGGAGTGTCTGCTGCGTACGCCGCCGATGCGATGCACCAGAGGATACCGGCCATGATCAGCCTGGTGGGTGCGGGAAACGGACCGTTGAATCTCCACATACAAACCTCCCGGTAGATAGGTGTCCAGCCCCGGGATTTCCGGGGCAGCCGTGGCGCCCTGTATGACCTATCTACGACATGGCGTCAACGGAGAGATCCTTTCGTCTGGCTTGTGAAGCGTCCTTCGTGAGGCGTATCTCGTTAAAAATATAGAACGTACGGCTGGTTGGTGCTTGCCCAAGTACGTGATGGTCAGCGCGAAGAAAGAACCTGCACTGGCTGCCAGCGATTCTTCACGAACAACGAGATACGAGCGACGCTTCACGAATTCACCATGCGATTGCGCTGCCTATCGAGTGACGTTAGACTCGCCCGCCACGGGTGCACCCGATGCCTCCGTCCGGCACGTACACGTATTGCTGAGCTCACATGAAGTATGGGAGACGCTGATGTTTGAATGGCTGGCAAACCCTCACGCCTGGATTGCGCTAGGGACCTTGACCGCGCTCGAAATTGTGCTGGGAATCGACAATATTATCTTTATTTCCATTCTTGTCGGCCGACTGCCCGAGAAGCAGCGCACCCTCGCAAGAAAGATGGGGCTGGGCCTCGCGATGATCGCCCGGCTGGCGTTATTGTTTTCGATTTCCTGGGTGATGGGACTCACCGAACCCTGGATTACGGTGTTCGCCCAGGCGATTTCAGGCCGCGATCTCATTCTGATCGGGGGCGGCCTGTTCCTTCTGGCCAAGGCGACACATGAAATCCACAACAGCCTGGAAGGCGTTGAAGAGGACGGTGACACTGGTGCAGTGACCACGATGGGAATGGTCCTGCTCCAAATTGCGCTCTTGGATATCGTCTTTTCACTGGATTCGGTGATCACGGCTGTCGGGCTGGTCGAGCAGGTGTCGGTGATGGCGATCGCCATCATTCTTGCGGTTCTCGTGATGTTGCTGGCAGCCAAGGGCATCGGCGATTTTGTCGATGAACATCCGACGATCAAAATTCTTGCCTTGGCTTTTCTTCTTCTCGTGGGCGTGACCCTCATGATGGAAGGGTTCGACGTGCATGTGCCGAAGGGCTACATCTATTTTGCCATGGCGTTTTCGGTGGCCGTGGAAATGCTCAACATTCGCATGCGCAAGAAACGCGGGGCACAGGTCAAACTGCACCGCAGATACGCACACAGACAGCGGCAGGAGGGAAGCTAACGAGCCGGACCGGAAATACACGTTCATCGTCCGGATTACCGCCGGTCAGTTAATTAACTATAAATTCTGCAAACATTAACAAATTTGTAACACATGGCGGAGCCCACTCTCCTTACAGTCGTCATACGTGAAGGAGAAAGACGTGCCGCCCCCATCTCACACAGTCACGGCCGATCCACTCGCTGAGACCACCTCGAGTCCTGCGACACACGTCGGGAAGATTCTCTTCGTGGTTCTCTTGGTCGTGGGAGGCCTGTACATCATTTCGCAAGTGAATACCGATCTGACATCGGTCGAAGCTTCCTCGGTCAGACCGTTTGTACTCCTCGGTGTCGCGTTGGTCATCGCGCTGGGATTCGAATTCGTCAACGGGTTTCACGATACCGCCAACGCGGTGGCCACGGTGATCTATACCCATTCGCTCCCTCCCCATCTGGCCGTCATCTGGTCCGGTGTGTGGAATTTTCTGGGTGTGCTGTTCGCGTCGGGCGCCGTAGCTTTCACCATCGTCTCGCTGCTTCCAGTGGAACTCATCCTGAAAGTCAGTACCGGAGCAGGATTTGCCATGGTGTTCGCCCTGCTGATCGCCGCCATCGTATGGAATCTCGGTACCTGGTACCTTGGCCTGCCTGCGTCGAGCTCTCACACGTTGATCGGTTCGATCATCGGCGTTGGGCTCATGAATCAACTGATGACCACCAAGGCCTCCGACACGAGCGGGGTGGATTGGACCCAAGCGGCAAATGTGGGCAAATCCTTGTTATTCTCGCCTTTGATCGGATTCTCGGTCGCCGCGTTTCTGCTCCTCATTGCCATGAAAGCCGTGCCGGTCGAACGTCTCTACAGGCCCCCGCTAGGCAAGACGCCTCCTCCCTCGTGGATCAGAGGCCTGCTCATCTTGACCTGCACAGGAGTGAGTTTTGCCCACGGTTCCAATGACGGACAGAAGGGGATGGGCCTGATCATGTTGATTCTCATCGGAACCGTACCGACCGTCTACGCGCTCAATCACGCGGTGGATGCCACCCACACCCCGGCATTCATCCAGACGTCCCAGCAGATTGAGTCCGTATTCGCCCGCTATGCCGGATCACAGGCTGAACCAGGAGACTCGCGCATAGCCGTCGCGACGTACCTGCGTTCCCACTCGCTGAAATCGGACACCATGGCTGCTGTCCGTGCGCTCAGCCGTGACATCGCGCAAAGTGTCGCCGGCTACGGCTCCGTGGCGCAAATTCCAGGGGAGAGCATGGCCAACGTACGCAACGACATGTATCTCGTGAGCGAAGCGCTGCGATCGATGGACAGATACGGCGCCCCGTCCTTTGCTCTTGAAGACCGGAACACGCTGCTGGCTTACAAGGCGACTCTCGACCGTGCGACGAAATTCATCCCCACCTGGGTGAAAGTCGCTATCGCCTTTGCGTTAGGACTCGGAACCATGATCGGATGGAAACGCATTGTCATCACCGTCGGAGAGAAGATCGGAAAGGCCCACCTTACCTATGGGCAAGGCGCCTGCGCGGAATTGGTTGCAATGGGCACAATCGGTGCCGCGGATGTCTTTGGATTGCCGGTCAGCACGACGCAGGTGCTCTCGTCCGGGGTCGCCGGCACAATGGCAGCCAATCGCGCCGGTTTACAATGGGGAACCGTCAGAAATTTACTGATGGCATGGGTACTGACCTTGCCGGCCTCGATTGCCCTTTCGGGTTCGCTGTTCTGGCTCCTTCGGCAAATCATCGACTAGCGGGCCAGCCATCTCATCGACATCCAATCGCACTATGAACCCTACTATGATCGGATATGCGCTCGCGCATTGACCATGACCCACGCCGCTATCGAGACGCCACTCATGAACCTGCCACGGAACCCAATTCTGAATATCGACAGAGGCATGTGTTACGTCCTCTTTGCCTATAATGTCGGGCGCGGCCTCGATCTGGATGCGGCGGAACGGCGTATCACAGCCATCAAGGAACGCAGCCGGATCAAGCACAAACGCCGGGCCCCCTCCTATTTCGATTTCAGTCCGGCTCCGCTCCGCATGACCCAGGAGATCGAGCCCCTTACCATCGGCGGCTATCGCACCAGCACCGGAGTCGATCTCCTTCTCTACGATTTCGGAGCCGTTTCGGTCACCTATAGTCTCCCGATCGAAGGCGCATTCGCTCACCTTTTGTCGCTCAGCCTCGATCTGTATGAAAACGCGCTCCTGCTGGCCGATTCCCGTCGGCAAGTTGATGAGCTGATCGGAGCACTGGAGGATGCGGTGGAACGACCGCACATTGCCGACGCCGTCGAGGACTTCGCCATCTTTCAAATCGAGGCTTCTACGCCCGCGGACTGGAGAGAGTTGCTCGCCACGGAGCATGCGCAAGCAATCGCGCAATTGCTCCGTTCCGAAGCACAGGTCTTGGCGAAGGAAGAGGTTCGTGACGCGGTCGCTCAGCAGATCTGCTTTGGAACGGACGACGTAACCGTCATCGACTGGAACGCAGCCCTCGTGGTCGGGCGGGAAATGGACGACGTGCGGGCAGTGCTGGAGTTCGCCAATGTGGAGCTGCTGGAGATGCGGCTTCTCGACGAACAACTCGACCAGTCCCTGGATCAGGCATACGACGCGTTGTCCAAACGACAGTGGAATCGGATGACGCTGCCTGGGACGTTTCATACCGATGTTCGCAGCATTGCGCGGTTGCAGGTCGACAGCGCCATTCTCTTTGAGCGCGTGACCAACACGCTCAAACTCTTGGGAGACCAGTATTTAGCCCGTGTGCACCGCCTGGTATCACAACGATTCCATCTTGAATCGTGGGACGCGAGTATCTCTCGCAAACTCCAGACCCTCGAAAGCATCTACGGCAAGATGACCGACAACGCTGCGACGAGACGCGCCGAGGTCCTCGAATGGATCATTATTGTCCTGATCGCGGTATCCATCGCCGTATCGTTCTTGCCAGGTTCCCCCGGACACTAGCCGCGCCTTGACCCAAGCGAGCGCAGTTAGGCCTCTTCCCCCTCTCTTGCTTGAAGCAGCAGTCCTCCTACTGATACAAAGGAGGGTTGACTGTTCCGATTCAGGTGGAGGCCATCCATGTCCTTGCCGTTTGAAAAGTCGTCCGCCGAAGTATTGCCACGAGAGGTGCTTCGCCGGCGAACCTTTGCCATTATTTCACACCCGGACGCGGGAAAGACAACGCTGACAGAGAAACTGCTGCTGTATGCAGGCGCGGTGCACCTGGCGGGCGCCGTTCAGGCGCGTTCCCACCAGCGTCGAGCCACGTCCGACTGGATGGAGTTGGAGCAGGCTCGTGGGATATCGATCACGTCCACCATGCTCCAGTTCGATTACCAGGGCGCACGTGTAAATCTCCTCGATACGCCCGGCCACCAGGATTTCAGCGAAGACACCTATCGCACACTCATGGCCGTGGATAGCGCGGTCATGGTGCTTGACGGCGCCAAGGGTATCGAGCCGCAGACCAGGAAACTGTTCGCCGTCTGCCGGCGACGCGGCATCCCGATCCTCACGTTCATCAACAAGATGGACCTGCCGGGGCGCCAGCCGTTCGACCTCCTGGACGAGATCGAGCGCACGCTGGGCATGACGGCGGTCCCTTTCAATTGGCCCATCGGCGAGGGGGCTTCATTTCAAGGACTCTACGACCTTCGCGAACGCCAGGTATTGTTCTTTGAACGCACGGCGCACAATCAACGCCGAGCTCCGATGCAGATCGATACCTTTCCCCATCCTCGCCTGGCAGAGAAGCTCGGCGAGGCCTATGGTCCGCTTCAGGAGGAGATCGGTCTGCTGACCGGCGCCGGCACCTCGTTTGATCACACCCGCTTTCTTGCCGGCGACCTCACGCCGGTATTTTTTGGCAGCGCCCTGACCAACTTCGGCGTCGGGCCTTTCCTGGACGCGTTCATCCATCTCGCGCCGCCTCCAGGACCTCGCCCGAGCACGCAGGGACTGGTGCTGCCGACCGACGAGGCCTTTTCCGGCTTCGTGTTCAAGATCCAGGCCAATATGGACCCGCAACATCGCGACCGGATGGCATTCCTGCGCATCTGTTCGGGGCGTTTCGAAAAGGACATGATGGTCTATCATCCCCGGTTGGGCCGCAAGATCCGGATGACGCGGCCTCATCGACTATTCGGGCGCGACCGCGAAACGATCGAAGAGGCGTTCCCGGGTGATGTGGTCGGGTTGGTGAACCCCGGCCTCTTTGCCATCGGCGACACCCTCTGCCTATCCGGATCTCTGGCCTTTGACCCGATTCCTCATTTTCCGCCCGAATGTTTCGGTGTCCTCCGCGCGCAGGACATTTCCAAGTACAAGCAATTCCAAAAGGGACTGCAGCAACTCGAAGAAGAAGGGGTCATGCAGATCTTTTTCTCACCCGACCACGTGCGCCGCGAGCCGATCCTCGCCGCTGTCGGAGAGCTGCAGTTCGATGTCGTCGTCTCGCGCCTCCAGAGTGAGTACGGCGTTAAAACCTCTGTTGAGCGACTGCCTCATACTCTCGCCCAATGGATCAGTGGAGATACCCGCAAGATTGCGGATGCCTATTGGCCGGCGGACACGCTCCGGCTGGTCGACGGGAACGGGCATCAAGTCATGTTATTTCCTTCTGAACATCTGCTCGCGTACTGCATCAAATCGAATCCATCCGTGGAATTTCGGCCGGCACCCCCTGATGAATCATCCACGGCTAAGGATGGCGCACCGATCCTTTCAAGTTGAGCCATCCTTCGAACCATTTACTGGGCCGGCACAACATCAACCGGCCGCTCTATTCTGGAATCGACCAAGCAGCGCCGGATATCGATACTGATTGTTCTAGAGCAGAGAATCGGCGACCTCTTCCATCGACATGTGAGGCAGCCAGCAGAGATGTGTGGACATCAGAACATGGCCGGTGAATGGCAGGACCAGCAGAAAAGGAAGCAGACAGTGTTGTTCACGAAGTTCCGGCAGCGGTGGGTGATCAGAGCGGGCTCGAGGACCTTCTCGGATTCATGACGGCCTGCGGGTTACGGCTTGGAGACAATCGGTTTGTCCACGATGTCTGTTTTCATCGGCCGGAGCGCACTCAGCAACTCACCTTGCTCGCGCTTGCCGATCTCAAACTTGTCCAGCGTGGCGATGAGGTCTCCGACCAGCGCTTCGAACTCCTCGCTCCCGATCAACATTCCGGCATGTGTGAGCTTC
Organism: uncultured Nitrospiraceae bacterium; assembly: GCA_963795615.1. Taxonomy (GTDB): domain Bacteria; phylum Nitrospirota; class Nitrospiria; order Nitrospirales; family Nitrospiraceae; genus DASSBQ01. The sequence goes on from CAWCIJ010000007.1 coordinate 26,469, forward strand.
ATATCGCGTCCCTCATAGACGCATGGCCCACCGGACGTCTGGCAAATCTGGTCGACGAGCATCGCCTTCAAATGCGGGATATCGGCTTCGGTAAACCGGCCTTTGATCCGCATGTCTGACACAACTCTGGTCACGAAATCATCCACGATCGAGACGATCGCAGGCTTCTCTCCCAACCGTACATACAGGGACTGATCGGCCATCCTCACGCTTCCGGCCAGGGCCATTTGGGGACGATCCGCACCCCATGGTGATTGAGTGGTGGTTTGACAACCGGTCAAACCCACCACGGTAAGGACCGCAAGCGACAACCACGATCTGCTCCCTAAAGACACAGTCCTACCTCTCCGTCTCACTGAAACTGCCTTCCACTTTTCGTGAGAGACAACGCGACACCATACACGGATAAGCCTGGCACAGCAGCTTTCCTCGTACAATGGTGACTCATCACAGGGACCCTGTTTCTCCGCACCGGACTGGATCGAATCGGCTGACCAATTCGTCGTACATTCAACCACAATTGAGGACCAAATTCGCATCTCCGGCGCTCCCGGCAAAAATAAACTTGGCATGCAGTTTCAATGGTACCATTTGCACCATACAGGATGCTGCCGGATAGTGGCGCGAGGCTGCCGTCGGTCGTTCTTAGGAGATTCGCGTGATTTCAGAATGAGTTAGCGGCCTGGATGGCGAGCAGGCAGTCATTCCTAACCCATCGACAACCTTCCGCCTTGAGCCCTTCCTCTTAGTATTTTCAAATGGTTCCATCACCCTTGAGACGGAGGGCACAGAAAATCTAGAGGACATGAGTCCGATGGGCTCAGCGACACCTACAAGAGCATTCCAAGGAATTTCCGGCCTGTTCTACGCGCCAGCCTCCTGACGGATGAGTCATGAACCGACTCGGAGAAAATCGATGTGCCCTCGTTCGACGTCGGTGCTGACCAATTCCACTCGGACTCTGTCCCCGACATCGGGACCATTGGCGCCAATCGGCCACACCCATTGATTATTTGATACCAACAACCATCGAATCCGGCCCGACCAATTTCTCGACCTTTGTCCGCTTGAACCCGGCCTCCTTCATCCAGCGCGTACAGTCTGCGCCGGTGAAGTCGAAGCCGCCTGGTGTCTCGATGAGCATGTTCAGACTCATCAGCAGGCCAAGCGCGTTCTTCCTACGTGCGTTGTCGATGATGGCCTCGTGCACGATCAATGCGCCACCGGACGGCAATGCGTCGTACGCCTTGCGTAGAAGCATCCTCTTTTCGTCGAGGTTCCAGTCATGGAGGATATGGCCCATAATCAGCACGTCGGTCTTCGGAAGCGGGTCCTTGAAAAAGTCTCCGGCATGAAATCGCAGACGCTTCTCGATGCCCTTCGTTCGGGCGTAGTCTTCGAAGATCGGTCTCACCACCGGCAAATCCATCCCTTCCCCGGCGAGATGCTTGTGCGCCAACGCGATCTCGGCCGCCACGCCTCCTTGCGCACAACCGACGTCGGCGAATGAGCGATATCTACGCCAGGGAAATTTCCCGGCCATAGCCCGCGCCGTTCCCTGGCTGATACCGGTCATGGCCTTAAGGAACCCTTCCAACCGTTTCGGGTCGGCGTAGAGCGTGCCGAAAAAGTCGTCACCGGTTTTGGCCTCATTCTGGGGTTTGCCGGTGCGGAGGGCCTCGGTGAGCGAACCCCAGAAATGATAGAGCCGAGCATTGCACATCTCAAGGATGCCGCCGACATAGGAAGGTTTTCCCCGGTCGAGGAACAAGGAAGTTTCAGGTGTGTTGGCGTAACGCGTGCCGGTCCGCCGCAGCATACCCAATGCCACCAGTGCATCGAAGAAATCGCGCGCACTCCGTTGATGAAGTGTGAGTCGCTTGGTCAAAACATTCGCGTCCAATGGGCCCTTGGCCAGTTCTGTAAAGAGCCCAAGTTCGACCGCACTGAGCAGCGTCTTCGATCCCCAAAATCCCAGACCGAGCTGCAGGATCCGTTCGGAAGTGACTTGACGTATCGCCATGGTGCTAGTCCTTTCTGGTGAGAAAATGCGCACAGGCTACGTGGCGCGGTCAGCGGTGTCAACCAGAGATGACCATGAGGGCTTCTGGTCGATAGCGACGGACTGCATCCCTGTTGATGAAGTATCGATAAACCGATGGCTGTCGCGCAGATCACCGCGCCTTGCAAGACGTGTCTCGACGCATGGAAGCCGGTTTCCGCTTCGTGTCCCACGCGTGACTCACAATGGATGCCGTTTGATACGTCCATCTCAGCGCGCCGGCGCCGGCCACTTGTTTAGACCTCCGCCTGCTCGTAAGGTAGACGAGATTGTGATCATTTCCGCCCCGAAACATTTTCCTGAATGGAGGAAAGGCCATGGTGAAACTCGCATTGCTCGTTCGATTGGAGGCGAAGCCGGGAAAAGAATCTGAAGTTGAACAATTTCTTCGCGGTGGGTTGGCCATCGTTCAGGAAGAACCGGGCACGACAGTGTGGTTTGCAATTCGCCTGGGACACTCGACCTTCGGCATCTTCGATGCCTTCACCGACGAATCCGGCCGGCAGGCGCACCTCTCAGGAAAGGTCGCGGCTGCGTTGAAAGAGAAGGCAGACCTGTTTGCGAAGTCACCGGTGATCGAAAAATTCGATGTCCTTGCAGCCAAACTTTCCAGCTAGCGCGACCAGGAAATCAGAGATGACGTGGTCTCCACCGCGCGCATCGAGCGAGCACACTCTGATCAAGCGGCCCTCTGCGAGCGTAGAGACCACTCGACCGTCTCGCCTGTCCTTCCCAGCCCGCCGGCCATTCACAATTCCTTCGGCCAGCGCGATTCCAATTCCGGGAATTTTGCGCGGTAGTCGGCATGGCTGGCACGGATCACGTTGAGCGCTTCTTCCCGACCGTACGTGCTCGTGATCTCGACCTTGTGCTGGGTAGACCCGGGAGCATGCTTGTAGGTCAGGAAATAGTGTTGGAGACGATCGAGCAGGCTCAGCGGGCAATCGCCGATATCGGTAAAGTTGCCGTAGACGGCATCTTCTTTCATCACCGCAATGATCTTGTCGTCGGCCTCGCCACCGTCCGCCATGCTGAGTCCGCCGATGGGTCGCGCCGTGAGCAGAATGTCGCTGTGCGGAATAGTCTTCTCCGTGAGCACGCAAATATCGAGCGGGTCTCCGTCCCCGATCATGTGCTGCCGCTTCGCTCTGTTGGCGAACAAGGTGGCAACCCGTTCCCCGCAATAGGTTTGCGGAACCAACCCATAATACACGGGGCAGAAGTTCGAGAACCGTTGCGGACGATCGACTTTGAGAAAACCGCTCACCTTGTCCACTTCATACTTCACCGTGTCTGTCGGTACGATCTCAATATAGGCCGTCACTACCTGCGGAGCCTCCTCGCCGATCGAGACTCCATGCCATGGGTGTGCGCGGAACATCAACCCCATGAGTCGCTGCGCTGAGTTGGCTTCACTCCCGTTCATCTGTCGTTCCTCCATATAATGCTCGTCGTTCGTGGCACATGAACGTATCTCGTCGCTCGTGAAACGTATCTCGCATGTGACGAAAGTTATGATTTGCTGATCTGTTCATTTGTTGAATGTCGGAAGTTCATCAGATCGCCACATCAACAGATCATCAGATGTTCCTTTCACGCTTCACGCTCTATTCGCGAAACACTCTCACCGTCACCTTCTGTCCTTTGATCCTGGTCCGGCTCAAGGCCTCGATGATTCCACGTGACAACTCTTCCGGCACGTCCACGAGTGAAAACCGATCCGTCACTTCGATCGCGCCGATTTGGCTCGAGTTCACGCTGGCTTCATTCGCAATCGCACCCACCAGATCTCCGGGGCGAATGCCGGCTGTCCGACCTGCACCGATGTAGAGTTTCGCCATACCAGCGTACCGTCCCGGTCGCCCGGGCTTACCGAACGGCCTGCCCTGGCCTTCTCTCACCTGCGGTCCGCGCCCGCGATCCCGTGAATCAAATCCGGGGCGTCCCGACATCCGGGGCATATCCTCTCCCCGCGCCTTCATCACAGGAATCTCCTCTTCCACTCGCTCACCACCCTGCGATCGGTAGGCCAGCTTCACCGCCGCCGCCGAAACATCCGCCGGATCGAACTTCTCGGTAAGCGATTCGACGACGACCCGAAACAGATCCAGGTCACCGGCCTCGAGGACCTCCTGCACGGAGCGCCTCGTCCGTTCCAGTCGCTTCTTCTTGAGGTCGGTCACAGTCGGCAGCGGAACCAATTCGATTCGCGATTTCGTGAGTTGCTCGATATTTCTAAGCAATCGCTGTTCGCGAGGTTCCACGATGGTCACGGCAGCGCCCTCCCGTCCGGCCCGGCCGGTGCGTCCGATACGATGGACGTAGACTTCGGGAGCCGACGGCACATCATAATTCATCACATGCGACACGCTCGGGATATCCAATCCCCGCGCGGCTACGTCCGTCGCCACGAGCAGTTCGGTTTGTCCGGAGCGGAACGAGTTCATGACGCGATCGCGTTGAGCCTGGCTCATTCCTCCATGGATGGCTTCGGCGCGGTACGCACGGTCTTTCAGCATGGCGGTCAGTTCATCCACTTCTAAACGCGTCCGGCAAAACACGAGGGCCGATTTCGGGCAAGCCATATCCAGAATACGAGCGAGTGCCGCGACTTTGTGTGGCCGTGCGACGAGATATGCAGTTTGATGCACGCGTGGAGCAGAGCCGGCCTTGAGCGGCTCGCGGGCAATCTTGATTTCAACCGGGTTCTTTAAATGACGATGGGCGATCGCGGCAATGCGCGGCGGCATGGTGGCCGAAAACAATGCCGTCTGCCGTTCAGCCGGTGTCTGTTCCAGAATGGCATCTAGGTCCTCGGCGAATCCCATGTCGAGCATCTCGTCGGCCTCATCCAGCACCACGATCTGCAGATGCTTGAGCTGAAGCGTATGGCGACGGATATGATCCAGTGCCCGGCCCGGCGTGGCCACCACGACGTCCACCCCGCGCTTGAGGGCATGGAGCTGCAGGCCGATGGCCTGGCCTCCGTACACGGCGAGGACGGCGATGCGAAGCTCTTTACCGTAACGCTGAACCGCCTCTCCTACTTGAATCGCCAACTCGCGCGTCGGCACGAGAATCAATGCGGACGGATGGCGCCGGGCCGAATGAGCAATGCGTTGAAGCAACGGCAAGGTGAAGGCCGCCGTCTTGCCGGTTCCGGTTGCAGCCTGGCCAAGCAGATCGCGCCCCGCCAGAAGCGGAGGAATCGACTCCCGTTGGATCGGCGTCGGTTCTTCGTATCCCAAAGTATCGAGCGTGGTGAGCAATGTGGCTTCGAGGCCGAGTGCGGCAAAGCCGGGGGAAAAACCCCGTGCCGGCGGCGCTTGGTGCGGGCGGGTCGTCTCGTGTTTCATAGGAGGTCTCGAGTGCCTTTCTGGAGCGAGTCCCGAATGGTTAGTGTTTCAATGTGGTCGGCGATTCGTGATACCGGCGTTGTCCCATCTGACACGTCAGTCGGAGTTTGGCTCAACCATGCCTCCGTCATACCGACCATGTGCGCCGGCCTGCCCACGCATTGTTCCGCAGCAATCGCGTGAGGGTGACGGTGGAGTATACCAGGCTACGCGGCCGGTTGTACGACTATGACACACGGCGATACTGCCGTGTGCTCGCGTTCTTCATCGTTCTGAAGTCCCTCCACATCCTGAGGCACCCTGCGCATCAAAATCTTGCGGCTGACTACGTAGAACGGCATTCCCTCCTTCTCGGTGAAGTCACGCGCACGTCGAGGACCATCGTCACCCGCCTTGATTGAAAACCGGAGCGATCATCATGTCTGCTTTTCTCACCTCGTTCATTCATTTGCTGCCCCATATCGCATCGATCATGCTAGGCACACAGACCGGCTGCGCCCTTCTGCCGGGTGCCGCAGAAGAGCCCTACCGTGACATGGTTGATGCGGCCATCGTGCCGTCGCAGCCTGAACTACCGGGACTGAGCGGCGGGCCGTCTCGGCAGGTGGCAGTGCCCAGTCGGGCCGACCGGACGCAAAAGTGAGTTTGTCGTGAATGAAGTGATGTACCAGCCAAAGCATGCGCAAGATTTGCAGGAGTTCCTGGCCACGTATGGTATGGCGGAATGGTGTTGCGGGACGGCACGCCGTTGGTGGTTCCGGACTAGGCCAGGTCCAGCCTGCTATCGGTATCCAGCGGGTGGCATCTGATCCGGATCGATCCGTCGCGGTCGGCGCTGGACGACCTTCCGCTGAACATGGAGACGGGCGGCTCCCGTGGTCTCCACCTGTTTTCGTCGGAACATGCCGCTCGTCTCGGGGCGTTGCTTGCTCGCGAGAATCTCCGCGGTAGCCTACATCCCGCCGCCGTGGAAGAACATCCGGATGGGGCAGGTGGTTTTTGGGATGCGGGACGGTGGTGGAGAACGGAGGACGACGATCTGAATACTCCCGGCGATCAAGTTCTGTCCCTCGGCGTGGTGCGGGCACTGGAAGCCATATTGCGTGGCCCATGCTCATCCACGTCGCCTATTCCGCCTACATGATGGCCGATAGGTGACCGCGAGAAACCTATAGTGCGGCTCGCTGCTGGACTCCTGGCTCGTTCACCCGTCTGCGGCGTCCTGGTATGCATTCCATGAACAATCCACATGCTTCGCATGGGAGGGTTGTACCCCGCAAGCACAACTCATGTCCGCAATAACCACCAACCGACGATCGTAACAATGATACAGCCCACAGATAGCGCTAGACTGATGAGCACCGGATATTCATCCCTCATGTGCTGCGGCGAACGCTCCATGATCGGGACACCTTTCATCGACGAGAGGTCGGTTATTGCGATCGTGATCCTTTGCTTTTTCGTGCACCATCCGGTGAATGGCCGAGATCCACGCTCAACGCATGTCCTGTGATCGCATAGCTGCATGCGTAACAGGTCCAGAAAGCTCCGGTGGATATCAACATTTGCTGCTGGCATCGTGGACACTGTCGTATTTTCATACCTTACTCATTTCTTTCTGAGGTTTCCCTCGCAACCCTGTTGAAACACGCATTGCTCCGGCCCGCGCGAACTTTGGGAACCGTAACTGCTCCTGGCGCGCTCAGTGGCATCCCGCAGTCCCGTGACTGCCAATTCTGGCCGTTACCAGTTTATCAGTGAGGTAGGCGGCCAACCGATCCACATCACGAGCGAATTTGACGAATTCGTCTCGCTGAAAATTCAACGTGACCGGCCCATACGTGAGATGCAGTCTGCCGCATCCACATACAGCCAGTGCGGTTTGTCCGTCATGATGCGCGTACGACATTCCTGCCTCCCTCCTTCAGGTGACGTGTGCTGTTGAGATTGGCAGTTTCCTGCTTGAGATTCACGAGCCCGCGCAGCGAGTCCATGCTCCACTTATTGAGATCGTGCACGACGTGATGCCTCAAGATTCGCTCGGGGTCGATCAAAAACGTCTTCGCTTTGAGAGACAGCGGATGCCGCGGTATTCCATACGCTCGGTGAAGCCGGTTCAACGGATCGGTCACCAGAGGAATCGTCAATTTCTCAAATTGCCGATGTTGCGCCGAATCCAGCAAGATCTCATCGGGTAGTAATGCCAGCAGCATGGCTCCCTCACGAACGAAACTCGCGGCCTGCCTGTTAAGACAACTGACATCGGTTGCCTGCAAGAGCGGCAGAAAACATACGGCCAGCCAGCGGTCGGTGATGGTCTCTGGATCGATCAGGGTGTACTCGCCTTTGATGATCGCGTTAAGACGTACTCGAGGCACAGGTTTGCCGACGCGGACTTCCATCCGCGTCGCCTCTGCCTCAAGGTTATTATGAGGCTGATCCGCCAAGGGAACACGTAGGCATTCGTCTACAAGAATCAGGGGAGTTGGCTTCATTGGACAGTTCCTTTCCTCTAGTGAAGATGCAGCGACTCCACACATAATCCGCATCCCCGATATTACTTGTGAGTTTCAACTTGCTGCGCACCCCGAAGTCCTTCTCAATCAGTTCGTGACCGCGGCATGCCCTGCACCCTTCTCGCGCAGCTCATCATTCAGATCAGCGCGCAGAAGGCCGCCCCTGATGGTAGTGACGGTCAGCGGTGCGTGCACGCGGAGCCTTGTGCCACCTGCTGCTGAATCTCCGATCGAATCCAAGCCACGGCCTCCTCCGTTTGAGTTCCAACCAGTCTTCAGGCATCCTCGCAAAATACCTGCCATCACGAAGGATGCTCTCCCAATGCCGAACCAACTTCGGCTACTCAGTGTTGATACTAGTTATCAATATCATGACTGGTAGATCCATGTCAAGCCGCTAAACGGCCCTATTCGATATTGCAATCATGGTGTTCTTGCCTTTGTTTTCTGTAGCAAGAACACCCATTCAAGCAAGACCTCCACGCGTCTGCCGCCACCATCAGGAGTTGAGATTCTCGAAGAAATGGAATTTGACTACCACATGAGAATTGCTTGAGGCGCCTCTTTCCGTCCCTGACGTCCACGTGCACAAGCACAACTCTTTTCTGATAGTGTCTTCGCAACTCGCTCGCCTTTGTTCTGTTTACAGCACAATTCTGCAGGCTTTCATCGCTGAGCCTTAACTGCCGGGTCATGCAGATGTGTCTTGACTGTATCCTGCCGCTTCACCATCATGGTGACAGGTCATCCCATTGTCCTCTGTCATCCTGAAGCTACATAAGGAGGCCCATATGCCTTGGGAGAAACCATCATTTGTCGAAGTGAACATGAATTCTGAGATCGGCGCATATCAGGATGAGTTCGATGAGCGTAAAGCGGGCGAGGCCGCGCAAGCCCGACCGCTGGTTGAACAGTCCGGTCATGTTTCCCCCCAGCCCCACCCAGGACGTAGCCGTCCCCATGTGGATGCGGATTCTAGGCTCCGCAGCGGGCGGGGGCTTTCCTCAATGGAACTGCGGATGCCCGAATTGCCAGGGCCAGCGGTGGGGAACCATCAAGGCCCGCGCACGTACGCAGACCTCCGTCGCCTTCAGCGCTGACCGGCACAATTGGTTTCTCGTTCATGCCTCGCCGGACATTCGCATTCAGATCGAACGCTTCCCTCCGTTGCATCCTCGTAACGGACGTGACACACCGATCGCCGGCATTCTTCTGACCAATGGAGATCTCGATCAGTGCCTCGGATTGCTCTCGCTGCGGGAATCCCAACCCTTGCATCTTTATGCAACTGATCGCGTTCGAGAAGGGTTTACACAAGGGAATATCCTGTATCGCACGCTCACCCGAACACCCGGTCAGATGACGTGGCATCCCATGAAACTTCACGCGGAGGACGAACCACTGCTGCTACCGGACGGCGCGCCAAGCGGTCTGACCATCATCGCGTTTCCCATTCCCGGAAAACTCCCGCTTCATCTCGCCGGAACCGTGCCTCCTGACCCACAAGACAACATCGGGCTTCTCCTTCACGACGTCGCTTCGAGAAAGACCTTGGCATACCTGCCGTGCGTGGGCGAGGAGAGTTCCATCCTTGTGGAGACGATCGAGAAGGCCGACTGTGTCATTTTCGACGGCACCTTCTGGACCGATGACGAATTGATCGTGCTAGGACTTGCCGATCGGCGAGCACAACAAATGGCTCATTGGCCCTTGAGCGGACCGACCGGCAGCCTGCACATGCTCTCAAGCCTGAGAACCCAAGAGCGCATTCTTATCCATATCAACAATACGAATCCCATTCTGAACGAGCAGTCCCCCGAACGCCGATTGATCGAAACCGCGGGCATCGAGGTCGCCTATGACGGCATGGAGCTCACGCTATGAAGGAATGTGGCGAGCAACCTCGTCTCAACAAGCTACGATTCGTTGAGTGGCTCCGAAACGAAGGGGTGAGACGCTATCACGACCAACATCCCTACCATCGGATGATGCATGAAGGGCGACTGAGCCGCTATCAACTGCAGCGATGGGTACTCAACCGCTACTATTATCAGACCCGCATTCCGATCAAAGACGCATTGATCCTCTCTAAGTCGGAGGACCCGGCGTTTCGCCGGACGTGGATCCACCGCATCCACGATCATGATGGGACAGAGGGAAACGATGGCGGGCTGGCACTCTGGATTCAACTCGCGCGTGGCGTGGGACTGGACGAAAAAGAGATGCTCTCCTTAGAGTCGGTCTTGCCGGGAGTCCGACTCGCCTGCGACGACTATGTGACATTCGTGCGAAACGCGTCGATCGTGGAAGCCGTCGCTGCCTCTCTGACTGAGCTCTTTGCCCCTGATGTCATGTCTCAGCGTGTGGCGGCCTGGACTCAACATTATCCCTGGGTCGATCATTCCGCTCTGGAGTACTTCCGTTCGAGAATTCCACGGGCCACACGTGACTCGGAAGAAGCGCTTGGTTTTGTCGTGTCTCACGCGGACAGTTACGAGCTTCAGACACGGTGTGTCGCAGCGCTCGTTCGCAAAACCACGATTCTCTGGCGCCTGCTGGATAGTCTGTATGCCGCATATGTGCCCACCACCTCTGGTAAGGGAGCAGACCATGACTGCGAACAGCTATCCAACGCTGACGCCGGAAGCACGCCTGCGGTTCGATCGGATCTCGCGTAAGTTTCTGTTGCTCTATCCGGAACGAGGCCTGATACTGAATTCAACCGCTCGCGACATTCTGCAGTTATGCACCGGAGCACGTACCGTCGGCATGATTGTCGATCAGCTCGCCACCATGCATTGCGATGTGTTACGCGCATCGCTGGCACAAGACGTCCACGACTTTCTTCACGAACTGGCCGATCTGGGGTTAATTCGCGAGCAGCTATGATAACTCACGAGCGGCCGTACACACTGATCGCCGAATTGACCTATCGCTGTCCTCTCCGTTGCGCGTATTGTTCCAATCCCACCGCCTACGCACAACCGCCCGCCTTGGGCACATCCACGTGGGTGCGCCTGTTCCGCGAGGCGGAACAAATCGGTGTCGTCCAACTTCATCTCACAGGCGGAGAACCACTGTTGCGCGATGATTTGGAGCAATTGATTTCAGAAGCGCATCAGCTCGACCTCTATACCAATCTCATTACCAGCGGTGTTCCACTCGAACCGCGTCGATTGGTCAAACTTGTCGAGCGCGGTTTGAACAGCGTTCAATTGTCCATCCAAGGAGCGACTGCACAGGCCTCGGACCTCATCGCCGGTGTTCTCTCTTTCAAGCGGAAATGTGAGGTTACGCGCTGGGTAAAAGAACTAGGCTTGCCCTTGACGATCAATGTGGTGATGCATCGACGGAACCTCGACGCCATTGACGATATTATCGGCTTGGCAGAGCGGCTTGAGGCGGATCGCCTGGAATTGGCCACCGCGCAATATGTCGGGTGGGCCTTGTTGAATCGGCGGGCTCTGCTTCCGACTCCAGACCAACTTGAACGGGCACGATCCGCCGCACGAGCAGCAAAGGCCCGGCTGTCGGATCGTATGGACATCGTGTTTGTGCTGCCGGACTATTACTCGGATGTACCGAAGACCTGCATGGATGGTTGGGGACGTCGGTATATCGTCGTGACGCCAGATGGTCTTGTGCTTCCCTGCCATGCGGCTCATACAGTTCCTGATGCCCGACCTCCTTCCGCCATCGGGCAGCCGCTACGCGAGATCTGGGAGTCATCGGAGTTATTTCAGCGTTTTCGGGGAGAAGAGTGGATGCCGCTCCCCTGCCGGACATGCGACCGGCGAACCCTCGATTTTGGAGGGTGCCGCTGTCAGGCCTTCGCTCTGACGGGCAATCCGGCGGTAACCGACCCCACCTGCGTCCTCGCGCCCACGCATGACCTTATTCTCCAGGCGAGAACCGAGGCGCAAGCGATTGAGGGAATGCCGCCATTGCGTTATCGCGAACTGACGCAGGTTCCATGAAACGTACGATGGATGTGAATCTATGGATTCTCCTGTCGGTCACGGTGCTCGTCGGGGGACTTGTGTACTTCAAACATCCCCCCTTGTTGGGGCAAGCTCTCCAGAATTCTGGAAAGCTGATCGGAGGCGTCTGGCCGGAGCTCGTACTCGGCTTCATTTTGGCTGGCCTTTTGGAGGTGCTGATTCCCGAAGGAAAGATGGTGGAGTGGCTCGGTGGACAGAATCTTGCCTTCGGCATCCTCGCCGGGTGGGGCATCGGGTTACTGGTTCCTGGCGGACCATACCTCATTTTTCCGATCGTCGCCAATCTGCTGCGTCAGGGAGCAGCGCCCGGTCCCCTCATCGCCCTCATCACTGCCAAGGTATTGCTGAGCCCGATCCGGGTGTTTAGTTATGAGGCACCCTTGCTAGGCTGGCCCATGACCTGCGCGCGGCTTGTTCCAGGGTTGTTGTTGCCTCCGGCACTCGGCTGGATCGGCCAGTGGTTGTTCGAACTGTTCAATCGCAAATGGTAAAGGACACGATGGCCAGGCCTGTAGCCGTTTTTCCAGTTATGACAAATGGCAAACGAACCTATGGATCCGCTCGTCCGTTTCATTTGAATTCTGAAGCCAAGTTGGGGGGGCCATGACCAAACTCAGCACATGTGTTCTGGTGGCATGCGTCGCAATGCTGTTCCTGTCAACCGCGGTGCACGCCGAATCGCTTCCCTTGGAGAAGATCAGTCTCCCGCCAGGGTTTTCGATCAGCTTGTATGCGAATGGAGTTTCCAACGCTCGAGGGATGGCGCTCGGCAAGAATGGCACACTCTTCGTCGGCAGCAAGCAAGAAGGTCGCCTATACGCGGTCGTGGACGAGGATGGCGATCATCAGGCGGATCGCGTGTATGTCCTGGCCGAGAAGCTACAGATGCCGGTCGGGGTCGCTTATAAAGATGGCTCTCTTTACGTCTCTTCCGTCGATCGCATACTTCGATTCGACGAGATCGAGCAACATCTTGCCGACCCTCCGGCGCCGGTTGTCGTCACCACCCGCCTCAGCAAAGAAACGTCGCATGGATGGAAATATCTCGCATTCGGACCAGACAAGAAGCTGTACGTCGCCATCGGTGTCCCCTGCAATATCTGCGATCCTGAACCCGATCGCTTTGGGCTCATCGCCCGAATGAATGCGGACGGCAGCGGGTATGAAATTGTCGCCCGCGGCATCAGGAATTCCGTTGGGTTCGACTGGGACCCGCAGACCCATCACTTATGGTTCACCGATAATGGCCGGGACTGGCTTGGCGACAATCAGCCGCCGGATGAACTGAATCATGCCCCGTTCGATGGCATGCATTTCGGGTTTCCCTATTGTCATGGCGGCTCCATCGCCGACCCGAAATACGGAAAAGACCAACCATGCAGCAAATTCACGGCACCTGCCCTTAATCTCGGGCCCCATGTCGCAGCCTTGGGAATGCGATTCTACAACGGCACGATGTTTCCTCAGGAATACCGAGGACAGATCTTTATCGCGGAGCACGGCTCCTGGAATCGAAGCGAAAAGATCGGCTACCGGATTTCGCTCGCATCACAAGATGAGAAAGGACACCTGCGGTACTCTACCTTCGCCCAAGGGTGGTTGCAGGGATCAGATGCATGGGGTCGACCGGCCGATGTCCTAGCCATGGCGGATGGCTCACTTCTGGTATCCGACGATTTGGCCGGAGTGATCTATCGGATTGCGTATCAGAAGAGTCATTAGTGTCTCTCGTTTGCGTTTTCCCAGATAGGGCGGTGGCTATTCACAATTGCACGCCACGAGGGACCTATTAGACTGCACCATGCCGTTCATTCCCTTTCCAGCCCGATAAGACGCAACGCTGTGCGATCAGAGGAAGAAAGCTGGGCAGATCTTCCGAGACGCGTGTCATGAGTTCGTTTGCCAATTGCTGATCGTCAAAACATTCATACGCATCGTCGAGGAAACCGCCCCGCAACAGTGGATGGTGGAGGAATTGCCTGCCTGGACCGGTTGTCACTTCCAAGGGCCATTCGCTGACCTCGACGCGTTCGAGACCCGACATCTCCAGCCACCCGCGGCCCTGTTCCGCTGAGGGGCGCTCCGCAATGTAGGTCTCCAGGCGCCGGCGCTCCGTCAGTAGCCCATACCGAGCCATTTCCTGATCAATGCGAGCCCACAGCGAATCGAACGTACCCAGTGAGGGAAAGGTGAGAACTAGCTGGCCCGTAGGTTTGAGGAACTCTACCAGCGCCCGTATCGCTTCAAACCTGTTCGGGCGAAGGAACATCACCGATAGATTGCCGGTAATGCGATCGAACCGGGGCAGGCTCGTCGGTAACGCACGCATATCGTGACATGCGAATTGCAGCCAGGGCAGATCAGAACCTTGGAGCAACCTCGCGCTTGTGACTTGATGCTCGTTCCAATCAATCGCAAGCACATGCCCGTCCGGACCAACCTGTTCCGCCAAGTAAAACGCTGGGATGCCATGCCCGCAGGCCACATCCAGAATGGAGGCTCCTGGAAACAGATCAAGGTGTCGCAGCAACGCTTCGGCAAACGGTGTAGACCAGTAATCATGTTTGGGCAGGGACCATCGGTCGCTCACGCTGGCTTGTCCTGGGATCATGGCGCTCCTTCGTTAGAGTGAATCGGCACCAGCATAACCCAGTCTACTGTTCGAGAGCGAATACTGTCCCTACCAACACACCGTGCGCTGATGGATGACAGAGCAGTTCGCATGGATGGAGTTCAGCAGCAGACCACTTCTCTGCATCTCCGGTCCGTGCTAGGGCGAAGAGGGCCCACTGTGTGAACGTAACATCGTGAAAAGCACAGGCCAATGATTCCGAGAGTGATTGGACTTCACCTTCGGGCGTCATGGATCAGACAACCGGCCGCGAGACGGGAGATAGCTGTCGCACGAAGCCATGCGTGCCCCAGACCCCTCTGCTCACAGCAGGCATAGACGACTCATGACGATCGTCCCGTTCCACAATGCCGGAGATTTTGACTATGTGGCGACGGATCGCAGGCTAGGCGAGAAATTAAGAGGGTGGATCCAAGGTTCGCTTGAGTCTAGCGTGCAAGAGGTCGAATATTAATGGAAATTAGCTCGATTTAGCACAATAAAATGGGAATCCACCCTCTTAAACTAACGGCGCGTCCCACTACCACCTTCGGTTCGGTGGTTTAGGCCCATATGCAGTATGTATAGAGTGTTTACGCTATACATGCGGGCTCCGGATGGTTTGACATTGCAAATGTGGAATGGTACCCTGCACGAACTCAATCGCGACAAATATCCCCCTGCCTCGCGCTCCCCTATCGGTGAGTGCAGCTCTTGTTCGATCGGCCCTCATGGTACCGGTCGGTCGTTGTTCTTAGTGTCCTCTGGAAGATTGGCCGTTCTTATAGGTATTGGTTCGCGCACCGTTGTCTACCAAACCTCCGGATGGCCTTGTGTTATGCAACAGGCGAGGGCCGCGAAAGGAAAACATTTCCATGAAGATGACTATGGCCTGGCGGGGTAATAAGAAAACTCGTAAACCGGTACGCGTGGCACATAAACCGAAAATCCGTTGGGATCAGCTGGGCTTCGTAGGTTCTCTCGATGCTCAGACCCCTACCTCTATCGAGGAAATTCGCTTACAAGTTACGGCGCTCGCAAGCCGGGGGATCGGGGCAGATACCCGTGCTCGATCGGCTAAACAGGGTGCTCCCCTTGATGGCCTAAGCCACCGCAAGAGAGGCGAACAGAGGGCAAAGCGCGCTGGGAGGCAGAAAAACATCACTCCACCGCCACGCACGATCTAAGAACATTTTACTTGCACAATCCAGGGAGGTTGTTATCGGAAGAGCAAGCAAAACAACGGTCGCAAAGCGCGATCGCGAAAAAGCAAAGCAAGTGAAGCAGCGTGAGAAGGAAGCCCGTCGCGTTCAACGCAAGGCGGAAAAATCTACGCGTCTGCCGACCTCAGAGGGAGAAGACCCTGATTTGGAGGGTTTGCGCTGGGGACCTCAGGCTCCCCTTTTCTAATTCCGTTCTCAAATGCCACTGCTTGGCAGCAAATGGATTCACCATCAGGCAGGTTTTACGAATCGATCGGATCCCAGATTACCCTGCAGTTGCTGACTGACAAAGTTCCGGTATTCGATCGTTTGTTTCTTGAGCATGAGAACAATACCATTCTCATCCGTCAGGATGAGAAGCTCATCTTCGGCCGCTAGCCTCCGCTGGTCGCCTCCCACGTTCACCCGATATTGAGTTCGACCGTCGGGGTTCCGTTGTGGTCCGGTGAGAATCTCCGTCAGGCCGTCAATGAACCCCTCATCACCGTCAAGGCGATGCCTGACCTTCGTCCCATCAGGAATTCTCACCCAACCCTTCTTCTTCTCGGGTTCTTCCTGCTTTTTGTTCGTTGTCAAATGGCACCCCCTGCTACAAAAAAACCGTCACATGAATTGGCTCTGCAAGCGAGTTGGACAATTGAGCCCGAAGAATCTCGATGGCCTGACAAACGCGCAAGGAAGGAACACCAACGCGCGGAGGATCGGATGGGCAGCGTTGTTCAATACGCCGCCACAGACTAGCTGATATATAGGCTCCCGTCAATCATCTCTCCGGTCGCGAGTATGCTGCCTCATTGCCTTCCCTTGCGATATCTGTTACGATTCGCCCACTTCATCATGCAAGACCTCGTGGTGAAGGCTCAGATAATCAGGTCTGTCACCGATGTTGTTTGGTCCGGGAATGTGATCGGAAGCCAGACCTAAGTCGCTCGTTTCTCTTCGCGTCTTCGGCCCGCTTCTTCCTGTCGTCCTTTTTCTCGCGTCTGAGACAATATCATCATTCACTAAGGAGGAACCCCATGGGTTCAAAGTTGTATGTTGGCGGGCTACCGTACTCTGCTACCGAGTCACAGTTGAACGACTTGTTTGCCACGCATGGCACGGTAGAGTCTGCGCGTATCATCACTGACAAATTCACCGGACAATCACGTGGCTTCGGCTTCGTCGAGATGTCCAGTTCGGAAGAGGCCCAAGCGGCAATCTCAGCCGTGAACGGTACGCAAATGGACGGTCGCACGCTGACAGTGAACGAGGCGAAACCTCAAGAACCTCGTTCGGGCGGAGGACGGTTCGGTGGAGGCGGCGGTGGTGGAGGCGGTCGTGGCGGGGATAGCCGCGGACGAGGCCGTTTCTAAATCGCTCGATTAGAACATCAGCATAGGGGGGCGTTTGCCGGTGCAAACGCCCCCCTTGTTACACCCCTTAAAACGGAGTCATACGAAATAGTGTCCCCACGCGCGCCGCAAGTCGTTCCCATTACCCGCATTCACCATAAGTTCTGGACAATACTTCTCTTCGGCCTCATCGCAGCGAGCGCCATGATTGTGGTCCCGGCCTTCGGCTATCTCTATGGCTACACAACTCTTGATTGGGTCCTGTTCGTCATCCTCTATTTAGTAACCGGCTTGGGCATCACCGTGGGATATCATCGTCTTGCCGCACATAGAAGTTTCGACTGTCCTGACTGGGTCAAGGTGCCCCTCCTCATTGCAGGAGGATGGGCGCTCCAGAACAGTGTGCTCAAATGGGCGGCGGATCATCTTCGCCACCACTCGCAATGTGATCACGAGGCGGACCCTTACAACGCTCAACTTGGCTTTTGGCATAGTCACTGCGGATGGCTTTTCACAAGGGATCCCTATGCAGATGAAAAGTATGCCTCGCGCTTACGGCAAGATCGAATTGTGATGTGGCAATCACGCAACTATGTACTGATCGTGGTCTCGGGCCTCGCCCTTCCCTTTCTCATTGGATTCCTCGCTCATGGATTCATGGGTGGAATGAGTTGTTTCCTCCTTGCCGGCGTCGGACGGACCTTTGCGGTCCTTAATTCCACGTTTTGCATTAACTCGATCTGTCATCTATGGGGCACTCAGCCCCATAGCGCGTCGGATTCCAGCCGCAATAACTGGTGGGTCTCGTTGGTCACCTTCGGAGAGGGTTATCACAACTATCATCATGCCTACCCGAGTGATTATCGAAACGGGTCCTACTGGTATAATTTTGACCCATCCAAATGGGTCATCTACACGCTCGCCAAAATGGGCCTGGCCAAATCCCTGCGGACCGCCTCGACTGCGCCGTAGTGCCACCCCCCAGAGCGAACGGCCTTGCATCCTTCGCCATATACGTACCCCTTGTCTGTTATCCCTCACCTATCCCTCATCGCCCAACCCGTGACCCTGTCGCGTAGCTAAACGCCGCCGCGATTTCGGAGGCAGTAGATGCTGAGGCAGAAAGACGACGCTTGCGATGACAGTCGGCACCACAGCACTCGCAATAACCGCAGCGACGAGAAAAGAGTATTGCTCGGACGTCACAATGCCATGGGCGAGCCCATAGAGCGATGAAATGGTGCCGAACGTAAGCCCTGTGGACATCAACAAGGTATAGTACCACCGCTCGTTGGGTTCGCGACGGAAAAGCCCGATAACGGGGTAGAGCCCCAAGATCTTCGACACCACCTTCCCCGTGAGTAACAAGACAAATGTCAGTGGAGCCGACAACAGCGCCGGTAAAGAGACCAACGTCCCTGCCCGGATAAAGTAAAATGGCGTGAGAAAACCGACCGTCAGCGTCCGTAGTCGCCGAATCCACTGGCCATCCCTCGCAGCACTGCCCGCCAGCGCCATCCCGGCTATATACGCAGGAAGTACGGCTTCACTCCCGGACCACAAGGCCAGCGCACCAAGGCCGAACAATATCAATAGGACCCACTTGGTCCGGATAGCAGCAGTCCGGTACGCATAGAGTCGAGTCATCCGCGAAGTCATTGCAGGCAATGAGACCAGGACCACCGTCCCGGTGGCGAGAAACAGGATGGTCTTCTGAGTGAAAGGAGCAAACATCAGACCGAGAGCGATCACGGTGCCGAGATCATTCACAAAGCAGGCCGCGAGGATGCCCTTTCCGTATTCAGTCTGATTGAGACCCGTTTCCAGCATGACGGCATAGACCACGGCCATCGAAGTAGTGGACAGCGCAATGCCACACAACCAGCTGGCTTGCGGATCCCATCCCAGGACGAAATAGGCCAAAGCCGCGCACCCGAGAAAGGGTGCAAGAAAACCAATCAATCCAACGACACTCACTTCCGTCAGTTTGGTTCGAATGACAACAGGGTCGAGTTCAGCTCCCGCTAGAAAGGTCAAAAGGACTGCTCCGGAAGACGCAAGGAAGCGCAACCATTCCGAATCAGCGTGCAGGATATTGCCCAGGCCAAGCCACGTGGTGGCGGCAGCAGCGGCCACTCCCACACAGATTTCCACGAGTGCGATCGAGATTCGGAGATGAGAGGCGATCAGCGCGGAGAGAACGGCTAGGAAGAGCCAGAGGGTCGCGACGGCAAAGAACTGTTCCATATGAAATCCTCCCGTGTTTCAAGCCTTGATCCAGACACAAAAAAACCGCTTTGCAGCGGTTGTCATGCACTTCATGACAACCCCCACGGCTACAACGACCTGTAGCGTAGGAGTCATCAGCCCGGCCAAGGCGGTTA
This sequence comes from uncultured Nitrospiraceae bacterium, assembly GCA_963795615.1. Taxonomy (GTDB): domain Bacteria; phylum Nitrospirota; class Nitrospiria; order Nitrospirales; family Nitrospiraceae; genus DASSBQ01. The sequence continues at coordinate 45,956 of CAWCIJ010000007.1, forward strand.
TACGGGGGACTCCATCCCCTCTTTGATTACAACTATACTGAACATCATTCGAAAAGTGAACGCATTACTGACGACGCTCCTAGCTTGATCAGTGCAAAGCGCCATGCGATCGGTTCAAGTTCCGATCCTTGTTTGCCACACAATGCCCGGCGAGAGCGATACGGTGGGTTACGATCACGATGGAGATGTTGAATTCCTCGACCAGACAGGTCACATGCGAATCCATTGCGTCGTTGTTACTCCCCCTGAGTCGTGCAATGCAACGCATGCCTAGCGATGACTATCAATGGACGAACCTTGTGCGTCGAGTAGATGCGCATCGGCTCTAGCAGGCTGTTGAAAAACGGTTTTGAACTCACTCGGTAGGGAAGATGAACTGGCCGTGGTGCCTCTGAGCGATGCGACAACGACGGTGGCGGGTCTTTATAAACATCCTGCTAGTCTAGTGTCATAGAAATGATGCTTCCAAGGGTTCATTTGACACAGGAGGCCGATCAGTCGCCAGTGGTACCGCCCCAGGCTTCTAGGGTTGAAACTCCACTTCCCTAGGTGTCTTGCGAGGGGCATAGATTGCGAAAGTGTATGAAGATGTGATGAAATTAACTCCCTGATATCAAGTCACAACTGGTAATTGCAGGTTCCGTAGGTGATAATGAAAGAATAGAAGCAATGCACGTCGAGGCTGGCACTATGTTTGCTTTTCAGTCGGGCGAGTTCAACGCCAATGCTTGAGGAGGAGGGATCTTATGCAAGGTATGGTTGAAGACGAATGCAGTGGAAACGCCACAGATACGACTGCACCAATACGAGACGTTCCCCGCGAGCTGACGCATGATGAAAAGAAAGCCGCCGAAGCCGCGTTTCGTGGCGAACCGTTTAACCCCTCCTGGTCTGACGCTGCGGCGAGAGTGTATGCAGGTATTGTTGAAGCGAGACACAAACGCGAATCTGAACTGGTGTCGGATGCAGAGTTCGACGTCGCATGTTCCGTAAGATGAGCTGAATCGGTATACTCCTAAGTAAGTCCGTCATTCGTGCCGGTTCATCACTATCTCCCTTTCCTCGCCATGATTGCCTCCGCTTGTTTCCCTTCTGCTTCTCAATTGCTCTCTTCCCATCGTCCACCGTTTCCTTGGACAGTCCCTCGCTCGATCCGCTCAGCTGCAAGCCCTCCTCCCCGCAAAGCAGATGCAACCAGCCTCGGCAGCAGAACCGACCGAAAACAATACAGGTAAAGTTGGTCCCAATAGGGGACTTACACTGGAGGACGTTGGTAGAGGCCTAAAGAGCGCTGCGCGGAATATCGAAAAAGAGATCCCTAAAATCGGGCCGGCGATCGGAGAGACGCTCAAAAAAGGGACCGGTAAAGAATCGGAGAAGCAATCCTCTCAATCATCCCCTAAGGAAAAGAAATAGGCGGAACGGAGCATGATGCCGGGCAGGTCAGAGAGACTCGGTCTGTGGGTTTGGAACGGCGCGATGATACGCCCCGGATGTTTCTGCCTATACGTTCAGTTTTCATCAAGATACGGCGACGGTCCCGGGGCAGTGTTCATGGCCCGTACTTCAGCGGCTGCGCGCAACCCACTTTCCACCGCGCCTTCCATGTAGCCCTGCCAACGAAGGCTGGTATGCTCGCCCGCGAACAGGATTCGCCCGCGGGGGCGCGCCAACCACTGACGAAGGGCAGGATCATAGGATGGCCCGAAGACCGCATAGCCTCCACCTATCCATGGATCATGCTCCCAGCTCGTCGTCCGGCTCGCGATCAACGATCCCCGCGCTGCCCCGAGCCAGGTCAGCGATTGCGTCAGACTATCGATCCCCCGTCTGGCAAGCCGCTCCTGCGTCTCCACACTTGCCTGACCACCGGCCATCAGGCAGAGAATCCCTGATCGTCCTCTCTGTTCTTCATTGCCGTCCCACACCGCTCCGATCGGCAAATCTGTGCCATACGCGAGCGCACGACCTCTTCTTTTCCAGAATCGTCGGTCAAACTGCAACAGGGTTTTCGTGACCGGACCATATCGCAATTTCGCGATGGCCTTCGTCTGTTCCGCAGGGAGCGACGGATGGAATTCCAGAGCTCGCAACCTGGTCGCAGGAATGGCCAAGACCAGATAATCGGCATCCATCTGCTGTTCCTCTCCCCCCACCATTCGAATGTCGAGACGGATCTTCGCCCGGGACTGAGAGACCGACAGGACTTCTTGCCTGAAATGCACTCGTTCGCCAAGGACAGCTGCCAATGCCTTGGGTAATTGGTCATTTCCTCCTTCAATGCGAAACATGCCTCCTTGGCCCGGCCGGCCGGAGGCGAGTTGCTCGATCAACGCCAGAAGCGACAACTCGGTGGGATCGGCCAGAAAGAAGCTTCGCAATCCAATAAGCATCCCACGAAGGGTTGCATCTACCCGAACCGTCTTCATCCACTCCGCTACAGAGATGGCTGCCAGGTGTTTGGCGATAGCCCCATCCCATCGCTGCTCGGCGATCTCATAGGCTTGCAGCAGCGGCTTCAGTTTGTCTGCGAGTGTCTTCCAGACCCCGGCGCCGTGGGAGAGGGACTTCACCTCGCCCTGTACTCCCGATCGGACAAAGGCAAAACCTGTGTGCAATATGGGCGAAAGATTCAGACCGAACCTGCGAACCAGACGCTGCACTTCCTCGTGCTCTTCATCAATAAAATCTCCACCCGCCTCCGCATGTTGACGTTCAGCAAACTCCTCTCTGATCGTGAGGACGCGGCCGCCCACGCGATTGTGCGCCTCCAGGACCGTAACGCTGGCTCCATACCTGCACAATTCAACCGCCGCGGTCAATCCGGCCAGTCCCGCCCCCACCACAGTGACGGACTGCCCATGCAATGTTTTTCGTGCCATTGAGACAGCCTACAGTAGTGACAGGACTTGAACCAGTGTGAGATGTCAGCCCCTCGTCGATCGGCTGCACCGCTCCGCGCCATCCCAATCCAATATGGTTGAAAGAACCTGATCCTTCACGCACAATACCCCGCATGTCACGGATGTATCAGGACGCCTCACCTTCCAATCACATGCCTCTGCCTGACACACCAATGGAGACCGGTTATGAGTGACCACACCAACGCCCTTAAACATTCTGATCACAGGGGACGAAGGATATGAGCGAGCCACGAGCAACACAATATGGCTCCGGACAATTTTTCATATCGCAAAGAGGTGTAAGATGAACCGTTTCTGTCTCATGGTCCTCATAGCCGCTTTGGCCTTCATGCACCCACAGGTAGGACGCTCGGCCGATCCTGCCGGCTACGGACAGGCCGGCGGCGAGTTCGACATTCGAGTTGCTCGTGTTCCAACAGGACAACTCGCCGAAGCCAAGGCCTTGAAACCGCCATTTGAACCGACTCCCGAGATCTTGGAGGAAGGGAAGACCATTTTTCTCGGACGCGGGACGTGCTTTCAATGTCACGGCTCTGAAGGAAAAGGAAACGGCAGCGCCGCCAAGGTTCTCCCGATTCAGCCGCGCGATTTTACAAACCCCAAGTTCAAGAAAGTGCGAACGCCCGGGGAAATGATGTGGGTGCTGAAGAACGGCAGCAGCGGGCAGTCTGGGAAAGTACCTGGAACGGGGATGCTGCCGATCGTGGGACAATTCTTGAGCGAAGAGGACGGATGGAAGGTGCTCCTGTACGAACGCAGCCTCGGCGGTTCCGACTAGGCTTGTGCCGAATCCCTGATCGCGCCCGAAGGTAGATCCTTGGCGGGATGACTCAGCCGCTCGATCCCCTCTCGACACAGGCCAAGCGGCAACCACCGACAATTGCCACAGATGGCGGATAGATCATCGCTGCGCAGCGACGCACGGATACGGTCGAGCACGTCCTGCCAGCGGACGCGCCTTCCCACTTGCAGTCCAAGCCTTCGAAGCACTACGTGATCTTGGTCTTTCAGCTCCTCCTCGGACCGATCCCCGTTTAAGGTGCACCCGATGGGGTGCCGATGCGGACAAGCGCCACACACGACATCGGGACTATCCAAAACCTCGACCAGGGTCTCGGGATGATCGGTGAGGATGCGGTGTATCGCGCTCATGTTCTCTACAAACTCTGGGCTGTACCCCTTTCCACGGAACCCTTGTAGGCACAGGAGCGTATGCCCTCGGAGGCGAATCGGAGGGGAAAGATCGTTGTGGATGACGAAATCGGTCATAGCGATGACCCCATGGAATTGTGGCACCATCCGGCCCGGCGAGTCAAAAGAGGAGAACACCAAAGCGCACAAGGTGGCCAGTTGAGGCACCTTCCCGATCTCTGTTTCTTGAGTCAGACCGACCAGCCGTGCCTGCCTTGGCACCTTGAGTATGGTTTTTGAGAGGTACCGCGCTCCTTCGCGCACCCAATGCTCCAAATTTTATTGTCTCCTCGGAACGGTTTCTTTCCATGCCGCATAGTGCTCACCTCCCGACTCGGAAATCAGCCCACCACTCTCATGAGGTGATTCAGATAGGGAGACATAGGCCACGTCCACACCTCAAAAAAGCCACGCCCCGGTCGCTTTCCGGCATTTACAAAGGAGGTTTCGCAATGGAACCCGCGAGAAACCTTGACCACCTCACGCCTGGAAAAGGCCGGCGTATGGTGAGGATCCATCGTATAGCGAGCCTGACCCGGATTTTTGTCCAAGCAGGCGGGATATTCCGGAGTGAGAGACCAGGTTAGGAAAGATCATCGTTTACCTGACCGTCGCCATGAGCGTGTGGTTCTTCCACTGGCTGAATGGAATTCAGTGCCCTTGCGGAGGCTAGGTCAGCGGCAGATAAACGACAGGCCCCCCAAAATGAGCCGAGTGTCCCGATGCGCGTCGGCGCCGAGATCTTTTCGCGTCACCGAAGATCAATGACCGTTGTGGTCACTCAACCTCCATTCGCCGGATCATCATTCACTTTTTTCCATCAAGCGCCACATGCTCCCTTGGACGACACCGCCCTCACTGTGAACCTCGACAACAAATGTCGAGGCGGTTTCCACAAGGGTCCTCGAAAAAGACCGCATAGTACTGAGGCTCTTCGTAGACCGGCCCTTCTATGTTCCTGGCTCCAGCCTGAGCTACAATTCCAACCAATCGATCTCCTCAATGCTGCTCCCGGCCCGGAATGCAATCCGGTACTCGTTGGGACTGTGTGCGGTGACTCTGTCACTCCTACAAACTCCGGTGTTTTATCGCCTGTCATTGCCTCATACCGGAGCCATCCCTCGATCTGAGCATCGCGGGTGAATTCAAGCGCCAGCAACAGCTGCTCATAGAACGACCTCACCTCAGCGAGACTTCGAAGCCGCAGATCAATATGATCGAAGCGGCGACTCATGTCACGGCATACGTCACCATGTTGGGAAATCTTCGGAAGTATGCCTTCGCGCGCTTGACTCTCCACAGAGTTCGATCCGAGAGATACTCAACGAGCCAGAAAAAAGCTTCTTAGTAGGTGATCCCAGGATCGCTTTCATTCTCACCGGTCCACGATGGTGGGCGCATGTTGGTTTCCGTCCCGGCTCGGTTTTCCTTTGTTCAATTGGAGCCGTAAAGTGGCCGCCCACCATGCGCGTTGAAATCGCCTTTCAGTTTCCCGCCCCCCCGACATCGGTACATCCTTTTTCTACCGGCTTCGAACCCACGGCGGCGGAAACGCCGCCCCAGATACACTAGCGTATCGAATGAGATACGTCCATGGCCGCACGAACCGTGTCTCTCTGGAGTTTCAAGGGCTTATACGTAATACATCCAAACCGTATCCTGGCCCGCCTATTGCTCATTACAGGAATCGACCGAACATTGTTCTCTCGATGAACGTCGGTTCGTGAACGCGATACAAAATCGGTCATCCGGAAAACGCCGATGTTCATTGTTATGAAAAGCCTACTCATTGTGACGGTAACGCTATCGAGCCCCCTCCACATCACACTCACAGGCAAGAGTGTAGATGGTTTCTCTTCGATATAAAAGGAGCAGCCCCGTACCCTCACACATTCAGAAACACGCGCCGCCGCGTGACCAATTTGTTTCAGTGCGGCCGTGACATCATGTTCCGGTTGTGATGAAACTTGCTTCGAAGAATGCGCGTGGTCTCGGTCAGGATTGGAACCGGACTATGCAGGTTAACTTTTCGGCGATATGCGAAACGAAAGTCTGCCGCTCTTGCTGCCTGGCATGATGAGTGACTTCAAAAGGAACCATCAGAAACGAAGTCTGGGTCATCAAAATAGTATCGCCCTCTGCTGGAAGCAATACGCTCCAACAACTGCGGTATCCCTTTCGCAATTACCTTTTGAATGGCCATGAAACCATCACTCTGAAGCCGCCCCACAATAATCCACCATTCATGAGACCGTTCCTTGAATCGGTACATAGGCAGATAGGCGATCTGCCGTCCGTCGCTAAGATCCATGAAATGCGTGACGGTTTGAGTCGGCCCAATTCCTAAGACCACTTGCGTGGGAAGGGTTGCAACGATCTTCAGGCGCCACGAGTGTGGGGTGCCGGCAAAAAACGTATACTCGGCCCCGGCTCTGTCCATGAGCTGAATAAGCTCTTTCGGCATGCCACCAAATGGTGCGGGAAAAGGGCCTTTTCCGGGAGGGTTTCTCTTTTCGTGCGCAGGAACGAGCTCATCCAATAACCTCGAAAAGCCATGCTCCTCCAAAACAGCCCAACCGATCTCCGGCCGGAGCTTGCCACTCCTCAAATCTTGCGTCACTCCGACAAAACCCGCGACCAGATCCAACTCGTGTACACCAGGAATGTCCTTCACTTCTAGTTTAAAGGGTGCTTGCGACAGACCTGTCGGGAGCATCCTCGGACTCAGACCGTGTTCAGTACGGAGTTCATGGCGTGGTGTCTCCAGAATCGGATTTCTCACTGTCGCGGCATGCGTGATTGGGTCTTGGACATAAGGGAAAAAGTCCGCCAGCCAACCGGTGATGACCTCACCCCCATAGATTTCCTTGGGCTTGTAAATGTTACGCCAAAAACTGAGAGAAGCGGCGCCTTTCGCTGTCTCAACAAAAGCATCACACAACGGCTTGAGCCTGTCCGTCCACCATTCAAGGTGATAACCCTCCATACGATCGACGCGCTCTCGAATCCTGACCCAGTCATCCACCGAGCCCTGCAATGTGATGGATGGAATACCGCAAATGCACATCAGATGGTAATCGAAATACTGCCGAAACGCGGCCATCATGACGACTTGACTCGCTGTCCTCACTGTGGGGGTCGTGGTGCTGAAATCGCAAATCATGAGGTCATAGAGATCGACTCCAACATGCCGTTTAATAGCGCTGCCCCATTGCTCAATGACATCAACCCAATGCCGGGGTTCGGTGGGCACCATCGTTTCTGCTTTGAGCGTCACCTTACCTGTGTGTTGCACGAGACGGGATCTGAGTGCCTCCGCGTGGTTGTTGATATGGTGAACAAAGCCTTGAGCCAGCGTCATCCACACGGCATCAGGAGTAAGGACCAAAGGCCTGTGTTCGCTGAAGGCCAGATGGACTGCGTTCACGAACGCATGCTCACCACCTTCCCTGATTCCAATGACCGTGCACGAGTCATCGTGACTGCAAGCCAATAACGATCTGCCCGTCTTTTCTTCTAGTTTGCTCCTTGCTTTCGTCGAGGTCAGTCGTTCTTGACAGGGTTTGACGTCATCGACTTGGAAACAAATTTCATTATCTGATCGGTGAAGAATGAGGGCACCGTTAGGGAGTGAGGTTATGTCGCTCATCTAACATCTCCTCGGCGGGTTGAACTCATCCAATAAGGTACTCACAACAGAAGATGTGGCCAGACAAACTGACCAACGCACCAATTATAACTCACAGGGGTACGAGTTACCGTTACCATCAGGCTCTTATTGGCCCCATCCCTCGTTGAGAAGGAGGAAACCGCGCCACGAGCACCACAAAATGGTTCCCGTCGCTAAGTTCTCACCATGTCTCTGTTTTCCCACCACTCTTCTAACCCAAGCGAATTATAGACTTGACAATGTCGCGCACATGCCATAATGTATCCATCGGTTACATTATGGATTAGGCATGCAACAGCGCCTCTACCACGATATATTGGATCTTTGTCCCTTGACGACTACCAAATGCTGCGCTACACTCCGCCGCGCTATGCCTGCCGTTTCTCAACCAACCGCACCAAAGAGCAAGTTCCGCGACCCCGCGTTCATGGAAAACCGTAATGCGCCAATCCATAGATGGGTACCTTGGATCGCCGGCTTCAGTGGTCAGTTCATTCAAGATGCCTTTCGCGAGTTCCTCGCAGATCAAAAGGGACTACGCCGCCCCCTCGTTCTTGATCCGTTTGCTGGTGTTGGGACAACCCTTGTCGAGGCAGTACTTCATGGGTATGACACCATCGGCTTTGAGATTAATCCTTACGCCTCGCTTGCAGCGCGTGTAAAGCTTGCCGCCATGGATATACCCCCTTCTAGAATTGCTGAACTTATCGAAGTCATACGGCAGGCCAAGCGATGGAAGGATCAGTCAAGTGTTCAGCGCTACCGACCAGGCGGCTTCGTTACGCGAATTCCGTTCTTTTCTCACCGAATAGAACCGCAAGTTCTGAATGTCCTTCAGCTACTCGATACCTATCCTGATAAGCAGATCGCTGATCTTGGCAGGATTGCGCTTGGTGCAGTGCTCGTTGGAATTTCCAACTATAGTTACGAACCAAGCCTTTCGTCGCGACCGGCGGCAGGCAAGCCTCTCTTAGAGGATGCGGATGTTGCCTCCATAACGAACGCAAAACTTGAAGAGATCCTGGACGATGTGCAGTGGTTGCACCTGCATCAAAAGGGCATCAGCAGCGAGAGGCGAGAAGTCCATACGAAGAATTTTCTCGCCGTCAATGGAGAGCTGCCAAGCGGATCAGTAGACTTGATGATTACCTCTCCTCCGTATATGAACAACTACCACTATATTCGTAACACCAGACCTCACCTATTTTGGCTGTCTTTAGTTACCTCCTCGAGAGAGCTTCATCGGCTTGAAGATGAGAA
>CAWCIJ010000007.1:62500-662648 GCA_963795615.1 uncultured Nitrospiraceae bacterium
CTGTCATCACTGGCGATAATGATCTGTCTGGTATCTCGAGATCGGGTCGATCATGCATGACTGGTTCTCACTAAAGCGGCGGACGTTATTCAAACTCGGAGGCCTTGCGGGCATCGCGGGCATGACCGGTGGCTGCGACGCCGTGGGTTCCGTCTTCGGCCGCATGTTTGCCATGCCGCCGCGTGACACCAATTACTTCACGCCGAACAACAAATTCTACGTGGTCAACTACTCTGACTCGCCGTTCAATGTTTCCCGTGACCTGCGCCAGGATGAATGGAAGTTGACGGTCAAAGGCGAGGTGAAGAAACCACTCTCACTGGGATGGCGAGACCTCTTAAACCGCGACAATTTCGAGCAGGTTTCCACGCTCATGTGCATCGATACATTACCCGGCGGCGACAGTCTGGGAAACGCGCGCTGGCGCGGGATATCACTGAAGAAATTATTGCAAGATGCGGAAGTCGATGAAGACACCACGCGTGACATAGTGTTTCGTGGCGCTGATGCGTACGACGATAGCATTCCGTTTACACGCGCGATGCAGGATGACGTCATGCTCGCGTTTCTCATGAACGGCGAAAAGCTGCCGAAAGAGCATGGGTTCCCGCTGAGGTTGTTGGTACCGGGGCTTTACGGTATCAAGAACGTGAAATGGATTGTCGAAATCGAAGCGTACGCCGGCGACTATCGCGGCTACTGGCAGCGCAAAGGATGGACCGATGACGGGACGATCAAGATTTTTTCCCGCATCGATTCCCCCGGTCACTATCAAGCACTCCGCGGACCGGAGCAACGATTCCGAGGCATCGCCTTCGGAGGACCGAACTCCGTCAGCAAGGTCGAAATCAGTTTCGATGCGGCCAAGACTTGGGATTCCTGCGAACTCGAAACGCCGATGTCGCCGTACTCATGGGTGGTTTGGAATTACACCTGGCGTCCGTCCAAGCGCGGCAAGTTTCAAGTCGCCGTCCGAGCGATTGACACGAAGGGACAATTGCAGATTGCCGAACTCATCCGCCCGCAACCGGCGGGGGCGAGCGGGCTGCATACGATCATTGCCGATGTTGAGCAGATATAGGACAATAGGACCAACCTTGGAGTGGAATGACATGCCATGAGAGCCAAGCAGGCAGTTCTCAAGATGATCGAGCGGATGCCGGAACAGGCTTCGATGGAAGACATTATGTACGAACTGTACTTCCGACAACGAGTTGATCGCGGTCTCAAGGAACTCACCGCAGGGAAAACGGTTTCACATGAGCAGGTCAAACGGAGCCTCACGAAGTGGCGAAAATCCAATGGACGGTAGGAGCACGTCGAGACCTCTACGAAATCGTCACCCATATCGCTGAAGATTCACCTGCCTACGCCATCAATTTTGCTGAACGTATCACTCTCGCCATTGATCGCTTGGAAGCTTTCCCGAAACTCGGACGAATAGTGCCGGAGTATCAGGATGCGAACGTGCGGGAACTCATCGTCGGCAATTATCGAATTGTCTACAAAATTCGGGGCAGCCATATCGGGATAGCGGCGATAGCCCATGCCAGCCGAGAACTACTCAAAAAACTTCCACAGGCACCATGGGATCTAGGCTAAGAGTGATAAAAAGAACGAGCATGAAGAAAATTGCGCTTTCTGTGGTGAAGGACGATCTATCAAAATACCTGCGGCTGGCCGCGAAGGAAGATGTGGTGATGGCAAACCAGCGGGAATTCTTATCGGTTTTGAGTCCGAGGATGATTGGTTCGACTTTCGGCTCGAAAACGATCCAAGATTTCAGGAACGAATTGCCAAGGCACGCGAAAGCCTACGCGCTGGTCGAGGGATTCGTTTGGAAGATGTGAAGAAGTGAAAGGAAAAACTTTTTAAGCTGGCGGTCTTACGATTCCCGAGCCAAAGACCGCCGTGACCATTCGCTTGGATCGGCAAGTCTTGAATTGGTTCAAGGCCAAAGGACCCGGCTATCAGACACGGATCAATGCCCTCCTCCGGGCTTACATGGACGTGCACAAAGTGGGAAGGTGAAGGTGTGGCGAACGTGCTTCGTGCTCGCAGAACGCGCACGATAAAACTGTGCTCGTCCGATGCGCGCAGTGAATGACAGTTCGGTCACCCTCGCTAGAGGGAGTGAGGAGAAAATAGTCTGCTCGGTGAACACGCGTAGCGAACGGCAGCTCGAGACCACCTCTGCGAGAAGGGATGAGGAAACGAAGAAAAGATAAGTTTTAGCTGCTGCAACTCAACTATCGATTCCAAACATTTTTCCTACTTCCCAGACAATACGGAAAATGTTTCCGCGCTTTCCTCCATCATGGAATGAAAATCACCGCCCCTCTCTTTGAAGCCGGCCTCAAGTGCCTCACCAAGTGCTTTCTCCGATCACTTGGCGAAACGGGGACGGGGAACGCGCCGTGGACCATGAGGTCCACGGCCAGAATCTGGAGTCTAGTCTTCACGCGGTGGAGCGGGTTCCGTCAGAAGGGCGAGGCCAGCCCGGCCAGTTCACCCCAATTCGATTCGTCTTCACAAACAAACTCACCCGGGACGACAAGCTGCTGCTGGCGTTCGATGCGCTTGTGTTGTCGGAAGTGCTGGGCCGCAAGGTCGGCCAAGGCAAGATCATCCACGGGGACGGCCAAGCCACGCTGAAGGTAAAGATTTCTGCGCTGACGGGCGAGGTGCGGAAACTGACTGGGAAGATTGCGACGATGCTTTCCAGCAATTCGCCGCCAGACCTCATTCTGAATCGGCATTGTGCAGTGCGGGTTCCAATTGCGGTGTCGCCAGAAGGCGATTGAGAAAGACGACCTCAGCCTACTGTCCAGCATGACGGAGAAGGAGCGAAAGAAGTTCGGCAGCAAAGGCATCTTCACCGTCACGCAGCTCTCCTACACCTTCCGGCCACGCCGGAGGCCAAAGCGGCTCGCCACCGAGCGTGAGAAGTATCACCATTCCCTGAAAGCCCTCGCGATTCGAGAGCGAAAAATACACATCGTCGGCAGCCCTGAACTAAAGATCGAAGGCACGCCCGTCTATCTGGATGTCGAGGGGCTTCCAGATCGCGATTTCTATTACCTCATCGGCATCCGCGTCACAACCGCTCAGGGGGTTGTGCAGCACAGCCTATGGGCTGACACCGCAAATGAAGAGAAGCAAATCTGGGCTGATTTCCTGGATATCCTGTCAGAAATCGAGAATCCAGTTTTGATTCATTACGGCCGTTTCGAAACGATCTTCCTGAAACGAATGTGCCAACGCTACGGAGAGCCGCCTGAAGGTTCAGTGGCATTCAAAACCATCGCAACCAAGGTAAACATCTTGCCCGTGACCGATGCGCAGGTCTATTTCCCGGCGTATTCCAACGGACTCAAAGCAGTTGCCGACTGGCTCGGCTTCAGATGGTCTGTCCCTGACGCCTCCGGTGCACAGACCATTAACTGGCGTCACGAGTGGGAGCGATCACGAGACACCCAGATCAAACAGATGCTCGTTACGTACAACGCGGAGGACTGCCAAGCACTGGAGTTGGTGGAACGCACAATACATGGGCTATGTCTGGGAGGGAAGCAACCGGAGTCCGGCAAAGCAGGTAATCCAGACGTGGTGTGTGCCGATTCCGTGAAACCGGATTATCCATATCGACTGGGTCACATGACGTTCGCAATGCCAGAACTGGAGGAGATAAACAAAGCAGCCTACTGGAATTATCAACGTGAGCGCGTCTACGTGCGGTCAGGCAAACGGCCCAGACAAAAGCGCGCAAGCCGCCCAGCAATGAGCACCCGTGTCAACAAGGTGATTGTATACCCGCCTCCGATCAACTGCCCACATTGTTATCGGTTAGCTACTAGAAAAAGCGCAATCAGGGAGAAGATACTCTACGACATTCAGATTGGGCACAGCGGCTTGAGAAGATGGGTCGTGAAGCACGTCTTCCAGACCTACTGGTGTCGCGAATGTGAACTGCACTTTGGCTTGGAGAAGCGGTTTCGCACTAAGCTCAAATTCGGCTGGAATTTGATAGCTTATGTCCTTTTCCAGGTTGTTGAGCTGTGCATTCACAAAGGATTGTGACGCTGAGCATCAACAGGCTGTTCGGCTTTGATTTGCGTTATACAACAGTTATGAAATTCAAAACCAGAGCCGCCGAGTTCTACGAAAAAACGAAGCAGCAGATTCTTGATCGAATCATCCGGGGACGACTTGTGCATGCTGACGAGACCAGAGCAAATATCAAAGGTAAGCTGGCCTATGTGTGGGTACTGACAAATCTCTACGAGGTAGCCTACATTTACGCGGAGAGTCGTGAAGGAGAAATGGTTCAAAACCTGTTGCGAGAGTTCAAGGGCGTTCTGGTTTCCGATTTCTACGCAGCCTATGACTCAATCGAGTGTCCGCAGCAGAAGTGTCTGATCCATTTGCTGAGAGACTTGAACGACGAGACATTGAGCAACCCGTTCGACGAGGAGTTAAAACGGATCGTGAGAGGCTTCGCGGAACTTCTCAGGGCGATTGTTCAGACCGTGGATCGGTATGGCCTGAAGAGGCATTTCTTGAGAAAGCATCTCGCTTCGGTTGACCGCTTCTACAAGAGGCTAATCGCGCCAGATTACCATAGCGAAGCTGCGATCAAGTGCAAACAACGCTTTGACAAGAACCGTGATAAACTTTTTACGTTCCTCCGCTATGACGGAGTTCCTTGGAACAACAACAATGCTGAGCATGCGATCAAAGCGTTTGCAAGACTGCGGACGGTCATGGCCGGAACCTCCACGGAAAAAGGCATCGAGGAATACCTAACTCTCCTGACTGTTTCCGAGACGTGCGAATACCAAGGGCTAGACTTTCTCGACTTCCTGCGTTCTGGCGAAACAGATATTGATGCATTTATGGACAGTACGCGAAGACCCGCAAGCAAAAGTGCGGGTGACTCGGGCAAGCAAGCCATGACGGTAGATGGTGCGACCGATTTCTACGCGTTGATTCGTAAGGCGCTTGATATGCCAAGAGGAGACGAGCGCACCGCGCTCTTAAACCGAGCGATGGATAACTGCCCGAACGAGATGCTGGCGCTGGCCAAGCAGAACGCGTCTGTCCTTGATGCCCTTCTTGTCCGAAGACAGTCGCCCGGGCGGAAGGGAACGCCTAAAAAGGGTTATGATTTCTACGCGCTGATTCGTAAGGCGCTCGATTTGCCAAGAGGGGATGAACGCACCGCGCTCTTAAACCGAGCGTTGGATTTGGGGTCGCGGAGCTGGATTTGAGGTCAAGATTCAGGGTCAAGTCTTGCAATCAAACATTGGCCAACCGCAGCTCCGGACTCACCGGCGAGAGACGCTCTCCCCTTGCACTCACTTCGTTTCATTCCACTGAGGGATGTAGCACTGTACTGGCTGGCGAGGTCGCTGAACACCTTCTGAAGCGCGCGCTTGTTGATGGCCGCATCAAACGCTCCGGCAAGAAGGAGCACTTACTTTCTTGGCCGTTTCTTGGCTAGATTCCAGAACCCTCGGGGATCGGTGATTGTCAAACCCGAAACATGAGCCGCCACATCCAGCAGGTCCTTGTCGCCGGTCACCAGGCCGTCGGCTTTGGCAGCCATCGCCGATGCGAGAACCCGTGCATCGTCTTCATCGCGAACAGGATCACCAACCACGGTCTTTGGCTTTGGCTGAGCCGTCTGAGTTTCAAGGAATGAAAGAATTTCTTCGACGTTTGAGGCAGGCAACCCGATTTTCTTGCTTAGCACTCTCTCGATTTCTACGAGGATGACTTCCCCCGTGATCAGTTCATGGTCTGCTAGAACAAGGCGGATGACATCGGCACAGAGCCCGCGTGCGGTGAATCCGTTCACCAGCACATTGGTATCGAGAAAGACCTTCACGACACCGCTTTGAAGGTATCTTCATCCGTCAGAAACCCCCGCGCTTCAGCGAACGGCATGGCCTTGTGTCTAAGCTGCTCAAATATCATCAGGGAGAGTTGCTGGCGCAAGGCGTCTCGGACTACATTACTCCGTCTCCGTTTTGAGCGCCGGCAAAACTTATCGAGCATTCGATCGAGGTCTTGATCCAGCCGAATTGTCACCGCGTTCTTCATGTGTCCGCCTGTGCTTTCTTACCGCCCCCCGACTTCTGCCCGCGCATTGGAAAAGGTCGTTGCGAACAGTTCGACCATCGTACGTAGGCCTTTCCGAACTGCTTCAGAGACTTCCTCTTTGGGCCCGTATCCGAGGATCGCCCGATTCCATAGACTACCTGGCGTTCTCGGCGTGATGTAAGACCCAGCGTTGCAATCGATGTGATACGCAATAATCTGTTCTTCCCCGACTGTCCACACTTCGCACGTGAGAAAGCCGAGTTGGCTCAGCGGTTCTGCCCCGTCGCCCGAGGGACCACTCGAGCCTTCGAGCGGAAGCCCCGGCACCTTCTTAAGAAACAGCACTCGCGTCAGATCTGTAAGGTCTGCGCTTTTGAGCCCGATTTTCTCGGCAGTCCCCTGGGTCTGTACTTCAACGGACACGAATTTTTTGATTTGTCTCATTTCGGCAACGGATGCTGGATCCGGACTTGCTTCCACCGCAGGCACAACGGGTAATGAATAGGCTCCAAGAACCAATAGAAATGTTGTTGCCCTACCGATCTCAATCACGTGGTACCACATTTTCTTCTCTCCCTACCCGCCGGCGTCATCCAAGGCGTCTCAATACTGGACACGGTTCAGCTTGACGATGTAGTCATCGAACACTCGGCGAGCCTCCTTCGCCAGCAATTGAACCTCCGGAACCAGACGCTCCTGCGGGAGACGCATGAACTGCTGGTAGACGAATTCGTCATCAAATCCGATAGCAGCGGCATCCTGGCCGCTATTCGCATAGTTGATGCGATCGATGCGTGCCCAGTAAATGGCCCCAAGACACATCGGACAAGGGTGGGCGCTCGTATAGAGATCACAGCCATTGAGATTGAAACTGTCCAGCGACTTGGTAGCCGCGCGAATGGCAACGATCTCGGCGTGCGCGGTCGGGTCTTTGGTCACGATCACCTGATTCCATCCCTCCCCGACGACCTTTCCATCCTGAACCACGACAGCACCGAATGGACCACCGTCTCCAGCCTCCATGGCTTTGCGGCTCAGCTCGATCGCCCGGCGCATGAATTGCTCTGCCATCTCTCCGTCGAATCGTTTGTCGGTCGACGCCCGATCCGCCTCCGACGCCTTATTGATCATTTTATGTTCTCCAACACGGTCAGACAAAGCCTACTCATGGATATCAGACATGATTGATGCTCCTGCACCG
Organism: uncultured Nitrospiraceae bacterium; assembly: GCA_963795615.1. Taxonomy (GTDB): domain Bacteria; phylum Nitrospirota; class Nitrospiria; order Nitrospirales; family Nitrospiraceae; genus DASSBQ01. The sequence goes on from CAWCIJ010000007.1 coordinate 69,807, forward strand.
AAAGTGTTTGCTCGAGAGCGGAAATCGAACTGAACACAGCAGCTTCCTCCTTTTCACATGCGGCGTTTCCTACTCTACTTCTATCAGCGTGCAAAAGTCTTCCTCCGTCATGACCGGAAAGTTGAGGGAACCCACACGAAGGCCTGAGGATTGCTCGTTCCATCCCAAAAGACTCCTAGAATGCCGCAATTTTTGGTCCAATTCCAATAGGGCAGTTCACACCCACCGGTCAAGATACCGATGGCCAATGTAACCACGGGAGCCGGTCACGGGGCGACTAGCCCGCATTATTCTTGAGGGTTCGTCACGAAACGGCGGAGACGCCATGCGAGGTCCACGGCGCGAAGAATAATGAGCGCCACGCTTGTGGACGCCGTCGAGCCGGTGAGACGGCGGTGTCTTGCGCGCGGAGCCCCGAGAGGGAGGCATCCTTGAACAGGATGTTGACCGACCGAGCGGCGAGGCCGCCCGCCTGGCCGCGTGGAACCGGTGGCCAGGCTTGTCGTAGCGGCGTATCTGCGGTTGGAGTAGAAGCCTTCATGAATAATGCGGGCTAGGGCCACGCTTGGGCCATTCACCTTGATTTAGCCCGGCATCCCCGTCTACAGTCCCCTCACCGCACCAGGTAGACCTTACGGAGTGGGCACCACATGGGTGAGACGCGCGTTGATCTCGAACATCTGCTGGAAGACTTGCGGGATGCGTATCCTTCCAGTCTCGAAGAAACCATTCTCACGGAGATCATCGCCAACTCTCTGGACTCCGGCGCCGGCCGGATTGTGATGACGGCTGATCCCGCGCAGGGCACCCTCACCGCCGTGGATAACGGCTCCGGCATGCAGCGCACAGAGATGCGGCGCTATCATGACATCGCGGCCAGCACGAAAGTGCGAGGGCAAGGCATCGGGTTCGCCGGTGTCGGCATCAAGCTGGGCTTGCTCGTGTGTGAAGACGTGATCACGGAGACCAAGCGCGGCAAGACTCATGTCGCCACTCGATGGCACTTGGCCTCACGTCACCGCGCACCGTGGAGTTGGTTGCCTCCGCCGGGATTGACGGGCGAGCGAGGCACGGCCGTGCGGCTCAAGCTACACACTCCACTCTCTCCTCTGTTAGATCCCGGGTTTGTCGAAGGAGTGCTCCGCAGACATTACCAGCCCTTACTGGAGCCCACGTTCGACGAACTGCTGGCTGCACAGTACCCGGACCGCATTATCTTTAAGGTCAACGGCCGCCCGTTGGAGCAGCATCGCGCGGGGGATCAGGACCAGGCACCGCTCGTCATTCGCTTGGCCCGACGACGCAAGCCTTCGGCCTTGGGGTATCTGGCGCGGCACGCGGCACCATTACCTGAGGATCAGCGTGGCGTCGCGATCAGCACATTGGGCAAAGTGATCAAACGGGGATGGGACTGGTTGGGCGTGACACCGTTGCAGTCGGAACGGATCAACGGCGTGATTGAAGTCCCCGACCTGGCCGCCTCGCTCACCCTCAACAAAGGGGACTTTATCCGTACCGGGACCCGTGGAGCCGTCTATCTCGCCTACCGCAAGGCCATCCAGGAAGCCGTCTCACGACAACTGGAAGCGTGGGGCGACACTCGCTCAGGAGTTCCTGACGCCTCTTCTCGGATGATGCGGCCATTGGAGCGGGACCTGGATCGCGTGTTGGAAGAATTATCCGACGACTTTCCCCTCCTCGCTTCACTCGTCGAGCGCCGGGCCGGCGGGCAAAAGCGATTACCGATCGATGGCGGGCGAACGGACACAGAGGCCAAAGCCATTGCGGTCCTGGCAGCCCCGGCGATGGCCAAAGACTCCCATCATCGCGACACGGAACCAGAGCAGCCACCGGCCGCTCCGCCGACTGAACAGGATGCACCACCTACCGAGCCTTCGATGTCCTCGCCTCCCCCATCGGGGTCTGCCATGCTTCCTGGGGAAGAACGTTCCCGCGCGCCGATGCGGTATGGGCTTGGGATTCAGTTTGAGGAACGACCTGACGATTCGGAGCTGGGGCGACTGGTCGAATCTACCGTCTGGATCAATCAGGCCCATCCCGCCTTCCGGCGTGCGCTGGCCTCACGTTCCGTGGGCTATCACATTTCGCTCGCCGTCGCGCTCGCCCTGGCGCCCCTCGCCGTGGAGGCCGCTCAGGAACATGCCTTCATCACTAGATTTCTGGCGCACTGGGGCCACGCGCTTGAGCAACCTCACGGTCGCCGCCGAGGACGGCGATACTGAGGAAGCGCCACAAGGATTGGACTGCTCCCGACTCACCCATGAGGGTCAGAACGTAGACTATCGCGAGTCTTCTCCAGATTCCTCTTGAGGCGATCGACCTCTGCGGACGTCGTTTCACGCCATTCGCCTGGGTGCAACTCTCCAATCAGCACTGGCCCGATTGCAATCCGCACCAGTCGCAACGTCGGATGTCCTACAGCGGCAGTCATGCGACGTACCTGCCGGTTGAGTCCTTCGCACAACGTGATTTCCAGCCAGGCGGTCGGCACGTTCTTGCGAAAACGGGTCGGAACCGGGCGTTCCGGCAGCTCAGGCTCATCCGTAAGCAAGCGCACGCCGGCAGCCCGCGTCTGTTTGCCGCTCAGGAGAACACCCTTCCTCAACCGGTCGAGCGTATCCTCGTTCGGAACACGTTCCACTTGCGCGAGATACACCTTGGGAAGTTTATGCTGTGGATCAGTAATCACATGCGCCAACGATCCATCCGACGTCAGCAGCATGAGGCCTTCGCTATCCCGATCGAGTCGGCCGGCTGCATAGACACCGGAAATCTTCACATAATCGGCCAGCGTCGGCCGTCCCTCCGGATCAGTGAAACAGGCCAGCACTCCATAGGGCTTATTCAATGCGATCGTGCATGACCGCCCCTTCTTCTTCCGATCATGATGAATACTGGTAAGAACCTTTCCTTCAGTCACCATGCAATCCGGGAAGCCCGTCGAGGCTGACAGCCATTTTTCTCTTGCCGATAGGTCTTGAGGGCTTCCGGCCCTTTGCTTGTCGACCATTGCGATACGTTTCGCCCATGCTATTGTCTACTCACCTCGCTGCTGCTGGGATTGCACACTCGTCTGCCATCGTCCCTGTGCGCGATAGAAGCTCTGCTTGTTCGCCATAAAACACAACGGAGCCCCGGAATCAACCTGTGAGTTTTGTATAGGTCCCTTACTTCACAACTCGCTCCTCTGACTGACTTGCAGCTTGCCTGTACGCAAGAAACCGCTGGAAAGAGCTGTGGGTCAGACGATACATCCCATCTATCCACAAGTAAGTAAAAAGGGAGCGTTCCGGTTCGTCAGAGATTCGGTGCAAGAGAGGGTTGTCGAACAGGCTTCGTATCGGCTATTCTGTTGATGTGATGCAGATACCGACTTTCTCTATGGTACGTTTCATTCTTGCGCTTGCCCTATGTGCAGGACCGGCATGTGGAGTACTGCTGGTCGGAACCGTGGAAGCGGGAATGACCCGCGTGGCTATCATGCTGAGCGGAGAAGGCTGCACGGCCCAGCGACAGGCGCTCATTGATGCGCTGAGCACAGTTCGCGGTGTTGTGTCTGTTGATGGACGGACCATCCCCGACCATCTGTTGGTCGATGTTGCGCATGAAGAAGCGATCGCTGAGCAATTGGTGCAAACCGTCAATAGCGCCATCTCCTCGGCATCTTGTAAGGCAGAGGAAATGAAGTCCTGTATTACGGCCGATCTGCCCCACCAGTAACCCGACTCCCCTCCTACTTACACCTCCTGGCTCGCGGTGCACCTCCTACTGGACAAATCCTAGCCTTGAAGGGTTCACAACCCTGCTTGCACCTATCGGGGACACGACAGATCCAAGCTTGACGAGTTCTATGGGAGGATCGATCTTGGAGGCAAAACTAGCCCTAATCCGAAAAATAGTTTCGAAATGACGACACGGAATGCTTGTGGGTGGCGTGGCGAACGGGCGATCTTGCTCACCCACCCGCCCCGACCGCGCCAGGGCGCGGTCCCTGCCCAAGCGCGCGTGACGCGAAAAGCTCTTACTGGGGGATGGGGCACACGGCGCGACGAGGAAGGAGCGCCACGCTTGTGTGCGCCGCCGAGGTGCACGGCGTCACGAATAAGTGACGTCACGTCTGTGCACGCCCGCGAGATGTGAGCGGGCCGTGTCCCGTGAGGCGGCCGGGTCTTCGCACGATGGGGCTGTTCGCCGCGACAGGACCCGCGAATAGACCAACGAGACCGATTTATTTTCGGATTAAGGCTAGTTGATACGTTTGAAGCGGGCCCCGTAAACCTCGAGCGGTTCCTCGTATGCAATCAGCGCGGATTTGCTCTGGGCACGAATGCTGGTCTTGACGACGAGCGCGCCGTCGGCATCCAGGGCGAGGCGTCGTGCCGTTTTCGTGATACGCCATTGTTGCTCGACACTATATCCACGAGTTTCGCGTAATTGCCGGATCGTCATCTCGCCGTACGAACAGGCCACCGTATCACCAGGCAACAGTTCGAATCGGCGTGAATACCCAACACCTGTCGGATCTCCGTTCAATTCAATCGTCTCGTCCTGAACCACTGTGACCTCGATCGGTTTGACAACATCCTCGGACGGGACATCTATGCCCAACATCCGGTCCAGCGTCAGCTTCACAGTCACCTTCCGATAAAAGTCAGGCATCCCCTCCAGAGGTTGTCCAAACAAGGCATAGGTTCCACTGAGGTTAGGACAAGCTGGGTCCGACAAACTGGCGATCGGCGCATGCTCGGCCGGCACGACCGGAACCTGGGGCTGACAAGCCGTCAAGACGAGGAGGAACGGGAGAAGCCGACAGGCAAGGTGCTGTCTCATGTGTTTATCGCTCCGACAGAGCTGGAAGTGTAACGGACGCCGATCCGCCCTGTCCAGCCCACGACATGCCTGCTCAGCCCCACGCTTTCTTCCCTCGCTTGTTCAGCTTCCTCCATTTCGATCGGAATGCGGCACGGGCTTGAACGCGCTGCTGACGCTGTCGCTCCACCATGCGCCCGGCGGTAAACGCCGCCCGTCGTCCTTTTGATTCGGCAAAGAGCGCCCGAATTCGCTGCTCTCCTACCACGGCGTCTTGATGAACTCCGAGTAGTTCCTGAAAGGCCTTTGCACGTCGGATGAACTTGGTCGCAGCCTTCCCGACGACGGTTTCAGCCAATTCTGCAGCATAGCGCGCACGCTTCGCCTTGATACGAATGCCATGCAGTTCCGCATCGGTGGGATCGGATTGGAGTCCACGCACGGCCTTGCGCAGCTTCTTGAATGCCTTGGCCGCAAGATCGGGAAGCGTGTAGCCCGTCACGACGATGTGTGGCGCCCGTGACGCCTCGATCAACTGATCCACCAATGCCAGATATCGCCCGCTCCGCAACCCTGTCAGCAACTCCTGTTGCTTCAATTCCCGCTCACTGCGAAGCCGCCGGACAAACCGGATGAGAGGAGTTCGATCGCGGCGATCCAGCGTCTCGGCCTCACGTTCGAATGAGGCCATCTGCACATCCAGATCGCGCGCGTGTCCCAACAATTCTCCAAGCCATGCCAATTCGACACTCAATGGTTCTGACCATGTCGACAGCAGCAAGGGTTTTGCCGCTCTCAGGACAGCCCGCAGTCGTCTTGCTGCAACGCGCATCTGGTGGACATCGTCGGACGCTCCCCCGAGTCGTGCTCCCGGGTCGCGAGCCAGAAGACTGTCCACTTGTCGGGTCACCATGAAACACAGATGATCGACAGTCGGCGCCTCGGGAGCCGGAGGCTCGGACACCGGCGGCAAAGGGAGATCAAGGGCCCGAAAAAGCTTGGGCCGTCCGTCATGGTCCCCGGCACCTGCTTTACGGAGTTGTGCCTCCAGGTCTTGGAACCCTGCGTCGTCGCCTTGGACCAGCTCGATTTCAATTTCACGAAAACTACGAACGACATGCCGATCATGGAGCACACGGACCACATCCAGCACGACATCCGCCAAGTTTCCCTCGCCGGCCTGAACCCGTACACCCTTACGCCAGGTACGAAGCTTGGCGACCTCTGTCAACGACGCGGCTCGAACATGCGCCATCAGCAAATCCATTAGGACCTGCGGCGGACTACCAGGTCCCGCCTTGACTTCCAGTTCTTGCCGCGCTTTGCCCGCAGGCAGCTTCAGTTGCCATAAGCTGGTGCCCTGCTCCACCCGACGTCGGAGCGTAATCCCTCCGTAGGCCAACCGAAAATCGGCTGTGTCGTAGTATGTCGAGGTCAGCACACGGGAGGGCAACGGTTTGCCGCCCAAGTCAGGCAGCCTGAATCGCTGTTCCACCGCGAGTTTGACTTCGCGTTCAAGAAACGTGTTCACAGACTTGGGCTTGGGCGCATTCATAGACTTTCGATTCTCCGGCTCCGAAACGGTCACCCCGCTACATCACCATTCTCCCCTATATGGGAGAGGCTTGCCAAGAGAAGGGATTGTGGGTTGGTCCGAACCAATCAGCTCGGGGTCGCATAGGGTCAGCTCAACTTGAATATAGTTGAAAAGTATGATCCCATTCACACCTCTTGTAACGTTGCGGAATGCTGGTTGATTCGAAAACAGCACTCACGGGAGGTGCCGTCGATGCGATGGGAAGATCAACGCGGGAGCGACAACATTGAAGACCGTCGGGGTATGGGCCCCGTGCGCGGGGTGGGCATCGGACTAGGCGGCATCGTGCTTGTTCTTGCCGTGAGTTTCATGACGGGAACCAATCCCCTTCAAATTCTGAACATGGTCACCGGCATTGAGGAAATGGCGGCCCCGCCCGCCGCTGAAACTGAAGGACCAACCGGGACTCCGAGCGATGAGCTGGGTCGGTTCGCATCAGTCGTTCTTGCGGATACCGAAGACACGTGGAAAGCGGTGCTTCCCAAACTCGGGCATCGCTATGAAGAGCCACGGTTGGTCCTGTTTACCGGAGCGGTGCGTTCAGCCTGTGGAACCGCGTCGGCTGCGGTGGGTCCCTTCTATTGTCCCGGCGACCGGAAGGTCTATCTCGACCTCTCGTTTTTCAATGAACTGTCGCACCGTCTGGGAGCGCCGGGCGACTTCGCGCAAGCCTATGTCATCGCCCACGAGATTGGACATCATGTGCAAAACTTGCTGGGGGTCGCCGACAAGGTCGCTCGCCTTCAACGCCAGGCTTCAACCGCCGACGCGAATGTCTTGTCTGTCCGCATGGAACTGCAGGCCGATTGTCTGGCCGGTGTATGGGGCTATCATGCCCAACATGGCCGTAACCTGATCGAGCCGGGGGATTTTGAGGCCGGGCTTCGTGCCGCGGCCGCTATCGGCGATGATCGATTGCAAAAGGCGGGGCAGGGGTATGTGCAACCCGAGAGCTGGACACACGGGTCGTCAGAGCAACGGACGACTTGGCTTCGTCGGGGACTCCAAAGCGGCGACCCCGCCGCGTGCGACACGTTCGCCAATAGCCGGCTGTAAGTTGCTACATGGCACGTCATCAAGGTCGCGTACTGTAGATTCTGACACCCTACCCTGTATCCACTACGAGCGCAACGAGGTGCTGGCTAAGAATCAACAAGGAACGCCTGGCTCAAGCCTTCAGAATGCGTCTAATCGCTTCTCGATAGACCTCCAGATCTTCGCGCTTGCCGATTGCCACGACTTCCACGATGACTTCCAATTCCACGATGCGATAGACGATTCGGATAGATTTCTTGGCTACATACAGCTTGTAGTACCCGGTGAGATTAAGACCTGCCTTCCTCCCCAGGTGCTCTCCGAGGTGGGGCGAGTTTTCCAGCTTTTTTAATTGGCGGGCAACCTGTTCCTTAAGAGAGCCATCAAGTCTTCTGAAATCATTCGCGGCATCTGCCGTGAGCACGACCCTATACGGCAATCTCTTGCTCCTTCAGGAGCGCCTCAAGAGTGATGCGCTTTCCAGACCCCTTTCGCTTGCGTTCTTGGACCAGATGGTGGATCTCAATATGTTCCAACAAAGCCAATGCTTCGGCCATGGTCTCGTATTCATGAATCGGTACAATGATGGCCTCCAACTCATTATTCTTGGAAATCGCGATCCGACGTTTGTGTTGAGTCTTCAGGTCACTCAACACCTTTCCAAATGTTCGAGCTACCCGCGACGCGCTGACGATTTCATCTTTTCCGTATGTCACGCCCATGGGCTCCTCCTTGTCTGTCTTTATAACATGAGATCATGCGTGAAATAACACGCATTAGTCACCATAAGATCCAGTTCCAACTTGCCGAATAACAGGCCTGAACCGATCAGTCAGTGGAGCAATGCGTGGCAAGATTCAGCAGCATGAGGCACATCGGCAGCCACATCGGTCCCAACCAGGCGGGTTGAGAAATCAGCGTCCGGGGCCGTCGGCGTTGCCTACCAGCCCCCTCGCCCGGCCTGTCCATAAACAGGCCGGTTCCTGGACCGGCTACTTGCCGTGCGGGTGGACTGGGCAAGACGGAAGCCGATGTTGTTGTTCCGGTTGTCGGCGTTGTTCCTGTTCCGGTTCGAGGCACGCAAGTTCTCCGGATTGTTGTTCCAGGAGCCGCCCCGGACCACGCGCCGGCCGTCTCTATGGCCCGCTTCCCTGATGAACATAGGCTGGGAGAAGATCGCCCGGCGAAGACCCTCCGTGTCCGCATGTTTGGCATGTGGCCGATCCAACCCTGAGTAGAGGCCACGACGTTCGCCCATTCCAGACGCCCAGCGCGATACGCCTTCGCCATTGCGCGAAGTCTGCGGGCGAAGCGGTGCCCGTTATCGTTTCGCAACCGGCGCTGGTTCGGATACACCACGTAGCCGAGAAGATTGAGCCCATCGATCACACGCGTCACATGCGCCTTGCGGGGATGAAGTCTGAGTCGGTCGGCCGCGAGGCGTTCACGAACAGCCGCCCGAATGTCGGCCAGGCGTGCCTTGTCATGGTCCAGTACCACCATATCGTCCACGTAGCGCAGGTAGGGCCGGACGCGTAACGTCTGCTTAATATAGTGGTCGAGATCGTCCAGATACAGATTGGCGAAGAACTGACTGGTCAGGTTGCCGATAGGGATGCCTGCGCGCCGCTCAAACGGCGTGAAGAGGTCATCACCGGCAAAATACCAGACCTCCGGACTGCCTCCGGGAGAGCCCTCGATAATGCGATCCAACAAGCCCAGCACGCGCGGGTCTTTGATCCGTCGGCGCAGCTTCTCTTTGAACAGACCGTGATCGATGGAAGGGAAGTATTGCCGAACATCCATTTTCAAGACATGCCGATTGGTCTGTGCCCATGCTTGATAGCGATCCACCGCAGCATGGACCCCCTTACCACGGCGGCAGGCGTAGGAATCTTCGATAAACGTATGGTCGAGCGGCGGCGCGATATTGTTCATCACCGCATGGTGCACGACCCGGTCGCGAAACGGCGCGGGGCAGCCTGACCACGGTTCATGCGCCAGGACGGTTTTGGTACAGGCCGGACCTTGATTCTCATGCCGATTATGAGTCCGTCCGTCCTGAGCCTGTCGAAGCCTGCGGTGAGTTTATCGAACCGGACGCCCTCCCTTCGCCAACCGAGCCACTTCCGCCCAGTCCCCGCGCATCATAGCTTCCTTCTTCTGCCGGCTCCAGCCTTTGATCCGGCGCTCACAGGCCAACGCCTCTTCCCGGGTCGTAACCGCCTCGCTAAAAACCAAGGCCACCGGCGTCCGGAGAAGGTATAGCCAGGCAACTCTCCCACCTGGTGTTCCGCGACCCGCTTTTCGAGGTTGTCTGTGTGCCCAGTGTAATAGGACCCGTCGGCACAGCGAAGAATATAGACCCAGAAACTCATGGAACTTGTCTTGCCAGGAACGAGGATGCCCGTGCTTCAACAGGCTCATGCTTCGACAGGCTCAGCACGAACGGATTCTCAAGACCCGCATTTCTATTCGCTCACCCAACGTGAACCGGCGCACTCGTGGAAATTTGTCGAGCTGCGGAATCAGCCAGAGCAGCAGGTCATGGCACGATTGCACAGCTTGGGGCACGCTGGTCGTCATCATGCATCCACCTTAGTGTTCCCTCTCCATATTGGAAAATTGTGCAGGGAGATTTTAGAAGAGGCAAAGGGTAAAAGGTCAAAGCGCAAAGGGTTACGGGGTGTCCCGGGCAAGACGGAAGCCGATGCAGAACCGGAGGTCGGCGAAGTTCCTGCCCCGGTGCGAGGCACGCAAGGTCCCCGGAAAGTAGTTCCCCGGCGCGCCAAGACGCGCCTTTCCCGGCGTCAGCCGCCTCATCTCACTCCTGATATCAACAACCCCTGGCCTCGAATTCATGGCTACAGGGCGTATATGCTGGGCGGTTTCAAGTTCCAAGTGCAACGGGTGAATGATGGCGCAGCTGCGCATAGACTTCCAGGGGCGTGGCGAAGTGGAGACACTTTCTCGGGCGCGTGTTCAGGCGATGGGCGATGGCGTTCAACTCGCGCTGCGTATAGCCCGACAAGTCCGTCCCCTTGGGCAAGTACTGCCGCAGCAGCCCATTCGTGTTCTCGTTGGTCCCCCGTTGCCAGGGGCTATGCGGATCGGCAAAGAACACCCGGATCGCCAGCCGCTCTGCCAGGCGCTCATGCTCGGCCATTTCTTTTCCCCGATCATAGGTCAGGGTTTTCCGCAGCGGAGCAGGCACATGCCGGAGTGTCTTGGTGAAGCCCTGTCGGGCACTCGTCGCATCCGTCCCGTCCATCCGGGCCAGCAGGACCAGGCGCGTCGTCCGCTCCACCAGCGTGCCGACGGCCGACCCATTGCGGGCCCCCTTGAGGAGGTCGCCTTCCCAGTGGCCAGGCACCGTGCGGGTGGCCACGTCGGCAGGGCGCTCGGCAATCGGCGTCATGTTGGGGAGCTGGCCCCGTCGGTCGGTCCCCCTCGATCGAGGCCGGCGCGCCTTGTGTGCCTGCCGCAACGCGGTCAGCAGTGCGCTCCGCAGCGTGCCGCGTGGCAGCACAGACAGGCCCGCATAGATGGTCTCTGCCGAGAGCTGGTTCCCCATGTCGTCAGGATACGCGCGTTTGAGACGCCCGGCAATCTGCTCAGGCGAGCAGCCCTCGGCCAAGTGGGTACGCACATACTGCCACAGCCAGGGATCCAGGAGTGTACGGGAGCGCCGGGGCTGACGGGCTCGGGTGGCCGCCAACGTCTGGGCCGTGCAGGCGCGATAAGGATGGCCCCGTGTCCTGTTGCGGGCGTATTCGCGGCTCAGGGTGCTGGGGGCGCGTCCCAAGACCGCGGCCATCGTTCGCAACGAGTGCCCCTGGGCCAGGCCCAGACTCACGGTCGCACGTTCTTCGGCGCTCATGTGTCTGTAGGATTTCTTTGGCATGGCAACACCGTAGCCCATCAGGGCCTGCCGTGTTGCACTTGGAGTTAGAACCTAAGCTTTGAATGGCCGAGGCCTATCAACGTAGGAATTGTCGACTACCATTAGGAAAGCAACGAGCTATGGCAATGACGGCTATTCATCCCTGGGGAGCACCCGGCCGAAGAACTTAAGGACCTGGGTATCAGCGCCGCTGAATTCGCATGCCGAGAGAAATTTAAAGGTTCAGTCGGAGCAGAACCAACGAATGAGACGCACTGATTCGCCCCTCGCATCTTGACTTCCGCGAGCACTCCATTGGACGATGCGCAGGCTTCGGCTTCATTTACCCACGCAACCGGCACATCGAGGCCCTATGCGAATTGCTATCTCCCTCGCCCGCTTCCTGCCCTGTTTCTTGTCCTGTGTCATGATCGCATGGATGCTGCCCGGCTGCGACACCCTCTACATGGGCGCGATGGAGAAGATGGGCTATGCGAAGCGCGACATCCTGAGCAGCCGCGTCAAGGCTGCGCGTGACGCGCAGGAGGAGGCCAAGCAGGAGATCCAGAGCGCTCTTGACCAATTCGGCAAGGTCGTCAACTTTTCAGGAGGAGATCTGGAGGCCACCTACAAGAAGTTGAACGGCGAGCTGGAATCGAGCGAGGAGCAGGCCGAGACGGTGCGGAAGCGGATCAGCGACGTCGAATCCGTGGCCGACGCCCTGTTCAAGGAATGGAAGACGGAACTCGATCAGTACTCCAGCAAAGACCTGCGTCGCAAAAGCGAGGCGAAATACACGCAGACCAAGACGCGATACGGGGAGATGCTCGCCGCGATGAAGAAAGCCGAGCAGCGCATCGATCCCGTGCTGCGGCCGTTGCGGGACCAGGTGCTCTACCTCAAGCACAACCTGAACGCCCGTGCGCTGTCGTCGCTGAAGGGCGAACTGGTCAAGGTGGATGCGCAGGTCGATCAGCTCGTCAAGGAGATGAATCGCTCCATCGCGGAGGCCGACAAATTCATCCAGGGTCTTGAGAAGGACGCTGGGTAGCCTTCCCTTCAGCCGACTTTCGCCTGTCACGCGGAGCTTCACGCGCATGCTTGACGTAAATGACCGCTCACCATAAAATGTGGCTACATGTGCAACTACAGGAGGGCGTGTGAGATTTACAAACGTCCGCGAACTGAAAGCTAAGACTTCGGAGATGCTAAGAACGGTCGAAAAGGGAAACACCGTTTTGGTCACGACACATGGGCGTCCAACTGCGATGCTCGTTCCGGTGACGGAAGATGATATTGAAGACGCTTTACTCACCTATAGCCCACAGCTCAGAAAAAAGATTGAGGCTGGATTGAAGGATGTTCGTGCCGGCCGGACTATGTCGCTGGCAGATTACCTGACCCGGCGAGCCCACAAATCGAAAGCGAGGAAGGCCTGACCTTCAAGGTTTTTCTCTCAGAGAAGGCACGGCACGATCTGGATAACCTGGCAAGGTTGCTGATCAAATCATTGCCGATTGCAAACGGCTCGCCGACGATCCTATTCCGGATGGCAAACGCATCAAGAAGCTTCAAGGCTACAAGGAGAACAGAGGTCCCTCTACTCTAGAACCCCGTGCCGATGCCGATCCCGCCGCCCCTCCTGCCGCCACCGCCTCCGATCCCGACACCGCCGAAGACACCGATAGACGGCCCACGGCTGCGTGGATAGGACTGGGGATCGTCTTTCCAGATGTGCAGATGTTTGATGTCCACGGTCGGATAGCGGTACTCCGCCTCATCCAACCGGTCCGTCGTCACCCCCGTGACTTCAGCTACCATCGTCACCGGCGTGCCATCGGGGAGAGTCGCGGGATCTAAAAACTCACGCTCGTTGGCCAACAGCCGACCCCGTGACCCGGTTCTCTGGCCAACAGGCCGCTGATCGTCGTCCAGGGGAAGTTGGAGGACTTCCAGTTGGGTTCCCTCCTTGAGACGCTTGGCCTTGAGTACCTCTCCTCCAACGACAAAGATTCGCCCGCGATAGGAATCCGGGCTTTCCAGGATCTGCTCGAACGTCAGATTCTTGTCGATCTGCGGCTCGAGTGATTCCGGCACGACATCGGAGGAGGCACAACCGGACCACACCGCGACCGTGAGAGAAAGGGACAAGAAGAGCCGTTGTCTCATGCGTTCACACCCCGTGTGTCGTCGTGAGCTCATCTTGACCAAGCCCTGTTCCTTGTTCAATGATTCTTTCACCGGATGGACAGCGCGTCTGGATTATACTGAAGCCGCCCAACTACACAAAGGAAAGGATCGCGTATGCATGATCTGTTCGGCACAACCATGATGTGGATAGGGAGACGGTTCCATTCGCCGGCTTTGATTCTATTGGCCATACTGATCCATTTTCCATCAGCGGCGGAAGCTGACCCCACCGATTTTAAGACCGCGATCGAGCAGGCCAGGCGGGCAACGATCGGCGTCCTGGAGGACACGCAGGATCAGCGGACACCAGACAAGCCGGGCAAGATCGCCATTCGCGGCACCGGATTTCATCTCCGCGACGGGTACCTCGTGACGGCTCGCCACGCCGTGGAACGCAACGATCCCTCCGGCAAGCATATTCCATCCCATATCCGTGTCATTACCAACGAGCTTGATGAATTGTCCGCGGTCCTGGTCGGTGACAGCGCGTACACGGATGTGGTGGTGTACCGCGTCGAAGAGAAGCACCGCTCCGCTTTGCTGACGTTCACCCCATTTGCCTCGCAAGAGGTCACTGCGGGCGACGAGGTCTTCACCGTCGGCTATCCGTTGGGATGGGGGCCGACCATGGCATTCGGACGTCTGGGGAATACCAATACGTTTCTCCAAACTGTCGACACCCGTCTGCTCCAAGCCGACCTATCCGTCTGCAGCGGTAATTCCGGGGGTGCCATGTACAACACGACGGGGCAGGTGGTCGGTCTCATGCATGCGATCATTCAGACCGACAAGGATCCGCAAGAAGGCCATTGCAGCCGGCTCGCCTTCGCCGTGCCCGCCTCGCTTGCCCAACGCATCGTGCAGGCAGCGTTGGACGGCAAACCCCTGGCCTTTTCACGACTTGGTCTGCATATGACGACCGTAAAAGACGGGATCCGATGGCGGGTCGCCGTGCGCGATGTCGTGGAGCCCGCCAAATCCGCCGGCCTCATGAAGACGGATATTCTCATGGCGATCGACGACGTAGACATTGCAGATGCAGCTCAGTTGAAGAATTATCTGATCGAGCGGACCAATCCCGGCCAACAGGTCAGGATCAAAGTCCGCCGCGGCGACGTGGACTTGACGTTTCCCGTCACCTTAGCCGGGGGCTGAGACGAAGATGTCCCCGGCTTGGGCCGGCGCCTATCTTCCGGGCAGGACCTGGTACCAATCGTTTGCGCATACGACCTGCACAGGGGTATCAAACAGCCCCGTGAGATGCGCAGCCGTCAGCATCTCTTCCTTTGGTCCATCCCCGATAATCCGGCCCTTCTTGAGGAGCACGACCCGCGTGACCTCCGGTGGAATTTCATGAATATGGTGCGTGACAAGAATCAGCGTCTTCCCTTTGCTCATCAGACCACGCACAATTTCGAGATAGTGGAAACAGGCTCGCAGGTCCAGTCCGCTTGTGGGTTCATCGAGGACCAAGGCTTCCGGATCGTGTACGAGTGCCCGACCTAACAGAAATCGTCGCTGTTCTCCTGTCGACATATCACCGAAGGCCCTGTCTTGCAGGTGGAGAATACCCATATCCTCCATGATGTGGGTCGCTCGTACGAGCTCGCCATAGCCGAATCCCTGGTGCTCATACGTATCCACGCTGGCGTAGTAGCCGGACAGAATGACGTTAACCCCATGTGCGTCATCGAGGTAGCGGTGCTGCAAATCGTGCGAGACGACTCCCAAATGGCGGCGCAATTCCCAGACATTCCACGTGTCTTTTCCGAACAGTCTGAGAGAGCTGTTGTTCCTCGGCACCGGATGGATGTCGAGTGACAGTAGCTTGAGGAGCGTGGACTTACCCGCCGCATTCGGTCCCAGGATAGCGGTGTCCACGCCGGCATCAATCTGCAGCGTCAGATCGGCGAAGACTTGCTGATCACCGCGATAGACTTCGGCGTGCTGGATATCAACGATGGTCACAGCGCCGGCTTCTGAACTCCGAGCGTTGAGTTACAGCTCACTGGCATCAGCTCACCGCCATGAGCATAGGATTCGTGAGTCCAATCGCGGAGCACGCCGGTGGTATCGAACCTCAGCGTATACTCATCACACCAGGACCCAAACGCCGACCATGAGCTCTGGCTGTTCGGTTCGAGGTCCCGGACCTCATACACCCAAACCGGATCCCCGGTTTGGGTTGTCTTGATCCTTTTCGGCTCACCGAGATTGAGCCGCACTTGTTCCTGCGTCGCCTGATTGGTGGCCGTACGCAAATACGAACTCTCCTTGGAAATAAACAGTGAACATCCGACGCTCATCAGCAGACAACAGGCAAGAGACAATCGAGAGTTTGTCGGCATAGAGACCTCCGCTACGGTCGGCCTTCAGTGTGGATGGATGAGAGAATCTCGCTCATGGGTCCTCCCTCATCGTGGCTCAGCCTTCACCGTGATGGAACCCTTGAAGCCGTTCGGCACACAATAGGACGGCATCAGCTCGCCCCCGTGAAAGTGCGATTGGTGGGTCCAACTGCGTACAACGGACTGCCGGTCGAATGTCACGACATACTCGTCGCACCACAACCCGGTCGAGGTCCAACGGTTGCCGGCTTCCTGCTCACGTACTTGGTATACCCAGACAGTCTCGCCCGCCTGGTTTGTCGATGCGGCCGCCGGACGTCCCAACCGCTGCGCCACTTCCTCCTCACTCGCCTGTCCTTGCGCCGATTGCAGATACCGGGTTTCCGGCGCCACGAAGATTGCACAGCCTGAGAGCAGACAGAAACCAATGACATGTGTGCTCATCACGTGTCTCATGAGCCACCTCCTTCCCGCCCGTGGAGATGAGATTATTGTAGCTCCCGTCGGAGAACATCACCAGAAGCCCGGCAACGGCTAGGGAAGCGGATTACAGCGCATGACAGTCTGCGTGAGGCTTCAGATCCTGCGGTGTGAATTCGAGAGAGGAAAGGTAGGGAGATGACGGTATGCGCGGGAGACGCGTGGACAATGATCTGAGGTGGAGTCCGGGGAAGGGTCCGCAATCCGGCAGTTCCACGCGGTGTGCCGTTGGGGATATCAATGGGCCGCACGTCTACTCGAGGAGGTCCAGTCTGATGCGCAATTCTTTCAATTGATCCGCTGCTACCGGAGACGGCGCGTCGGTCAGCGGACATTGCGCCTTTTGGGTCTTCGGAAACGCAATGACGTCGCGGATGGAATCGGCTCCCCCGAGCAACATGATGAGCCGGTCGAGGCCGAAGGCGATGCCGCCGTGCGGCGGCGCTCCGTAGTCGAGCGCTTCCAGAAGAAAGCCAAACTTGGCGTGAGCCTGGTCCTTGGTCATCCCCAGCAGGTCCAGAATGCGCAACTGAACTTCACTGCGGTGGTTTCGAATACTCCCGCCCCCAATTTCACTTCCGTTCAGCACCATATCGTAGGCCTTGGCTCTGGCCTTCAATGGCTCCGTGTCAAGGAGCGGAAGGTCTTCGTCCATCGGCGCAGCAAACGGGTTATGCATGAAGATGTAGCGCTTTTCTTCCGGCGAATAATCCAGCAGTGGAAACTCGGTCACCCACAATGGACGCCAGGCGTTCTTGTCGATGAGATTGAGTTCCTCGGCAAGCAACAATCTGATCCGGCCCATCACATCATGCACGATGGACGGTTTATCGGCGCCGAACAGGATCAGATCGCCGGGCTTCGCTTCGGGCAGAGCCGCAAACAACGCCTTGGCATCCAGAAACTTCGCAATGACGGAATCGAGTTGGCCGTCAGCCGTAATTTTGAGCCAGGCTAGGCCCTTTGCCCCGAAAGTTCTCGCGGTTTCTCCCAGCGCATCAATTCGACTCCTCGCGATGGTCCCGCCGGATTTGACGATCAACGCCTTCACGATTTTGCCCTTCGTGGCGGCTTCCCGGAATACCTTGAACTCACTCTCTGCCGCAAAGGCGGTGACGTCATGGAGCGGCATATCGAATCGCAAGTCGGGCTTATCGGACCCGTACCGGCCCATCGCCTCGGCATGCGTCATTCGGGGAAACGGCGTCGGGAGATCGACGTTCCCTGCCTCTTTGAATATGGAGACGATCATATTCTCCATCAGCGCCATGACCTGCTCACGTTCCACGAACGACATCTCCAGATCGATCTGCGTGAACTCCGGCTGGCGATCATAGCGCAGATCCTCGTCGCGAAAGCATCGGGCGATCTGATAGTACCGGTCCATCCCACCGATCATCAGGACCTGCTTGAACAGTTGCGGAGACTGGGGCAGGGCAAAAAATGTCCCGGCGTTCACCCGGCTGGGCACGAGATAGTCGCGAGCGCCTTCCGGCGTACTCTTCGTCAAAACAGGTGTTTCGATTTCCAGAAATCCTTCCCGGTTGAGGAAGTTCCTCGTGGCTTGCGTCACGGCATGACGAAGACCGATCAAGCGCTGCATCCGGGGACGGCGCAAGTCCAGATAGCGGTATTTCAGCCGGAGAGCCTCGGTCACGTCCACCTCGTCTTCGATGACGAAGGGGGGAGTCTTCGCTTCGTTGAGGATTTCAAGGGCATCGACCAGGACCTCGATGTCCCCGGTTGCGAGATTGGCATTTCTCGATTCGTCCGGGCGGGCCGCAACGGTTCCCGTGACCGACACCACGCACTCGCTTCGCAGCGCCTGTCCTGCTTCGTGCACCGCTGCATTGCGCTCGGCATTGAAGACCACCTGCGTGATTCCAGTCCGGTCGCGCACATCGACAAACAGCACCGTGCCGTGGTCGCGCCGTCGCTGAACCCATCCATTCAGCACGACCGTCTGCCCGACATGACTCCGGTTCAACTCACCACATCGATGCGTGCGATTCTTCATCCCATTCTCCGCCGGGCTGACTGCTGCGAACGTTTTCGAGCATGGCCGCCCAAGCGCTTCCGCTCATCCGGCTCGGCGCCTGTGCGCCTCTTGACCAATTCGCGCAAGCTATTGGCCTCGCGATCCGTCAGAAACCGATACTCTCCCGGACCAAGGTCTCCGAGCGCCATGGTTCCCATTCGAATCCGCACGAGCTTCAATACCTGATGTCCAACCGCCTCCAGCATGCGCTTCACTTGGTGCTTGCGTCCCTCATGGATCGTCACTTCCAGCCAGGAGTTCGCCTGCGCCTTCCTCACCTTCTTGACATGCGCGGGCGCCGTCATCCCATCATCCAGTTTCACGCCCCGCTCCAGCAGCGAGATCTTCTCATCATCCAACATCCCCTTCACTTTGATGAGGTAGGTCTTGGCCACGTGATACTTCGGATGAAGCAAGGCCTGAGCCAGCGCTCCGTGATTCGTCAGCAACATCAATCCTTCACTGTCAAAATCCAATCGGCCGACGGGAAATACTCGTACCGTCACGCCGGGCATGAGCTGCTTCACCGTCGGGCGCCCTTCGGGATCATGCAGGGTCGACATCACATTCTTCGGTTTATGCAACATGACATAGACAAACGGCTGGGCAGAACTCAGATGTTTCCCGTCCACCTTTACATGGTCCTTGGCGGCATCGACCTTCGTGCCGAGTTCGCGCACGATCGCGCCATTCACCGTCACACGGCCCTCGGCGATCATGGCTTCGGCTTTTCGCCTCGAGGAGAGACCTGTCCCGGCGATCAGTTTTTGTAGTCTAACTTCCATGTCGATTCTGCGTCGCTCGTATCTCGTCGCTCGTATTTCGTATCTCGTTTCGCCCGTGACTTACGAGATACGCATCACGAGCGACGCTTCACGATTTCCCTATTCCCACTCAATGGTCGACGGCGGTTTTGAGCTGATGTCATAGACGACCCGGTTGACCCCCTTTACCTCGTTGATGATCCGGTTGGACATTTTCGCGAGGACGTCCGGCTGGATCCTCGCCCAATCCGCGGTCATTCCGTCGAGACTGGTGACGGCACGAATCACAATGACATGCTCATAGGTCCGTTGATCTCCCATCACTCCCACCGTGCGAATCGGGAGCAAGACGGCAAAGGCCTGCCAGATCTCGCGATACAAGCCTGCCGCCCGCATCTCCTGATCCACAATCACTTCCGCCGCGCGCAATATTGTCAGCCGGTCCTTCGTGACAGCGCCGAGTATGCGAATGGCAAGTCCGGGACCGGGAAAGGGCTGCCGCCACAGGATTTCATCCGGCAATCCCAACTCCTTGCCCAATACCCGGACTTCGTCCTTGAACAATTCTCGGAGTGGTTCGACCAGTTTGAGCTTCATCTTGGTCGGCAATCCTCCCACGTTGTGATGGGTCTTGATCGTCGCCGACGGACCTTTGAAGCTGACGCTTTCGATCACGTCCGGGTACAGCGTCCCCTGCACCAGGAATTTCATCCCTTTGACCTTCTTGGCCTCCGCTTCAAAATTCCGGATAAAGAGCCGTCCGATGGTCTTTCGTTTGCGTTCCGGATCAGGCATGTTCTTCAGGCCTGACAGGAATTGCCTTGAACGGTCGAGAAACCGCAGATCGATCTTGAAGTGCGTGCTGAACGTCTTTTGAACCTGTTCGCCTTCGCCGGTCCGGAGGACGCCGTTATCGACGAACACACAGGTCAGCTGCTCTCCGATCGCGCGGTGGGCCAACACGGCCGCAACAGACGAATCGACCCCGCCGCTCAATGCGCAAATAACGCGGCCTTTGCCCACCTGCTGCCGGATCTGCTGAACGGCCGTGTCCACGTAGGATTGCATCGTCCATGTCGGTCGACAGCCGCAGATGTCGTAGACGAAGTTCCGAAGGATCCTGGATCCCTCCGAGGTATGGGCCACCTCGGGATGAAACTGGAGGCAATACACCCGCTGCCGGCCATCATCCCGTTTCATGGCGGCCACCGGTGAGTTCTCGGTGTGGGCGATCGACGTGAATCCAGGCGGCATCCGCTCAATTCGATCGCCATGCGACATCCAGACGACGGTGGAATTCCCGGCTCCGAAACCCTTGAAGAGATTGGACCGATCATCAATATGTAACTCGGCACGTCCGTATTCGCGGTGCAACGCCCGACCGACGTGCCCCCCGCTGAGGTGGGTCACCAGCTGCATCCCATAGCAAATGCCGAGGATCGGAATTTCTTGCTCGAATAGTTGCTTCGAGACCGAGGGGGCTTTCTTGTCATACACACTGGAAGGGCCACCGGACAACACGATTCCTTTGGGCCGATAGGCAAGGATCGTGGCGAGAGAGGCCGTACAGGGGAGAATCTGACTGTACACGTGTGCCTCGCGAATCCGGCGCGCAATGAGCTGGGTGTATTGCGACCCGAAGTCCAGGACGAGGATTCTATCGTGCCAGTATTCCATGGGGACGTTGTTCGTGAAGCGTGAAGCGTCGTTCGTCTAGGTCCACGACGCGAAGAATAATGAGCGTCACGTTTGTGGACGCCGCCGAGATGTGAGGCGGCTGTCTCTTAGGATCCGAAATCTGAGTTGCGAGATACGCTTCACGAGGGGCGTTTCACGCGAGGTTATTCCCAGTCGGTGCGGTAGTTCGGTGCTTCCTTGGTAATGATCACGTCATGAACGTGACCTTCGCGAAGACCGGCGATAGTCTGCCGAATGAATGAGGCTTTCTGTTGGAGTTCGGGAATCGTCCTGCATCCACAATATCCCATCCCGGACTTGATGCCGCCCACGAGTTGGTAGATATGCGGAGCGAGCGGGCCCTTGTACGGGACACGCCCTTCAATCCCTTCCGGAACCAGCTTCGGCGCGGGTCGGCCTCCCTGTCCGTAGCGGTCCCCGCCGCCGCGCTCCATGGCTCCGATTGAGCCCATACCGCGATACACCTTGTAGGTTCTGGCTTGATACAACACGCTCTCTCCCGGGGACTCTTCTGTTCCGGCGAGCAAACTGCCGAGCATGACGGATGAGGCTCCTGCCGCCAACGCCTTCGTGATGTCACCCGAATACTTCACGCCACCGTCCGCCACGATCGGTATGCCGCTCCCGGCCAGGACCTTCGCGCAGTCGGCGATCGCCGTCAGTTGCGGCATCCCGGCGCCCGATACGATTCGTGTGGTACAGATCGATCCAGGTCCAACGCCAACCTTGACCGCATCGGCCCCGACTTTCGTCAGGTCTCGAGCGGCTGCCGCTGTGGCGATGTTTCCAGCCACCACCTCCAGTTGAGGATGCTGTTTCTTGATGATCTTGACGGTATCCAGCACGGCTTGCGCGTGTCCGTGCGCAGTATCCACCACCACGACATCCACGCCGGCCTTCACGAGGAGTTCGACTCGTTCCTCGGTCTCCGGACCGACGCCCAGGGCTGCACCAACCCGCAAACGCCCATGCTTGTCCTTGCAGGCGTTGGGATATTTAATGCGCTTTTCAATATCCTTAATGGTGATCAACCCCTTTAATTCATAGTGCTTGTTGACGACAGGTAATTTCTCGATCCGGTGCTCATGGAGAATCTCACGAGCCTTTTCGAGGCTGGTCCCTTCCGGGGCCGTGATGAGCTTATCCCGCTTCATGAGCTGCGATACCTTGAGGTCCATCCGATTCTCGAATCGAAGATCGCGATTCGTGAGAATTCCGACCAGTTTCCGGTTCTTGGTGACCGGAATGCCTGAAATACGATACCGCGCCATGAGCGCGTGCGCGTCACGGATGGTTTGGTCCGGCGAAATCGTCACTGGATCCAAAATCATTCCGCTCTCGGATTTCTTGACCTTGTCCACCTCCGCCGCCTGATCCTGGGGCGCAAGCACCCGATGCACGACGCCGATTCCCCCTTCCCGCGCAATGGCAATGGCCAATCGCGCCTCGGTGACCGTATCCATGGCCGAACTGACGATAGGAATATTGATCGGGATATTGCGGGAAAAGAAGGTGGTCGTATCAACTTCGATGGGAAGAACCTGCGACTTTGCCGGCACAAGCACGACATCGTCGTACGTCAGGCCGATTCGGATCTCCTTGTCGAGCATGGACAGCCCCGTGAGACTCGCTTTCTTCCGATTCTGCATGATCTAGCGGGTACCGGTCTTTTCAACCTTGTCCAGTTCAGCAGCCGCTTCGGCCCCTTCCTGGAGGCGCTCGCCGCCTTCCTCGGCCGGCATGAACTGTTGCACTCTGGTATTGCCGCTGTCGACGACGAATACGCTGCCTCTGGCATCCGCTCCGATGCCGTAGGGAAAATTGAATTGTCCTTCACCGTTCCCAAATCCACCCCATTGTGTGATGAAATTGCCGTCGCGGTCGAACTTCTCGATTCGATGGTTTCCGGTATCGCTGATATACACACCCCCGGCTCCATCGACGGCGATTCCCCATGGGGAGCGAAGTTGGCCGGCTTCCTGCGCCAGCGGGCTGCTCGCGTGGCCGGCTTCCGAACTCCCCCCCCATTTCGTGATGAGCTGGGGAAGCACGTTGGTGCTCGTATCGAACTTCTGGATGCGGTGATTTCCCATATCGACCACGTACACCGCCCCATCCGACTGATCGACGGCGATGCCACGAGGGAAATAGAACTGTCCATCCGCATTGCCGAAACTTCCCCACTGCATGATGAATTCCCCGGTCATATCGAATTTTTGGACCCGGAAGTTGGCGCTATCGACGACGTAGATGTATCCTCGCACCCGATCGATCGCAATGCCCCAGGGCGCATTGAATTGACCTTCACCGTTCCCGCGCGAACCGAATTTCATGATGTACCCGCCGAGCTTGCCGTCGAACTTCTGAACCCGATGATTGTTGGTATCGACGACATATGCATCGCCCTTCGCGTCGCACGCGATGCCGGTCGGATTGTGAAAATTGGAATTGGCTGCACCGAAGTTCCCCCACAGGATGATGAAATTCCCGGTGTTGTCGAACTTTTGTACCCGGGTGTTGCCGTTGTCGACGACAAAGATGTTGCCTTGCTGATCGATGGTGAGACCATATATGGGCGCCATGAATTCGCCGCCGTGCAACAACGACGCACCCCGTCCCGGTTTGCCCCATTTGGAGACGCACAAGTAGCCCGAAGTGTTGATGAGAATGGTGGCGCTAGCCGGAGTGGAGATATTGTTGCCGACATCTTTGAACCACACATAAATCGTCTTCTGGCCATCTCCCAGAGAAAGAATAAACGGCACGGTCGCGCCGAACTTCAATGCGGGGGTCACCTCCACCCAGCCCGGCGTACCGGCCATCGGCGTCATAGGACTCTCAGAGATAAAGTAGGACGCGACTCCCGTATCCAGGTCGTCGGCCGAGATGGTGACGACGATTTCCGGCGAATTGGTCATGAACGCGCCGTGATTGATCACTGCATTGGGCGTTTGCGGTGCAGTAATGTCGATGAGGACGGGAATGGCCGTCACTTCCTTGGACAGAACACTTTCCGCCTCATCCTCATATACGGCGGTGATGGCATAAAAATAGGCTGTGTCGTTCGTGAGACCTGAATGGTTATAGGGGGAGGTCACGCCTTCAATCTTGGTAGCCGATTGAATCGTGAGATCGGGTTGAGTGTTGAAGTACACATTGTACGAAACCGCTCCAGGCACATCCATCCAACTCAAAAAGGCTTCGGTATCACCGGCTTTCACGATCACGTCCCTCGGAGCCGGATACTTCGATGGCTCTTGGGCTTGCTGCTTTTCGTCTTTCCCGCGATTCAACTCTTCTTCGGTCGCGACGTATTTGATCACGCGATGGTTGCCGCTATCGACGACATAGACCGCTCCTTCTTTGTCCACCGCAATACCGGAGGGGAAATTGAGCTGGCCTTCCGTTTTGCCTCGGTTGCCCCAGGCGCACAAGAATGATCCGTTGGCGTCAAATTTTTGGATGCGATGATTCCCCAGGTCGACCACATAGACGTTTCCCACGGCATCGCAGGCGACGCCCCACGGCTGCTTGAATTGTCCGGGTCCGCTCCCCTCTCGACCCCATTTGGTCAGGAAACTGCCACGCATATCGAACTTTTGAATCCGATTGTTCCCTTCGTCCGCGACATAGATGTTGCCCACAAAATCGACCGCTATGCCGCGCGGGAAGAAAAAAGCGCCATCGAAGCTGCCATCCCGACCCCACTTCAAGAGAGGCGTCCCGTCCCCTTTATACTTTTGAACCCTCGCATTACCTGTATCGGTGACGTAAATGTTGCCCTCTAGATCGGTGGTGACGCTCCACGGGGCGTCGAACTTATTCAGGTCGGCACCGCGCCACGCGAAGCCGAACTTGCCCCATGACTTCATAGGATTGCCGTCTGCATCGAGCCGCTGTACGCGATTGTTGCCGGTGTCTGCCACATAGACGTGGCCGTCCGCATTGCTCGTGAGACCGCGCGGATAGTAGAAGGCGCCTTCTTGCGAACCGGGCTCGCCGCCCCATCGGGCAATGAACGTGCCTTCCTTATCGAACTTTTGAATCGAATGATTGTCCGTGTCGGCGACATAAATATTTCCGTCTTTATCGACGGTAATTCCGGTTGGTGAACTCACCTCTCCGTCATCCACCCCTTCCTGGCCGAATACCTTCGTAATCATGTACGGCGCCGGGATCGTCATCGCCTCTTGCGATTCAGGGCTCTCCCCTTTCGGCGTCACAACCGTGACGACGTAGTGGTAGCAGGTTCCATTGGCGAGGTCGTCATGAACATAGGGAGAAGCGGCGCCTTCAAGACAGGTTGCCTTTTCCTTCTTGACGCCGATCACCGACTTGAAATCGTCCTGGCTCGCGATCGGACGGGTGAGCACTGAGAACTTGATTTGGACGCCTTTGGTGGTCTGGAAGTAGAGGTTGTAGTACATCGCCTCGGGCACAGGCTCCCATGTCAGCACAATTCGTCCATTGCCCGGCTTTGCGGTCAACCCGGTAGGAGCAGGTGGGAGGTCTTCTTCCTCTGCCACAGAGTCACCGGCACCCCACTCGCCATGCAACCCTTCGGCGCGTAAATCCCGGTGTCCGACGCGAAATTCTTCCTCAAGTAACCAGGCCTTGATCATGGTATTCCTCGTGGTGCAATTAGGTAAAGAACCGGGAACTTTCAATGACTTGGATCGGGCAGTCTAACAAAGCGGAAAGAACCGAGTCAAGGCGATGAGCGGCCTCTCCATCTCTCCACCCCGTACGCGTCGGACGCCTTGCCGACATCTCGGAAGCTGGTTGAACGGGTGCGGATCATGAGGCGCGCACGCGGAAAGCCTCACCTTCCGGGAGTCCCCTCCTAAGGTGTATGGGAATCACTTGCGTCAATATCATAAGCTCTGCACACGAAGGACTCGATTACAAAAGTGATGCTGCGTTATGATGAACCCATCGGAGGTGTCCTATGTTGCCACAACGCGTGTTCGTGATCGCACTGGCTGTATTCCTGCCGATATCCGCGATCGCTCAGGCAGTCGAATCATCTGAAAGTGAGATGTGGGAATGTCCCGGGCCGGATGGAACCTCTCTGTATACGAACAAAGAGCGTCCCGGCTGCCAGCCGAAAGAACTGAGACCACTTTCCATCGTGCCGTCTCTTCCCGACTCGGGGATACTCTCTACATCCAGGGATGCGACCATACATCCCTATGACGATCCATATCGATCGGAAGCGTTCTCATACGATACCCCGGTGGGGGCAATGCGCAACATGAAATCCGTGCCTGATTGGGCAAACGATTGGCGCAGCAGCACCACGCTGGCCGGATCGGTTCAAGGCGAGGTGTGCACGATGTATGGGGAATGGATTCGTCTCAATGAGAAGAGTCGAGGCGGTGTCTTTTTTGGAACGGATCCTTCCTATGGAAGCGATCCCACAACCCGCACGTTTCGCGCGCCCAGTTACTCTTTTTATGACAATGCCAGGTGGGTCACGTTGTCAAGGATGTTCGGCACGGGTTTCGTTCCCATTGGATGCCAATAGTCACGTCCCGGCATGAATCATTGTCCGGCGGGTAAGACGACCGTCCCCGCCGGATCCTCCTGCAGTTCAATATTCCTCGCCTTTCAATCCTCCGATCAACCGTGTTGATCATGCTCGTTCGAAAGAGTCCGCCAGAAAGGATTCACTTGATGGGTCGTTCGCACGGACGGTTCCGACTTCGTCGGTATCCGGCGGCAGTTCCATTTCATTCGATGGGTTCAACCCCTTCAAGGCCGGCTGAAAATCCCCTTCTTCATCCATGGGAAGCATGGTCTGCTCCGACTCTCCCAGTTCTTTGACCTCACGCAGCGGCGGAAGCTGAGAAAGATCGCGCAGGCCGAAATGTTCCAGAAAGAATTTCGTCGTCCCATACATGATCGGACGACCCGGTTCCTCCTTTCGTCCCACGATACGCACCAATTTGCGCTCGAGCAATGTTCGTAACACCCCGGATGTTTCTACGCCGCGGATCTGTTCGATCTCGGCCCGCACGATCGGCTGTTTGTACGCAATGATCGCGAGTGACTCGAGCGCGGAACGGGACAACCTGGGAGGCGCCTTGACCTTTTCCAGGCGCTTGATCCAGGGCGCATAATCCGGCTTGGTGAGAATGCGATAGCCTCCGGCAATCTCTGCGAGATGCAGCCCCCTCCCCTCCTGTTCATATTCGTGTTTCAGGCTGAGCAGCGCATGCTCGACTTCCTGCTTGGACACGGCACCCAACAACGAGACAATGCGATTCATGGGAAGAGGGTCAGCCGATATGAACAACAGTGCCTCCAGGATGCCCCGAAGCTCTCGCGTCGCCGAAATCGACGAGACTTCGTTCGCGACCGGGGCGCCATTCTCATAACGCCCGTTCAGGTTGACCTCGCCGTCAGTGTCCATTTCCCCGGCCGGCGGTTCCGTTGTCTGTTGCTGCAACTCGACGGCATCTTCCACCACCTGAGCTGTACCGGCAGTCATACATTCCTCCATTCGGTATCTTCGGCTGGGTCGCCCTCAGTCACGACAGAAAAGGCGGGTGATACGAGAATTGTGCCAAAGATCTCGCTTTGAAATACCCTCACCACGCGTATACGAATGAGTTCCAACAGCGCGAGAAAGGTCACAATGACGACAATGCGATGACTGGAGATATCGAATAGCGAGGTGAACGGCACCACCTCTTGGCCTTCCAGCGTTTCAATAATGGCGTTCATGCGATCCCTGACGGTCATGTTGTCAGGAATAATTTCGACCATCCGTTGGCCCGGGTTGCGGGCTAACATCTCTTGCAAGGCA
This sequence comes from uncultured Nitrospiraceae bacterium, assembly GCA_963795615.1. GTDB lineage: Bacteria > Nitrospirota > Nitrospiria > Nitrospirales > Nitrospiraceae > DASSBQ01. The sequence goes on from CAWCIJ010000007.1 coordinate 97,481, forward strand.
TCTACCAGGCTGAATAAGGACACATCCTCCAACAATGCTTCATCTGATTCGAGTTCAACGGAAGGAACGGATTCTCGCGTAAACATCTCTCGCCGGAGTCGCTCCTGTCCATCCAGTTGAGACGCGGCTTCTTTGAACTGTTTATACTCCAGAAGACGACGCACTAATTCCTCGCGCGGATCTGGGCCGTCCTCTTCCTCGTCCGGTGCTTCATCCGCCGGCAACAACATCCGGGATTTAATGTGAAGCAGCGTCGCAGCCATGACGAGAAATTCTCCCGCCACTGCAAGGTTCAGCTCCTTCATGACCGACAGGTAATCCAGATACTGCTGCGCGATCAGGGCGACGGGAATGTCGTAAATATTGATTTCGTTTTTCTTGATGAGATGGAGAAGAAGATCCAGCGGCCCTTCGAAATTTTCGATTCTGACTTGATAGGAAAGCTCGGTTTGGTCCATCCCGCCTCGGCGTGTGGTTTTGGGAATTCGCCTACCTTATAGCAGCTTATAGGGGTACCGGCAAGCCCTAAATCTATATATGGGGGTTTCACCTAACGTTACTTTAACCTGAATAGAAATACAACCAATGCCAAGGACAACAGGAGCAGCGATAAGGTCACCCCGTATTGAGAAATCCAGCTCCGTGGGGATATGGAACGTGAGAGTTCATCCTGGAGGGAGCTTGGTAGCTGAGGTGGCTTGCTGAAGACACGTCCTGCTAGATCGTGATCTCCCACCATTTCAACATCGGAAAAATCAGCAACGGATCGGAACTGCGCTCCGCGAAATTTGGCCCCCCCTTTGAAAGAAGCAAATAAGAAGTAAACATCCCCCTCAAAAATCGCGCCGGTAAAGTCTCCTTTTCCATTAAACCGGCTCCCGGAGAACCCAGTTCCGGAAAGGAACTGCGACTCGGAAAAATTTGCAGTCTGTTCAAACGACGCTTCCAGAAACTCCGTCAACCCGCTGAAACGAGCCCGATAAAACGTTGCCTCTCCAGCAAAGACTGCCCGATGAAATCTCGCATGGGGACCGAACGTCACCTGAGCAAAGAGGGCGGGCTGTTGGAACCGGCCTTGAACGAAATAGCTCTCTTTAAGAAAGACGGCAGATGAGCAATCGACGATCCCCAGAAACACCGTCCGCGACAAGTCGACGGCCCCTTCAAATCGAGTGTTCGTGAGAATGACCGGCCCTGCGACCACAAGCAGGCCATCCTTCAACCGGTGGCCGACCTTTCCCTCGACCACAGAGTCCCGGATGGAGAGCATAGCCGGAATCAGGCGAATAGAGTGCGCACCTACCTTCTGAAGCGTCGCTCTGTCCTCCGCCGGCAGAGCGAGCGTTTTTTCAGAGTCGATCAACGGCAACTCGTCCAAGAACAGATCGCCTCGAACGGTCACACCCGAAAGGTCAATACCCATACCTTTCTTCAAGGCCTTCAGGATTCGATCAGCCTGTACCGCCCGCGCTGTGCGTTCCTCCTCTGAGCAACCGATCAAGTGCAAGGTGAAAGTGGTTTCGAATTTGCTTCCGTTCCGGTGTTCCCGACACATGCTCCCGGCCGCCGGTGCGGCAGCCATGATCAGGAGGATATTCAGGAGAAGGGAGAGAAGCAGGATGTGTCGTACGACACTCACCATTGCGCGAATACGCCCGTTCTGCTCCGCTTGACGAACGGAGCGGCAATCTTCCAGCCACACACTTTACACGCTCCACACGTTTGGTAGACTTCGAACGGCCTTCCAGTCAGAGACACTCAGCCCCATGCTTGTCGCATATCCCATTCGAACGACTCTATTGACAATGTGGATCATCCTTCAGATGATCAGGCCCCTGCCCGCCCTTTCCGAGCACATCGTCGAACTTCCCATTCTTGCCGCGATGAAGTCAAACAACCTGGGGGTGTTTGAAGTCTTGCTCCTGCGATGGGATCAACAGCCGACTCCCGTCCCGACTGCTCTCCAATGGCAGATCGGCAACGTCGTGTTGGGGCATGACAATCTGAGATCCATGTCCGCAGCATTTCACTTTGCCATCGACCGCACCCCATCTGTGCAGCACTCCGGCACCGTCACCGCAATTGGCATTGCATACATGGCTACCGGCAGCGACGGTCCCAGCGCAGGCGCCGCCATGGCCGTAGGATTCATCGCCCTGTTTAAGGGAGAGGCGATCAATCGTGGTGTGGCGCTGACAGGAACGATCAATCCTGACGGCACCGTGGGTCCGGTCGGATCCATCCCTGATAAAGTTCGTGCCGCAACCCGCGAAGGCTACCGAACCATCCTTATTCCAGCCGGCCAATTGCGCAGCCCGGATTGGGATCTTGTGCGTCTTGGGCTGGAACTCAATGTGGATATATCCGAAGTCGGCACGATCGAGGAAGCCTATCAACGGATGACAGGGCACAGTCTCTAGCAGGGTGTTGAAAAAGACCCGCCAGCATCGTTCTCGCATCGCTCAGAGGCTCAACGTACGGCCACGGGAAAAGAGCTTATTTCGGCAGGCTCGGGGCGGGCGGGTGAAAATGATGACGATTCGCCCCAAGACACTGCCGGCTCACCGACTCGCCGGCGTCCGCAAACGTGACGCTCATTATTCTTCGCGTCGCGGACCTCGCTGCGGCCTCGCTGGACGGTCTTTTTGAACACCCTGCGGGCTCAATAGGCACCACGGCCAGTTCCACCTTCTCTACCGAGTGGGTTCAAAATAGTTTTTCAACAGCCTGCTAGGCGGCAAGGCGCCCCCTTTACCCCGCAGGCTTCTCTTTCGGGACATTCCCACTCAGCCCATCGACAATCGCCTGATATTCAGGCTCGGTCAATCGATGCATACCCAGGCTGAGCCGTCGATTGAATTCGGCCTGCTCGGGGACATTCAGAACTTGTTGCAACAGGGTTTGGCACAGCACCGCGGAGGAATTCCACCGGCGTCCTATCTCGATGCGGACAAATCCGAATCGCGCCTCGGTTCTCATGTCATCCTTGAGGAAATCATCCATCGCTGTAAACGGTAGAACCGGTGAGAGGATTGTGAAGTCGGCGCAAATTCCCATTTTGAGAACATACACGAGACCGTGGGACTGTTCTGTCAGGAACCTCTTCAGATTATCTGCAATCAGCGCAGTTCGAAGCCCCCACACGCCGGCCGATAATTGGCATTCGGCGCTCTCTTGAGACGTTCGCTCGCGGAGGGCGCCGGCGACAAAAAGAAAGTGGCTCATGAAGAAATGACTAATCGGGAGGGAGGTCCAAACGGATTATCCGGCGGACCGTCTGCTGCCGGGCGGCACGAACGCAGTTCTTCTCAGCCCTGTCGCATGCGGGACCCCTTTCCCAGAGGCTACCTCCCGAGCCATCACCGGCGTCAGGATCTGTATAGAAGGTGGTACCTCGAAAGAAGAATCAGCCTCTGGATATATGAGACGCCTAATGTGTACGGTAGTCATCGCCATCGTCGAGCAGATCTTCCGATTTCTCCAGATAGTCGACATCATCGTCTTCATCGTCGAGAGACAATTCCTCTTGTATGTCTTCCTCGACCTCTTCAGCGATCTCTTCCTCGATATCTTCGCCTATCTCTTCTTCGTCTAACTCGAGTTGTTTGGCTTTAGGTTTGGTTTCAACTTCTGTCTTAGCCGATGTCGCGGCAGCCGGTTTTGCCGGCTTCTCTTCCGGGACAAGCGCTTTCATTGGTTTCTTTCCCGCGGCGGCCGGCTTCTTGGCGGCGATGGTCGCTTTCCGAGGCGCCTTCTTGGCGACAACGGCCGATTTCTTAGGTGATTTCTTAGCCCGCTTCTTAGCCGTTTGCGAGCGTTTGGGCGAGGTCTTCTTGGTCGTCTTCTTTGCAGACATTTTTTTCATATGTGCCGGCTTGGCGGACTTCGCTTTCCTTTTCATTTTCGTCGGCTGTTTTTTCTTCTTCGCCATTACACGTCCTCCTCTAGGGTCATCTTCACAGCAGTTTCACCCGCTTCGGGCCACCATCTAGCATGAACGAGGAACCTCTTGCAACCATCTTGCTTATGATGAAGGACACCCTCTCGCCTTATGGTTCTATCCACACATCCACCGTTTTCGACTGGCTATCGGCTCCCTTCACGACATCGGGACCACGCATGTCCGTCACACGGAACTTGAACTGGAAGAACTTCTTGGAGGACACAGGCGGGGCGATAAACATGGCCTTCGCCTCGTCCATATTCATGAGTGCGACTTTGTTTCCTCGAGTTTGTTTCCATTCATACCGAAGCGGGTCCCCGTCGGGATCGCTACTCTCGAGACCGTTGAGGGTCACCACCGAACTGGCCTTGGCGACAATCTGATTCGATACCCGCGCAACTGGAGGGCGATTAGGTTCAGCGTCAGCCGTCACGACCACGTCCAGAGTTCCCTCTACTCCCCCGTTCCCGACGGTGAGCACAGCCTTCCCGTTACCCATCACCTGTACCAGCCCGTCGGAGGTGATACGGACCACCTCCTGATTAGAAGAGGAATACCGGCTGCCGGTGGAACCCCCGGTCAGTTGGCGCTCCAGTTGATCAGCGAACTGGCCAATGACCGTGAGGGGAATGATCCGGCCTATCGTGGTAAGTCGCCACGGCTTTTCCACACCGAACTCAATCGTCAACAGTTCGGCGGAGGATTGCACTTGGATCACCCGTTCATCAAAATCCTCCTGGCCCGCCAATCGACCACGCGTCATATCCCCCACGGCCAGAAGGCGCATAAGCCCTAGCGCCTCAGCAGGCACCTTCAGCATGCCGCCATATGCTGGGGTCGAGGCGACGGTTCCAACCAACGCCGCCTCTCCCTGCTGGGTCCCCAATGGCTCTTCGTCCTCGCGATACCAGTAGTATCGAACCTGACGCACGCCGACCCCCTGGTCGACATTGACCATGACCGGGATATGCTGCCCGGATTGAAGAGTTTGTTTTTCCTCAGGAAATACAATCGAAAAGGCGTGACAGATCGGGATGCTCTTCAGGACGAGTATGATAACTGTCAGGCAAACCGGAATGGATGGTATCCGCAAGGTACTCGTGTCCTTTTTGGGGCCGCAGCATCATATAACGGACTGCCGCCGTCAAGAGTTCTTTGCACTTTCATGTTAGAATCTCGGATAGGTCCTAACCTGCCTCGGATGTGGAGCAAGAGGGGACAGTCATTCATAACGTATCGACAATACAGCAGACTTTTAAATACCTTTAGAGAATCTTTCGCATGAATCTTGACTCTTACTCAGTAGGGGCTTATTGAGATATTGAGACCTCTATGACCATGACCAAGACAAAATTTGTCTACTACGTTCTTGTGGCTGTCTTCTGTTCGGTCGGGCCGTCGAGCGCCACCCCACCGCAAGGTCGCGTATTGATGGATAGCAGCTCCCCATACTACGTGCCTTCGGCAGTCACAGTCACAAGCGGGGCATCTATCCAGTGGGACAATCCTACTCCTACGCACCATACCGTCACGCATGATGGATGTTTTGAGGAAGGCGAGAGCTGTGTGTTCGATTCCGGAGCAGTGGATCCCGGAGGAAGCTACGCGATCCCCAACCTACCACCAGGTCGCTATCCCTATCAGTGCAGGATTCATCCGATCATGCGCGGTATGATTGTCGTCACCGATGCGACAAACCTTCCGTCGCAAACCTGACGATAAATCCTAACCATCCTGCCTTCACCACAGCCTTCCCAAGCCAGACTTCGCCAACGTTACGTCCCTAAAAATGTGAGATGCGTCTTCTTGCAGGAGACGGGGACCGTCGTGTACTGTGCTTTTTTTGACCAACCTTGTCGCCACTATGAAGCCCGCCGCCGCAGTGCAGGAGCCGATCTGTCTGACCGAAGAGATTCTCACTCTTCGGGCATGGCGGATTCCGGATCTCGTCGCCTATCAGCATGGCTATGACGAATGGTGGCTCGCTCCGCTCGACGACACCTATCCGCTTGTTCGGCTCAATCAATCGGGTATCGAAATGCTGACCGCTATGAACGGACACATCACGGTAGGCGCGCTCCTACAGAAATATGGAACAAAAATATGCGGCCCGGACGGTCAACCCGGCGAATGGCATCTCCAACGATGGTCCTTACCAAATTATTCACTTTGTTATTTTGGAACAGAGCCTCCTGGTGGTCATCGGCATAAAGCCAAATGGGATCTCCTGCTTCAACAGATACGCGAAGGGTGGTCAGGGGAAGAAGATTTTGAGGGAGAGGACCACCTGGCGGATTTTCACATTCACGAGCTCAAGGAGAGCGGTGAAGATGATGGCCATTTCGACCTGATCGAAACCACGGTGTCTCATCTCTTCCGGGAACCGAGCGAGGCGTTGGGTGGAACGACCTACGGCCGTCTTCTCATGCGGCAACTTCGGCGCCTGGGGTGGTTCAAACCGAAACCGAAAGTCATTGTAGAGGTCGGCGGAGGCTTAGGGTACCTCGCGCGTGAATTCGGGCTGGAACTACTGCCCTTCGAGAAGCAGGGAATTCAGTACGTCTCTTTGGACATTACTCGTCCCTTCCTCAAGCTACAACTCCATCGCGCTCGCGCCGGTGGCTGGACCGCCAAAGGGACGCAGGCAAATGGCGAATGGTTGCCGTTCAAAGACAGTTCCGTGGACCTCGTGATCGACAATGAAAACATGGCCGACATGACCCCCGTCAAGTTGACCGGCAGGGAAATCAGAGCCGGCACGGGTGATACGTCGCAGCATCAGGAAGCGCTGGAGTGGATCAGGCGTCTTCGCCTCCAATTCGGCGCTGAACTGCCGGATGACGTGATCTTTAATCTCGGCCCCCTTCGATTTGTGGCTGAGCTCTGGCGAGTACTGAAACCCGGGGGTCGCGCGTTCTTAACCGAATTTGGAATCGAGGAGGGGTGGCCCGCCCCGGTGAAACTGCCGCATCACACCGAATACGAAGTCCAGTACGACCACTTGCGCCAGGCGGTCCGTTGGCTCGGTTTCCAGGAACGGTACCTGTCCCTGCCACAATTTCTGGCGATCAAGCCGGATACCAAGGTGCTGTGTACAGGCGCTGCCTACACCATCCAACGGTTTTGCCAGGCCCTGGGCAAACCATTCTCCGTTCGTGTGTATAACGAGAGCGAACTGAAGCAGACACTCGGCGACCTGCTCGCGAAATTACAAGGCTGTCACTACCACGACATTGCCGATCCTGCGTGGTTCGGTTTGATCGACTTCAAAGTGCTGCTCCTCGAAAAGCCCGGCGGCGCGCCCCAAACGACCTTCACCGAGCAAAAAGGCTTCCGCTGGTATTCGCAGCGGTGAATAACCGTGAGGCGTAAGGTGTGAGGCGTGAAGCGCCGGAGGCCAACCAGGCCGTCCTGTGTGCTCGCGCAACAAGCGGCCTCGGAAGGCCCTCGTTGGACGCCGCAGCAAAGGGCATCCTGGTTACCCTGCTGATGAGGCGAGTAAAAAGACCAGACGGACGAGCAATCAAACGAAGTCAATCAGCATCTGCTGCCATGCCTGCTCTTTCGCACGTCGGATGTCGCGCATCACCTGCGTCATGGCGTCACGATCAGAATATCCTTGCTGCAGCAATACTGACTGACGCAAGGCCAATCCCAACTCGGTCAATTCGATAGTGCGGCGCAGGTTGTCGGCTATCCGCGCATTCTCAATGTCATCGTCTGGTTGTCGCATGGGCGACGGCATCAGGGTTAGAGAAACTAAGAGAATCTACAACGCAGAGTGTACAAGGGCCGTGTATGCGGAGCAACCCGTTTGAGCGCCACCATGGGTGCGATCCGACGCCGCATCAACTGTGAGCGTTCACGTAAAAGAACCGCGATCGATGGCGTTGCGGCAGTGGAGCCTGACGCCTCCGCATCTCTCGAAGCGGCCTTTCGGGTCTTGCCAGGCGGAAGCCTCCGGAATTCCCGTCGCTGTGGTCTCGAGCGACCACAGTCCCGTGGTCAGTTCCGACTTTCCTGCTCGACAAGACCGCGATGGGCCCAGCGCCTCCGTTGGAGCCCATTTCAACGACTTTAGACTCGGGATGCTAGTTCGGAATTCGACTGGCAGGCCCAGGCGCATTCCCTTCTAAGAACCCAACCCCCTATCGCTATTGGAACGTACCAGCCAACAGGCTCCTGCCTACCGGGCAATAGGCTGCAATATCTACCAAGCCATTCATAGATTTTTCCTTTTGTCGTCAAACCGTATATCATTGTGGCAACTGAGTTACCTTGACCCGCACTCCATCCGAAATTTGGCTCCGATTGTAACTTCTGGGCAAAGATGTCACGGCGGAGTCTAGTCATTGGTCGGAAAGAATCTCTCGGCGAACCTGAAGGAGTTGCTAACATAGAGCAGGGTAAATCTCCCGCGTTCCATCTACAGTCTTCTCAGTAAGATCTTCATGAGGCTAAAAGGAGATCACACCTCTGCATGGGTTGCGTTGATAGGCGGCAGCCTCTTGTTCCTGTTCTTTGGTTATCTCGCAAAGGTATTTGATAATCGCAATCTGATCCTCATTGGCTTCACAATTCTCATCGTTTGTCTCGTGTTCTACAAATGGCACCTCTATAAGTCGGATACAACTAGAACGCTGACATTCGGCTCAGTTGCTCAGCTCGGCTCGATTGCCTGGGAAGCCATGCGACCTAGCCTAATCGCGCTTGTCTTTTCTGCACTAGTCGCTTTCATGTTACATAGCATCTTGCCGCTTATAATCGGCGGTCTGTTCATGCTAATTGGGCTTCGCACCACTAAGCACAAATGGACTGAATTTATAGCCCCTTGCGCGTCCTGCACCATGCGCGAGACGGAGAAATGTGGCGGCCTCTGTTTAAATTGCGAACAGAAGCGGAAGACGATAATTCAGCAAGAAGCAGAGGCAAAGCATGCAGAAGCGCTCCGCCAGGCCCAAGAGCGACGACACGCGGAGAACAAGCAGCGTGAACAAAGACGGCAAGAGGCGCTGACTCTGGACATTTTGATGTCGCTTGACCCAATCCATTTTGAGCGGACGGTCGCAGCCTTGTTTCGGAAGGCGGGATATGCTGTCACCGAGACTTCTGTTTCTGGCGATGGAGGCATCGACCTCGACTTGGAACGCGATGGAAAGCATGAGATCGTGCAATGTAAGCGCTGGAAAGATGCGGTGGGAATCGAGGAAGTTCAGAGGTTGTGCGGCTGCCTTCATGATAAGCAGCGAAGATCCGTTCGAGCATGGCTTGTGACGACTTCAACTTTTACCGCAAGCGCACAAAAGTTTGCGGAAGGAATCAATGAGTTAAAGACTGGTCAACGGCCGGACCCTCCTACGGCTTATGGCAAAGGCAGGTGTCGGAGATGTCCATCTTCCTCCTGAAACGCCTGATCTATTCTCCTGAATAGGTCTATAGGGAAAACAATCAATCTTTCGATTGCCTCACAGAATGTTTTCTTGGTCATGGAATACAAGAGCATCAACGTCCCATTCGCTTCATCAAGTCCTGGAACTCCTCCTTGATCCCTTCGGCATCACGAGCATGCACAAACGTTCCCCTAGTGACAAAAGTTTTACCGAGAAATGGATAGCCAACCAAATCCAAGAAATCGATAGTCACTTGAATCAATTGAGTCCACCTCCTGCCATGTTGGAAGGTTAAGGACCTGCGAGGTCGATCTTGCATTCTTTATGGGCTATCCTTTTGTCCCTCGGCTCTTGAGAGCGCGGAGAGTTGGCTTGACTGTCCTGATTGTAGTTCTCCAAGTAGGTATATATTCGCGATGATTATTTCCGGATCCGCCAGGGCTTGATCGAAGGGGCACATCCCGGGCGCGTAGTGCCTTAACGGGCATAAGTCCGGTCCCTAAGTTCAAATGCAGACGTGGGATTCTTTAAGAAGCCGCAGTGCTTCATCGATTGAGCGAGATCCTGTTATGGTCATTTGTCTTGTCAAATACCTTAGTTATGGAAAGAGTCAGGGCATCGATAGACGTGTCCTGAATAAGCCTGAAGAGTTCTCCCAATCCACTAGTGTTTAGAACTGAGCATGCTTTGCAACCTCAAAGAACAAAGTCTCTTGATCGAATAGCATTGAACAATTCCTCGCGAATCCCCTCTTCAACGACATCACGAAGATTTTCAATGGCAGTGCTCATAAAAATGTCACGCTCCAAGCACGAGATTTTGATCCCAGTCGCTTATCCAAGGCCGTCCGAGGAGAGGACGCGACTTTGCTGGCGAGCCTCGCTGATGTGTGAAGCGGCAGCCCGTGCGAGGCCCGCCCCCAACGGTCTGTCGCATCAGGCCGTGGGGGAGCGGAAACCCCCACTGGGGGATGGGGGAGCCGCAGCCGGACTGCCGCAAACTACAGCAGCGCGGCGAGCCGGCACGAAGCGGTCAGCTCTTCGGACAGCCTCATTGGCAAAGCTGGATATCTTGCGAGTTCGCTCAGATTGCATGAAATCACGCGGCGAACTCGACGCGAACCGTGCGTCCAAGTCGCGCTTCGAGCGTAATGAGCATTTCAAGGCTGAACTTGTCCCATTTGCCTCGAACGAGGTCGGACACGCGGGATTGTGCGATGCCCAGACGCTTAGCCGCTTCAGATTCGGTGAGTCTGTTCTTCTGAATGTAGAGACGAAGATCACCCATCACATTGGCTCGCATCTGGAGCACCGCGGCCTCGGCCGGATCAAAGCCAAGGTCCACAAACACATTGCGCTCGACCTGGTTATCTTCCTTTTCATGACCGATCTCCGATCTGGCTGTAACGCACGGGAGCTGATTGGATCTCCACTCAACTAACCAGACTGCTCCTGGGAAAAGAACCGAACGAGGAAGAATATGACAAGAACTGTGGTCCATCTATGCGACGCTCTGAATTGGCCCACCATGCTACCGCGACAGATGCCGGGCATTGGCGACACGTGGGAAGATTGTTTCAGGGTTACGGAAGACGTTGGCTGGTGTGGAATGAATAACACTTCCCTCAGCACCTTCTACAACGTCATCGCAGAGTCGCACGAGAGCGGCGAGATGTTTCCGGTCAAAAAGCTTAGTGACCACGCCCCTCATTCCCTCGGAATCGTTGAACACTTCCGGGTCCCTTACACCGCTGAACTTGACGACAACAACGCCGGCTCGCTCCGGTAAGAGTTGCGCGTCTGCTTTGTCCTTAAGCGTGCTGTAAATATAGTCGCGCAACTCCTTTGGCGTCTTACGCGTACCATGACAACGAAAGACAACAGGATCAAATCCCGACTCACCCTCTCGTTTGGACAGAATGAAGGTCACTTCCGGATGTTGTCGAGCCTGGGCGAGAGCGAGGATCTCGTGCGGTCTGTGCTCTCGACTTGGGGAAGGCTTCACCTCCAGCTTCAGAAGCACACTCGAGTCGAGTTGAACAGTAGTCTGAGCCTCTCTAAGCGCGGAGCCCAAGGCTCGTGCCCACACACGCATGTGGCTGGGATCAAACCGAAAATCATCTGAGAGTTCAACGTCCACCTCACCCCAAAAACCATGGTCCGCCAGTACCTTATGGAGCCCTTCACAAATGTCAGCCATTGTACCGGTTTTGATTCTTTCGCTCACGTCCAAGCTAAATCGACGGCATTCCACGTCGAAATCAAGGCCTCCACCACGAACGGCGAAACTCCGGACACTTATTGTGACCTAGCGGATACCACTGAATGTGGAAGCCTTCTAGGTAATAATGCCGAGCCGTACTAATCTCAAACATGAAGTCGCCATGCTGACACGTAAGCAGGTCCTTGCGGTACTTCGCTTTGACATCATCCGGCATTCCCCGATGTAAGGATGCGATCATCAATCCATCGCCAACCAGTTTTTGAATGGTCACTGGCCATTGGGGCGGCATATGGATGCCGTTCGCTGTGTTCTTGTCATATAGACGAAACGCAAACAGCCACGGTCTATGCTGTTCTACCCAGTATCGATACCAACGTCCGTGGTGCATGAGGTCCCTATCAAGATCAGCTTGTGCCTTGGCAAGAGCATCCTGTCCCAAAAACTTCTTGAGTTTTCGGACGTACTTAGACACTTCAGAGTGCTTTATTGCATTGCTGCGTGGGCTGAGCGAATAATCCTTCGGCGTCATACCTGTGAACCACAAACGATGACGAGACACCCGCCAATTCCAACGTCTCCGTCAAAGGCACCCAGCACTTACGGCCCCGGAGGACAATGCGCCCTGTGTGAGTCCAGTCCCTTGGCGAAGGCCGTCCGAGGAGAGGACGCGACATTGCAAGCGAGCCTCGCTGATGTGTGACGCGGAAGCCCCGTGCGAGGCCCGCCCCCAACGGCTTGTCGCATCAGGCCGTTGGGGAGCGGAAACCCCCGCTGGGGGATGGGGGGAGCCGCAGCCGGGCTACCGCAAGCTACAGCAGCGCGGCGAGCCGGCGCGAAGCGGTACACTCCTCGGACGGCCTTATAGTGTCCCCCACTCGATTCTCTAAGCGGTCGCAACCAGACTGACTACCTCACTGGTTCACTCGGCTCGCAAGATCGATCAGCACTCCTTCCCTCAGACCGTAATCACTGACCAACACCTCGTCCTGCTCTTCAAGAGTCAAGTAGCGTGCGAAATTCTTCGAGCGTCAGCCCCGCTTGGCGAAGCATTTCGTGAAACAGCCACTTGGGAATGTCTCGTTTGTGCTGGTGGCTGATGCGAACTCGCAGAATCGAGCCATTCGGCAGGAACTTCCGCCAGGTTTCGTGTTTTTCAGATCGGAGCTTTTCGAATCCTGCGTGCTTGAGGGCAACACGGAAATCGTCATACGTGAACGAGGCCATGCTTGATCTCGATCAACGTACGCAACTCCCAATCAGTCTTGCATGCGGCAATGGCTTCGATGTAGGTAAGATGGTGGGCTCGGTTGGGACTAGCGGCGTACCGATCGCGGTCTCGAAGATATTCCTTCGCATAGTCCTGAATGGCTTCGATCAGATCTTCTAGAGCTGCATCGACAGTCGGTAGTTCTGTCACGAGATCCAATTCCGGACACTTGGCACAATAGAGGCCGTTGTCCTTCGCAAGCAGAATCGTCAGGAGCGGCTCGGCCACCACGATCTTAGGCTTTGTTCTGCGACGCCGGTTCACCTTTGTGCTTGTCATAATCGCTCCTCCCAACGCACTGCATTGTAGTTCACTGCGACAGTGTGAGCAACTTTACATTGATTCGTTGGATCACTGATCGAGGGGCCGGCGCCGCTATCACCTTTTTCTTCCTCCTTCACCGTCCCATCCGCTTCGCCAGATCGATCAACACTCCCTCGCGCAAGCCCATGTCGCTGACGAGGACACTCGTCATGTCCAACATTTCCATCACGGTTCGCAGAATGATCGCCCCCGCGGCGATGACTTCTTCCCGGCCATGTTCAAGTCCGGGCATCCCCTGGCGTTGATCTTTTCGACGACTCAGCAGTTGCTGCTCCAATTCTTTGACCGTTGCCATTTTAAGCTTGTAGTTATGAATCCTCGCCGGCTCATACGCCGGCAGCTTCTGTGCCATGGCGGCCAATGAGGTAATGGTGCCCGCCGTCCCGACAAATGTCGCTCCTCTGGACGTCCCGCCATCACGGCCACCGCCTTTCTCGTTTCACTTGAGACGAACTCACGCGCTTCACGATTTCAGCCTCCGTCGGCGGATCATGCTGGAGGATTCGCTCGCTCAACCGCACAACACCGATGTCGATCGACCGCACAATTGGTGGCCGGCCCGGTTGATCCAAGATGAACTCGGTGCTTCCGCCTCCGATATCCAACGCGAGGATATCGGCCACACCGGCGGGCAGCCCGGATCGAATTCCTAAGAGAGTCCGCCTTGCTTCTTCCTCACCGGTGATGACCTCGACTTCAAACCCGGCTTCACGTTTGGCTCGATCGAGAAACTCTGTACTGTTTTGAGCATCGCGCACCGCACTGGTCGCGACGACGGTGCAGGCGATGATCTCATACCGATCGATCACCTTCCGCCATTCCTGCAAGGTCGCGATCACCCGGTCCATTGCTCCAGCTGCTAAGCGCCGGTCCTGATCGACTCCTTGTCCCAGCCGAAGTATGCGACGGTCTGAAAACAGCTCTCGCAAGCGTCCCGTATCGAGAGACTCTGCGATGAGCAGCCGGCAGGTTAACGTCCCGATATCGATTCCCGCGAAAATCGGTCGCTGAGGCTGTAGTGGCTGGCGCATAACCGGCCTCCCGGCCTCATTCATCTTCAACTTTGATGTCATTCATTTCGAGGAGAAGCTTGGTTCGTTCTTCCTGCAGACCGCGCACTTGCTTCATGTGCCGTCCGATGTCTCCGTCATACAAGATTCGTTCAATGGGCTCTCCACGCTCATGGAGTTCGATCGTACGCTCGCCGAGGTCCCCGTATAAGTCGTCAAGTTGCTGATCCACCCTGCGAAGTTCAAGCCGGTATCGCAGCAATTCAGACTCTTCCAGCGCCCGATGAGCGGCTTTGGCGGTGCCATGTCGCAAGGTTACCCACCCAGCCCTGACGTCGTGGGCGAGACGTTGGATCAGTCTCATCCTTTTCCCTTTCAACTCACCGAGCCGAGATGGAGTTTGGCTTGCCAGCGCCGCAGCATGGCCGCTTTCAGCACCTGATGTTGTGGAGCGTTCAGGAAAGGATCCTCCTCCAACAAACCGAACGCTTCGCGTCGCGCCTGTTCAATAAGATCCACGTCCCGCACGAGGTTTGCCGCACGAAACTCCGGGATCCCCCACTGTCGTAATCCGAAAAACTCACCGGGCCCGCGTATGCGGAGATCTTCCTCGGCCATGAGGAATCCGTCGTTGGACTTCACCATTGCTTCAAGTCGCTGCTGCGCCAGCGATACTGCCTTTCCTTCGGTCGAAGCGAGACCTGTTCCCAGCTGGTTCCGCCTCGCTGCATTCGTGGTCATCAACAGGCAGTACGATTGATGGCTGCTCCGTCCGACCCGTCCACGCAATTGATGCAACTGTGCGAGTCCGAATCGCTCAGCATGTTCGATGATCATCACGGACGCATTCGGCACGTCGACACCCACCTCAACGACCGTCGTCGCCACCAGAATATGAATGTCGCCCGCCTTATAGGCCGTCATCGTTCGATCCTTTTCGGCCGAAGACATCCGCCCGTGGATCAAACCGATCCGGAATTCAGGAAATTCTTCACGCTGCAACCGTTCCGCCGCCTGGATCGCAGCCTGAAGATCGACCTTTTCAGACTCTTCGACCAGCGGGTATACGATGTACGCCTGTCGGCGGGCACGGAGTTCATCCTGAAGAATGCGCCACGCTCGTCCTCGTTGAAATTCTGAAAACACCCACGTACGAACCGGCTTGCGCCCTGGTGGCAGGGCATCAATAATCGACACGTCCAGATCGCCATAGACCGTCATCGCCAGCGTTCGCGGGATCGGCGTGGCGGTCATGATCAGCACGTCCGGTCGGTACCCCTTGTCGATGAGGTTTTTGCGCTGCAATACGCCGAATTTGTGCTGCTCATCGACGACCGCGAATCCAAGATCGGCAAACCGGACATCCTTCTGAATAAGGGCGTGAGTCCCGATCGCAACATGCGCGGTGCCGGATTGAAGTTGCCGTAGTGCATCAGTCCTCGCCTTCGATCGGCCTCCCCCGGTCAGTAAGACGCACTTCAGACCCAACGCTTCAAATGAGGAACGCAAGTTGAGAAAATGTTGTTCCGCCAGAATCTCGGTGGGGACCATGAACGCGGCTTGGCAACCAGACCCACAGGCCATGACCATAGCGTGGAGGGCCACGACCGTTTTCCCTGACCCCACGTCGCCCTGCAGCAGGCGGTTCATAGGTGTGGAGGCAACCATATCCGCCTGAATTTCACGGAACACTCGTTCCTGGGCACCGGTCAATTTGAATGGCAATATCCCCGCCAACCGATGCAACAGTGGCGTATGTGGATTGAATCGCGCAGTCTTTGTCTCTTCCTTAACCCGCCGTTGGCGGAGGGCCATCGCCACTTGAAGCAGGAGCAATTCCTCGAAAGCAAGGCGGCGATGCGCGGGGGTCACCCCTCGCTCCAGCGCGGCCGGGTCAGCATCGGACGGAGGGAAATGCACCTCTTCGACGGCGCGCAGAATGGGCGGGAACCGATACCGCGCGCGGATGTGAATCGGAAGGACTTCCGCGAGGTCTGCTCGATGCTGATCCAGCAGACTTCTCACCAGCACGCGCATCTGACGCGATGTCCATCCTTTGGTTTCATGATAGATGGGAACGATCCGGCCCACGTGCAACGGAGTCTCGCCATCTTCACCGATCACTTCAACCTGCATCGGCTCAATCCGTAACGTCAGCCAGCCCCTGTTTCCTGTCATGATGCGGCCCGTCATCATGATACGTGTCCCGCTTTTCAGCACATCCTCGAGATATGGCTGGTTGAAGAACACGGCCTGCAATCGTCCGGTGCCATCCTCCACTACCAGGTCCAGGACGGACATACGTCGAACCCGGGATCGTTTCGCAGTGCAACCGGTCACGACGCCGCACACCGTTGCCGTCATTCCTGGAGACAGCTTTCCGATTGAGGTGACCGTTGAACGGTCCTCATAGCGCCACGGCAGGCACCACAGCATATCCTCAACGGTCTTTACACCCATTCGCTCCAACAACAGGGTGCGTTTGGGGCCCACGCCCTTGGTGAATTGTATAGGTAGATCCCATAGGGGTTGAGCAGCCCCGCTCTGCGTCGACGAGGCCGGCTTGACCATGGGACCGGCCCGCGATTTCTCAGGGTCGCTCTGTCCGCGTGTGGCGGTCAATCTGCGAAGAAGCGTCAAGGCCTCAGCCAATCGCCTTCGTTGTTCCTTTGGCGTGAGCCCGGTATGAAAACCCACGAACAGATTTCGAAGGGAGAGCAGGTCGCTTTCGACGTGACGGGAATAGGTCCCTGCGGCCAGAGCGGATATCACCTGGCCGGAGACAAAGGTCTCCAGATTGGTGACGGTCGACAAATGGGCGTACGAGTCACGGCTCGCAAATTCTATCGGCCGTGCGATGCGTTGCAGGAATTCGACAAGGTGATCGATGCGGGGACGCTGGGAGGAAGGAGGCATCCTGAGGCGAATCGTATCATACCCATCCTTCCTCCTCAATGTACGGCCGGACCACGCGGTTTAGACGACTGCAACTTTCGTCACTTTAGTTGGTGAGACACTGTTCGAATGATACAGTCAGCGAGGTAAGCTTCCTAAGGAACAGTATGTATCGACGCAATATCACCCACATTCTTGGACCACTGGCTCTGATCCTGAGTGTGTTTGTTTTGTATCATGCCTGGCTGAAGCCGAATTACTTTCCTGATCCTCCCCCTCCGGCGCAGAAGGTGATCCCGGAAGAAGCGCCTCCCCCGCAACCTCCCGTCAAGACTGCCGAAGAAGCGACACCAGGCGAAACAAAACGACCCCGCACAATCGATCCGGTGACCATGCCGGTTCCAAAGCATTCGGATCTCCTCAGCGCGATCCATGAAGAGCTGGAAAAGGGAAACGCGGCAAAGGCAGAGGCCAGGTTGGCGGATATTCCGACATCAGTCTTGTCTGAACTACCCATGCGGCGTCACGTAGCCGTACTGTGGAACAACTTGGGCATCCTCCAGGAGCGTGCGGAGGGTACCGAAGTGTCTGTGAAGGCTTTCAAGAAAGCTACTGCACTCGATCCTAAGAATGCGGTTGCTCACCTTAATCTCGCTCATGCCTATTGGGGGCTGAGGGATCCTAGTTTAACGGTTGAATTCCTCAAGAAGGTCATCGGCCTCGCGCCGGACGAGCCTTTCCCTCATGTGGCACTTGCGGATTTATTGCAAGAACAGGACAAGCTGACAGAAGCCGGCCATCATTTGCAGGATGCAAGCGACCGTATCCGCAAAGACCCGGGCCTTCAACCATACTTTAAAACGGTAACGGCCAAGGTCCACCGAACCGAAAAACTTGGAGACAAACTGGTCGCCCGCAGCAGCGTCCACTTTATCGTGAAGTTCGACGGCAACGAGGACCATGCAACCTGGACCACGGTGCTCGATATCCTGGAAGAGGCCTACCGAGAGATCGGACAAAAGTTCAACCACTTTCCGGCGAAGCCCATCACGGTCGTCTTGCTCACACGATCGACCTTTCAAAAATCAACCGGCAGCCCTGGATGGGCGGATGGATTGTTCGATCCCGTCTTGGGACGCATTCAGATTCCCACCCAGGGCGCACTCACGGACAAAGTCTGGTTGACCAGGGTCCTTCGCCATGAATTCGTTCACGCCATCATTCACGACCAGCTGGGTTCGAACAGTGGCATGATTCCGACGTGGTTGAACGAAGGACTCGCCATGCAACTGGCTGGTGATCAGTGGCAGGAACTCGATCAGGTGCTGCAGGGAGACATCACCCTCGTCCCGCTCACGTCTCTCGAGGGGAGTTGGGAAAAACTTTCCGCTGAAGCAGCGACAGTCGCCTATTTGGAGTCGAACTCTGCGACTCACTATTTATTGGAACGATTCGGGATGCACAAGCTCCATGAAGTGCTTGGCCTACTCAAGGCGAGACAGACGTTGACCATCGCCATGCAGGACAAACTCCTCCTGTCCTACGACCATTTCCAGCGGGAATGGGCCGATAACTTCCACGCCAAGGCGCATCATCAGAAATCATAGTGGTCGCGCGTTGAGGTTTGATGGAGCGGGGACGTTCCTGAAAAAAACTCGTCCCAGGGGGGCAGCGCTTGCGGTTGGACTTCAGAGTCCCGCTCTGGCTCTCCGCGATCGATCTGATCCAGTTCCTCAAATGAATCGCGCCACAACAATCTTCCTGAAATGCGATCGAACGTAAGGACGACAAGATCAAACACATGCCCTATGGAGTTCTCCACACCCGAGACAGAGGGCTGTTGAAACGCGATTCCTTCGGCCCGCCCCCTCGCGTGTGAACCTGGAATAAATTTGTCCTCCCACACAAGTCCTCCTGTCCTGGGATCTACGGCCCGCAAAGTCAGATGAGCTTGAACTGCACTCGGACCCTTAGCCGACGCAAGCCATGTCGATGGGCGGATGGGAACGAGAGATGCTGTCGGGCGAGCCACGCTCTCTTCCGCTTGTGATCGCAGATTCAACTGGCCTTCCCATAGAAATTGTCCTGTCGCCGCATCGTACACCCGAAGCAGAAATTTAGATTGCCCGCTGCTATCGAGACCGATTCCTCCGGCAAAAATTCTCCCATGAGACCTCTGCCCTGACGGCATTCCGTCATCAAGCACATTGAGATCGTAGGAGTCTTCCGACAGTACCGCACCGCTCGCCGCTTGATAAGTTCTGATCGTGATCATAGACGATGCAGCGCCTTGGAAACCAAAACCCGCTGCCAGCACTTCGCCATGGTCACTTGTGGACATTTCGGGGAGGCTAACCTGGCCTGGTCCGGTCGAGGAAGAGAAACGCATTGACGGGGTGATATGCGTCTGACTGCGCGCCAACCCCGGGTCTAAAATTAAAACCAAGATTCCCACGAACGACCATTTCCACAAACACATGGACAACTGCGAGCCCGAGCTGTCCTTTCGGGAAGATATCGAGGCGAAAGCCTCTCCTGGCACCCTCAAGCTGGTGCGAAAGTCATCCAGATTGTTCACAGTGCCCTCCATAAATGAGAGGGCATTCTGAACCGTTAGAAGACAGGGGTAAATGACCCGCTGGGCTTATCGTTCCCCTCCGAAGCGGGGGCGCAGAGGACGAACCAAGCACAAGACGAGCCGTACCTCCATCGCTTCATTGCTGGTGCGGAGGGACTTCGCCAAACCAGCGATATCGGTGCCGGGCAAGAACGCGATAGGCGAGATTGAGGAGGGGTCTGACCAGAGGAAACCGTATGACCGCCGATAAGAACCTTCCGCCCGGCATACCGGGCAGCAGGGGAAGAAATGCATCCAATCCACTGCGGATGTCTCCGTCCGGACCGACAAGAAAGGCCACCTCGGGTCGTCCGGGACTGTAGTGCTGCCCGAGGTACCCTTCGGCTTCTTGGCTTTGGTACGGCAGAAATCGCACTTGAGGCCGGCTGTCTTCCTGCGCGAGCCTTTCCATCCCCTTCTTGGCATTCACGCAGAGCCGACATCGATCATCGTAGATGACGGTAGACATCTTATTTGACGACCGGGTAGGTTCCGCCATGATTGAGTACCCGTCTCTCTGTGACCACCCTATCACCCCCTCCATTTGCCGGCAAGTCTCTATTGCCGCACCATTCAAGAGCCGCTATAGTCGATGCATGCTTCTCTCGCGCCACATTCAAGTTATCCTGGCAGGTCTCCTCTTGATCGCGGGTATCTCGTACATCACCGTTCCTGCACACCCCAATGGACAGGTCCATGGAGTATGGTTCTCGATCGGCTTTCTTGTGGGAACGCCCATACTCCTGATGTGCCTGCTCTTCTCCAGTCAATCATGGGTCCTGATGGCTTCCGTCATGTATGGGACAATCGGATTGGCACTCGACATCGCGACGGTTGTTCAGGAAGCAACTCTAGCGGAGGTGCGTGGGGCTGTCGTTATCCTGGAGGGGCTTAGCGGAGTATTGAATTTCCTGCTCATCGCCTGTGGGGGATACGCCTTTCTCAGCGCGACGATGGTCGGACAGCCTGTAGCAACCCGTCCTCCCAATCCTCCGTCCCCTTTTTCATCTTAATCGGCTTCACCGATACATACCCAGCCTGGCGCAACCACTTGGTCGTGTCGCGTAGAGAATACGTGTTGCCGGCAGGAGTGAACAGCAACATGGTGACAGCGAAAAGACTGGCATCAGCGGGGTAGATTCCTTCCTTGTCCTGAAGAAACGCGTCTTGGATGATCAGACGACCACCCGGGTTGAGCGCCGGAAGAATTCGCGTAAAAAGCGCCTGATTTTCCGCTGCCGAATAGATGTGAAGCACGTTGGAATACCAGATGATGTCGTAGTGCCCTTGAAGCGGGTCAGTCATGAAGTCCAGCGGGAGATAGGAGAGTCGCGCACCGGCACTCTCGTTTGCCGCCACCTGTCGAGCGACATCGAGAGCGGCCTGGCGATCACACACGGTCGCCTGCAATTGAGCGTTTCGTTGAAGAAATGCCAGCGCATAGGTGCCAGGCCCTCCACCGAGATCCAACAGCGTTCGAGCACCTCGCAAAGAGATTTTCCTCGCAACCTCCGGTGCAACGTCCCTCGACCGATGATGCATAGCCCACGTGAACTGCCGGCGATACTCTGTATCCTCCTTTGTCTCCGGATCTACGGGTAACCCCGTGCGAACGGAGTCGGTCAAGCGCAACCAGTCTCCCCAATGATTCCTGAGCAACTCGATATAGGCCCCGCGATAGGCGGAATGGGTGCGGTTGAGTTGCGTCGCAGCAAGACGGCTATTCCGATACCTCGCTCCCCGTTTGGTCAACAGTCCACACATAGCCAGATTGCGACAGAGAATATCCAAGCCTCGTTCGCTGACCTGCATGGTCTTCGCCAGATCGCCAACAGGCCAACTTTTTCTCCCAATGGCCGTGAACAGGTCTAACTCCAAGGCAGAAATGATCACACCAGGTAGTCGGTAGGCAGACACGGTGTCGCGAAAATCCTCAAAGGTCTTGATCATCGCTACTCCTTCACGAGAGATGCGATCGGTTCACTCCAAATTAGGTTGTGCAGATCGGTCGCGCCTTGGCTCTTCCGAGCCGCGGTTGTCGAATGGACCAACCGCGAGGTTTTGCAGATTAGGCCCACAGGCGACCCAGATACCGCTCGTTAGGGTACGTATAATTTTTCCAGAGGCGAGAGTTGGAGATAGATATCGTGCACGGAAGGCTATTCTTAAAGGCTCATTCCATTGCAAGTGCTGCCGGACGCTTCGTCGCACAAAGTTTACGTAATATTCCGCTGGCACCAACGCACGAGCGCCGTCACCTCGTCCAGTTGCCCGAAGTCCACGGCCTTCTCAAAGATAACAGCGACATATTCTTCATTCATCGCGGTCTCCTCTTGAAAGCCCGCCTTCGCCAGCGCAGGCCGAAATTTCGCCACGGCGGGTTGGATAAAATACTTTGCTTGTTTCGCCACTTCATCCGTTCCCAGATCTTCCGGAGTCCCATCCGACATCAAACTCTTGACATCGTCCATGGACACGCCATGCTGGCACAACAGGCGACCGTCCGGAGTGATTTCCACCATCCATCCGTCATCGCCCAAGTCCAGCGCCAGCGCCCCCCCGGTTCCAATTCGTAGAACTGAGGAACCTTCTCAATCAAATAGGACCGTGCCTGATCCCAGGACGATGAAGGGCCGTGATTCATGGGTGTCAATGCATCCGCTCGGTTGTAGACTTCTCTTGAGCGACGCGGGCACGCAGCAATTCGAGCCGTTTCGTGTTTTCCTCAAGCTTTGGCAGACGATATTTCCGGTCCATGTAGACGACTTGCTCCAGAAGGTCGGCGGCCTCGCGATACAATCCGAGGTCTTCGTAGCATTGCGCGAGGACATACCGTGATCCACCGGTTCTCAGTTCATCGTGATTTCGTTCAGCAATCGATTGGCTGGTCTGGCAGCACGCAATCGCCTCCTCATACCGTTTCTGTATCAGATAGGTCCGTCCCATCATCCGCCAGGCGTCGGCCACCCCGCCCCGATCGTCGAGACGCCGCATCAACACCAACGATTGTTCGTAACAACGCATCGCCTCGTCGAATTGTCCCGTTTCCCGCGCCACCAAACCAAGATCGGAATACAGGACAGCTTTGCCGGCCTCATCGTGGACTCTGGTCATGATATCCAGCGCTTCCAGATAATAGGCACGTGACCGCTCCCATTCTCCGGCATCCGCCCGCAAATTACCGAGATTCGCCAATGTGGTCCCGATGCCTTTTTCGTCGCCCAACACTTTCTGCAATTCCAACACTTCTTGGTAGTACGTTTGCGCCGACTCGCGACGCCCGCTCACAGCACAGATGTTCCCTAGATTACCCAGGGTCGCGCTGAGCGCCCGTTGATCGCCGGTCAATCGGTCACATTCCAAGGCCTTCGCGTAGCATGCATAGGCATCGGTGTAATGTCCACGCGCGAAGTGTTCATTTCCTTGTCGATTCAGCTCTTCCGACAATCCGTTGCGCAAGGCCATCTACAATCCTTATTGAACGACGCGTTCCACCGCCAGTTTGGCGCCTGTCATGAGGTTAGCGCCATCGCCCACGAGAATCGAGTCGAATGTGTATTTAAGCAAGCGACGAAGCCCCTGCTTGGCCTTTGCCGGATCCGCGTACTTCTCCGCCGCCAACATGCGCAACGAACCGGCGGGCGCGCCGATCAATGCATCGCCGACGATCAAGACACCCTTCCCCTGTTGGATGAACAGGGCGGACTCTCCAGGAGACTTTTGATCCAGCACATGAATCACCCAGATCCCTCCAGGAAGAAGTTCACCATCTTTGAAGGTTTTCGTCGGAGTGAGCTCCATCTGCGGAGCATCGGCCTCGGGAACCTGCAACTGGCATTTGAACTCGGCCTGATATCGCGCCGCTTCTCGGGCATGATCCCGATTCGTGACGACAATGTAGTCGATGCCTCCCCCGCGCCGGATCATGCTCGCAGCCTCAGCGGTCATCAACGGCGGGTCTACCAGGATGCGATGTTCACCCACGGTGAGGTACAGCCCGTTGAAGTCAAGCTGCTTTTCCTCCGAGAACCAAGACCATTGCCAAATGCCGGGAAGTAACGCGTTCATGTAACCTACAAACTGCCCACGGCATCCTGCAGGGTTTTAGTGACCTTGGCCACAATCGAGGTCTCGCCGGGTAAGTCAATCACGTCGTCCTCGGGCACGGTAATGAATTTTCGATTCGGTCCCTTCGTCAACGAAATGAGAAACATGCTGTTGGTCGGCTTGGTCGGTATGACGACCTGAACATCCGCATCGATACCGCGCACAAGCTCGAGAAACTTTTGCTTGCCCTCTTCCCAATCATCCATGATGCTCGATCCTTGGTTACATTGATCCCGAACTCTTGCCAGATCCATTTGCGAGTAGCTTCTCGACCTCTTGAATGATGAGATCACTTCCCGCCAGGTCCATATTTCCAACACGCTGCCAGCTGATGACGCCGCTCTGATCGATCACATAGACATTCGGAATGAATTTTCCTCCACCGTAGAGCTTGTCGGTGGTCTTCCCGGGATCCAACAAATAGGGATATGTCACTTGCGCGGGAAATGCGCTGAGAAACTCTCCCACATCGCGCTTGGAATTCCCGGCCGAATTGACGCCGATCACGGCAACATTTTTGCCTTTCATCGCTTCATGCACTTTTTGAAGATTCGTACCCTGCATCATGCATGGATCACAAATGTGGAACAGTCCCAGCACCACCACTCTGCCCTTCATGGCATCGAGAGAGACCGTATCGCCGCCCAAAGAGGTCAACGTAAAGTTCGGGGCACGTTCTCCAACCTTGAAAAATCCTGCCGCGGTTGCTTGCATCGCGGCGAACGGCAGCAGCGCCAACAGCGACAGGATCAGAAATCTTTTCATGACGACCCCTCCTCTGGTTTGGGACATGCTTCGGGGTTGATGACTCGAAACGTTCCCACGCTTGGAGTCCGACCTCATATCCTAACACGTCAAAAATTTTGGGAGCAACTGGCAGGTTGCCTATCAGAAAAAGACCTAGACGGCCGAACGATGATGGAGGAATCATGCATCGCCGTTCTCAGTAACCGGGATTCTCGAACCACTCGACAATGAGTCTTCGCAGCCATGCGGTCGGCGTCCATCGCGCCGCAACACGATGCAGGGGCTGAAATATCCGATGGAGCAGGCGCAGCCGTTTCTGTGAATGAAACCACGACATTCGTGTTGTCACAGCAGAGACGTCGGCACGACACAAGGCAACCCCGTACTTCCACCGTTCGATCCAAGAGTCTTTCAGCGTAAAGTATAGTGCTTCCGCATCGCGCTCGTCGATGCCTTGTGATGTCACCTTCAACAATCGGCGGGGCATTCTTTTTGCCAAATCAGGAATATCTGCATCGAAATCGACGATCTGGCACACGTGACGCGGCAGAGGCGCATCGAAAACACACCGAGCGATGGAAAGCCCCATCAGAACCATCCGTTGATAGCCCCACTCCTGGGAAAGGTGCAGGACGCGGCTCCAATCCAAATTCCTCCGACGACGTACGAGTTCCGCGACGTCACAGACCCATTTAAGATCTTCCCAGGCATGCTTTGATCCGTGCACGCATAAGACGATCAACAGTTCCTCCGGCGCCAGCGACATGATGGCCTTGCGCGGCAATCGCACCGGTTTGAGATGTTTCCAAAAGTGCTCTCGATCGAGACGAAAGGAGAATAATCGACGCGCCATCGTCCATTGAAGATCTACCCGAAACATCCCGTTCTTTTTGACGAATGAATGGAATGGTTCGTCCTGTACGTCGCTGCCGTCCATATCGCGGCTGGCCAGTTGGTAGCCATGTGACCACAACACATGCCGCGCTTGCGGAATATAGGACTGCTCCACGATGAGATCCAGATCCATGCACTCCCGCAATGTCAGATCCCCATAGGCCATCACGCCGAGCGTCGGTCCCTTAAATGGGATCACTCGAATGCCCTTGGCCGCAAACGCGTCGATCAGGGTTACCAACTCGTCGGCCATGAGCGTATTGAAAATGGCGTTCGCCTGGATGTGACGTCTGAACGATTCCCGGGTCTCCCTGGGCAAGGCGGCGGGACAATAGGCCATGAGCGTGCGGTACACCAAGGGAGCCACACCATGTTCTCTAGCCAGTTGCCAGATGAAAGACCAGTTGACGGATTCACGAACCCTATCCTGAATTTCAATTTGGAGAGCGCCACTGAGTGATGTCCGCGCCAGCAGAATGAGAAGTTGTGCCTCAGGCGTGAGATACGATAGATCACCGTGCGCTGCATAGGATCTGACACGGGAGCGACGGATTCGTGAGTATACCATCGGTTCTGGCATGATCATTCCTCAGGATCAAAGTTCAGTGGCGCATTCGAACCTGCCGCGCCTGCAATAAGGGAGCAATCAACCAAGGAAGATCGAGCACATCGCGTCCGAATAGTTGTGATCCCTTGCTTATCCAATGCCGGCGATAGTTCCCGTCCGTGACCGGTCACGACTAGTACGATGGCAGCGCTATCGAATGCGCAATAGGAGGAAGTCTAGCCCGCATTATTCATGAAGGCTTCTACTCCAACCGCAGATACGCCGCTACGACAAGCCTGGCCACCGGTTCCACGCGGCCAGGCGGGCGGCCTCGCCGCTCGGTCGGTCAACATCCTGTTCAAGGATGCCTCCCTTCCTCCCGGCTCCGTACGCCCGTCTCGCATGGCGTCTCCGCCGTTTCGTGACGAACCCTCATGAATAATGCGGGCTAGGAACCTATGTTCGCCATGCATTTGTCACGCAACGACCGGCC
This sequence comes from uncultured Nitrospiraceae bacterium, assembly GCA_963795615.1. Lineage (GTDB taxonomy): Bacteria > Nitrospirota > Nitrospiria > Nitrospirales > Nitrospiraceae > DASSBQ01. The sequence goes on from CAWCIJ010000007.1 coordinate 123,938, forward strand.
AAGAATCTACAGGCAACAGGTCCGGACAATAAGCGAATGCCGGATGGTTCGCTATTACCAACCTGTGGGGAACGCTCCCCCTTCCGGGGAGCGTTTCATTTCAGGTCCTGAATAGATACGTGAGGGGCCGAATGTCCGTGGAGGACCGGCCAACAGGATCGTGCGCTCTGGTGTCTACGTGAAACAGGATCTCAATTCTGAGTGTATCAGGCGTGCCGATACAGTCCTGAGCTACAAGGAATCGCACGGAGGCAGACCGGCGCCGCGGTTTTAGTGAGAGGCTTCGAAGAGGCCGAGTTGAAGTTCCTCGGCCCTGGTGAAGGAGATGGGATAACGTTCAGTAAAGCAGGCCGTGCAGTAATGATCGGGCTGGCCCGGTGCGGATTTGAGCATACCGTCGAGGCTCAAATAGGCCAGACTGTCGGCAGTGACATACTTTCGGATCTCTTCCGACGTATGAGAAGACCCGATCAGCTCTCTTTTCGTCGGCGTATCAATCCCGTAGAAGCAGGGTGAAACGATCGGCGGCGAGCTGATACGCAGATGCACTTCCTTGGCGCCGGCATGTCGCAACATCTTGACGATCTTACGGCTCGTGGTCCCACGGACGATGGAATCGTCCACCACGACCACACGTTTACCTCTGAGAATTTCCGGGACAGCATTCAACTTGACCTTCACGCCGAAATGACGGATGGACTGTTCGGGCTCGATAAATGTTCGGCCGACATAGTGATTGCGAATGAGCCCGGTTTCGAACGGGACTCCCGAGCCCTCGGCATAGCCAAGCGCCGCCGGGACACCAGAATCCGGAACGGGAATCACGATATCGGCCGGCACCCACGATTCCTGCGCCAACTGCCGGCCGAGTGCTTTCCGGATCGTGTAGACCGCGCTTCCTCCGAAGATCCGGCTATCGGGCCGGGAGAAATAGACATACTCAAAGATGCACATGGCCGGCGTGGTCTGGGTGAAGGGCCGGTAGCTGGTGACGCCTTTTTCATTGAGCACGATCAATTCACCCGGCTCGATTTCTCGTACATATTCCGCGCCCAGCAGGTCAAACGCACACGTTTCAGAAGCAACCAGCCAGGCGTCGCGAAATCGCCCCAGACAGAGCGGCCGAAACCCGTAGGGATCGCGTGCTGCGATGAGCCCGTCGTCTGTCATGAGGACGACCGAAAACGCGCCGCGCACCTGACTGAGTGCATCCATCACGCGAGCCAGCAAGGTGTCCGCGCGCGAATGCGCGATGAGATGGATCACGACTTCCGTATCAGAGGTCGACTGGAAGATCGCCCCGTAGGCTTCGAGCTCGTTCCGTAACACGGTCGCATTGATGAGATTGCCGTTGTGTGCCAGTGCCAGATTGCCGAGCGCAAAGTTCACCGTCAGCGGCTGGACATTCTTCAGATCGCTGCCGCCGGCGGTGGAGTAGCGATTGTGTCCGATGGCCATCGAACCGGGTAGTCGGTTCAATTCCCGTTGAGAAAAAATATCGGCCACCAACCCCATACCCTTGTGGGCGTGGAAGTGCTCTCCGTCGCAGGCGACGATGCCGGAAGCTTCCTGACCGCGGTGTTGAAGCGCGTACAGACCAAGATAAGCGAGATTGGATGCTTCCTTGTGCCCGTAAATGCCGAACACTGCACACTCATCATGAAACTTGTCAGGCGTCACCATGGGGAGGGTTTTCATCATGAAGCAACCCGCCTATTCTGCACTCGTGAGCGCCCGCTCAAGCGCATGGGCCCACCGGTCGAATAACGAGTCGAGATCGACATCGATCTTCGCTCCAGGTCCCGAGGGAACATCGTCGAGCGTCACAACACATCGATCACCCCCGACTGTTCCGATCTTCGAAGCCGCCACGCCCATCTCTCGTGCCGTCTGGAGGACACGTTCGGCCTCATCCGGCTTCACCGACAGGATCACGCGCGATTGGCTTTCCCCGAAGAAGAGGGCATCCCGGCGAAGACGACCGAGGGGTAATTGTACCACAGCACCCAGTCGCCCGGTCGGCGTCGAGATGCAACTTTCTGCGAGCGCGACGGCGAGACCACCATCCGAACAATCGTGTGCCGACCGGACCAGCCCGAGACGGATCAAGGCCACGGTGCAGGCCTGCACCGCTTGCTCGGTCTCCAAACTCAGGAACGGCGGAGACCCTTGCTCGCGGTGATGCAGTATCTTCAGATACTCCGTGCCACCCAGGTCTTCTCTCGTGGTCCCCAAGAGAATAATGACATCTCCGGCTTGCTTGAACCACTGCGTGACAGCCAGATCAGCCTGTTCGATCAGTCCGACCATTCCGATCATCGGCGTAGGATAGATGGACAGGTCGTTCGTCTCGTTATAAAAACTCACGTTGCCGCTGACAATCGGCACATTCAGCGCCTCGCACGCGTCCTTCATGCCTTCGATCGCCAGGACAAACTGCCACATGACTTCCGGCCGCTCAGGATTACCGAAATTCAGACAATCGGTCACACCGACCGGCTCGGCGCCGCAACAGGCAAGATTCCGTGCACATTCTACAATGGCGAGCTTCGCACCTTCGTAGGGGTTGAGCAAACAGTACCGGCTGTTGCAATCCACGGACAGGGCCAACGCCTTACTGGTGCCTTTTATTCGCAACACCGCCGCATCGGAGCCGGGTCGAACCATCGTGTTCGTTCGCACCATATGATCGTATTGCTCGTAGACCCAACGCTTGCTGGCGATGGTCGGAGATGCCAACAACGCCAACAGGGCCGCGTTCGCGTCTTTGAGATCCGGTAGCGCATCATAGTTCAGCGCCTGCAGCATGTCTTGATAGCCCGGAGGCGAACCCGGCCGGTCGTAACGAGGGCCTTCGTCGGCCAAGGCTTTTGCAGGAATCTCGGCCACAATCCGGCCCTGATCCTTCAGGACCACCTTGCCCGTATCCGTCACACGGCCGATCACGGCAACATCAAGATCCCACTTGCGGCAGATCTTGATGACCTCGTCTTCCCGGCCGGCCTTGGCCACCATGAGCATGCGCTCCTGAGATTCCGACAACATCAGTTCATACGGTGTCATCCCCGGTTCACGCCGCGGCACATCGGCCAATTCCAGTTCCACGCCGGTCCCCTCGCGCGACGCCATCTCGCAGGACGAACTGGTCAGCCCCGCCGCCCCCATATCCTGAATGCCGACGAGCAAATCGCCCGACATCAACTCCAGGCAGGCCTCCAACAGCAGCTTCTCTGTAAACGGATCACCCACCTGTACGGTCGGGCGTTTCTGCTCCGATTGGTCATCGAAAGAATCCGATGCCATCGTCGCCCCATGAATCCCGTCCCGGCCGGTCTTCGAGCCAAAATAGATCACCGGATTCCCGACTCCAGCCGCTTTGCCCAGAAAGATTTTATCCTTCCGCGCGATGCCGAGGCAGAACACGTTGACGAGTGGATTCTGCGTATAGATGTCGTTGAACACGATCTCGCCGCCGACCGTCGGCACGCCCACGCAATTGCCGTAGCCGGCAATACCGGCGACGACGCCTCTGAGCAAATGGCGATTTTTCGCCGATTCCAATTCACCGAATCGAAGGGCATTCAGCAAGGCGATCGGCCTCGCCCCCATCGTGAAGATGTCGCGCAAGATTCCGCCGACGCCCGTTGCCGCGCCTTGATAGGGCTCAATGAAGGACGGATGATTGTGGGACTCCATCTTGAAGACGGCACAGAGCCCGTCGCCGATGTCAACCGCGCCCGCATTCTCGCCTGGCCCCTGCACCACCCTCGAGCCAGTCGTGGGCAGCTTCTTCAGATGGATGCGCGAACTCTTGTAGGAACAGTGCTCCGACCACATGACGGAGAACATGCCGAGCTCCGTGAGATTCGGCTCCCGCCCGAGAATGTTGACGATCTTCTTGTACTCGTCGTCGGTCAGATTATGCTGCGCGAGCAGATCGTTGGTAATAGTACCCACCTTCATCAACCAATCGCTTCTGCCAATCGCTTCTGGTTGGTCCTCAGCCTTCAAGCTTCCTCGAAATAGTCCGAGTCAACCCTACTCACTGAATAGCTGGCAACCTCCGTAACACCGATCTTATGGTCGATCATGAGTTGCGCCAACAGCTCCCCATCAACAAGCACGATCTTTTTCTCTATACGCCCAACGTAATCCTTAGCATCCTGCGAAAATCTTGATGTTGTGATTAGAACACCCTTTCTTGCTCTGTGTCCCTCAAGGCTTCCAGCAAACTCCTGGACGGTGGGCCTTCCAACAGTGGCTTCCCATCTTTTGGCTTGTACATAAATAGCATCGAGCCCTAACTTGTCTTCCTTAATGATTCCATCGATTCCACCATCTCCAGCACGCCCTACAGCTTGCCCGGCATCTTTCCTTGATCCTCCATAGCCGATAGCAACGAGCACATCCACTACCAGCCGCTCAAAGAACTGAGGCGAACATGTCCGAACACGGTCGAGCACTTCTTGGGCTAGAGTCTTTCGCAGACCTTGATAAGCCTCTTCAAGAGCTTCGTATGGGGTCCCGAGCGTTTCTTGCCCTAGCTCTTCTTCTCTAGTGGCTGGCCTTGATCCTCTTGCAAACTCCACAAATTCAGGAAACTTGCGAAGAAACTTATTATCGAGATCCAGAGGGTTCGTCTCTAGAATTTCGGCGCCTCTTTCAGAAACTCGGAAAATGCCTCGGCTCACTCGATCTAACAGTCTTGCTTTACTCAAATAGGTGATGGCCCATGCAACTCTGTTTTCAAACTTTCTTGCCGTGCCGCTTGGAAGAAGCTCCGCGCGATCTTCATCCGTCAACTTAAACTCTGCAGCCACACCATTGTACATTTCGCCATAGGTATGATTTTTCCTGTCGCCAGCTATTTTGAGGACTGGCAGAAAGAACTTTTGATATTCTGGGATCGCCATTAGTGACCACTAGTTAGTGAGAGCATGGCAGCAACGGCCTTGCCGAGAGCGGTCGGGACCCGACGAGAGTGAGCCAGGAAGGAAAGCTGGAACTGACTGAGGAACTGCGGTCACAGACCGCAGCGAAGGAATTCCAGAAGGTTCCACCTGGCGAACTCCGAGAGGGTGACCGCGTAAGCACCGAAGCGATGGGCATGCCCTCACGTACTTCGCGATGGGCCTAGTCTGGGCAGAGCGGGACCTGGCCGTCATGTTCCCACCATCTTGGGCTGCATCTTTCCCTTCTTCAGGGTATCCAGTGCCGAGAGGAGAATCAGCCGGCCATCGTCGTTGCCCAGCACAGCCTCCGCGCTCCGTTCCGGATGCGGCATCATACCCAGCACGTTACCTTGTGCATTCATGATTCCGGCGATATTGTCGAGCGAGCCATTCGGACAGGCTTCGGGCGTGACTTTCCCCTCCGGGGTGCAATAGCGGAAGAGCACCTGGGCATTCGCCTGTAATCCGGCCAGCGTGACCGGGTCGGTGTAATAATTGCCGTCGGCGTGCGCGATCGGGAGCTTCAATACCTGGCCGGATTCGCAGCGATCCGTAAACTGGTGGCGGCGTTCTCGACCTTCACATCCGCGTCCTTGCAGATGAAATTGAGTGAGGTGTTCCGAAGCATGGCCCCAGGCAACAACCCCGCTTCCAGCAGGATCTGGAATCCATTACAAATCCCAATGACAAGCCCGCCCTTTTTCGCAAAGTTTTGCACCAGGCCCATCACCGGAGAAAATCTCGCGATGGCGCCGGTGCGAAGATAGTCCCCGTAGGAAAACCCGCCGGGCAGGATCATCAGATCCACATCGGACAACGACGTCTCCTTATGCCAGATCATTTCGACCGACTGCCCGAGGACGTCTTTGAAGACGTACTGGCAATCATGGTCGCAATTACTGCCGGGAAAGACGACGACACCGATCTTCATGATAGTTCAAAGAGCATGATAGCGAACAGCGTGCAGCAAAGACTAGGAGCTTATGGCCGATGGCATATAGCACGCAACCCCCGAACCTCCGATCAACTGTCCTGTTCGTGCCATACGCCATGAACGATTGGCTCTTCGTGCTTCTTCACGGCGATCTGCCATCAGCTCTTACCCCAATTCGTACTTGTATTCTTCGACGATCGTATTGGCCAGGAGCTTTTCGCACATCGCCTTCACCAATTGTTCAGCCTTGGTCTTGTCCGCTTCATCGACCTCGAGTTCCATGTACTTGCCGACCCGGACATTCCCGGCATTCTTGAATCCCAAGGAATCCAGCGCGTGCTCAATCGCCTTCCCCTGAGGATCGAGAATTCCCTGCTTCAAGCGTCACATGGATTTTTGCCTTCACTATTTTGACTCCTGCTGGGGCGCCTTGTTCAACGCATTCACATATTTCCGGATCCAGAGAATGACGCCCACCGCCACCAATCCACCTAACGACAGCGCGGCAAATGCCCACCGCCAGCGTGAGTCGGTCAAATGATAGGCCATCAGTCCAACGGCCCCGGCCCACACCAGGATCGCCGCCACCAGACCGTAGTGCATGAACAGTTCAAGAAACCGGGTCACTCCTCTTCCCTTTCCTACTTCCTCCTCATAAAAGGGAATCGGGATTCTAGCAGGGGATGTCGTGGTAGGCCTCAGCTGCGCGCATCATTCTCACCCACCCGCCCGAGCGCGCCAAGACGCGCTCTTTTCCCAGACGAGCACCTTCTGAGCGTGCGCGTTCTGCGAGCACAGAGGGCTATCACGGCATCCCCGACGAATTCCTATCCGCACACCCTCTTCAACACTTCCTGATACGCCTCTTCAATCTTCCCCAAGTCCTTTCGGAATCGGTCCTTGTCCATCGACTCGCCTGTCCCCATATCCCAGAAGCGGCAGGTATCGGGCGAAATCTCGTCCGCCAGGATCAGCGCATCGTGATGGATGCCGAATTCCAGCTTGAAGTCGACGAGCTTCATCCGGCGCTCACGAAAAAATGGCAGGAGCAGTGCGTTGACCTTGCTGGCTTGATCTTTTATCTCACGCACCGTACCCGGTGTCGCCAGCTTCAGTAACCGGACATGTTCATCGGTAATCAGCGGATCACCCAATGCGTCATTCTTATAGTAGAACTCCACGATCGGCGGCTCAATGGCCTCGCCGTCTTTGAGCCCCAACCGTTTCGCAAGGCTACCGGCTACCACGTTGCGCACCACCACCTCGATCGGGACGATGGTCACTTTTTTCGTCAACATTTCGCGATCGCTCAGTCGCTGGATGAAGTGCGTGGGAACCCCTCCGGCTTCCAGCAAGCGAAACAACCGCTCCGACACCTTGTTGTTGATGATCCCCTTTCCCACGATCGTGCCGCGCTTTTGGCCGTTGAATGCAGTGGCGTCATCCTTGAAATGATGCACCACCTGATCCGACTTATCCGTCGCGAAGATTTTCTTCGCCTTCCCTTCGTAGAGTTGCGCTCCGATCGTCATGAGTTACCGCATCGGGAAAGGCCGGCACGCCATCGCACAGACCACTCCATTCAGATTGAGACGTCGCACACTCATGCTGTTCTGCTCCTTTTCTGTCGAGAGTTCCCTGTACGCGAGGGCCCGAAGACCCGCCGATAGATCTTGTCCAGATGCCGCAGGTAATAGGATGGATCGAAACAGGCCTTGATCTCGGCCGGCTTCAGATGCCGGACGATGAACGGGTCCTTTTCCACCAACTCAGAAAAGCCGATGCCGCCTCTCCAAGCCGCCATCGCATTGCGCTGTACCGCTTCGTATGATTCCTTCCGTTGCGCTCCCTTCTCGATCAACGCCAGCAACAAGCGTTGCGAGTAGACGAGGCCTCCCGTGAGATCCAAATTCTGCTTCATCCGGTCGGGGTAGACGACCAGACCTTCGATCAAGTCGGTCACCCGTGCCAGCATATAGTCCAGGAGGATGGTGCTATCAGGCATCACGATCCGTTCGACGGACGAATGGCTGATGTCACGCTCGTGCCAGAGCGCCACATTCTCCAGAGCCGCCAGGCTATTGCCACGGATGATGCGGGCCAGCCCGCAGAGGTTCTCCGATACAATAGGGTTCCGTTTGTGCGGCATGGCGGACGAACCCTTTTGCCCGACGGAGAAAAATTCCTCTGCTTCCAGGATCTCCGTCCGTTGGAGATGGCGAATTTCCGTGGCAATCTTTTCGATACTGGCAGCCAATAGGGCCAGCGCCGAGAGGTAGGCCGCATGGCGATCGCGCTGTACCACCTGATTCGACACCGGATCGGGTTTCAGCCCGAGCTTGCCGCAGACGTATTCCTCCACTTCGGGTCCCTGATGCGCAAAGGTCCCCATCGCACCGGACAACTTACCGACGGCGATCTCCCCACGCACCCCGCGTAATCGCGCACGGTGCCGGCACATTTCTTCATACCAGATCGCCAATTTGAATCCGAAAGAGATAGGTTCCCCGTGAATGCCATGGGAGCGACCGACCATCACGGTGGTGCGATGCTCGAACGCACGGTGTTTGAGGACGTCGATGAATTCTTCCAGAGCTTGTAGGATGAGATCGAGCGCTTCCTTCATTTGCACCGCCAGCGACGTATCGACGATATCCGACGAGGTCAATCCCATGTGCAAGAAGCGGTGCTCCGGACCGACAGAAGCGGCCAGCGACTCAAGGAACGCGATGACATCATGTTTCGTGACCTGCTCGATCTCGGCAATGCGGTCCACATCGATCCTGGCTCTCTTTCGGATGCGCCTGCTCGTCCCTCGCGGGACAAGTCCCTCACGCTCGAACGCCGCACAGGCCTGCAACTCGACCTCGAGCCAAATCTCATATTTGTGTTTCAGCTCCCAGATCGCTTTCATCCGGGGGCGGGTGTAGCGCTCAATCATCGTCGATCGGCCTTCGTCGTTCGTATCTCGTATCTTGTGAAGCGTCGTTCGTATTTCGTCGTATCTGACTCACTGCCGGCTCACCGCCTCGCCGGCGCTCACAAACGTGACGCTCATTATTCTTCGCGTCGTGGACCTTCACACTTCACGCTTACTATCTCACCCGCCCACCCCGCGCACGCCAAGACGTGCGCTCTTCCCAGGTCACGCTTCACTCAATCCCCATCACCGGAAGCTCCGGATGGGCACGCTTGCGATCCAACCGCTGGTCTGAACTCAACACCTTATTCAGCACGCCGTTCACGAACTTCGAAGCTTCGTCGTCACCGAAACTCTTGGCCAACTCGATGGCTTCGTTCATAGTTACTTTGGCCGGGACATCAGGTAAGTACAGCAATTCAAAGCATCCGGCACGAAGGATGTTCCGATCGACGATCGGCATGCGGTCGACTCTCCAATTGGTGGCACAGGAGCCGATCAAGGTATCGAGTTCCTTTCGATGCGTCAGCACCCCGTCTACCAGCCGTTCGGCAAAAGCCTTGGTCGGTTCCTGGAGAGGATACTGCTTCCAGAACTCATCCAGCCACAGGCCTTGTTTTCCGTGAATGTCGTATTGAAAAAGGATCTGCAATGCCCGTTCGCGAGCCAGGTGCCGAGAAGCCATGTTAGCGTTTCTGTCGATTGACCGAACGTGGTCTCGACCGGCCTTTCGATGCAGCAGGTTCGTTGCACACGTCTTCCTTGATCAGCTGTTTCATGACATTCGCCATTTCAACTGCGGTAACAGCAGCACTTGCCCCGCGGTTATGCCTGGTCGGATCGGCCCGCTCGATCGCTTGCGCCACCGTTTCCGTAGTCAGCACGCCGAATACGACGGGCACGTTCGTATCCATGGAGGCCTGCAAAATGCCACGCCCCGCTTCGGCACAAATATACTCGAAATGCGGCGTATCACCGCGAATAACCGCTCCGAGACAGATCACGGCGTCAAATCGTCCCGATCTAGCCAATTGGCGTGCGACGAGGGGAATCTCAAATGCACCCGGTACCCGCACCACTTCGAGATCGTCGCCTCGAGCCCCGGCCTTCATCAGGGCTTTTACCGCCTCGGCGAGCAACCGGCTGGCCACGAATTTGTTGAACTTGCTCGCGACGATTCCGAACCTCAGCCCGGTCGCATCGTGTGAGCCTTTACGGAGTTTCATTCTCGCTTAACCTCACAGCACGCTTTTCATCACGAAGACCGGACTGGACCCTACCCGGCGAGGTGGCTGGTGTGATCTCCATTGCGCGCATCGGCCGAGCACATTCTGATCGTGCGCGGTCTGCGAGGTGCGCGATGCGAGGAATAACGAGCATCATGCTCGCGCGCGCCGGCGAGACGGTGAGCCGGCAGTGCCCGCGTACGGTTGTGCCACCTTCCTTCTGTGGTTCATTAACACGCGTCAAACGAGGGTCCTTCCCAGGCCGCACGTGCGCCAGCACGAGACCAACCCGTGCTCCGCTCCCTTTCACACCTTCTTCAAAATATGTCCCAGCTTCGCCTTTTTTGTCCGTAGATATTTTTCGTTCGCTGCTCGCGGGGTAATTTCGATCGGCACGCGTTCCACTACTCTTAATCCGTATCCTTCTATACCGACGATCTTGCGCGGGTTGTTCGTGATCAGCCGAATCTGATGCAGCCCAAGATTCACGAGAATCTGAGCACCGACTCCATAGTCCCTCAGGTCAGCTTTGAATCCGAGCTTGAGATTCGCCTCGACCGTATCGCTGCCCTTGTCCTGAAGCCCATAGGCTCTAATCTTGTTCAACAGACCGATACCCCTGCCCTCCTGATTGAGATAGAGGAGCACGCCCCGGCCTTCCTTCTGAATGATCTCCATGGCCCGCAGGAGTTGATCGCGGCACTCACATCGCAGCGAGCAGAGTGCATCCCCCGTCAGACAACCGGAGTGGACTCGCACGAGAGTGGGACCGCCGGCGTCCACTCGCCCCTTGACGAGTGCAATATGCGTCGCCCCATCGATCTCGTTTTCGAACGCAACGGCTTCGAAATCACCAAATGCCGTCGGCATGCTGGCACTTGCCGCCCGCTTCACGAACGTTTCGCGCTGCATGCGGTATTCGATCAGCGCCTTGATGGTCACGATCTTCAACTTGTGTGCTTTGGCAAACTTGGACAATTCCAATACTCTCGCCATCGTGCCATCTTGGTTCATGATCTCGCAGATCACCCCTGCCGGATAGAGCCCGGCCAACCTCGCCAGATCCACCGAGCCTTCCGTCTGACCGGCGCGGCGCAGCACGCCGCCTTTCTGCGCTTTCAACGGGAAAATATGTCCGGGCCTGGCAAGATCCGCGGGTGAACTTTTGGGATCGATGGCGACATGAATCGTCGTCGCCCGATCGGCTGCGGAAATACCCGTCGTGATTCCCCTTCGGGCATCGACGGACACTGTAAAGGCCGTCCCGAAGGCGGCCGTATTCTCCGCTGCCTGAGGCGGGAGTTGTAACTGTTCGACCCGATCCGGCGTCAGCGCAAGGCAAATCAACCCTCGCGCATGCATCGCCATAAAATTCACCGCAGCCGGTGTGACCTTTTCCGCGGCCATCACAAGGTCGCCTTCGTTTTCCCGATCTTCATCGTCCACGAGGATGACGAACTTCCCGCGCTTGATGTCCTTGATCGCATCTTCGATGGAGTTAAATGGCTGCATGGCTACTCGGAAGTCCTGAGTTCTGAGTGCTCAGTGCTGAGGTCCACGACGCGATGAATAAAGAGGCGCACGGTGCGATGGATAAAGAGCACCATGTTTGTGCGCGCCGGCGAGTCGGTGAGCCGGCAGTGTCTTGGGTGAGCGCCCAGTGTCATAGTAATCTGCGTACTAGTTTCGCCAGATGGGCTCTCCCGAGCCGATGCCGTCGGGTGAACCACTCAACACACCCCCGCGTGCGGCATCACATAACCGGTTTTTTCAATCTTCTGTCAACCACAAAAACCGTCGGGGCCCCGATCCGAACAGAGCACAGGCGTCGCTTGCTGCAGGGCAACCTTGACCGTGATCGCCGCGAGAACGGCTGCGCCTGAAAACAGCCAGAAACCCGTTTGGAATGTTCCGGTAAGATCCTTCAAAACTCCCAGACAGAACGGGAGAAGAAAACCGCCGAATCCGCCGGCTGCTCCGACCAAGCCGGAAGCCATGCCCATTTGCTTGGGAAATTTGGCGGACACGACCTGAAAGACCGCTCCGTTGCCGCACCCCATTGCGCCGATCCCCGCCACCGTAAAAGCCGTCGCATACTCGAGGGCCGGCAACATTCCCACCACTCCCACACACAATGCGATTCCGATAAACACCGCGCGGAGCACGGCTAGCCCGCCGAAACGGTCGGCCAGATATCCTCCGACAGGCCGGAGGAGACTCCCGATCAGTCCGGACACAGCCGTAATCGTGCCGGCAGTGATCAGATTGACATCGTATTGATCGTGAAGAAATATCGGGAGGAAGCTGCAGAATCCCACAAAGCCGCCGAATGTCACCGCATAGAGAAAGCTAACCCAGTACATTGAGATCTGAGTGACTGATGCAACCGTAGTATCCCACCAGGACCGTTTTTGTTCCTGACGCGACACACCACGATCCGGTTGTACCAGTGCCATGAACAGGAGCAGCGTCAGGGTCAGAGGAATGAGGGCGAGCCCGAACACGCCATGCCAACCGACCATTTCTCCCAGCCTGGGGGCAAACAGCATCGCCAGGACCGCTCCGCTGTTGCCGGCCGCTGCAATTCCCATTGCCAATCCTTGATGCATCGGGGGATACGCATAGCTTGCGATCGGCAGCGCGACCGCGAAACTGGCTCCGGCTACCCCCAGCAGTAACCCGGCCGCCAGGATTTGCCCGTAACTGGTCGCCCCTTGCCATCCCCATGTCACCGCGATCAGTTCGCACAACAGGAGCACCATGCCTGTATTCTTGGTGCCATATTGGTCGCTGCACAACCCCACCACAATCCGTAGGAGTGCCCCGCCCAAAAGCGGAACGGCCACCAGAACGCCTTTCTGGGTGGCTGTCAATCCGAACTCCTCAGAAATCGACACTGCCAGCGCGCCAATCAGGAGCCAGACCATGAAACTGACTTCGAAGTGGAGCCACGCTCCAAAAAGCGATGGCCAATGGCCGCTCCGCACCGCTTTCACGACGGATGTCATGCGTTCCGATCCGGGTTCTTGCCTACACACGTGTCGTTAACACGCGGATTATCGTGATCACTATACGAGTCACTGTTTCATCGGCGCAAGTGAACGACCGTTTGTGCTCTTGTACAGCGCTCCGCATCTGTTATATTCCTACCAGGATGTTGAAAAAGTCCGCCAACTTTGGAAGACACTGGGCGCTCACCGACTCGCGCCCGTTCACAAGCGTGACGCTCTAAATTCATCGCGCCGTGCACCTAGCTGCGGCCGAACCGCGGAGCGGCGTGTCTCGGCACGCCGGGGTTGGGCGGGTGAGACCAAGGGCCCATTTTGAACATCCTGAGAGGGGTTTTCGTCGTGATCCCTCACAATGGAGCAATTGCTTTTCAAGACCTCCGAATTCTTTTCATAGCCTTCTGCACATGAGCAAGACCAACCGCCCGATGGCCAAACGTAAATCCAATTCTGCCAACGTGTCCGAACAGGAGCCGCCTCGCGAAACGGTCGAACCGGAAGTTATCGATCCGACCGACAAGGAGCTCGCCCTTGACGGGACCGTGCCGGCTCTGCCGACATCCACGGCCTCCCACGATAGCGAGCCGACCCCAGTGTCGACCTCGCTCGTTCCGGTCACCGCCTTGCAGCAATACCTGATGGAGGTGCGCAGATATCCCTATATTTCCAAGGAAGAAGAACTGCTGCTGTTCAAGGAATATCAGGTCCACGGTAATCGTGACGCCGCCATGAAAGTGATCCTGGCGAATCTCCGCGTGTCGGTCGCCATCGCGGCGGAGTACCTGCACACGGGCGCCGACCATATGGATCTCATTCAAGAAGGCAACATTGGCCTCCTCCAGGCGATCAAGAGGTTCGATCCGACGAAGAATGTGCGATTCTACGCGTATGCCGCATGGTGGGCACGGGCCTATATTCTCCGATATCTCCTCAACACCTACCGTCTGGTCAAAATCGGGACGACCCAGGACCAACGAAAACTCTTCTACAACCTCAAGAAAGAAAAGGCCAAGCTTGAGCGCGAGGGGTATGTCCCGGATACAAAGCTCCTGGCCGACCGATTGAATGTGCGGGAGCGCGATGTCGTCGAAATGGATCAGCGCTTGGGGAATTGGGAGCTGTCCCTGGATCAACCGATCGGCGAAGAGCAGGACGGCACGTTGATGGATATCCTGCCGGCGCAAGAGACTCCGGCCGACGAACAGCTGGCCGACACGCAACTCAAGACGTTGTTCCGACAAAAGCTGGCGGAGTTCATCAAAACCCTTGATGAGCGCGAGGAAGATATTCTGCGCAACCGCATTCTCTCCGAGACACCGCTCACACTTGAAGATATGGGCGTGAAATACGGAATCACCAAAGAACGGACCCGGCAGGTGGAAGCACGGATCATCAGCCGCTTGCGGGACTATATCAAGAAGGACGTCAAAGACTTTGACCGCTTGCGCATGTAGGAGTTCCATCAGAACATCTCTCTTCCTGTGCGCGATACTGAGTGCGATTGGTGTCCTGGTTTCCGCCACTCCTGCCGACAGCGCTTCCCCGATTGAGAAAGAAAATGCCCGCCCCGGCGATCGGACATGGGTCCTGACCGATCCGGCGGATCATGAAATCGAAGGCTATGCCTCCGCGACGAGCATTAACCGGGGCGAGGCGATTCAATTCTTCGTCAATACGGTTGACCCATCTTTCTCCATCGACATCTACCGGATGGGATGGTACGGCGGTGCGGGCGCCCGCCTAGTCAAAGGAGGTATTCATCGGGATGGAGTCAGCCAACAGATCCCGACCCCTGATCCCGAAACCGGCTTGATTGAATGTGACTGGGTCCCTTCCTACGACCTGACAACCGATGCGACTGATGATCCGAGCGACTGGCTCAGCGGCGTGTACCTCGCCAAGCTCACCGGTAGCGATCACGGCAAACAGAGCTACATCATCTTTATCGTTCGGGAAGATGCTCGTCCCTCGGACTACCTGTTTCAATCGAGTGTCACGACCTATCAGGCGTACAACAATTGGGGAGGCAAATCGACGTACCCCTCCGGCAGTATTGATCAGCAATGGGCCCACAAGGTTTCGTTTAACCGCCCCTATGCCAGAAGCGCCCATCCGCAGGCTGCATCCGGCACAGGCTCAGGCGATTTCTTGACGGCAACCTCCATACATCCCTCGTCACCCATTGCTCCTGCCGGTTGGGAGTACAACATGGTGCGTTGGCTCGAGCGGAACGGCTACGATGTGACCTACAGTACCAACATCGATACCCATAGCCAGGCAACACTATGGCAAGGCCACCACGCATGGTTATCCATCGGCCACGACGAGTACTGGTCACGAGAGATGCGCACTCATGTCGAGGACGCGCGGGAGCACGGCGTCGGACTGGGTTTCTTTTCGTCCAATACCTGCTATTGGCAGATCCGCCTCGAACCGAGTGCCCTGACCGGCCAACCTCATCGAACGATGGTCGCCTACAAGGAAACGGCGCGTGAGAAAGACCCGTTTGCCACCGATGGGGATGCCGCCAACGATCACCTGGTCACGACCCAATGGCGCGAGCCTCCGGTGAACAATCCCGAAGAAGTCCTGATCGGCGTGATGTATGAATCGGTACCGGTGGACGGTGACATCGTCGTCTCTCAATTGTCACACCAGATCTTTTCCGGCGTCAGCCTCCCGGAGAACGGCCGGTTGCCGGGCCTGCTCGGCTATGAAGCTGATCGTCGTTTTGGGCCGACCTCACCTGATTTCGTCGTTCTCGCACATTCGCCCTACGACTTGAACGGACGAACCAACTACGCCGATATGAGCCTGTACGCGTCAACGAACGGTTCAATGGTCTTTTCCACCGGGTCGATGCAGTGGGCCTGGGGGCTGGACGATTACAACGCCCCAGCCATTCGCACTTCGCGCCTCAGCGACACCGCTCAACAAATCACCAAAAACGTGCTTGCCCTGCTTGTCCAATCCGGACGCTCCAGGACTTTTCCGGTACGACAGGGAATGCCATTGGATGTTCCCGCCAACCGGCCCTAGCCCGCTTCTGTCCTACCCTTGCCAGGACTCCCCTACGTCCCTGCCGCCGAACTTTTTGAAGGGTTTCTTTGTTGGGAATCGATGGTCTGTCGTCTAATTTCCTGGGAAAACCTGGTTCCTACTCCTAATTATCTTCTGGGCGTCTCTTGCCAAATGTCCTTCCATCAAAGTAAAATCAGCGGCTTACTGAACCGAAAGCGGTCGTCAAAAAAATTTCTTCCGCCCGCCCTTGACTTGTCCTTGAGCCGCGCTATCTACACCGCGTAACTCTTGACTCATTCAGGTTGGTGAGTGCCGACGTCCGATTCGTGTTAACCACTTATTAACAACCACCAAATCTTGTTGCTCGCTACGAGAAGGAGGATCGTGTATGGCTACTGAGACGAAGGAAAAGAAGTCCACGGCTGCAAAGAATTTTCAGCCGCTCGGCGATCGGGTTTTCGTGACCTATACCGAGGAAATGGAACGGACGTCCGGCGGAATTTATGTCCCGGATTCCGCGAAAGAAAAACCCCAGCGAGGTAATGTCCAAGCCGTCGGCAAGAAGGTGGAGAACGTCAAAGTCGGCGATCAGGTCCTCTTCGACAAGTACTCCGGCAGCAAGCTTCGGATCGACGATGAAGAATGCCTCATTCTCAAGGAAGAGGACATTCTCGGAATTTTCACCAACTAGATGATCAGACCACGATCGACGAACCATTGACGTAAAGGGAGGACTATTTATGGCAAAGCAACTGTTGTATGGCGAAGCGGCGCGAGCCGCCATCCTGAAAGGCGTGAACCAGCTCGCCGATGCGGTCAAGGCTACGCTCGGACCCAAGGGGCGGAACGCCATTCTCGACAAGAAGTTCGGTGCACCCACCATTACGAAAGACGGTGTCACGGTTGCCAAGGAAATCGAGTTGAAGAATCCGTACGAGAACATGGGAGCCCAGCTCGTCCGCGAGGTCGCGAGCAAGACCAGCGATACGGCAGGCGATGGAACGACGACCGCGACGGTGCTGGCACAGGCCATCTATCGCGAGGGCGTGAGAAACATCACTGCGGGCGCCAACCCGATGGAAATCAAGCGCGGAATCGATAAGGCCGTCGAGGCCGTCGTCGTCGAGCTGAAGAAGCTCAGCAAGCCCTGTCAGGCGAAAACTGAAATCTCACAAGTCGGAACCATTTCGGCCAACAACGACAAGACTATCGGCGATCTGATCGCCGAAGCGATGGAAAAGGTCGGCAAAGACGGTGTCATCACCGTCGAAGAAGCCAAGTCCATGACGACCTCCCTCGACGTCGTCGAGGGCATGCAGTTCGATCGCGGGTATATCTCCCCCTATTTCGTCACCAACGCCGAGCGGATGGAAGCCGTTATGGACGAGCCGCTCATCCTCATCAACGAGAAGAAAATCAGCAGCATGAAGGATCTCCTGCCGGTCCTCGAGCAGGTTGCCAAGATGGGCAAACCGCTCATCATCATCTCGGAAGAAGTCGAAGGCGAAGCGCTCGCCACTCTCGTCGTCAACAAGCTTCGCGGCACGCTGAACGTGGCGGCCGTCAAGGCTCCCGGATTCGGTGATCGTCGCAAGGCCATGCTGGAAGACATCGCCGTGTTGACCGGTGGCCAAGTGATTTCCGAAGATCTCGGCCTGAAGCTCGAGAACGTGAAGTTGACCGACCTCGGCCGCGCCAAGCGCGTCACGATCGATAAGGACAACACCACGATCGTCGAAGGCCATGGCGATCCAAAGAAGATCGAAGGCCGCGTGAAGCAGATCAAGGCCCAGATCGAAGAAACGACGTCCGATTACGATCGGGAGAAGCTGCAAGAACGGCTGGCCAAAATCGTGGGCGGCGTAGCAGTCATCAACGTCGGTGCGGCGACTGAGACCGAAATGAAGGAAAAGAAAGCGCGCGTCGAGGACGCACTTCACGCCACCAAAGCGGCGGTTGAAGAGGGTATCGTTCCCGGCGGAGGGACCGCCTACTTGCGCTGCATGAAAGCGCTCGACGGGCTCAAAGACATTCCGGTCGAACAGAAAGTGGGTATCGACATCGTGCGTCGCGCTCTGGAAGAGCCGGTCCGCCAAATCGCGATCAACGCCGGAAGCGAGGGCTCGGTAGTCGTCGGAAAATTGCGCGAAGAGAAGAACGCGAACGCGGGCTTCAACGCCGCAACCGATGAATATGTCGACATGATCAAGGCCGGTATCATCGACCCGACGAAGGTCTCACGCACCGCGTTGCAAAACGCAGCCAGCGTGGCAGGTCTGATGCTCACCACCGAGGTGATGGTGACGGAGTTGCCGGAAGAAAAGAAGGAGTCCATGGGCGGCCCAGGCGGGCATAACCACGGCATGGAAGGCATGTACTAGATAGAGAAGAGCTGATAGCCTATAGCTAATGGCTCGGAGCTAAGAGAGGGCCGGGTGGTGAAAGCCACCCGGCCTTTTTCGTTTCACTGTTTGATTCACGCGCTGAAAGGTATTCATTCAAATTCTGGCGACCTCCTGATAATTCGCGCCAAAAATCTCAACAGTATTCAGGCTCGACGTTTCATGGACTGTTTAGTTGATCCAACCCGGCCACGGGCCGCGATCGCATGCAGGACTGCCTTCAGCAGGGCTGAGCTTTCAGGGCGAATAGAAGAGGGCGCGAAACGCCTGGTTCACATGCCGCGTATGCAGCGCATGATCGGCGCGGAAGCGCGCCAGTCCAACCGTTCGATCATGAGCCTCATACCCCATGCGAATCGCGCATTGCGCCAGTTCCTCCTGATCGTCGGGCAAGGCATGGGTTTGCACATCGTGAATCATCTGCAGTTTGTGCTCCACATTCCGAAGAAACCGGTAGGCTTCGACAAGCCGCTTGAACTCCCGTTCCGGCAGCAGCCGGTGAGCATGGAACCGTTTCAAGGAGGACAGGGTCTGCCGACTCACGATCTGTGGAAGATGCGCCCCCGCAATGACTTGAATCGTTTGAACGAGAAACTCGATCTCGCGAATTCCTCCGATTCCTAACTTCACATTCCGCCGTTCGTGTCCCCGCCCGACCATCCGGTCGTCGATCATCTCCTTGACCGCGCGCACGTCGTGAATCAACTCACGCGCATGGTTGAGGCTGGGGACGCGAGGAGGGGATTCCCACACAAACCGTCTCACCATTCGAACGAACGCCCCGCCCACTTTCAACGAGCCGGCTATCGGCCAGGCTTTGAGCAACGCCAGTCGTTCCCATGCTTGACCTCGGGTCATATAGTATCTGGCATAACGATCGAGCGACCGCGCCAGTTGCCCGACCGTCCCCTCAGCCCGCAGCCGGAGGTCTACCCGGAATACATATCCCTCTCTCGTCTGGTCGGACAGCGCCCTGGTCAACCGCCGGGCAAGGAATTCAAAATATTCCTCGCATGAAATAGGCCCGGAAGGCGCAGTGGCGTGGCGCCGTCGTGAATGACTGCCCTGACGGATCTCTCCTTCGCACGATTCATAGACATAGATCAGGTCGACATCCGAGCTGTAGTTCAATTCGTGACCGCCGAGTTTCCCCATGCCGATCACGGCAAATCCGGTTTCGATCAGTTTCCCGTCGCGACCCCGATGCACAGGAACGCCGTACTGCGATCGCAAATCGGCATCCACGATGCCGTACGCCGCATGAATGAGAACGGCCGCCAGATCCGACAGCGAAGCCGTCGTCTCTTCTACCGAAGCCAGCCGAAACAGGTCGCGGACCCCGATGCGCAGCATCTCCCTGCGACGAAACCGACGCAGCGCATCCAATTTCAATTCCGTCATCGAAACAGCGTCGAGATGTTGCCGGAGAATCGATTCCATACCTCCACGCGACGGAGGCTTGGAAAGACCGTGCTCCGCGAGCCAATGGATCAGCATCGGATCACGTATCAACGTAAAGGCGAGTGCGTCGCTGTTGCCGAAAATCGTGCAGAGGAGATCGAGCATGCGAGGCGACGCTCGCAGATAGTCCAACATTGCCGGTCGATTGAGGCCCCCGGAAAGCAATCGTTCCCAATGATTGAACGCATGATCAGGATCGGCGGTTTTCGCCGTTGAGACCAGCAGATCTGGCAAGATCGCGGCCAACTGGCGGCGCGTGTGCGGCTCTCCAGCCATCGCCTGGATATTGCGATCCGCCTCCTGGGTTGCACGAATGTTGTACGGTTTGAGAATGCTGTCCACCTCCGTCGCATTCAGCCCGGGAGAGAGGAGCAGCGGGGTGGCATCCGGTAGGGGTATCGTCTTCTTGGCGCCGCTCGCTGGGGGCCGGCGGGCGGATTTGGTCCGATGTTTCTCCATGGCGGGGGCATTATACTGAGGCGATTCCTCGGGCACAACGCGAGGTCCTTCAGGTATACTCGCGCACGCCATGGCTGACCCAGGGCCGTTCCGCACGCAAGATCGAGACACCATCACGTCCCTCTGCAAAGGGATCGACGAAGACGTCCTGCGCGATTTCCTGGATCGGATGGACCCGGATTATTTCTCCGGTTTTGCGCCGGATACCATTGCCCACCATATCCACTTAGCTTCCAAACTCACGCTGGACAATCCCTGCGAGCTATCCAGCCTATCGTTGAACAACAACCGGCATGAAATTACGGTCGTCGCCTACGACTATTTTTCCGAGTTTGCCGCGATCTGCGGGCTCCTGTCTGCGTTCGGACTCAACATCGAGGAAGGCCGTATTTTTACCTTTGGTGAAGAACATTCCTCGCGAGTTACCCGGTCGTCAATTTCGCCCTCGATCCGTCGCCGGCCCAAGGGCCGGCCCGGTCTCACCCGAAAAAAAATTGTCGACGTGTTCGTCGTTCATCCCGTCGACAAAGAAACATGGACCCCCGTGACAATGGAAAGGCTGTATGCCGAGCTCAAACGCATCATCTCCCTCCTGGACGACAATCGCTTTCAGGAGGCCCGGCAACAGGTCAACCGCCGGCTTGTCGAGCAACTCAGTAAGCGCCGCGGCGCCTTCAGCGGCCTCCTGCATACCGTTCAGATCGCGTTCGACAACAGCCTGTCTCAAACCGATACGGTCATGGACATCCGCTCCGAGGATACCCCGGCCTTTCTGTATGCCTTTGCCAACGCCCTGGCCATGCGCAACATCTATATCCGCAAGGCGCAGTTCCAGAATGACGGAACGAAGCTGCACGACCGCTTCTACGTGCGGAACCGGTACGGAAATAAATTGACCGATCCGGCGGACCAGCAGCACCTGCGGTTGACGGCCGTGCTGATCAAGCAATTCACCCAGGCTTTGACCTGGGCCCCGGACCCGGCCAAGGCGTTAGAAGCCTTCGATCAGTTCCTGGACCTGATCGTGGAGGAGTCCCGCCATGCGGGGAAGAAACAGGCCTGGGACTTTATCAACGACAAGAAAACCTACCCGCTCCTGGCTCGACTCCTCGGGGCCAGCGATTTTCTGTGGGAAGACTTTCTCCGGCGGCAGCACGTGAATCTCTTGCCGCTGTTGAAAGATTATCGGGACGCCCCACTCATTAAGCCCCAGATCACCTTGCGGAAGGAGTTGAACCGCGCCATCGCCAAGGTCAAGACCGATGCGGCGCGCAAAAAGGCCCTCAATCGCTTCAAGGACCAGGAACTCTTCCGCATCGACATGAAACACATTGTGGAGCCGGCGACGAGCCTCCCGGACTTTTCGCTCGCCATCTCGGAGTTGGCCGAGGTGATTGTGGAGCGAAGCCTCATCGACTGCCAAGCCAAGTTGACCAAGCTCTATGGCGCACCGCGCCTGCCCAACAAGAAACCCTGCCCGTCCGCCATTCTGGGCGCAGGCAAATTCGGCGGCCGGGAACTCGGCTATGCATCAGATATCGAGGTGCTGTTCGTCTATGGAGGGCCAGGTCGGACCGGCAGCAAGCAGGGCATCGAGAACAGCGAATACTTCGAGCGCCTCGCACAGGAATTCTTGCAATGGATCGAGGCGAAGCAGGAAGGCATCTTCCACATCGACGTCCGCCTGCGCCCCCACGGGGGCAAGGGCTCGCTCGCCAACGCGTTCGAGGAGCTGTGCAAGTACTACAGCGTAGAAGGCCTCGCGG
This sequence comes from uncultured Nitrospiraceae bacterium, assembly GCA_963795615.1. GTDB lineage: Bacteria > Nitrospirota > Nitrospiria > Nitrospirales > Nitrospiraceae > DASSBQ01. The sequence goes on from CAWCIJ010000007.1 coordinate 146,087, forward strand.
CCCCGTTCGAGCGGCAGGCGCTCATCAAGCTGCGCCACATCGCGGGCGATGCGTCACTCGGCAAGCGGGTCGAAGCCCATCGGGACACCTTCGTCTACAGCGGGGCCCCCTGGGACCTCTCCGTGGCGCTCGACCTGCGGCGGCAACAGGTCAAGCAACTCGTCGAGCCCGGAAAGGTCAATATCAAACACAGCCACGGCGGCATCGTCACCCTGGAGTACGCCATCCAATACCTCCAGATCATGCACGGGCATCGGCACCCAAGCCTGCGGACGCCCAACACGCTCCAAGCTCTTGCCGCCCTCATCGACTCCGGCCTCATCCCCCGCGCGACCGGAGAGAACCTGCGAAAATCTTACCTCTTCCTTCGCATGTTGATCGATGGGCTCCGCATGGTGCGAGGCAACACCAAGGACCTCGTCCTGCCGCCGCAGGATTCCGACGAGTTCATCTTCCTCGCCCGCCGCGTGGGGTACACCACCGACGACTGGCAAGCAGGGGCGAGGCATCTGCAGACGGATATCGAGCAGCATATGAAACAGACGAAGGAATTTTTTCAGAGGACGTTCGGGGCGCTTTGACAGAGAGGATGGCAGGCCTGCCTGCTTCGGCGACTGCTCAAATCCGCATGGTAGGGATGGTGGGCACTGCTGGGATCCGACGCGAGGTGAACTCGTAGGGTCGTGCCTCGTTCGGCTGTGCAACTCGTTCCATTGGCAACGGACGTTCAAAAAACGACCCGGCCGCCTCACGTCTCCGCGGCGCGCACAAACATAATGCTTCTTATCCGATCCATCGTGCGCCTTCGACCGTCGCTATCGCGACCGCGTTTCCTCTCACACCACATAGCAAAGTCGTGTGTTGAGGATATTGGTGGTCGCCATTGAGCTAGTGGGTTCAGGTTTCCGATTGGATAGGTACTCCTAAGGATCTGATATGCCCATCGTTGATAGACTCTTCGCACAGATGCAGCCGGAACCAGAGGACCCTGAGAGCGCCCCTCCTGACCTGGTCGCGTCACACCGATCCATAGAACTGTTGCAGAGTATCTGAGCGCAAATTTCATCGCCCAACGCCTACGCAATGGTTATCCCCTGAAGCGTATCTTAGCACTTCTGACTGGGTATGACGGAGGCACCTTAGCCGAGCTGCGCGGCATCTACGCCTGGCTAGCTTGTTTGTGCAAGGAGGAAGCAGCGACCTTAATTCGCCGAGATCCGCTTGGTCTCGTGTTGTATGGAGACGCATCCATACTTTCTGCATCCGGCAAACGCATGCTGATTGATAGTCTTCGCGATCTTGCAATCAAAAATCCAGGCTTCCGAGTAGAAAATTGGTCAGCCGAACCATTCGGTGCTCTGGCTTCACCAGACATGGTGCCAGCCTTCGCGAAGATCTTGAGCGATCCAGCCGAGCACCCGCAATTGCTTGGGTGCGTCTTGGACGCCATAGTGCATGGGACTCCGTTGCCGGACCTGGGTGATGGCCTTATTACAATCGTGCGAGATAATGTCAGACTGGAAGGGGCAAGGGTTTCAGCGTTGGATGCATACCACCACGTTTGTCCGAACGACTTGGGAACTCTCCGCATTCTCCTTGACGACATACACGAGGGGCGAGTCCATGATGAGAATCATCGGTTACGAGGAGAACTATTTTACGCTCTGTATCCTGCAACCATTGGACCTCACGAGATTGGACAATACCTTGTTCTGACAGTTGAACCTCATGTTAACGCATACACAATGTTCGTTGCGCATGAGTTAGTTCGCCGTACGCGGCCACAGGACCTGCCCCTCCTATTCACCGGGATAGATGCCGAAAAGATGGCTGGAAGCCCGCACCATCTCATTTGGGAGGATTTTTTCGGACGTCTAATCCTACAGACACTGATACATCTCGGCGAGAATGCCTCGCCGTCTCAACTTTATGAGTGGCTCGGGAAGGCTCTTGATCAGTACGACAGCCCGATAGCAGATAGAGATGAAGCGGCAACCATACAGAGTTGGCTGATATCTCACCCAGTCGCAGTTCAGGGACTTTTCCGTCATTGGTTTTCTGTAACCCCTTTCGACAAACCACGGGTCGAGTTGCATTGTTTCTGGCAACGCCTACATAACATTGCTCCGCCACATGGATTTCATCTGTGGTTACTTTCTCTGGCAGAAGGAGAGCCCGACCAAGCGCGAGCAGAATTTCTATTCCGAGAGGCAGTGCAAGGGAGTACGAGCCTTTTACGCGAAGATGGTCCGACATTGGAAGTCTTGTTCCAGTTCGTTGATCGGAATCCTAAGTTTCGCGAAGCCTTGCGGACGGAGCTTTGCTGGGATATTCCATCTTGGCGCAAAGAGGACGCACACCGGAAAAGGGCCACTAAGGAAAAAAGCGAAAAACAGAAGGCAATCCGGATTCGGCATTTATCCGAACTGCTGGAAACAATCCGGTCCGGGGCCCCAACGCAGGCACTTGTCACTTTGGCGAAAGCATATTTCGGACTCTTCTGCGACGTGGATCGCGACGCGTCTTCAAAGGATCGGCTCATTGCCTTTACAAATCCGGAGATCGCAGCAACGGCTTTGGACGGCTTTGTCGCTGCTCTACGGCGTCCTGATATTCCATCGCCCAAGATGATCGGTGAGTCTCAAGCCGAAGGTCAGGAGTACCTTCTTGGATTTCCCGTGTTGGCTGGTTTGGACGTATTGTCCACCCGGTCTTTTGCGGACGTGCGGTCACTTCCAGCATCAACCTTGCAGTCAGCATTGGCGTTTCACTATGCCATCGTGACCGACCGAGAGCGCGAATGGGTAGACCCGCTCATTGAATCCCTGCCTGACTTGACGGCCGAGGCTTTAATCGCCTACTGGTGTCCACTCATTGCTCACTGTTCAAAGAACATTATGGGCCTGTATGAACTTGTCCATGAGGACGTGATGAAGCCGGTTGCACAATGGGTTTCACTTACTCTCTTGAAGGACTATCCCAACGCTCAGGAGGACAATCTGGAGCTATTGCTCCATGCCGCCCTTCGCAATGGGGATAGAGCAGAACTCTTGTCATATGCGCACCACGTCCTCACTAATCATATCCCACTAACCGATGACAACAAGTCGTTGTGGTATGCCGTTGCATTCGCCCTCGATTACGTCAGTGCTAAGAGTGGCCTAGCCGAACATATACGGAGGAATGCCAAGCAAGCCGCTAGGATCTTAAATTTCCTCTGTCCATCCCATGGAATCAAATCCGACACTCCGTATCCATTGCCCATAGCAGCATTGGCATCACTCATCGCCATGATGGGCCCAATTTTTGATCCCAGAAATCTGAGTAGAACTGGCTGGGTAGCGATCCGTGGCCCAGAAGGAGCAGCCTCCTCTATTCAATCGCTGATCCACCGTTTGGCGAAGGATCTCACCCGTGAAGCCGCTATGGCACTCACAGAGTTGCATGATGATAGCGAACTGGCTGCATGGCGTGACGAAATCGCCTATGTCCAAGCAGATCAGGCGCGCCAGCGTCGTGAGCATGCTTTTAAGTATCCCGCAGTCGTTCAGGTTATTGAGACGCTAAACCAGGGACGACCAGCGAGTGCAGCCGACCTTCAGGCCTTGGTAGACTCGCACTTGCATGCCCTAAGTGCGGAATTACGAGATGGACCAACTGATGGATGGAAAGGTATGTGGAACGTAGACAGCTACGGCAAGCCTACTCAGCCACGTCCTGAAAACGACTGTCGCGACCGGCTTCTAGAACTACTCCGTCCGCGATTGCTTCATGTCGGGGTTACTGCAGAGCCGGAAGGCCACTATGCGGAAGATAAACGGGCTGACATTAAGGCCATTATGGGGTCAATAAATTTGCCGGTCGAGATAAAGCGCCATATTCATCCGGACATCTGGACTGCGCCTCGAGGCCAACTCAAAAGGTTATATGCTCGTGATCCCGGGACGGCTGGCCGTGGGATCTACTTGGTCTTCTGGTTTGGGATTGATGCGGGGTCCGTTCCTAAGCGCCCGACTGAGGGTGATAAGATACAAACGCATATTCAGCTTGAAGCGGCGCTCCTGGACACATTGCAGCCTTCCGAAAGGGAATTGCTGGAAATCATCGTAATCGACTGTGCGCCCCCAAAAACAAGGTCGAGAGTGTAACGATGATGGCCTTCGCTCCTCTCTCGTTGACACGATCGTAAGCGGTGTCGGCGACTTGCGGGGGGTTGTAGGGGTGCGCAAGGCGACGAATAAGTCACCTCAGGTTCGCGCACGGGCGCGAGGTCCACGCCGCGCCGAATAAGGCGCGGCAAGTTTGTGGACGCCACCGAGTCGGTGAGGTGGCGTGTCTCGTGAGCGCCCAGGGTCCTCGATTGCTGGCGACGGCGAGCACTGTTCGATGGTCCGTTGACGAAAGTGACAACGGACCAAGTTGCGCAGCCGGACGAAAATGGCGCTGGACCCACTCCCCCGAGCAGGAACGTCGACTACCTACGGAGGCATCAATGCCCGGAACTACTTGGTAGGTGTGCTGCAAGCTCGTTCCCTGTGCTGACAGGCGGCCTTGACGTTGGTATACTTAGTCAGCAGCGAGGTGAAGTATGAGTAAAGTGGAATTGATCGAACAGCAAATCGAGAAGCTCTCGCCCGATGAGCTAGCGGCTTTTCGGACATGGTATGTAGCGTTCGATGCCGAGGTCTGGGATCGTCAGTTTGAGGCCGACGTGAAGGCCGGCAAGCTTGATGCGCTAGCCGAAAAGGCGCTTCGTGCCCACACCTCCGGTCAATCGACAAAGCTTTGACTCACCACGCTTCTCACGACTTCTGGATCTGCTACAACGCACTCCCCGTTCCCACCCGCGAACTGGCCGACAAAGCCTTTGAACTTCTCAAGGAGAATCCTCAACATCCATCTCTACATTTCAAGAAAGTAGGCCGTTACTGGTCCGCTCGGGTAGGCATCAATTACCGAGCGCTGGGCGTAGATGCACCCGACGGTATTGTCTGGTTCTGGATCGGCAGCCACGCGGAATACGACAGACTCATCGGCTAACTATTTAATAGTGTGCCTTCAACAGGGGAAATGGTATCAGGAACCATTTTCCCTGCCGCTGTCGTGGATTGTTTTACCATCAGTGCGGGAAAGAACGATCTGAGCAGGCGCGCAACCCGAGAGGGTTAGCTAGCGGACATTACATCATCCAGGTCGGAGACAGTCAAACCGGTCCGTCCGATTCCGGCGTCAGAATCACGACGCGATGTGTAGATGGAATGTGATGCGGAACGTAAGGATTGGCGGGCTGACACGCAAGGTGCACCACGGCACCCGATTCGCCTGGAATGCGCGTAGGAGCAGGTCAGGGCCTGGCTAACCCACTACGTTTTCGTACGCGCGCAGGAGATCCGCCACAGACAGTACCCCGATTATCGTTCCGTCCTCTGTGACCGGCAAGTGTCTGATCCCGTTCTTTTTCATCAATTCGAGGGCCTCGGAGAGAGCCTCGCTATCTTCGATTGTAACCAGCGCCTTGGTCATGCAGGCAGTCACCGTGGTCGTATTGGGATCAAGACCTTTTGCCACAGCCTTACGGCTGAGATCGGTGTCGGTGATGATGCCGATGTAGCGCGAGCCATCGTCAACGAGCAAAGACCCCACCTTCCACTTCTGCAACAGTCGCCCTGCCTCCTTGATTGTGGCCGAACGATGCACGCTGCGCACGTCGGGCGACATATACTCCGCTACCTTTTTTCCGTCGAATTGATCCCCGCCCTTTGCTTTCTTTGGCATGATTCCTCCCTGTGACGTGACGACCGAGAGGATAACTCAACCACAGCGGTGGCTCAAGTGCATCCGGCACCGACCGGAACCCTCCTGAATGGCAGCATGGACTCCCGATCCGTACCGGCGCCAGGGAAGCCTTTCATCCAAGGTGATGCAGCTATATGGGCTGACAGGGAGCGGATGTCGGACCTGTGTATGCCGTCATAGCGGATCCGATGGCGGAACGGCACTCAAGAACAGCTCGCGCTATGCATTCGACATGCGCTGTAACGAAAGGGATGAGTCTGATGAGTCTATGGAAGCCGTCTGTTTCGCAGGACTGTTCGGTGGAGATTTTTTCATGGCCGCACCACGAACCCGATGCATCTTGTCCCGCGTATGAAAGGGCACGAGTCCCTCAAGCACAGCCGGCAGTTTTTCGCATGGCACGTCTTCCATGATCTTGACGGCGAGTTTTGGGTCCGATCCCGATCTTCCACCGACAAAGATGTCCACCGCATCCAGGACCTTGCCGTCTACTTTGCATTTCTTTCCCAGGAACCCGATATCGGCCACCAGATGGTTGCCGCAACCGGCAGGACAACCCGACCAATGCATGGTGATCGGCTTGATACTCGGCGGCAGCTTGTTTTCCAACAGCTTCGCGGTTTCGACCGCCCGTCCTTTTGTCTCAATGACGGCAAGGTTGCAGTAATCGCTCCCCACGCAGCTGACCAGTCCCTTATAGAGAGGCGAAGGGTTGTAAGAAAATTGCTGGACCAACGGCTCTTGCGTAAGGTCGCCCACCTTCCGATCAGGCACATTGGGAATGATCACAGCTTGGGCCGGCGATACACGCATTTCTCCGGTCCCGTATCGTTCTGCCAGCGCGCTCATTGCTTTGAGATCTCTCGCTGTCACGCGCCCGACTAATACTTTTAGACCGGCATAATTCATTCCCCGTTGCTTTTGACGGAATATGCCGACATGGTCCTTCTCTTGCGGTTTCCTGGCATCCGTTCCGGCAGGAGGCAGCGTTTTTCCCACCAATTTTTCCACCTCGTCGCGAAATCGTTCGACGCCCCACTCGTCCACAAGAAAGGCCAGCCTGGCTTGAGCTCGATTTTCACGAGGGCCGTGGTCGCGAAAAATTTGGATCACGGCCCTGCAGACGTCGAAGGCTTCGGCTGGATTCACAAACATGTCGAGGGGACTCGCAATCCGATACCCCCCCGACCCCAGTTTGCCGCCGACCAGCACGTTGTAACCCAAGCACTTGTCGAAACCGATGTCATGATACGCCGGCACCAACGCCAGATCCTGGGTCTCCGTATGCAGGCAATTGTCGGGACAGCCGGTGATGGCAATATTGAACTTTCTCGGCAGGTTGGAATACTCTCGATTGTTGAGAATTTCATCGTCGATTGCCCGGGCAATGGCCGTGCCGTCGCAGACTTCATCCGGGCTCAGGCCTGCCACCGGACAGACCATCACGTTGCGGATGTTATCCATGCCGGTTTGGAGAGACGTGAGCCCCACCTCCTCCATTTTGGCAAAGATGTCGGGGACCTGTTCGATACGGATATGTCTCAATTGAACTTGTTGCCGGGTCGTCAGGTCAAGAATCCCGTTGCCGTGCGAGGCTGCAATGTCGGCCAATGTCCGGAGTTGATACGACGTGGTCTTTCCTCCCGGGATGCGCACACGTATCATGAACAATCCTGGTGTCGGGTTGCGGAGAAACAAGCCGTACCACTTCAGCCGTTGCACATCGCCCTCGGTGATGGATTCCCATCCGGTTCGGGCATACTCGGCAATGAGTGATTTGACGTCGAGTCCGTCCCGTTCGTGTTTGATCACTTCGATCTTGTTCATATCGGCACACTCGCGTACACGTGGTACTCCGTGCCGACCTTTTTCAACACCACGTCACCCGTTCGACTTAGACGATCCACCGCAAGCCACACCTGAGCTTCGCTCAATCCTGACAACTCGGCAAGCTGGTCAAATGTGTATGGTCCATGCCCGTCCAGCAGTTGCAACAATGTGCGCTCGTCGTGGTTCATCATGAATATGCTCTCTCATTGTGTTGAGTCAGATCCAAACCCTGTCGTTCTTGTTCAGGTGAAATACGAAGGCCTACGATCCGATCGATCAACTTGAGAATCACATACGTTCCTGCACAGGCCATCGAGGCGACCGCCACGACCGCAATAAGTTGGACGCCCACCAACCCCGGATTCCCCGCCAACAGACCATCAGCTCCGTTGGGATTGATGGCCTTGGATGCGAACAGGCCGGTCGCCAGCACGCCGAAGACTCCTCCCACTGCGTGAATGCCGACCACATCGAGCGAGTCGTCGTACCCCAACCGGCTTTTCCAGTTGATGGCCGCATAAGACAGGCCGCCTGCTGCCAACCCGATCAGCAACGCGGCCCCATATCCGACATAGCCGGCACTCGGCGTGACGGTTGCCAGACCGGCCACGGCTCCGCTCGCAATTCCGAGCACGGTGGGTGCCCCCCGATGCGCCCATTCAACGAATGTCCACGTCAGCGCTCCCGCAGCGGCAGCCATATGCGTCGCCAGAAACGCCGTGACGGCAATATTATTCGCGCCCAGTGCGCTGCCTGCATTGAAACCAAACCAACCGAACCAGAGCAGTCCGGTACCGAGGAGCGTCATGGGCAGATTGTGCGGCGCGAGATAGTCCGAGCCGTAGCCGTGCCGGGCGCCCAGCACGAGTGCGCAGACCAACGCGCTGAGTCCCGACGATATATGCACGACCGCGCCACCGGCAAAATCCAACGCGCCCAACTCGTTCAGCCATCCTCCACCCCACATCCAGTGCGCCACTGGCGCATACACGAAAAGCGACCACAACCCCGCGAAGAGGACCACCGCGCTGAACTTCATCCGCTCGGCAAACGCGCCTGTAATCAGAGCCGGCGTAATGGCGGCAAACATCATCTGGAAGGTCATGAATGCCTGATGGGGAATAGTCGGGCCGTAGGTGGGGTGGGGGATGAGGCTCACTTCGCGAAGCCCCATCCATTCCCAGCCGCCGATCAAGCCTTTTTTATCGGGCCCGAACGACAGGCTGTATCCGATCACCACCCACAGCACGCTCACAAGGGAGAGAATGGCGAAGCTCTGCATGATCGTCCCCAACACGTTCTTACTCCGGACCAATCCCCCATAGAACAGGGCTAATCCCGGTACGATCATCGCCAGCACGAGCGCCGAAGACATCAACACCCAGGCCGTATCCGCTGCGCTGACCTCTCCCGGCGTCACCGGTTGCGCAGCAATCACTCCCGGATAGATCACGCCGAGAGCCGCCGCTCCCATGACAGGCCACCATGCGGAGTTATTCGGCCTCAGTGTCATGCACGCTCCCTTTGAAGTTAGACGTCATCCCACCATCGACTACGAACATCAAGGTCCGCATGATCAGAACGTCTTGTACTCGAGCCACTTGCCGTTCAGCGTGATCTTGCAACGGGCTTCACCCTGGCTGCCTGTCACCTTTTCCATATCGAGGGTGAAATCGATGGCGCTCATGATGCCATCGCCGAACATTTCATTGGCCATTTCGCGCAAAGCATCCCCATAGACACCGACAATTTCGAGGAGACGATACTTAAAGGGATCGGTCGCGTTGGGGCTATCCGTCCGGACCGGAAATCGGCTCAACGACTGAATCATGTCTTTGTCCAGATCGAGTAATTGTCCGACCTTTACCGCCTCATCCGGGGTGAGACGATGATTGCCGTTGAGAGCGGCGGCGACGAACGTCGGATTCTTTCCCACGGCTTTCGCGACGTCGGCGATCGTCACCTTCTTCTCCATCCGAGCGGACTTGATCTTCTTGCGCGCTGCTTCCTTCTCCATGTGAGCCTCCTTGTGAATGAACGAGGACGGTGTTGTGGTGATCACACGATCGCCTGACGGTTAGGACCCTGCGGCCGGCGTCACGATGGACTGTGAGACGGCGGCAATTTCGGCCTGTTTGGATTTGAACGGGCTGACCATCCAGTAGAGTGCGCCGACGAACACGCCGCCCCCCACCATATTTCCCAGCGCCACAAACAACTGGTTGTACCAAAATCCAGACCAGTTGACGGCGTCTTCATGAGGCAGAAACAAGGCCATGCCGAGAAAGGACTGATTGGCAATACTGTGCTCGAATCCTGTGCCGACGAATGCAAAGAGGCACCAGAAAATGAGCAGGATTTTGGCGACATCATTGGTGGTCCGTCCTGATGTCCATACGGCCAGACAAATCAGCCAGTTACAGAGGATGCCCCGGGTAAACAGTTCCCACGCCGGCAACGACATTTTCACGGCCGCCACTTTTTCGATCAGCTCCGGGGTCGGCCCCTTGGAGAAGACACCCGATTGAATCACGAGCCATGCCAGGGCGAGTGAACCGACCAGGTTTCCAAGCCATGACCAGAAGTTGATTTGTACGACCTGATTCCATGTGACCGCGCGTGAGAGGCCACCGATGGCTCCGACCATATTGTTGCCGGTAAACAACTCCGACCCCGCGAAGATCACGAGGGTGAGCGCGATGCCGAACGACGCGCCCATGACCAGTTTGACAAACGGCGACCCAGCCGCGGCGAGAGGGCCGCCGAGGCTCACGATCAAGGCGATGCCAAACCCCAGGTATACCCCCGCAAGCACGGAGAGTACGAAATACCCCCCCAATGATTGATCGAGGAATGACGATTTTTTTGCTGCAAGACTCGCGATTCGTTCGTGATCCGTAGCATGCATGTCGTCCCTCCTGTGTTTACCCCCATCCAGCCAGGTTATACCGTCGTCGGCCGATGATCCTCAGCGCATGACGGCGGTTTCCGCTTCGAAATTCACGATGACCGGACCTCCATCCGAAGAGGTTCCATCGACCTCGGTCCCATGTTTGGCATGGCGCACCAGAAAATGGATGATATGGTTTCTGATCTTATAATAATGCGGGTGCTCGATGATCGTTTCCCGAGATCGTGGCCGCGGGATCGTCACGTGGACCATTTCGGCAATCCGGGAATCCGGTCCGTTCGTCATAAGAAGAATCCGATCGGAGAGTAGAATCGCCTCGTCCACGTCATGCGTGACCATGAACACGGTGTTGCGTGAGGTGTTCCACATTTGAATCAACTCTTCCTGTATGACCCCTCTGGTCAGGGCGTCGATCTGTGCAAACGGTTCATCCAGCAATAGCACTTTCGGCTCGATCGAAAACGCCCGGGCCAAGCCGACACGCTGCTTCATCCCGCCCGATAAAGCCACAGGGCGTTTGTCCTCGGCCCCCTTCAACCCTACCAACGCGATGTATTTGTGGACGTGCGCCGTCACCTGCTCGCTGCTCCATTCTAGGTAGGCGGACCGGACGGCCAGCGCGACGTTCTCGAACACCGTCATCCAAGGCATCAGCGCGAAATTCTGGAAGACCACCATCCGGTCCAATCCCGGTCCGGAAGCCTCTCGACCGTTGAGGATGACACCTCCTTCCGAAGGAGTTTCCAATCCTGCGATGATGTTAAGCAGAGTGCTTTTCCCGCAGCCCGAGTGCCCGATGGTCGTGACAAATTCCCCTTTCTCGATTTTGATCGTGACATCCTTGAAGATGCAGACCTGTCCAACCCCGGATGGGTTCGGGAAATACTTGGTCACATGGTCGATTTGAAGAAAGGACATAGATTACTCCTGGTAAGTGACTAAGCCTGCCAGCTTGTTGAATCCGGAATCCAACACGACCCCGACGACGCCGACGACCAAAATCGCAAAGATGACGCCGGCAATATCCAGATTGTTCCATTCGATCCAGCTCAAATAGCCGACCCCGAGTTCCCCCAGCAACATCTCAGCCGGTACCACTGCGACGAGGGCGCTGCCGAAAGAGATCCGCAATCCGTTCACGATGGTCGGGGCTGCCGCCGGCAGGATCACCTTGAACAGCCGCTTGAACCAGGACAATTGCACGATGGCAGCCACATGCAGATACTCCTTGCGCAACGAGCTCACCCCGAACGCTGTCGTCGCCAATGTGGGCCAGAGCGCCGCCATGAATACGACCAGGATGGCGGTCCACTTCGGATCCTTGACGGTGTATAGCAGCAACGGCATCCATGCGAGAGGAGAGATCGGCTTGAGAATCTGAATGTAGGGGTTGATGGCGCGAAACAGGACCCGGTTCAGCCCCAACACCACCCCGAGCATGATCGCGATGATCGAGGCTGCCAGGAACCCGGCGGCAAACCGCGACACTGTGTAGAACACCAGGTAGGCGATCCCGTGGTCGTTCGTTCCTTTTATTTGAAACGCCTCGGCCAATTCCGTGCGGGCTTTTTCCACCACCGCCAACGGGCCCGGAACCCCCTTGACCTTCTCCTTTTCAGGATTCCATGTATAGGCTCCATCCGCCCCCCGCACGATATCGCCGTTGAACTCCATCAGCTGCAGCTGTTCTTCGGTCATTCCGGCCGGATCAAATGTCGGCCGCAACGTGAAGAGGTGCCAGCCCAGAAGAAAAATCACCAACAGGAACCCTGATATGAACCACGGGTTTCCTTTCACCTGCCCCGCCATGGTTCCTCCCCGTTCAGGCCCCGTGGCCTGAACGATCCCCGTTTTCCGCAGCCGCGGCCACCCGAATAACGAGACCCGAGCGAGAAACCGTCGCATTGAAGGAGCCAGGAACGCTGCTGCTCCGGTTGCACGCGTGGTCTCAGCCAACGTTTCATTGAGCGATTCCATAGACCCCCTCATGCCATGCTGTGAATCTTAAAACTCTTGAGATAGCTCTCTGCCTGGTTCGGATCGAACTCCTTACCCATGATGACATGCTTTTTCGAAGTGGCCTGGTGCGTCGGATAGCCGAGTTCCTTGGCGATACGATCGCAATCCGCCGCCAGATACACCTGTTCGGCCACGGCCTTATAATTCACGTCGCCCTTCACATGGCCCCATCGCTGCATTTGCGTCAGAATCCAGATGGCCATCGAGTGCCATGGATACGGGTCGAAATCGATGCGGTCCGGCGCCTTCTGAATTTTTCCAAGTCCGTCGGCATAGGTACCGGTCAAGACCTGCTCCAGCACGGTGACTGGTTGATTGAGATAGTTGGTCGGTGCAATGGCGGCAGCGATCTCCTTACGATGCGCCGGATCCGACGCGTAATGAGCCGCATCGACAATGGAACGCCACATCGCATGGAACGTATTGGGATATTCAGTTGCAAATGCCTTGGTCACCGTGAATGCGCAGCAGGGATGGCGATCCCAGATCTCCTTGGACAGCTTGAAAATGAAGCCGACATTTTCATAGACCGCCCGTTGGTTGAACGGGTCAGGCCCCAAATACCCGTCCACATTGCCGGCCTTTAAGTTTGCGACCATCTCCGCCGGAGGCACGATTCGAATCTGCACGTCCTTATCGGGGTGAACGCCTCCTTCGGCGAGGAAATATCGAAGAAGGTAATTATGCATGGAGTAGTCGAACGGCACGCAGAAACGGAAACCCTTCATGTCTGCGGCCTTCTGAACGCCCTTGTGCTTGATGTGCAGCGTGATGGCCTGCCCGTTGATATTTTCGACGGCCGGCATGTACATCGGCGTCGCCATCGAACCGGCACCCAGTGTAATGGCAAGCGGCATCGGTGTGAGCATGTGAGCGGCATCCACCTCCTTATTCACTGCCCAGTCGCGGATCATCGCCCATCCCGCAGCCCGTTTGACCGATGCGTTCAGTCCATGCTTCTTGTAGAACCCCAGGGGTTCCGCCATGATGATCGGGGTACCGCAGGTGATGGGAATGAAGCCGATGGTCACGTCTTTCTTTTCCGGCGCACCAGCCGGATCAGCGGCAAAGGCTTGGAAGGGTGCCATCGGAAAGAGTTCAGTGATAAGAGCCGTGAGTGTCGCCGCTCCAAGGCCGGCGAGAAATTGCCGGCGGGACGGGTCTGCAGCATCCAGCACGGCCGCCACGACCGACTTCTCCACTGTTTCTTGCAGGTACTGCTCATCCGATAACGGCGCCTTCGCGTCAGGCGGTGGGATCGACTTGTCGTTCATCTTGGCCTCCATTTTCAGTCTCTGCTCCCTGGCACCTTCCGGATGTACGCCGCTCGCACCGGATGCCAGCCGAAAAAAACGTCCTTCTCCCAGTATTTGGAAGAAGGACGTCGGTGTCCTTTTCGACGAGCCTTCGCTTGGCCCGCCCGTGAGACAGCATCGTCTCACATTCTCGTATTCGACAAACAAAAGGGCGTCCGCCATTCATCGTAAGAATGACGGACGCCCTTGTCCGTATCCGCTATCTTGCCGAGCTTAGCCCAGGCGCCATTGCCTGAACCAACCCCGTAGACGCAACCTATAGCATTCTTGCCGGAAACCCGTCAAGGAGTACTTCCGTTCGCGACCCCTTGCCTAGACATCATAGTACAGAAAGAATTCGTACGGATGGGGCCGGAGCCTCATGGTATCGACTTCCTTGCTACGCTTATAGCCGATCCAGGCCTCGATCAGGTCCTCGCTAAAGACCCCCCCCTTGAGCAGAAATTGATGGTCCTTATCGAGGTTGTTGAGGGCCTCATCCAAACTCCCCGGCATGGTCCGAATCTTGGCAGCCTCCTTCGGCTCAAGATCGTACAGATCCTTCTCAGCCGGTTCCCCCGGGTTGATCTTGTTCTCAATCCCATCCAAGCCCGCCATGAGCATGGCAGAAAACGCAAGGTAGGGGTTGGCTGCCGGGTCCGGAAAACGCACTTCGATCCGCTTCGCCTTCGGACTCGGGGAGTACATGGGAATCCGGATGCCCGCAGATCGATTCCGGCTCGAATAAGCCAGCAGGACGGGAGCTTCGAACCCAGGCGTCAATCGCTTGTAGGAGTTCGTCGAAGGATTGGTGAACGCGGCCAATGCCGGCGCATGTTTCAGAATGCCGCCGATGTAATGCAGGCACATCTGGGAGACTCCGGCATATTCCTTCCCCGCGAACAACGGCTTCCCTTCCTTCCAGATACTTTGGTGCGTGTGCATTCCGGACCCGTTGTCGCCGAACAGTGGTTTCGGCATGAAGGTGACGGTTTTGCCGTGGCGGCGGGCGACGTTCTTGACGATGTACTTGTACATGAGCATCTTATCGGCAGTCTTCACGAGGGAGTCGAACCGGATGTCAATTTCAGCCTGGCCCGCCGTGGCGACCTCGTGATGATGCTTCTCGATCGCAATGCCCACCTTCTCCATCTCAAGAATCATTTCAGTACGGATGTCCTGCTGCGTATCGGTCGGCGCAACCGGGAAGTAGCCCTCCTTGTGACGGATCTTTCCGCCCAGGTTGACGCCTTCCTGTCCCATATTCCACACGCCCTCATCGGAATCGATGACGTAGTAACCGCTGTGGCTCGTTTGATCGTACCGGGCATGATCGAAGATGAAAAATTCGGCTTCCGGTCCCCAGAAGGAGGTATCGCCGATCTTGGTGCTCTGGAGGTATTTCTCCGCCTTCTGCGCAATGAAACGCGGGTCGCGATCGTAGGTTTCGCGCGTGATCGGGTCAACGACGTTGCCGATGAGGCTCAGCGTCGGCACAGCACAAAAAGGATCGAGACAGGCCGTTTCCGGATCCGGCACGAGCAGCATGTCACTGTTGTTGATCGCTTTCCACCCTCGAATCGACGATCCGTCCAACCCGGACCCGTCTTTGAATAAGCCTTCCGTCAATTCATTGATGGGAATAGTAAAATGCTGCCAGGTGCCGATGAGATCCACGAATTTCAAGTCCACGACCTGGACCTTGTTTTTCTTGGCAAACTCCAACACTTCACGAACGTTCATCCCCTCCTCCTTTCACCCGTTTCACCGCGGTGACCTTGATGCCCGCTTGGCCTTATGCCGCCTTGGCCCCGAAGAATGTGTCGATGTCTCTGAGAATCGCGACCCGAACCGCTTCCAGTTGCGCCTGATCGTCGATTTTTCGTCCCTGATGATTCGTGACATAGAACACGTCGGCGACTTGATCCAACCGCGTGGAGATTCTTGCCGCGTGCACGGACAACCCAACCGTAAAAATCGCGTTCGTGATGACGTACAACAGACCCTGGCGATCGTCTGCGAATACATCCACGATGGTATATTGGTCGGACGTTTCGTTATCGATCCGCACCTCCGTCGGCTGGCGATGCAGCGGCGCGCGGCGCGCGCTGTTGAGCCGGGATCCACGGCGCATGAGCTCGTCGACATGCTCCCACCCCTTCAGCACGCCTGCGATCCTGTCCCCGATTGTGCGCCTGCGCTCCTCCGGCGGAGCACCATGGTAGTCCGGATCCATCACGTGAAACGTGTCCACCACGATCCCGTCGTTGCGGGTCGTAATATGTGCGTCCAAGATCTGCACGCCGCTTGCAGCCATGACGCCCGCGATTTTGGAAAAGATGCCGGGCACCAGCTCGTTGTGCGTCACGATCGCATATTCGGATGTCCCTAACTGCGCGTTGAAATCTGCGTCCACCACGACCTCGCCTGCATGTAAACGCCGGATGGCGGCGAGATTTGCCGCGATGCGTCGGGGAGTCGCTCCATAGAAATAGCGAAGCGGAAACTGGCGCAACTGCGATTCCACCCAGGCTTCGTCCGCTTTCGGTTCAGCCATGAGCACGCCTTGAGCGACAACCTCGCCGGCAATCCGCTTGAGTCGCTCGGGTGCATCCGCCGGTTCACGGTCGCCGGACACTTCCTGCAACGCCTGAAAGTATAATTCCACCAGCAACGACTCTTTCCACTTGGTCAGAACTTCAGGCCCAACGGCCGCGATATCGGCCGCCGTCAATATGAACAACTTCCTCAGTACTTCCGGTGTGCCCACTTCCCGAGCGAACGGCAACAGGACCTTCTCATCGTGCGGATCCCGTCGAAACGCCGTGTGGGCCATCAACAGGTGGCGATAGACCAAAAACACCAGCGTGCGCGTCTCCTGTTCCCCGAACCCGAACCGCTCAGCCGCATCCTCCGCCAACCGGCGGCCGACCTCGCTGTGATCCTCTTCATGTCCTTTCCCGAGATCGTGCAGCAGCACGGAGAGATGCAAGACGTCCTTTCGTTTGATTTCACGATAGACCTCTCCGAAGATACCGTGATCCTGCGCCAGCGCCTCGGCTTTGGCGACAGCCAGAAGGCTATGCTCATCGACCGTATACTTGTGATACTGATTGAACTGCATCAAGCCGCGCACTCGCGCGAAGGCCGGCACGAGCTTTTCCAGCAGATGGGCACGATGCATGGCTTCGAGCGTCTTCGCCGTTCCAGGACCGGAGAGGATTTCCAGAAACATCTCACTGACATCAGCCGCCCGAAATACGTCCGCCGACAGGGCATCCGCATGCCGGTGAATGTCTTCCAGCAACATGGGGTCGATCATGGCCTGTCGCGAGCGCGCCAGATTGAACAACCTCAACAACAACACGGGGCTGTCGAGCACCTGGGATCGCAGATCCGGCGGGACCGTCACCGTATTGCCGTTCACGACAAAGTAGGTGTCGATCCGCGATGCGGGAAGCAGTCGCGCCATGCGTTGCCGCAGGGATATCGGTCGACATCGTTCCACGAATCGCATCGAGATCGCATGCAACTCGGTCGTATGCCGGTAGTACTGTTGCATGAATTGTTCGACGGCAAGCAGATGGGGCAAATCCCTGCATCCGAATTGTTGAGCCAGCCATATTTGCTCGTCGAACGTGAGAATCTCCTGCGCCATTCCCGACCGCGCGTGGAGAAACGCCCGCACACGGAACAGAAATTCGCGCGCCTCTTTCAACGCGCGATAATCGCCCTGGGACAGAAGTCCCCGATCAGACAACTCTCGAATCGTGGGAGACCGGTATCGTGCCATCCCGACCCATTGCAGCACATGGAGGTCCCGCAGGCCCCCTTGGCTTTTTTTGACGTTCGGTTCGAGTAGATAGACGGTTTCCCCGAATTTCTTGTACTCGCGCCGACGCTCTTCCAGCTTGTGTTCCAGGTATTTGTCGGTGGCTTTGTAGACGACTTTGCGAAGATATCTGGTGTGGAACTGCTGAAAGAGTTCCGGGCTGCCCGCCAGAAACCGCGCTTCCATCATGGACGTTCGCACCGTGAGGTCCTTCAAGCCCAGTTCGATGCAATCCTGGATCGTTCTGACGCTGTGCCCCACTTGAAAGCCGATGTCCCACAGCGGATGCAGGACCTGCTTCACAAAATCGGGGACGATCTTCTGTGCCTCAGGCCGATACAGCACCATTAAATCGATGTCGGAATGCGGCGCCAGTTCCCGACGACCATAGCCGCCGATGGCCGCCAGACAGCAATGCTGGAATCCGGCTGTGGTGAAGACCTCGCCGCCACGGCGGGCGGCGGTTCTGTACCGGCCGATGATCAATCCGTCCGCCACATCGGTCGTGGCCGCAAACGTCTCCTCGCCGGATGCGCCGGTCATCAAGCGCTCCTGTATGGCCTGCCGTTGCGTCACCAGCGCAGCGGCCATCGCAGCCGGTTCGGCATCGTGCGCATCGCCGACGGACATCTCTCTTTCTCCAGTCATCGTCATAGGGCACTCTCTCCTGTCTCGCCGGTTCGAATCCGCACCACGGAACTCAACTCCCGCACGAAAATCTTGCCGTCGCCGATACTCCCTGTTTTTGCGGCTCGGGTGACGGTCTCCAATACTCTGGGAACCTGGCTATCGGTCACCGCCACTTCGATTTTCACTTTGGGAACGAATTCGATCGTATATTCCTGCCCGCGATAGGTTTCCTTATGTCCTTTTTGCCGACCGAACCCTTTGACCTCCGACACCGTCATTCCCTGGATGCCGATCTCAAGGAGCGCGTCCTTGACCTCATCAAGTTTGAACGGTTTGATGATCGCTTCCACCAATTTCATATCAGCCTCCACCAGTCAGCTGCACGTTTCTCTGCTAAGGGATGAACCGTTCGCGTCATTCCGGCGCACAACGTGGGACGCGCCGTCTCTTTGCATCATGAATACGCCCGTTCGTTGTGTTGGGTGAGATCCAGACCAGTGGCCTCTTCCTCCGGCGCCACGCGGAGACCGATCGACCCCTCGATGAGCTTCAAGATCGCGAAGGTGCCGATGAATGCAAAAGCGACCACACTGATGACCGCCACCAGCTGGCTGCCGAAGAGTGATGAATCTCCCCCAGCCATCATTCCGTCGGCGCCGAGCGGATTGATCGCCCTCGACGCAAACAAGCCGGTGGCTAATGTTCCGAGGATACCGCCGATCCCGTGGGTTCCCAGGACGTCGAGCGTGTCATCATAGCCGATCCGTCCCTTCCATACAATTGCAAGATACGAGCACAGCCCCGCCGATACGCCTACCAGCAGGGCAGATGCCGGGCTAATGAATCCTGCTCCCGCGGTCGAGGTGGCGAGCCCGGCGACCGCTCCGCTGGCGAGCCCCAACACGGTGGGTTTTCCACGATGGTGCCATTCCATTATCATCCAGGTCAGCGCCGCCATGACCGCAGTCAGATGGGTGACGACGAGGGCATTGACCGCGACTCCGGAGGCCGCTTTGGCGCTGCCTCCGTTAAAACCGAACCAACCGGCCCACAGAAGTCCCGTACCGAGCAGCACGTATGGGAGATTGTGAGGAGCCATATAATCAGTTCGCCATCCCCGCCGCTTGCCCAGGACCATCGCGCAGGCCAATGCACTGAATCCGGAGCTGATATGCACGACTGTCCCCCCGGCAAAATCCAATGCGCCGATCTTTTTCAGCCATCCCCCGCCCCAGACCCAATGGGCGATCGGGACATAGACGAACAGACTCCATAAAAGGGTAAAGAGCAACACGGAACTGAATTTCATTCGTTCCGCAAATGCTCCGGCAATGAGCGCCGGTGTAAACGCCGCAAAGAGTAGTTGAAACAACATCACGGCTTGATGCGGCACGGTCGGCGCCAACACCGGATGCGGCGATGAGCCGACTCCGTTCAGAAACACCCAATCGAGCCCGCCGATGACGCCTCCCCGATCAGGCCCGTACGCGAGGCTATATCCGCACACGACCCAGATGAGACTTACGACACACAAAATTGCGAACGTCTGCACCATCGTCCCGATCACGTTCTTGCTGCGGACTAAACCGCCATAGAAGAACGTGATGCCCGGCAGCAACATGATCAAGACCAGGGCCGACGCGACCATCATCCAGGCGGTATCGCCGCTATTCAGCGCCGGCATGGCTTCGCCCAGCCCGCTCAGACCACTTTGAGCCAGAACCAGCGAGGGCGACAGCACTGCTATGGCGGTCACTGCTGCACCCGGCATCCGGCGCTGAACATTCGTCATCGTGCCCTCCCTCTCCATGGTGATCCCGCGGTCAGACCGCATCAATTTCGGTACCCGTTCGTGATCGGCATGCGGCGATCTTTCCCCAACGCCCGGTGCGTGATCTTGATTCCGATGGGCGCCTGCCGGCGTTTGTACTCGCTGCTGTCCACCATTCGAATGACCCGCGCGACCGTGGTTCGGTCGAATCCCGCCTCCACAATATCTTCCACCGACCGATCTTCTTCGACGTAGGCTTTCAGAATGGGATCGAGCACGGCATAACTCGGCAGAGAGTCTTCGTCCTTTTGGTCAGGCTTGAGTTCCGCAGTCGGTGCACGTTCCAGGATGCGCTTGGGAATGACCGGGGATTTTCCTGAGCGATTACGCAGATGACTCAACTCGTAGACCATGGTTTTCGGTACGTCTTTGATCACGGCGAATCCGCCGGCCATATCGCCGTACAGCGTGGCATACCCGACGCTCATCTCGCTCTTATTGCCGGTTGTCAGCACCAGATGTCCGAACTTATTCGATAACGCCATGAGCAGGTTGCCGCGTATTCGTGCCTGAATATTCTCCTCGGTCGTATTGGGCCTGGTTCCCCGGAAGGTGCCCGCCAATGTCCTTAAATAGGATCGGAATGTCCGTGTGATCGGAATCGTTTGCACCGTGATCCCCAACCTTCCGGCGAGCTCCGCGACATCCTCACGACTTTCGCGCGAAGTATAGGGAGAGGGCATGAAGACGCCCAGGACATTCGCGGCGCCCAGCGCATCGACCGCCAACACCGCCGTCAGGGCCGAATCCACACCGCCGCTCACGCCGATCACGACCCGTTTGAACCCGTTCTTCCGCACATAGTCCCGGATTCCCACCACGAGGGCTTGATACACTTCCTCCAAAGAATCCAGCCGAGCCGTATGCGAAGGAATAATCTTTGTGCGTATGCCGGAAGCCGTTTTGACATTCACCGTCACCCGTTCAATCAATGTGGAAGCGCCGGCACCAACTCTCTTTCCACGATCCCCTCTGCGCGCCCGTGCGACAGCGTCCACGTCCAAATCCGCCACGATCATGTCTTCCTCGAAGGCTTTGCCCCTGACAACGATGTCGCCGGTGTGATCGAGAATGAGGCTATTGCCGTCAAACACGAGTTCATCCTGGCCACCCACCATGTTCGTGTACGTCAACAGGACTCCATTTTCCCGGGCGCGGGTCGCCAGCATCTGCTCGCGATACCGGCTTTTCCCCATATGAAACGGAGAGGCATTGATATTGACGATGACTTCCGCCCCGGCCGCAGCCTGGGCACGGGTCGGGCCTTCAGGCAACCAGATATCTTCGCAAATGTTGATGCCGACAGCGACGCCGTTCAGCAGGAGCAACGGAAGCCGTCGTCCGGGGTGGAAATATCGGCTCTCGTCGAACACGCCGTAATTGGGCAGATAGGATTTCCCATACGTCATGACGACGCGCTGATTCGAGATAATCGCGGCCGCATTATAGAGGGCGTGGTGCCCCGCCGGTAAGACAGTAGGTGACGAGAGCTGTGGTGTGTGAGCACCACCCTGGCCTACGTATCCAATCACCGCCGTGGTTCCCTTGACCTGTTTGACGACCTGCTCAAGAGCATCCTGATTATCCTCCACGAATCGCGATTTCAGCAGCAGGTCTTCGGGCGGATAGCCGGTGATCGCCAGTTCAGGAAATGCCACCAGGTCGGCCTTCGCCTTCCTCGCTTCGCGCAGCCAGCCGGTGAGGCGCCGTCGATTGCCATCAAGGTCCCCGACAGTCGGGTTCATCTGCACCATGGCGATGCGGAACGTGCGCATGATCAGCCCTCAGCAATCAGCTATCGACAGCCCACGCGGCTCACGGGAAAAAAAAACGCCCTCGCGCTCCCATGAGCTGAGGACGTCATTGTCCGATTCAGTACGATTGAGATCAGATGGAGACTCCATTGTCTCCAAAACCGGCGCTACAGTACCATTCAGCCGCTGAACCTGTCAAACTCAGCCGCTGCACCTGGCAAACCTGTTTTTCGGCGGGACACCGACTGCCAAGACTTCCTCCACGCGACCGGCGGCAGATTCTAGCAGGCTGTTGAAAAACGATTTTGCGCCGTGAGGAAATTGCCTGCTTGAATGTCGCGCATGACGAGAAATAACTTCGCAGGATGTTCAACTTGGCTGGACGCCCGCGAGTGGTGAGTGGGCAGTGTCCCGCGAGAACAAAGCTGGCGGACTTTTTCAACATCCTGCTAGCACGCACGGACGTAGCGTGGAGTACTTCTTCCTACGTGTCCCCCGAAGAAAACTGTTGTGGGAAACAGAATGCTTGCCTACAATTGTGCCGCCTCTCAAGCGCCCGTGCTGCTTCTCAATGTTGGTGGGTCGCCGGCTCACCCATTGAGGTGCTGGTAAAATTGTCCTGCGGCAGAACTCAGGAAGCGACACCTTGACTCAGATATTCTTTCTGGATAAAGCCCCTACAAAATATCTTCTCGCATATTCACCCCGAACAATCGAAACAGCCCGTCGAGGGGCGTTCACTTGCTCGCTCTACCCTTGTCCGCCGATCGTGTCAATCTCTTCGTTCAAGAAAGACCTGCGACCCTCTTAACCGAGCACTACTGCAAAGGAGTATGACATGCATCTGACACCGAGAGAATTGGACAAATTGATGATCTACATGATGGCCGAGGTCGCGCTTAAGCGCAAAGCGAAGGGGTTGAAGCTGAATCATCCGGAAGCCGTGGCGGTGATTACAGCCTCCGCGCTGGACGGGGCACGAGAAGGCAAATCCTTGGAGCAGGTCATGAAAGAAGCCCGATCCGCATTGACGCGGAACGACGTCATGGAAGGCGTGGCGGAAATGATCCCGCTGGTCCAGCTGGAAGCGGTCTTTACGGACGGCAGCCGCCTGATTACTGTGCACGGGCCGATCCAGTAATCGGACGGGCATTGCTCAACAGACTCTAAACCCAACAGAGGGAGCAAAACCATGGCAACTCCAAAATCAAAAGTTGCGGCGAAGACACCCGTCGGCGGCTATGTTCTTTCCGACAAACCCATTGAAATCAACGCGGGACGACCCACGGTCAAGATCAAGGTGCGCAACACCGGTGACCGCCCCGTTCAAGTCGGCTCCCATTTTCATTTCTTTGAGGTCAATCGTGCACTGGAATTTGACCGGAAGGCGGCGTTTGGGAAGCGCCTGGATATTCCAGCCTCGACAGGCCTGCGCTTCGAGCCGGGCGACCAGAAGGAAGTGACGCTGGTTCCATTCGGGGGCAAGCAACGAATATACGGGTTCAACAACCTGGTAGACGGCTGGATCGGGGCCGGCCCTACCCCGGGCTATCGGCCGAATCTCGACGAAGGATTGAAACGCGCTGCCAGGCTTGGCTTCAAGTCCTCGGCCAAAAAGCCATGATGCGCATAATGAGATAGGCCGACAAGAGACACTCATTGGCCAAGACGGCCAAGAAGGAGAACCCGCTTATGTCACAAATATCTCGTAAGGAAAACGCGAGCCTGTTCGGCCCCACTGTTGGAGACAAGATTCGCCTAGGCGACACCGACCTCTACATCGAGATCGAGAAGGATCTGCGCGTGTACGGGGATGAAGCCATCTATGGCGGCGGCAAGACATTGCGCGACGGCATGGGGATGGATAACCAGCTCACGAGCGAGGGCGGCGCTCTCGACCTGGTGATCACGAACGTCACGGTGGTGGACCCGGTCCTCGGCGTCATCAAAGCCGATGTCGGCGTCAAGGACGGCAAGATTATGGGCGTCGGCAAGGCCGGCAACCCCGGCACCATGGACGGCGTGACCCCAGGCCTGACAGTCGGCCCGGCCACGGATGCCATCACCGGCGAGCACTTGATCCTGACGCCGGCCGGCAACGACGGGCACATCCACATGATCTCGCCACAGCAGGTTTACGCAGCCCTGAGCAACGGCGTCACCACCTTCTTCGGCGGCGGCATCGGGCCCACCGACGGCACGAACGGCACAACCATCACCTCGGGGCGTTGGAACATTGAGATGATGCTCCGGGCAGTCGAAGGGTTACCTATCAACTTTGGATTTCTCGGCAAGGGCAACTGCTCAGGCCAAGCACCCCTGGTCGAACAGGTCCTGGCTGGCGCCGCAGGCTTCAAGATTCACGAAGATTGGGGCACCACTCCCTCCACCATTCGGGCCAGTCTCTCGGTCGCCGACGACATGGATGTGCAGGTGTGTATCCACACCGACACCCTCAACGAGGGCGGCTTTGTCGAAGATACCATCGCGGCGTTTGAAGGTCGCACGATCCACACCTACCACACGGAAGGCGCCGGTGGCGGCCACGCACCCGACATCATCAAGGTGGCGGGCGAACTCAACGTGCTGCCCAGCTCCACGAACCCGACGCTGCCCTACGGGATCAATACCATGGCGGAGTTGTTCGATATGATCATGGTCTGCCACAATCTGAATCCCAAGGTGCCGTCGGATGTGGCTTTCGCTGAGAGCCGGGTCCGCCCCGAAACCATCGCCGCCGAGAATGTGCTCCACGACATGGGTGTCATCTCCATGTTCTCGAGCGATTCGCAAGCCATGGGCCGGGTCGGTGAGAACTGGTTGCGCGCGATCCAGACGGCGGATGCGATGAAGAAAGGCCTCGGCAAGTTGCCGGAGGATTCACCGAACAACGACAACTTCCGGGTGCTGCGTTACGTCGCGAAGGTGACCATCAATCCGGCAATCACCCAGGGCATCTCGCATATCCTCGGCTCGATCGCTCCCGGTAAAATGGCGGACCTTGTCCTGTGGGAACCGACCATGTTCGGCGCCAAACCCAAGATGATCATCAAGGGCGGCTTGATCAACTGGTCAATCATGGGGGATCCAAACGCTTCGCTGCCGACACCTCAGCCGGTTACTTACCGCCCGATGTTTGGCGCGTTTGGCCAGGCCATGCCCGAAACCTGCATCAGCTTTGTCTCGCGTGCCGCCTACGACAACGGTATCGCAAGCAAGCTGGGCCTGAGGCGCAAGGTCATGCCTGTGTATGGCACACGCACGATTACGAAACGGCAGATGGTGCGCAATGGGCTGACTCCCAAGATCGAGGTGAACCCTGAAACGTTTGCGGTCAAGGTGAATGGTGTCCACGCCACGGTGAAACCGGCTGAATCCATCTCCCTGAATCAGCTTTACTTTTTTAGCTGAGACACCGTTCACGCGGGATGCGGAGGGAGATTCAACTGCGAGGGAATGCGGCACACTATTAGGTACTGTTGGCTATGGCGCGCTCCCCGTCGCAGTTGATTTGCGAAACGGGACATTTGATAATACGCGGTCTATGCTTGTCATTGAAGCCATAACCGGCAACATTCACGAAGCCGTCTGGAAATCGCGCTTGGAACACGCGACGCTTGATTGGCTGGCGCTCGACCAGTGGGAAGCGCAAAAGAGCCGTATTCGGAAGCTGAGCCAGAACGGCATTGACCTGGCCATATCGTTGCAGCGTGGCATCTTCCTGCGGGATGGCGACGTGCTGGTGTGGGACAAGGACCGGCACGCCGCCATCGTCGCCCGGGTCACCCTCAAGGAAGTGATGGTGGTCGAGCTGGGAGCGCTGCAGACGCAGATCCCGGAGGTGTTCATTCGTACTTGTGTGGAGCTAGGTCACGCATTGGGCAACCAGCACTGGCCTGCCGTCGTCAAAGGGAACCGAGTGTTCATTCCGCTGACGGTGGACAAAACAGTCATGGCCTCGGTGATGAAAACGCACGCTTTTCGCGGAATCACCTATGACTTTATCCCTGGGTCTGAAGTCATTCCTTACCTCGCGCCCCATGAGTCGCGGCGCTTGTTCGGCGGAGCGGAAGGTCCGGTGCATTCCCATGTGGAGGAACACGATCATCCACATGATCACCCACACCCGCCCGATCATGCCCACTAGGATCAAGGGTGCCCCAACCTCGCCGGAGGACTCTCCGGCAATCCGCGGGCTGGTTGGGAAACCCGCTCCGGGACCCAGCGGCAAGTCAAATCACACCTCGCCTACAATCACCGGATCCGTGCATCACCCGCCGAACATCACAGAGTTGATGCGCGTCCTGCAGTTTGGTGATTCGGTGCTGCCGGTTGGTGCGTTTTCCTTTTCCAACGGACTAGAGTCCGCGATTCAACACCGCCTTGTTCACAATATGGAGACGCTGCGCCAGTTCGTCATGACGGCAACCCACCAGTCGGCATCCGCTGACGGCATCGCCCTCCTGGCCGCGCACCGGGCGGCGCGAGGGCAGGATATGACCGGCGTGCTGCGGGCTGACACCGCCCTCTTCAACCGCAAACTGAATGAGGAGATGCGCACCATGACCGTGCGGATGGGTAAGAAGCTCGGCGAGATGTCGATCCACCTGGTCCATGCGCCGCTTCTGGCAGACTGGTTGAGACACATCGGACGCAAGGAAGCCCCCGGCACCTATCCGGTCGGTCTTGCCCTTCTCTTCGCCGCACTCGGCCTGGCCGAGAGTGATGCCTTTGCCGTGCATCAGTACGGCACGGCAAGCATGATCCTTAGTGCCTCGTTGCGGCTCATGAAGGTCCATCACTTCGACGCGCAAACCATTCTCCTTGAGGTGAACACGTCCGCTGAAGTCGAATACGCGCGTGTCTCGGGGGCCACGCTCGACGAGATGGCGACATTCTCGCCCTCGCTCGATATCCTGGCTGCCGCGCATGTGAAGGCGCACATACGTATGTTCATGAATTAAGGGACTGGGATACTTTATGAAGAAGATTACACGAATCGGTGTCGGCGGCCCGGTGGGCTCCGGCAAGACTGCAATCATCGAAGCCATTACTCCCATCTTTATCAAGATGGGTGCCAAAGTCTTGATCATCACCAATGACATTGTCACCACGGTAGATGCCAAACACGTTCAGCGTACCTTGAAAGGCATCCTACGCGAGGAACGGATTATCGGCGTGGAAACCGGGGCCTGTCCGCACACGGCCGTGCGCGAAGACCCCAGCATGAATCTCGCGGCGGTGGAAGACATGGAATCCCGCTTCCCCGACAGTGATTTTGTGCTCATTGAGAGCGGCGGCGACAACCTCACCTTGACCTTCAGCCCTGCGCTGGTGGATTTCTTTATCTACGTGATCGATGTCGCGGCAGGCGATAAGATTCCGCGGAAGAATGGCCCAGGCATCACCCAGTCGGACATCCTGGTCATCAACAAGACCGACCTCGCCCCGTTCGTCGGCGCAAGCCTGGAGGTCATGGACAAGGATTCCAAAATGATGCGGGGCGATAAGCCCTTCGTGTTCACCAATTGCAAGACCGGCGAAGGCGTCATGGAACTGGTGACGCTCATCCAACAGAATGTGTTGTTCGACATGAAACTCAACGCGACGCACGGATGACCACTCTTCATCAGCCGCAGGAGCTGGCTCCCTTTCAGGATGAGCCCGGGCAGCTGGCCAGTGGTGTGGTGGGTAAGAACGCCTTCCTGCGTCTCGGTTTCGAACGGCGCGGGGAACGCACCACGCTCACGCAACTCGATCGCCACGCCCCACTGCTGGTACAGCAGGCGCTGTATTGGGACGAAGCGCTGCCCGACCTGCCTTGCGTCTTTATCATCACGACCACGGGCTGCATCCTGCAGGGCGACCGGTTCAACATTGAAATTGACCTGGCGCCCGATGCGCGTGCGCACGTCACGACGCAGGCCGCCACGAAAATCCACTCGATGGATGCCAACTACGCGGCTCAAACCCAGAACATCGTGCTGGGCGAGAATGCCTATCTGGAGTACCTTCCGGATCCGATTATTCCCCACGCCCATGCCCGCTTCATCACCACCACACATGTGTGCTTACCCCCCAGTGCCACGGTGCTTTACTCGGAGATCATGATGGGGGGACGCAAGCATCACGGCGAGGGGGAACTGTTTCAATACGACGTCTTCTCCTCAAAAGTGCAGGCCGGACGACCCGATGGGACCGATTTGTTCACGGAGAAATTTGTCATCGAGCCGCACTCGCACGACGTTCGGCAAGTGGGCGTCATGGGCACGTTCGACGTGTTCGCCAACGTCCTGTTGCTCACGCCCAGACATCACGCAGACAAGGTCTTCGATCAGGTTCCTGCCGTGGTGAACCTGGAGGAACAGTGGGCGGCCGGTGTATGTCGACTACCCAACGACGCCGGGTTGATGTTCAAAGTTCTCGGCCAGGAATCCGAGCCGGTCCGGGCCAAGGTCAGAGACTTTTGGTCCATTGTCCGCCAACAGGTGACCGGAGCAACGGTGCTCCCCGAATTCTTGTGGCGCTGACTTCTCCCCTCGTTACCAGAACGCAGGACCTCGGGGAAGGAATGCGGCCGGTGATCGCCACGGAGTTCTTCCTCACGTCAAGACCCAGCACACTCTGTCCTGGAGGGCATAACATGACCATTCTGCAGAAGGATCGCTTCAGAGACCACCCGATACTCGGATTCGTCGATTGGGTCTTGCGCGGGATCGGGCAAGTGGTGTTCCAGAATAATCCGATCTCCGGCGCCATCATCCTCGCGGCAATTTTTTACAATTCCTGGATCTATGGAGCGGTGTGCCTCTTCGGCACACTCATCAGTACATTGACGGCCCTGCTGCTGAAAGCAGACAAAGGAATGATCAAGGATGGCCTGTTCGGATTCAACGGCGCATTGATCGGCATTGCGTTGGTGGCCTATACAAGTCCGAACTTCACGACCGGCAACATCCCCAATGGATACCTTTGCCTCTACATTGTCCTCTGCGCGGCCTTCACCTCTGTGATTATGCCGGCTTTCGGCGCGATGTTGGGTCCGCACAAGGTCCCAGGTCTCACCATGCCCTTCGTCTTGGCCACCTGGTTCTTCCTCGGCGCGTTGCTGCAGTTTACGACCATCGACGTCTCCTCAGCCATCAAACCAACCTCGCCATCCGACTTCACAGGCTCAAGGCCGGACTACACATGGATCACCTGGTTTCACGGCATCACCATGGGCATCGCAGAAATCTTCTTTCAGGACAACTGGGTAACCGGGGTCATCATCCTGATCGGAATCGCGGTCAACACCCGCATTGGTGCACTGATGGCCCTGATGGGGTCCACGTTGGCCGTCAGCACGGCGGTATTCTACGGCGCTCATGATGAAGCTATTCGAGACGGATTGTTCGGTTACAACGCGGCCCTCACTGCGATGGCGCTCGGTGGGTTCTTTCTGGTACTGGACCTTCCGGTACTCATCTATACCGTGATCGGAGTCCTTGTCACTGCGAGAGTCTGGGCGTCGCTCGGCATTTTCTTGGAGCCTTCAGGGATGCCGGTTTTGACCTCCGCCTTCGTATTCGTCACCTGGCTCATGCTGTTGGCGGCAAGCGGGTTTCAGCTGCTGACTCCGGTTCCACCGGCGGAGGCCACGACTCCGGAAGACAATCTTCACCGATATCGAACGACTCAGAAAAGGTAGATCACTTCGAAAGAAAGCGTGGGCTGATAACTGGTGGCGCGGCCGCCTACTTGAAAGACGTTCTGATTGGACTTGTCGTAGCGATATTCGAGTCGGGTAATGAGAGATTTGAACGGCTTGAACTGCAATGTGGAAGTGATTTCCCACAAGGTCTGTGCAACGTCTGGAGCCGCTGTCGCAGACGTTGCACCAAAGCAGACGTTGGCTCTCGGCTGGTAATCCGTCGTTCCCTCACACGATACAAATCCACCTGCATCCTCGAACAGCTCTCCACGGACTCTGAGACCCCACTGCGCAGTAAAGTCGTGGATCACATAGGCCGCCACGCCGTTCCAACGGGCATTGCCGGATGTGCTGATCGTGCTGCTGTTTGCCTGATTCGCATAATAGGACTCGATCACGAGGGAGGTCTGTTCCGTGGCATGGAGACTGGCAAATCCCCCAGCCAACAGAATCATCCCACCACTGGAACCCGATGATCCCGGCCGTGGGCCGGCCAGGCCATACAGCGTCACCTTGATCCGTTCAGACGGCGTGATGGTCAATGCGGACTCCACCAACGGGTCGTAGCGGCTATTTCCCCGTGCCGAATTGATAAAGCTGATGATTCCGACGGAGAGGGAGACGCGTTCCGTAAACTCGTACGACAGACGCCCGCCGCGAGTCGTAAAGGGCTGCCCGAGGCCGAAGAGCCAAGATCTGGAATAATTTGGATTGTGCGGACTTTCGACGACCTCATAGCCGATCAGGGTGTTGATCTGACCGAGTTGCACATTGAGTCCGTTTCCGATAGGTGCGAGGTACTGCACATAGAATTCCTGAAAGTCCGCCCACGTGCTGAGATTGACACCGCCGATAAAAGCCGAATCACGCCCAGCGTTGAACTTCACCTTGAAGCCGGCACGATCCTTCCAATCGCCCGTTGCCTCCGCTTCTTTCTCCAAAACAAACTGAGCAAGATTCGGCCGAAGCTCGTTCGAGTTTACATCGAAAATGCGAAGCTGGTTGATGCGACTGGACGGGTTATTGAAATTCTGCGTGTAGGACCCATCGAGATAGCCATAGAACCGCAGGCCCCACTTGTCCGAGAGCAGACGCTTCTCAAATGCTTTGGGAATGCCCTTGTGCCGGAGCGCAACATGTTCCAGATCCTGACTTGGGGTTCCAGCGGGCGTTTCGGCCATGGCGTCACCAATTGCACCGACCCACAGGAAGAATACGACTCTCAGGACAACATGAAGACCGCGATATGGAGAAAGCAGACGTGAAGTCAGCCGGAAAATGATCAGGCACCTCTGAAAGAACGGTACATCCATCCCTCTGCGACATGATCAGCTTGGCTCATTGGTGACCAGATCGGCTCGCTGGGATGGTTCCCAATAGAGCCCTGGCATCGATGAGATCGGTGGCTCCGACCGGCACGGCCCCCTTGTACATGGTGACAGTCACCGAGGTTCGACGTGACAGCCCCAGCACATCCGACCGCTGAGTAAGATGGAACAGGTCATACCCTTCGCGCACCGTGAGTTCCGCGCAGCGTCGACGCAAGTATTCGTCGAGCTGTTCTTGAGACGTGAACGCGCTCACCCGATACTCGACCCGATAGATATGTTCCTTGATCTGCTCCACCTGGTCCTGATCCGTCGACGCCAGCGGTGTATAGTGGCTAGTGGCACATCCCAGAAGCAGTGAAAATAAAATCATCGGGAAAGCGCCACAAATTGGACGATTCATGTATCAGATCCATTCCCTCATGACTTCATATACTCCAACAACTGAATCTTTAGTCGCTAGCTTCTTCTTCAAAGATCTTTTTTCCTCCCCAGCATGGAATATTGGACAAATAAGGTGCGTTCAATTAATGAAATTGCAGTTAACGTGAACGAGGGCATTGATCTTGTCGCGCTCCTTTTCTAATGCTTCAACCTCAGTCAATTTCTCCTCCCTTTTAAGTTGACCGATCTCTCTATCCACTGAAGACCCTCTTTCAATCAGTTCCACACAAGCTTTCTTGATCCATCGACGTTGTGCTCGGTGTAGTAGATCATGCTGCGCTTTATGAGCCTTGATTCCCAGGTCTAGGTCTTTCATCGCTTCATACACCCTTGTCAATTCCAGGATCTCCCCACTTGGCTCTTCCTCCATTTTAGCGAAGGCAGCCTTTATCTCCTCAATACTATGGGCTCGAACCGATGGTGGCGTCAGTATGAAGGTCGGGACCACTATGATAAGAGAGATTAGCCGCCGCATGGCATTCCTACATGAGCCATAGAAAAAAGCCAGTTAGCACGATGGGGCGTTTGGGTGTCTTACACTGCCCACGTCCCACGAGGCGCTTCCGAGCGCTCGCTTGCACGAACAAGAAAACAATCCGATACCGCTTCATACTGCCAAATGATGTTGCCTACATCTTCCGATCGATTCCGAAAGTTTTCCACGCCACCACCACACATCTCCGACCTCCCACCTCTTTCACTTCAGGCATGCGGCGCGGCGAGCGTCGAATGAGTTAGATCGGCAGGTACTCCTAGCGAGTCCGTGGTGATAAAAAGCATCCTAGCGGGTGGCCCTTGACGGGACATCATTTCACCCGCCATTCCCGGCGCACTAAGATACGCCCCTTCCCAAACACGCGTTGGGGGATGGGACGCATGGCGTGACGGTTTTGAGGAGACCGGGTTGTGCGCGCCGACTTGCAAAAAAGGCGGCGGGTCTTGGCACGCATGGGTTGTTCGGCGACAGGACCCGCGCATTACACAACCAGATGCTGCCTCACGTCCTCCGCGCTCAACTCACTTGTCTTCCCCGCACCACTGCTCTTCTCTGGTTCTCCCTTCCCGTTCACCAGCGGCGGGAAGGGACCGGAATAGTATCGGGAGTGTTATCGCATGCATCGCCCGTTATCATCTGAGTGCGGCAACATGGATGGTCGGGGTAACCGCTACTGCGCGCATCGAGGGAGCACATTCTTATAGTGCGGCCTCTGCGAGCACAGCGGTTATCCCGACCACCCTCGTACCCCTTCATTTCACCAAGTGTTGTCTTACCGCTTCTGCACCCAACTCGCTCGTCTCCGCGCCGCCACATTGGTCCATTCTTAATCTTCTGATCTCCCTACACCCTTACTCGTAACCGGGCTGGTAGGAGAATACACCTCAACAAGCCGCTTGCCGATCGTAAGAGGCTGGGTAGCTTCCTCACGCGCGCATCGAAGGAGCACTGGCGCCAATGCAGATGAATGATCTGTGTGCGAGTTCTGCGCGCACAGGAAGCTGCCCAGCCTCTCCTATACGATGAGATGCTGTTTGACCTGTTCGTGCGTCAATTCTCCTGCACGCCCGGTTGCCACCACCGTTCTTCCTCTTCATTCTTTACCTCCCCTTCTCTCTCAAGGCGGGGGAGCAATAGAATATACACCGGTCAGTATTCGGTGTGATGCGTTGTCATCGCGTGGCGAGTACAATTACTAGGTAGGTGAGCTGCATATCCTTTACTGCGCGTCATCGACCGAGCACCCTTCCGAGTGTGCGCGGTCTGCGAGCATAAGGATATGCAGCTCATCTAACCCTATACCACCAAATGCTGCCTTACGTCTTCCGCGCTCAACTCCGAAGTCTTCCCCGCCGCCACCACCGATCCTTTGGCCATCACGACGTAGGAATCCGCCAGTCGAGCGGCAAAGTGTAACCCCTGTTCGACGAGGAGAATCGCGAATCGACGTGATGTTTTGAACCCGATGATCACATCTTCGATCTGATCCACAATCGACGGCTGGATGCCCTCGGTCGGCTCATCCAACAGCAATACTTTGGGGTTAGACAACAGCGCCCGTCCGATCGCCAGTTGCTGCTGCTCACCCCCGCTCAGCACGCCTCCCGCGCGCTCTCGGATCTGCGTCAATTTGGGAAAGAGAGTGTACACCTCGTCAAAAGCTGCTTTTTCGGAGAGGCGGCCGTTCCCAGCAGCCGGCCTGGCCCAATATCCCAATAACAGATTTTCACGCACGGTGAGGTGAGGAATGATCTCGCGTCCCTGGGGAACATAGGCAAGGCCTCGCTTGACGCGTCGGTCGGTCGGTTCCTTGGTGACCTCATGGCCATTCAATTTCACCGCTCCCGATCGAACCGGAAGCAGCCCCATGATTCCCTTCAACGTCGTGGTCTTTCCGACTCCATTACGGCCCATCAGGCACACGATCTCACCTGCCTCGACGGTAAAGGAGACATTTCTGAGAATGTGACTTTCTCCATAGTAGATATTCAGGTTGTGGAGTGTCAGCATAGGGTCGGTCGTATCTCGCAACTCAAAAATGGAAAACTGCAAGAACTGCCGCCTCACGGGGACACTGGGTACTCACCGACTCGCACCCGTGCGCAAACGTGATACGATTTATTCATCGTCTCGTGCACCTCGGCGGCGTCCACAAACGTGACGCGCTTTATTCAGCGCGTCGTGGACCTTCACGCTTCACGCTTACCATCTCACCCACCCGCCCGCGCCTGCCAAGACAGGCTCTTTTCCCATCTCACCCGCCCGCCCCGAGCCTGCCAAGACAGGCTCTTTTCCCGAGTCACCCGTCCGCCCCGCGCATCCCTCTCACCACCGCATCCACCCGGTTGCTTCGCAACCGATTGCCCGGAACGTGCGCTTTCCCGGGTCACGCATGCGCGACTTTTTGCCGGCCCAAATAAATTTCCACGACACGCGGATCGGCCTGCATCTTCTCGACAGAACCTTCACAGATCACCGTCCCTTCATGAAGGACCGTGACCGTGCGGGCGATCTGGCGGACAAACTCCATGTCATGCTCGATCACCACAATGGCATGCTGCTCCGCCAATGTTTGCAACAGGACCCCCGTTTGCTCCGTTTCTTTATCCGTCATACCGGCCACAGGCTCATCCACTAATAACAACTCTGGATCCTGGAGGATGACCATTCCGATCTCCAGCCACTGCTTCTCCCCGTGAGAAAGAGATCCGGCACGAACGCGGGTCTTGTCCGATAAATTGATCCTCTGCAACGCCTGATGAATGCGGTCCTTTTCTTCCTGCGTGGACTTGCCGAACAGCGTTGCGATCACGCCCTTGCTGGGCCGTCGCAGGGACAGGTCGAGGTTTTCCCAGACCGTCAGATTTCCGTAAATGGACGGGGCTTGAAACTTGCGCCCGATCCCCAACGTCGTGATTTCGTGTTCCTTGAGGCCGATCAGGTCGGTGTCCTTTCCGAATATCACCCGGCCGGCCGCCGGCTTCGTTTTGCCGGATATCACGTCGAGCAGCGTAGTTTTTCCGGCGCCGTTGGGCCCGATCACGACACGCAGCTCGTTGTAGCTCACGATGAAATTCAGATTGTTGAGAGCCTTGAACCCGTCGTAATCGACAGTGACGCCTTCAAGGTAGATGATCGACCCGCGATCCGTCATGAAGAGCGCTCGCCTTCAGGCGCGACGACCGGCCGTCGGACACCGCGTACTTTGGACAAGAGTCTTTCATTCAGCGTTCGAAAAAGACCGACGATTCCATCGGGAAATGCCAGGACGACGGCGATGAACAATCCGCCAAGGAAAAAAGGCCACAACTCGGGGAAGTGGTTCGTCAGAACGCTCCTCGCCCAATTCACGCCGACTGCCCCCACGATGGCTCCTATCAGAGTACCCCGTCCGCCGACGGCCACCCAGATCACCATCTCGAGCGACGGCAGAACACCGATCTGAGCCGGTGTGATGATACCGACTTGAGGCACGTACAGCATGCCGGCCAGTCCTGCCAGCGCCGCTGAGACGACAAAGACGAACAGTTTATAGTTGGCGGGAGAATACCCGGAGAATAACACCCGCTGCTCGCTGTCTCGAACGGCAACCAATACCTTGCCGGCCCTGGACTGGGTAATCCATCGACACAGCAGGTAAGCGGCGCCCAGGCAGACAACGGTGACGACGTACAGTGCCCGTTGGGTTCCCGGATCACTCAGCGGGAATCCAAAGATCTTCTTAAAATCCGTCAATCCATTGGTTCCGCCGAGATTGGTCTCATTGCGGTTGAAGACCAGCCAGGCGGACAGTGCGAGCGCTTGCGTGATAATCGCGAAATACACGCCCTTGATGCGGCTTCGGAATGCGAGGAATCCGAACAGCGACGCGAATGCGACCGGGACCAGGATTGCTGCGAGGAACGCCACGGGAAAGCTATAGAACGGTTTCCAAAACCAGGGCAGTTCCTTGATCTGATTCCACACCATAAAATCCGGGAGATCGCTGCCATAGACGCTTTCGGTCCCGATACCCAACATGAGATTCATGCCGATGCAGTAGGCTCCCAGTCCGAAAAACACGCCGTGACCGAGGCTGAGGATCCCCGTATATCCCCAAATCAGATCCAGGCCAACGGCCAAGATCGCAAAAGCCAGAAATTTGCCGAAGCGGTTCAGCGCAAAATCAGAGAGGTGCAGCCAGGAATCTTCAGGGGGCAGCACATTCAGAAGCGGCAAGAGAATCAGCAGGGTAAGGCCCAACAGCCAAAACGCAAGGCCTTCGCCACGTAACCCTGGATGTTCTTCCGAAGAATGCTCTGTCATCAAGACTGCGGCAACGACACCGCTCCTCACCCCTGCCGGGAAAATTGCCAACCTTGGGGTGACCGGAGCATACCAGAGAGGAGCAGACGGAGGAAATGGAGCGCGGAGAATGTCTGGCGGCTGAACGGGCGGACGGCAAACATAATCCTACGCATCAGCATGCCGTCCTTTCATGGCGAACAAACCCGATGGCCGCCGCTGCAAGAAGAGCACGACAAGGACGAGAATCAATACCTTTGCGTAGACCGCCCCCAGACTCGGTTCCAAAACCTTATTGAGCCCGCCGATTCCGAGGGATGCCACGATAGTGCCGGCCAGTTTGCCGACTCCTCCCGTCACGACAACCATAAACGAATCAACAATATAGTTTTGTCCCAACCCCGGCTCGACATTGCCCACCAGGGTGAGCGCCCATCCGGCCACGCCGGCCAATCCGGACCCGAAGGCGAACGTATAGGCATCGACCTTTCTGGTCGGTATCCCCAAACACGCGCTCATGTCTCTGTTCTGCGTGACAGCCCGCACGCGCAACCCGATGCTGGATCGGAACAGCAGCACATAGATGACGGCGACGCACAGGATCGATAACAAGATAATAAACACTCGATTGTACGGAAGGTAGACGCCCACCAGCGCCTGCGCTCCTCCATTCAGCCAAGCCGGTGCCGTGACCGACGTCAAATCACCGAAATAGACGCGGGCGATTTGTATGAACACCAGACTCACTCCCCACGTCGCCAACATGGTTTCGAGCGGACGGCCGTACAGAAATCGGATAATCGTCGCCTCCAAGACCAGGCCTACAAGTGCTGCCACAAGGAACGCTGCCGGCAGGGCTGCAAGGAAATAGTGATCAAACCATTCTGCCGGCATGTAGGCTTTGAAACTTTCCTGCACGACGAAGGCCGTATAGGCTCCCACCATCATCAATTCGCCGTGCGCCATGTTGATGACCCCCATCAGGCCGAAGACGACGGCGAGCCCCAGAGACATGATCAGGAGAATGGAACTGAGGCTGACGCCCCGAAAAATTGTTTCGATTGCGGTCGCCCACACACCCCAGCTCTCAATCCGTTCGATCGCTTCTGAGGCGATCTGCCCGATCCTCCTCTGCTCCTCGGTTGCAGCCGGTTCGTTCGCGGACTGAACCAGTTCCTTTAAGGAAGGGATCGCATTCTGGCTACGGAGTTTCCCCAAGGCGGTCGCGGCGGCAACCTTCGCGGCATGATCGTCCGATAGAAGCCGCAACAGATGGACGGATTCCTCCATCGTGTACCGAACCCAGCGATGGGTTTCTCCGTTCAATGCCCCTTCAAGCCACGGAACAGCAACGAGCCTTCCACTACTTCCAAGATCATTGGCTGCTGAACGTCTGACGTCCGGATCGGGACTATTCAGTTTCCCCCGATTCCGTACCATATCCACGATAGGCTTGATGGTTTGGCGGAGCGCGCGGTCGCCACCCGCTCGAATTTCTTCTAAAGCAGGAAGCAAAGATTCATGCCCCTGTTCCATCAAGAGACGAGCCGCCGCATCCCGTTTGACCTCGTCAGCACCGGCAAGATCCCGCAGGGCACCCTGTAAAGAATCGGGCGGAGAGACCGCTCGAGACCTCTCCGCCGCCCAGCACTCGCCCACCCCGATCACAATCAGCATCATGAGCAGAATCGCGATCGGACCTCTGTTCATGGCTTGCTTGTATGGAGTCATTCGCGCGTACCGGATTGCCTCACATTGGTCATGCCTTTTTATAGGTTCCCTGATGTTTCACCCAGTCGCAGCCTTTTTCCGGATTGGTATACTCGCTCCAGGGTTCAGGTTTCACGAGTCCTTTTGAACGCCAGACCGCTTTGAATTGTCCGTCTTTGAGAATTTCTCCGATCAAGACCGGCTTATGGGTATGGTGGTTGGCTTCGTCCATCATGATTTCACCGCCCGGCGCCAGGAATCTCTGGCCATACACGGCTTTTCTCACTGCATCGACGTCCGGACTCCCCGCCTTTTCCACTGCCTGTTTCCAGACATGCACGCCAAAATACGCGGCTTCGATCGGGTCGTCGGTCACCCGCTTCTCCCCGTCCGGCAAGTTATTCTTCTTGCAATAGGCCTTGAAGTTTGTCACGAATTGTTTGTTCTGCGGCGTGTCCACACTCTGATAATAGTTCCAGGCCGCAAGATGTCCGAGGAGCGCGGTCGCATCCATTCCGCGCAATTCGTCTTCCGCGACGCTAAACGCCATGATCGGCGCATCCTCGGCCCGAAGTCCCTGGTTGGCAAACTCTTTGTAGAAAGGGACATTGCTATCCCCGTTGATCGTGCTGATGACGCACCCGCCGCCTCCCGCCGAAAACTTCTTAATCTTGCCCACGATCGTCTGGTAATCCTGATGGTGGAACGGCGTGTATTCTTCCATGATGTTCGCGGCAGACACCTTCTTCGCTAACAGCATCGCGCGAAGAATCTTGTTGGTGGTGCGAGGATACACATAGTCGGTTCCCAGGAGATAGAATTTCTTGAAACCGCCGCCCTCTTTGCTCATCAAATATTCCACGGCCGGCACTGCCTGCTGATTGACCGCCGCCCCCGTATAAAAAACGTTGCGTGAACATTCCTCGCCCTCGTATTGTACTGGGTAGAAGAGCAGCCCGTTGTTTTTTTCGAACACGGGAAGCACGGATTTACGGCTGACCGACGTCCAGCAGCCGAATACCACCGCCACCTTATCCTGAACCAAAAGTTCTTTGGCCTTTTCCGCAAACAAATCCCAATTGGAAGCCGGGTCCACGACCACCGCTTTGAGAGACCGCCCGAGCACCCCGCCTTTTGCATTGATCTCCTCGACCGCCATCAGCACGACATCGCGCAGCGAGACTTCGCTGATGGCCATCGTGCCACTGAGGGAGTGCAACACCCCAATCTTGATCGGTTCCTTGTCGGCGCCGTACGACAGGGCCCACTGTCCGAGATTGCCGAGCAGGGCCGCAACCCCGATACCGGCCGCTGTCCTCGTGCCGTTCACCAGGAACTCACGCCGTGAGGGCTGTCCATCGCGTGCATCGGACGCTTGGGCATTCGTTTCTTGCGTAGGAATCGTTTCATTCGATTTCATCGTTGTGCTCCTTCCTTGCACCGTGATCTATTTGGGTAACGTTCGAAGATGGTCTGCCGGCGCGATCCCCCAACCACGAACCGCCGAGCTCCGCGCAGAGCCGATATAGAAGCTGGCGTCCATGTTTTCATCGGATTTAGAAGTTGTACCAGGTGGAGAGCATGAAATTATCCCCGGCAAAATGTTCGCCGGTGGACCATTCAGTCATCAGATGATTCCACTCGAACGAGGCGTAAAAATCACCCCAGATGTGACGGACGGCGGTCACATACGTGCGATGGTTGAGGAGATATTGAGTATCCGGCCCGGCGCTCGTCCCGCTCAGATCGGAATTCAAAGGATTGTCGAATCCATAACCGGCAATGAACGTGTGGCTTTGATCCAAGGCATAGTCTAACTCGCCCCATCCGACTACGGTCCGGATGGCTTTTCCTGTGCCGAGGTTCCGCTCCTGTCCATAGCGGAAAAATTCCACGCCCAGCGCCTGGCCATAGGCAATCTCACCGGTAAATTTTAGGCGGTTCGTTATCGGCACCCCGACCTCGGCACCCACGAGGTAGGAGTTGATATCTTGGCCGGCAGGGATTCCCCCGGCTGTCGGCGCTGAACGGTACGTCCGAAACGCCGCGCTGACGGCGAACATCATGCCTTCTTGTTTGCCCGTTCCGATGTAGCCGAAGCGCGTTCCGACATAGGGCATTTGCACCGGATCGTTGAACGCGTTTTCGGAACAGGCAAATCCGCTGTTTCCACAAGTGCCCGGAGCGGGGGCTCCAGCGCCGGCACCCTGAAACGGCCGCCGTTGAGTCTGCGGCTGAATGGCCGACAGACCCCGCTCGAATCGCATCACCGTCAGCAAACCGTTAAAGTTATCGGTGAACTGATGCTTCAAGGTGATTTGCGGAAGACGCTGCCAGAGATTTCCGTTGTAGCCCATGATAGAAAAGTCGATCAGGTTGGGATGCGAGGACATGATAGGCGTCCAGTCCATGCCTGCCGTCAGAGTCGTTCTATTACTGTTCGGCGAGTACTTCACGTTCGCCAACCGTAGACGGGGCGAGATGTTGCCGGCGTTGTCGGTCTGGCTGTAGAAATCAGCTTCTACCACCCCGGTGAGTGAATGTTTCCCATCAGTCCGGTCGGCACGAAGGCCAAACACGCTGTAGCGAGGGTTGAATGTCGAAGAAGCATTGCTGCTCTTGCCGGCGGCTGTCGCATAGCCGTTGAATTGACCAGGGTCGAGCGGGTTGGTATTTCTATTACTATAAATCGCATCCAATTCTATGCGGCCATACGGCACAATGCTGCCCTTGCCCTGCGTCGCAAATGTCGGTGAGACACAGCCTCCACAAATCACTGCCGGTGGTGTTTCTACTTCACGACTCTTGCGACCGGCTCCGGCCGCCTCGCCGGCGCTCTCAAGAAGCGGATAGATCGAACCGGCTGGAAATTCACTTGGTTTCTCTTGTGCAAAAGCCGGAATGGTTCCGGCAAAGGTCGCGATGACGATCGCAGTCAGTAAGGTTCCTCCTGGGACTCTTGCTTTCATCCTGCCACCCTCCTCTTTGGGAACGGTTTGCATGCAACTCCACCGGAGGGCGTCCCTTACGTCTGCACAAAAAAAGCGCCCTTCCGGTCCGATCTCTGGACCAAAAGGACGCCTTTGTCCTCGTTGCACCCTTGTCAGAAGCGAAGACGACGTTGTCTTCACTACCCGCTATCCACGGCGCGTACTTGTATAACGAGGCTCGAGTTTTTGTCAAGACAAGAAATCAATCCTCGCCCTCTTTCACGATCGCTATGCTAGACTGGCCCCTCTCCGGGAGACCGCTGATGAAAAAGCATCCGATGCTCCGTATATGTTTCACACTGGTGATGGTCTGCGGATGCGCTCTCGCCGGATGCGCCGGCAGGCAAATTGATGAAACGATTGCGAAGACGGCGAAAGGGTCTGTCACTCTCGAACGGATTCCAGACCTTCGATTCCAAGCCGCGCACCCGATCACACTCCATCGCGGGATCATCGTCCGAAGTCTCGGTGGCATACAGATCATTGAACAAAAAGACGCACTCCAGTCACTGGTGGCCGGTAAGTCAACCGCGTTCCCCGCGTTTTCCGAGGATGACCTCGCATTCCTTGCTCCCTTGATCGCCGACGGACTAGCGAAGGCAGCGCCCGACCAGCAAGTCGGCTTCCGTGTCCTCCAAAGAGGCGCGCCGGTGTATTCTCAACGAACGGGCGCCGCAGTGGGCTCATCCGAGCCTCCGCTGGCCTTGTCTCCGGAAGAATTCACATCAGGCCACATATTCGCCTACGGACGGTCGCTTTACCTCAGCCTATCGGAGGTTCGTCGCCGTCCAGAATCACCGGAGACCATTAACATGCCCAATCGGCACTTGCGGGATCCGACTGGTCTTGTCGGTCGCAACATTCTGTTCGCCCCGGACATCGCGCTGCGATCAGACATGGCGTCCCCCTTCGCTCAAGATAGTGCTGCCAAGACCCTCGTGATCGACTACGAACTGCTTATGAAGCTGCCGGCATCGTCCGGATACACGGCGACGCCTTCCAAGTCGGGAGAGGCTCCACAACCGGCCTCGAATCAGGCGTCGGATAAGACGGATGCTGAGGCTGTACCGACCGTCCAGTCAGGCGACCTGGAGGCCATCAAGGAAGAGATGAAGAAGAAAGACAGTGAGTTGGAGGAAGTGCGAAAAGCACTTGGAGATATCAAGCGGCAACTCGACCAGCAAGCTGAACGATCGGGTAGGCCAGACGATAAGTCCCTGAAGTCCAAACCAAAGGATCCCACGAAGTAACCCTGTCACAATTGTTTGCGTTCGGCGCGCTCTTCAATCTCACCTGCCAGCAGAATCGCCTCGGCAATCTCCCGCATCGACTTCCGCAGATCCATGCTTTGACGCTGAATGAGTTTGAACGCCTCTTCTTCGGAAAGCTTTTTTGAGCGCATCAGATACCCCTTCGCCCGTTCAAGGAGTTTGCGGACTTGAAGCGCTTCCTGCATCTCGAACGATTTTCCCAAGAGAGTCGTATGGTCGATGGCGATCGCGGCTTGATTGCCGATGGCCTGGAGGAGTTTCACATCCTCCGTTGTAAACACATGTACCTTCGACGTGTAGCTGTTGATGACTCCGATGGCCTTTTCCCTGACCATCATCGGCACACACAAGAGGGAGCACAACCCCTCCCGTTGCGCTAGTTCGCGATACATGAAATCCTTTTCCTGGGTCACATCGGTCACGATGATTGGCCTGCGTTCCTGAACCGCCCGTCCACTGATGCTTTGTCCGACTTTGACATTCGGCTTGCGGCGGTATTGCTCGCTCAAGCTTTGCGTCGCGCCGATTCTCAGTTCGTTGGTGGTGTCGTCCAACAACATGATCGAACAAATCTTTGACCCCATCATTTGAGCTGTCATCGTGACAATCAATTGCAGCACATCATCGATCAATCGGTTCGACGACACCGTCTCGGAGACCTGAGAGAGCGTATCCAGTTGGAGAGCCTTCCGGGTCATCTGATCGTAGAGGCGGGCATTTTCAATAGCGCCTCCGACCTGATTGGCAATCGTGGACAGCAGCGCAATTTCATCGCCGCGATATCGCCTCGCCCGCTTGTGTTGCGCGTTGATGACACCCACGACCTCCTGTTTCGCCATGATCGGCACGGAAATGAAGGCCTGATACCGATCTTCCGGCAGGTTATGAAAGAATTTGAAGCGGGGATCGTCGCTCGCATTGCTGGGAATGATCACGCGTGTCCGCTCACGTGCCACCCAGCCCGTAATGCCTTCCCCCAGCCCGATCGTGATGCGTCCAATCAGCCTGGGATGAGGATTCTTCGAAGCCCTCAAAATCAACTCGTCCCGGCTGTCGGACAACAGATAGAGTAGGCAGGCATCCGCCTTGGTGACTTCGACCACCATATTGACGATGTGCTTGAGGACGGCCTCGAGATCGAGCGTGTTGCTGATCGATTCGCTGATCCGATGCAGGGCGTCGACTTCCCGTGACTTTTCCCGCAAGGCCTGCTGAAGTTGAGCCACAGTCTGCTGTCGTCCGGAGTCCATTGCTCAGGCTCCATGCCGGCGACGCCGAGGGAGTGCGGAAGCTCGCCGGACCTTCCTGGACGTTGCGGCATTGAACCATTTCGCCGTCGCATCCCGCTCAAGCGGCGCGATCGTGACATCGCCTATCCGTTGCGGCACGATACAATACACCGTACCGTGCGCGACCTTTTTGTCTGACTGCATCGCGTCCCAAAGCGCAGTGAATGTGACCTTGGGCGGTTCATCCGGCAGACCCGATGCACGCACAAGTCCACGGAGCCGGTTCACAACTTCCTCGCTGCAATAGCCCAGAGATCTGGCCAAGTCCGCTTCCTGTACCATACCAATGGCGACGGCTTCTCCATGGACGAGGCCGCGATATCCGCCGAGCGCTTCCAGGGCATGTCCGATGGTATGCCCAAAATTGAGGATTCGCCGGTGGCCGGATTCCCGTTCATCTTCCGAGACCACCTCGGCCTTGATCTCGCACGAGCGCGTAATGACATGGCTCACTGATCGGTCATCGAACATGAGAATCTGTTCGATGGAGCGTTCAAGGAAGGTGAAAAACTCATCATCAGCAATGACCCCGTATTTGATGACTTCGGCCAATCCCGCGACCCATTCCCGATGCGGTAAGGTCTGAAGAGTCGTCGGATCAATGAGCACGGCCCGTGGTTGATGGAACGCTCCGACCAGATTCTTCCCCCGCGGATGATCGACCCCGGTCTTTCCGCCTACACTCGAATCCACCTGCGCAACTAATGTGGTCGGTATCTGGACAAAGGGAACACCCCGGAGATAGATGGAGGCCGCAAAGCCCGTCAGATCTCCCACCACGCCGCCACCCAGGGCGAGTACCGTTGACTGGCGTTCGAATCGATGACGTATCCATTCGTTCAAGATTTTGACGACCGTATCAAGGGTCTTGGTGCGTTCGCCCGGAGA
This sequence comes from uncultured Nitrospiraceae bacterium, assembly GCA_963795615.1. GTDB lineage: Bacteria > Nitrospirota > Nitrospiria > Nitrospirales > Nitrospiraceae > DASSBQ01. The sequence continues at coordinate 190,378 of CAWCIJ010000007.1, forward strand.
AAGAACAATAGCGGTCGGATCAAATCCGGCATCGCCGAGTGACCGTGTGACGATACGCAGATAGTGTCGCGCCACGTTTCTGTCGGTGACAATCCCTATTCTCTTCCCGCAAGGAAGCGTTTTGAGAACGGATCCGATGTCACGCATGATCCCCGGGCGTATGCTGATACGATAGCTTCTGTCGCCCAGCTCCACCGCCACGGTTCGTTCCGCCTGTACACCATTCATGGAAACCGTGTTTCTTTGACCCAATCGCGCAAAGAGATCCCGCGACCGCGCCTCGCCTCAGAGGCAGCCCAGGTGTGGGTGATGAAAGGAAGAAGGAAGGTGCTCAAATCGAACGGGATGGTACCATAGCACTCGCAAAACTAAAAGTCTCGGACATAGGCCTGGTAGGCGTCAAAATTACGTTTCATTTCTTCGAGACTGTCGCCCCCAAACTTTTCCAGCATGGCGTTGGCCATCTCGAATGCAATGACGGCTTCCCCCACCACCCCGGCTGCGGGAACGGTGCAAATGTCCGACCGTTCCACCGTTGCCTCGAACGGTTCCTTCGTATTGATATCCACACTCTTCTTCGGGCTGTAGAGGGTAGAGATTGGTTTCATGGCGACGCGGATGACGATAGACTGACCGTTCGTGATGCCACCTTCAAGTCCGCCGGCGTTGTTGGTATGTCGAACAAACTCCTTCGCCGACTGGTCGTAGAAAATTTCGTCGTGGACCTCGGAACCGAACCGGCGTGCCGCCTCAAAACCCATCCCGATTTCCACCCCTTTCATCGCCTGGATACTCATGGCCGCCATGGCCAGGCGGGCACTCAAACGGCGATCCCATTGTGCATAGGTGCCCAATCCAATTGGTGGGTTGGTCACGACGACCTCGAAGACTCCACCGAGCGTATCTCCCCGGTGCTTTGCCGTCCTAATCTGTTCGACCATTTTCACCCCGGCGTCCGCATCCGGTGACCGCACGTCCGAGCCTTCCGCTCGTACATAGGCCTGAACCGGATCTTCGCCGCATGTTGCTGTAATCCCGCCAATCTCCACCGTATAGCTGAGGACCTTCATGTCGAAATGACTGAGCAGCGCTTTGGCGACACCGCCCACGGCGACTCGGATGGCGGTCTCTCGCGCGCTGGCCTTTTCCAGAACGTTGCGGATGTCGCGATGGCCGTACTTGATGGCGCCGACCAGATCTGCATGGCCAGGCCGCGGGCGGGTGACAACTTTTTCCGAAGAAGTCGGCCCGGGCTCGGCAGCCATGACCTCCTTCCAGTTTTCCCAATCCTTATTGGAAATGAGCAGACCCAGAGGATTCCCGATCGTTTTACCTTTACGAACACCGCAGGCAAACTCGACCCGGTCCTGTTCCACGCGCATCCGGCCGCCCCGCCCGTATCCCTTCTGGCGGCGGGCCAGATCGTGATCCACCATGTCTGCTGTTAGAGGAAGCCCAGAGGGAACGCCTTCAAGGACCGCAATGAGATACTTCCCGTGGGATTCACCCCCATTGAGATACCGTAACATCCAATGGGGGCGATTTTTAGCTCTTTACGATGGTAGGTGTCAAGAAGTTGTCTTTACGATGGTGGGTGTCAAGAAGATGAGCAGCTCGGTTTTGGACACGTTCTCCGTCTTTTGTTTAAACAGCCATCCCAGCACGGGGATTCTGGACAAGTATGGGATACCTGCCACGTTATTCAATTGAGTATCGACGAAGACTCCGCCGATCACCATGGTTTCACCATCGCGCACCAACACCTGAGTTGTGGCTTCACGACGGTCGATGCTGGGACCGGCAGGATTGCTTCGGGCACCGACCGCATTCCGAGTCGCACGGACCTTCATCAGGATGAGTTTTCCGATTTCCTTCGGATCACGAGAGGTAATCTGTGGGGTGACGTTCAGTTCCAAGTTGGCATCAACAAACGTGGTTTGCGTACCCTGCAGTGAAGTCGTTTGAAAGGGAATCGATTCACCTTGCGCGATCTTGGCATCCCGTTTGTCCAATGTCGTGACCTTGGGGGCGGCAATCACTTTGGTCAGACCGAGGAGTTCTCCTGCCGACAACCGAACGTCCAATAACGCCCCGTCGGTCTTGCCGATCGTAAAACCAGCCCCGGGAACCGATGGAAAACCAGGATTGGCCGGCAGATTGACCAGGAAATCGGACACCTGAGCCCCAAAGGCTCCGGTCGTGCCGGTCTTAAAGGCCGAAGTTCCGCTGCTGGACCCCATCTGATTGATGTTCTGGATACCCCATTGGACACCGAGTGACCTTGTATAAGTCGTATCCGCTTGCACAATTCTGGCTTCAATTTGAACCTGCGGGACTTCGAGATCCAAGCCATCCACCAATTGCCGCATGACCCCGATCTTTGTTTCGGTGTCGCTCACGATCAGCGCGTTACTGGCCTGACTGATATTCATGACGCCGCGAGGACTCATATACTGCCTGAGTGATTGCTGTACTTCCTGTGCGTTCAAGTTGCGAATATAAAAGACCCGCGTGACAATGGGCTCAGCTTTCGCCTTCGACTCTTTTGCTCGCGCTTCTTCATCCTGCTGCTTTGCAATATTCGTCAGGGAATCGACCCAGACGATGTTCCCTTGCCGAATCATGCCTAACCCATTCATTTTCAGCAGCATATCGAGTGCCTGGTCCCAAGGGACATTGGCCAGCTTCATCGTGACTTTGTTTTTCACTCCTTCGCCCACCACGATATTGAAGCCGCTCACCTCGGCGATCAACCGCAGGACGTTACTGATATCCGCCTGTTGAAAGTCGAGGGAAATCCGCCGTCCGACATACCGCGATGGACCGGTGACCAACTCGGACGCTTCTCGATTGCCACTGTCCTCTTTCTGCTCTACTTTTGACTCGGATTTCGGTTCAGGTTCCACAGCCATCTGAACCGGACGGACATGCAGGAGGTTCTTGGGCGACCGCTGCGAGACCAGTATGCGATGAACGGAGGACGTGCTCGCCTGGCGTTCGCGAATCACATATCCCTTTTCCGCATCGAGTTCCTGCGAGCTGCCGTCCTGATTCTGCACTGTCGCCGCAGAGGGAATGGACGGTACATTCTTAAACGTTATGATTAACCTGCCATGGACCGACTCGACGGAGTGTTGTGCCGGCCGGGCAAGATCAAAGACGAGCCGGACCTTATCAGGATGGTGTCCAAATCGGATTCGTTTAAGGACGGAGTGATCAACTGCCAGCTGTGATTGGGCGACTAAGGATTGGACATTCGTGATGTCACACACCAACCGGCGCTCTCCGATGGCATGCATCTCGTAGCGAAGCACCCCATCGCCGGACACCACGACCGCTATGGCGTCCCTATCCACCTGAGTTTCAACTTTTGTCAGCATCTGCGCGATCGGCATTGTACCGTCTTTTGAGAGCGCGTCCTGCGCCTTCGGGATAGCGCTTGTATCGGTCACCCTCGTACTATGATTTGGCCAATCGATGGTCGGTTCCACAGACGTGGCTTGAAGGGGTCCCGCAATCCCCAGCAACCCCGCAACAACTGCGATACCGACAAAGTGTGTGGTGTCGACGTATGTCTGTTTCATTCTATGCCCTCTTTTGGATGCAATAGCTTGACGTATTCACGCTCCTGTTTATTCCCATACACGTCAGTGAACCGCTCCTGAACGATAATGCCCCTCTCCGTAATTGAGCTGACAACCCCGTTGTTTGGACCCACGCGGGTGCCGCGGCGGAGGCTGTATCCCTTCCCGTCCGGCGCCTGTACCATCGCGGTATAGCCATAGGTACCCCAAACAATTCCTATAAGGTTCAGTTCCGTCAGACCGACTCGCTGCAATGGAGGAAGAGTCACGTCACCTGGACCCAACTGGCTGTTCTCAAGGATGGGAAGAAACGGGTCTCGGCGTCCAGACGGATCATAAGACAAGCCTCCCCCAAAGGACGCCTGGGGTGCTTCTGATCGTGACGTCATTCCCTCCCCCAGCGGGCTAGGCATGTCCGGGTGAGGCATTTGGCGGGGGATGTCCTGCAAGGGCGGAACCTTCAAGGAATCGGCCGGACGCATTGGATTGACTTGGGCGGTCGCAACAACGTTGACAGACGCCAATATCATGGCCATTGTCCCAAAGACGAGCACCCCACATGAATCTCTTCGCCATTTGTCCTGCAGAGTCCCAGATTGTTTCGAAAACATTCCGTCAGCTCCTATTTTTTCGGTTCGACGGTCGGAGTATGTGCTTTCTCTTGAGGCGCCGCATAGGCCACGAGATCGAATACAGTTTGGGTTACGACACGTCCCTGATCGACACGAGGCGACCCAATCCTTACGTCGGAAACCGTAATAATCCTCGGGAACTTGCTGATACGATCGAAGAAAAGTGCGGCGGTATGATACCCCCCGGCTACTTCTACGTTGACCGGCATTCGCACAAACAATTTAGAGGGATCTTCGCTTTGTGCGCCGGGCTTCCAAAGTTTGATGTCAAGCCCCAATCGCGTTCCAAGATCGGACACCTGTTTGAGCAACATGACGGCTTCTTCCTCCGGCGGCAGGCGTTCCTTCTTCTTGGCCAACTCAATTTCAAGCTGCTTATTGGCTGCGATCAGTTCGTCGAGATGTTTGACCTTGATGGTCAAGGTTTGAATTTCTGTGTCGAGTTGCGCGACCTGAACCTGGACCGCTTCAATCTCGATGGTTTTGGGATCGACGACATAAAAGTAGAACGCCACCAGCGTGCCTGTGATGAAAAGGCCGAGCAGCGCAACCTTTTGGATGGTCGGAATATTCCGCAAAGAATCCAGGTTCAGGCCGTTCAGACTCATGTTAGCCTTTCATCGAAAGATCGAGCTTGAACTGGTAGAGATTGATCTTATTGTCGACAGCAGCGCGACTTTCCTGAAGCCGAATGATGGTGAACGAATCGGTGCGGCGCAGATTGTTCACAAACTCCACGATGTCATCATTCGTCAGCGCACGACCTTCAAGCTCAATGGTGTTTGCTTTTACGTTCATCTTCAACAACCAGACTTTCAAGGGATCCAAGCTCTGACTCACATTGTCCAAAGCTCGCACCGGGCCTGTGCGGGCCTTTTCAAGCTGCTCGATAACTCGGTTTTTATCCTCAAGTTGTTTCTTTTTCGCCTCGAAATCCTGGACTTGTTTGACTTGTTCCTTCAGGACGACCACCTGCTTATCTTTGGTCTGTTTCTCCACTTGCTTGGCTTGCAACTCGTCCTCCAGTAAGCCCGAGTACCACCAACACCCTGCCAGCGTGATGACAATCATCCCCGCGCCGAGCAAGGCTTCGGCACGTACATCCCATTGCGGCTTGGTTTTTCGAGATTTCGGGCCGCTCGCAAGAAGATTAATTCTAATCATCGATCCCCCACAGTCCTTAGGGCGAGCCCTACTCCGACTGCCGCCAACGGTCCCATTTCTGCGAGCATCTCAGGATCTACGTCGCACATTGAGGTATCGATATCGTTGAACGGGTTGGCGATATCCACGTCCACGTGCATCCGATCGCGTAGGTGCTGAGGAAGCCCGTTTGTTTTTGCGCCGCCTCCGCACAGCAGCACTCGCGCAATATCGCTCTCGGCGGAGGTCGTCTTGAAGTAGTCGATCGTGCGTGCGATCTCGGAGGCCACTTCGGCATTCACACTATCGATCACCGCGCTGAGTCCGGCCTGATTGTCTTTCGCTGATCGATCATTCTTCTTCAGTTGCTCTGCCTCCTCATACGACACTCCCATCTCGCGCTGTACCGCTTCGGTGTAGCGATTTCCGCCGATAGGAATATCCCTCGTGAACAAGGAGACTCCGGCGCGCACAATGTTGACGTTCATCACACTGGCGCCGATGTTCACGAGCGTCGTCGTATCGTCCGGCGAGCCCGGATAGCTGACGCCGTGCATGTTCTCAATGGCAAATGCGTCCACATCCATGACGACCGGTATCAACCCGGCCGCTTTGACCAATTCGGTCAACTCGTTGATTTTGTCCTTCTTGGCAGCGACTAGAATGATGGACATCTCTCCCTGCTCATCTGGCGACGTCTCGGATGGGGGCAGCACATGAAAATCGAGATTGACCTCATTGATGTCGAACGGAATGTATTGCTCGGCGGCAAGTTTCACCTGGCCTTCCAACTCTTCATCGGGCATCGGCGGAAGGCTGATCTTCTTGATGATAACGGCGTGTCCTGAAATGGAGATCGCGACCTGCTTGATCTTCGTCTTATTCTCTTCGATCAGTTCCTTGATGGCGGAAACGACCCGGCCTTCATCCATGACGGTACCATCGACGATGACCTCCGGCTCCAGCTCCTTCACCCCGAACTTTTGCAAGATGTACCGCCCACGGATCTCTTTCAGCTGAACCATCTTGATGCCGCTGGATCCGATGTCCAGTCCCAGCAGTTGCCGCTTGGGCGAAAACATTGAGAACACGTTCGCCTCCAAAAGACCTTTCAGGGATGCCACCATGTGAACCTCTCTTACGCGACTTCTTTGCGGCCTTGCATTACATGTCGGATCTGTTCGACATTCTCAACTGTGTAGAGCCTCCAGTTTCTCCAGTCTCTCGGAGGACCGGAGATAAGGCCTTCACGCTCCCACCGGAACAATGTCGCTCGTGAAATATCGAACAAATCGCAAATCTCATTTGTCTTATACAGCTTCTTGCGCGCTGTCTCTTTCGCTTTCGTCACGCACGTCCTCTAGCAACTTCAACCTACGTTCGATTCGCACACAAGGGTAAGTATAGTTGATATAGTCCACCTGTCAAGAAAGTGGGGAGAGCACTGGGCCCAATGTCAAGAGGAAAAATATGAATGGATTCTATGGCTTCTGGAGATCACGGTGTGTGACAGACACCTCGTGACCCAGTGAGGCGAAGATCTCTTGCAACCGTCTAGCGATCGTCACGGACCGATGGCGACCACCCGTACATCCGATGCCAATATTCACATAGCTGCGCTGGTCGCGCTCAAACAAGGGAAACAGAAATTTGAATAGATTCTCCAACTGCTCGATAAAGGGTGCTGCCGCCGGATCTCGCAGTACATAGTCTTGGACCTTCATATCTTCTCCGGTCAACGGCTTCAACTCCGGCATGAAAAATGGGTTGCGAAGAAACCGGACGTCGAACAACAGATCGATATCGATTGGAACACCGAACTTATAACCGAAGGTAACGAGCGAGATCGTCATCCTTCGTGCCGAGCTATCTTGTCGGAACTCTCGCGTCAGGCGGTCCCGAAGCTCGTGAACCGTAATATCTGACGTATCGATGATTCGCTCTGCGTGTTTCCGCAAGTCACTCAAACGTTCCTTCTCGAATCGCACTCCTTCCAGCACCGGCATGTGGGGCAGCAACGGATGAGGCCGCCGACTTTCAGAAAACCTCCGAACCAGCACTTCCTCTCGAGCTTCGAGAAAGACCAACTGGACAGCATGTCCGGTTTTTTTCAACCGGTCGAGCATCGTGACGAGATCCGCAAAAAAGATACGTTCTCGGATATCGATGCCAAGTGCGACATTCTTGATTTCTCCGCTTTGCTGGGTACAGAGATCGACGAAGGTCGGGAGTAAAGCTGGCGGAAGGTTGTCTACGCAAAAATAACCCTCATCCTCAAAACATTTCAGCGCATGACTCTTTCCCGATCCGGAAAGACCGCTGACGATGACAAGGTTAAGTCCTGCCATGCGAAGCGCGAGGGCGAGGGCGAGGTTTTTCTGGGTCGATGAGCGAGATCTTGCCGTCCGAGAGCCGTTGAATGACCTGTACATCCCCGGAAACGGCATCTTGGAATACCACAATGCCAGAAGGTACTCCGTGTACCTCCTCCATCGCTTCCTTCAAGGACAATTGGCGCAAAATGGGCCGTGTCACTTCCAGTTGGGTTATGGGAGGTGCGTCTTCTCTCAGCAATAGGAGCGGTCGCTCGTGAGAACGAGCTTTATGACTGACCAATCTCTCCTTGACCTTGCGAATTTGGGTTTCCAGTTTATCGATGACCTGATCGATGGATACATACATCTCTTGGGTTGACACCTTGGCTTGCAAGCGCCTGCCGTGAAATACTCCGATGACCTCCGCAGCATGATGAAATTTTTCGACACCCAGGAGAACTTGCAAGCTGGTCAGTTTAACCCCATAGCGATCCAATCTCCTCATCCGCGTCTCGATGTATTGTCTGAGTGCCGGGGTGATTGTGACGTGGCGCCCTGTAATCATCAATCGCATCGTGACCTCGTATAGGATTCATTCCATAACGGCCCGTGCACACGTAGCGAACGTACCTGGCTCTCTGCTCGCTGTGTTTGCGTCCCGTCGCACAAACTAGAAGAATCGCTTTCGCTGATTGGCCGATGGAATATTGTCCTCAGCGCGGTACTTGGCAACAGTCCTTCGCGCAATCATGACTTGTTGTTTTCTCAAACGGGCAGCAATCTCTTCATCTTTCAACGGTTTCTTTGTGTCCTCCTCCGCCACCATACGACGGATCATCTCACGCACGCTGACCGAAGACATCATGTCAGAAGGTTGATCGGTTCGCTGAAGGCCGGCGCTGAAAAAGAACTTCAATTCCAGCATGCCCTGCGGACAATACATGTACTTATTCGCGGTGACCCGACTGATCGTCGACTCATGCATGCCGATATCCTCGGCCACTTGTTTCAACACTAACGGCTTGAGACATTGAATTCCTTGCTCGAAGAAAGCTTCTTGAAACTTGACGATGCTGGACACTACCTTCACGATGGTCTTATTACGCTGCTCGATACTGCGAATGACCCATTGGGCAGCTCTTAGCTTGTCGTCAAGATACGCCTTGGTCTCGGCGGACCCTGAACGTCCACCGCCCATAAGCTGCTTATAGTAAGGGGTAATCCGCATACGTGGCAGTCCATCGTCGTTTAGCAGGACTTCCCATTCGCCCTCATTCTTCATCACAAAAACGTCTGGCACGATGTTGTAATTTTGAGAACTGGAAAAGGGACGACCGGGTTTGGGCTCAAGAGCCTCAATGATCTTCGTTGCTTGAAAGACGTCTTCCATGCTGATATTCAACGCCTTGGAAATACGAGCGTACTGTTTCTTTTCAAGATCCTTGAGATGGTGGAGAATGATCCCTTCAACGACCGATCCTTTCAACCCACCCGGACGAGACCCCAGCGAGCCGATAGGACTCCGCCCAAGGTAGCCGAGTTGCAGGAGAAGACACTCCGAAAGATCGCGAGCTGCAACGCCTGTCGGGTCGAATCCCTGGATATCTTTGAGAACCGCTTCGGCCTCTTCGGCGGAATAGGGTGTCTCTGCCACCAATTCTTGTAACGGCATCCTGAGGTATCCGTCGTCATCGAGATTCCCGATGATCAGACGTCCTAGCGCCTTGTCACGTTCGGAAATCCCGGACAACGACAACTGCCACAGCAGGTGATCCTCGAGCGAAGTGGATTTTGCGAGCGTTTGCTCGTAGGAAGGAAACTCATCCTGTGAGGATGAGGTATACTCCGAATCTCCTCGCCTGACGTCACTGTCAAAGTAATCCTCCCAACTTGCCGCCGACAAGTCCTCGGGACTCTCGGCCGTTGGCCCGTTATTGTCGGCCTCACGCATGGTGTCGGCGGCGGGAGACGACAAGGGTGGTTCCTCGCGTTCCCGTTCCGGTGTTGTGGCAACCTCAGCCTCGTCTCCTTCATCGGTCTCGGGCGGAAGTTCTTCAAGCAACGGATTCTCCATCAGATGCTGCTGGAGGCTTTGCTGAAGTTCTAACCGCGATAATTGCAGCAGTTTGATCGCCTGCTGCAATTGCGGCGTCATGATGAGCTTTTGGCTCAGTCTGAGATCAAGCCGTAATTTCATGTCCCTCGCTCGCCCCGCGACTACCTATAGCCGAAACCCTTCTCCAAGATAAACCGCCCTCGCGGTTTCACTTTTTTCAATCACACCTGGCGGTCCGGCCTCCAGGATCGAACCCTCATTGATAATATAGGCTCGGTCCGTGATCACCAACGTTTCGCGTACATTGTGATCCGTAATTAAGACGCCTATTTGTCGATGTTTCAATCTGGTAATGATTTGCTGGATATCCGCCACAGCAATGGGATCGATACCGGCAAAGGGCTCATCTAACAACATGAAGGAAGGGCTTGTGGCTAGGGCTCGCGTAATTTCCAATCGTCGCCGTTCTCCACCAGATAACGCATAAGCCTTGCTTTTCCGGATATGCACAAGATCCAGTTCCTTCAACAGTAGCTCTATCCGCTCACTGCGTTCTTCCCCCGAGTACCCCAACATCTCCAGAATTGCCAGGATATTGTCCTCCACCGAAAGCCGTCGAAAAACAGAAGACTCCTGCGGGAGATATCCGATTCCTCTTCTGGCACGCTTGTACATCGGTAAGTCGGTAATGACCTCTCCCTTGAGTGTGATCGAACCTCGATCAGGCTGACACAGACCTACCATCATGTCGAAAATCGTTGTCTTCCCGGCTCCATTCGGTCCCAGCAAACCCACCACTTCGCCTGCGTGGACGTCGAGTGAGACCCCCTTCACTACCTGACGACCACGAAAGCTTTTCGCCAAATCCTCGGCAACCAGCCGTTCCTGAACTCGTCTCTGTTCGGCGAGGGGAGCCCTACCGGAAGCCACGTCAGGAGATACCTGGATCACTGGCCTGAGCCTCCATCAGCCTCTATGGTGACGTGCGATCCGCCTTCAACGACGCTTCTGTCTTCGTCCAGAAACATGGTAATTTGCTTACCCGTGACTCGAGTCCCTTTTTGCCATGCGACCGGCTCACCTGTCAGTACGATTTTTCTTTCGTCCTCAAAATAGACTGCTCTCCGACATGTGGCCCGTCCACCTTCTTTTTCGATTTTCACCCTCCCTGTAGCCTCAATTCTACTGATAGCCCGATCCGACACGCTCGGCATCGCATCCTTGCCCGGCATCTCCTTCTTCCCTGTCACGGCCCCACTCTTTCCACTACTCGCAGGGCTATCCTTCTTACCTTCGCGGCCGTTCTCTCCCGGACGGAACGATACCACCATGTGGTCGGAGTACACGACCAATTCTCCGCGCGTCAGCACCACAGACCCGTCAAAAATGGCCTTGTTCTCCTGATTGCTGACTGTCATGGTCTTCGCGGTGATATTGGTCGTAGGATTCGGAAGCGCCTGTTCCTTTGAAAGACTTGCTTCTGCTGAAGACGTGGCGGGTACCGCAATCCCCGTGAGCAGATTAAGAAGTAGAAGCCACATCCACATGCACATCGTCAAGCACCTGAAAGCTTTCTGTATCGAGCTTGCCTAGCAGGCCACGTCCTGTCACCTGCAAGCCGTGCCCATTGATCGTCACCGGGTCGGAGGTGTGAATCTCCCGTTCTTTGTCGATCCAATTCAAGTGATTTGTTCGAATGACATAGCCGCTGTCGGTTTCCACGACGATCGGAGCCTCTCGATTCGCCAACATAAAATTCTTGGTCTCCGTATCCAGAGTCCCCTCCTCTCCCGACAACATGAGCTCTCTGCCTTGAACCCCATACAATGTAATCTGAACATTGCTCAACACCGCTCGCTTCTGATCCTCATAGAGACGGGCTTGTTGAGCTTTGACCTTCCACTGAACGATATCACCTTTCGTCTGTGTGAACGTAAACCCCTGGATACGGGCATCCGCCGCTTCGTTGCCTCCGGGAGGCATCACCCTAGCTGTTGAGGCGGATTCGGATCGCGTGAAGAGGAGGTATGCCAGAAAGGATGCAAGAACGACGCTCAGTGCCAACAGCCCCCTCCGAAGCCAACGTTCCCACATGTGATAAGCCCTTGGTTGTTCAGTTCAGCTCGCGTTCCATTGTTGGCATGATAGTAGCATTGTAGATAGTTCAAGTAAACTCACAACGGTTTGAGCAGAGCAGGTGACAGAGAGGATGGGGACCGAATTCGTGAGCGGAGAGAGGAACTGAGAATGAAACAGACAGCTTCGTCGCAGATGAGTCTCAACGAAGCTGTCTGACTATGTGGCGGAGACTTCTTTTGACTTGGAGGGTTGATCCCCGGACGTTGGGGCTGGAGTGCCCTTAGGTGGCTTCCCACGATCGGTGTCGGCAGATCGGGCGACCAACTCAATAGCGACCATTTCCGCCGCATCGCCTATGCGCCGCCTGGTGCGGATGATTCTGGTATAGCCTCCGGACCGGTCTCTGAACCGCGAGGCGACGTCTGCAAACAACTTCGAAACTACCGTCTTGCTCCGCAAGAAACTCAAGGCATCCCGTCGGGCAGGGAGAGACCCCTCTTTGCCCAACGTGATCATTCGATCGGTAAACCCGCGTATCTCCTTGGCCTTGGCCTCCGTCGTCTCGATACGCTCCTGTTCAAGCAATGACGTCACGAGATTGCGGAAGAGTGCCCACCGATGTTTTGTCTTCCGGCCTAGTTGTCGTCCCTTCTTCTTGTGCCGCACGTTCCGTTCCTTTCACTCCTCATTCGGATCGGACGCCACCGTCGCCGGACGGCAATGCATCGACCTTCATTCCAAGACTCAGTCCCATCTCGGTGAGGATTTCCTTAATTTCGTTCAGGGATTTCTTTCCAAAGTTCTTCGTCTTCAGCATCTCCGTCTCCGTTTTTTGAACGAGATCCGCGATGGTCTTGATATTGGCGTTTTTCAAGCAATTGGCGGCCCGGACAGATAGCTCCAATTCATTGACGCTGCGATAAAGATTCTTGTTCACTTCATAGGGTGTCTCTTCAATTCCACCCGCTGGTTTCGCATCGGCCCGTTCCTCTGGGTTGATGAAAATATCCAGATGCTCCCGCAGAATGCTGGCCGCATTGGAAAGAGCATCCCTCGGCGAAATGGTGCCGTCGGTCCAAATTTCCAAAGTCAATTTGTCATAGTCGGTCATCCGTCCAACGCGTGCGTTTTCGACATGAAAGTTCACCCGCTTGATCGGCGAGAAGATGGAATCGATTGCGATCACGCCGATCGGAAGCCCCTCCTCCTTATTGCGCTCGGCCGGCACATACCCCCGGCCGTGCTTCACCATCATTTCCATGTCCAAGGTCGCGTCTTTATCAAGCGTGGCAATATGGAGATCCGGGGTCAAAATATTGATGTCGCCGTCGTGTATGATATCCGAACCCTTCGCTTCACCAGGCCCTTTTTTCCTCAGCCGAATCGTCTTCGGCTTGTCTCCCTGCAATGCCAGTCGGAGACTTTTCACGTTGAGAATAATGGAGGTGACGTCCTCGGTCACTCCGGGAATAGTGGAAAACTCATGGAGCACGCCCTCAATCTTCACAGTCGACACCGCTGCTCCCGTTAACGAAGAGAGCAGCACGCGGCGCACGGAATTGCCGATCGTCGTGCCAAATCCCCGTTCAAATGCCTCCGCGGTAAAACGGCCGAATGTTGGGGAAAGAGTGTCTTTATCGACTTCCACCCGCATCGGGATTTGAAAGTCTTTCATCGCTTTGATCATAATTCCCCCTTCATTATCACAAATGAGCTGTACGCTCAAAACTTGTCGACCCGTATGTATGCGGCGGGCACCGCCATCTCATTATCTGGAATAGAGTTCGACTACCATCTGCTCGTTGACCGGCAACGCGATCTGGTCCTTCGTGGGTAAAGCCCGAACGGTGCCTTTGAACGCAGCCTTGTCCAATTCAAGCCATTCGGGAATCCCTCGGCCGTCGACTGCCGATAAAGCGGACTGAATCGGGACAAGCTCTCGGCTGGACTGTCGGACCTCCACCACATCGCTGACTCTAATCATTGCTCCAGGCACACTGAGCTTTCGGCCGTTGACCAACATGTGCCCATGATTGATCAGTTGGCGTGCCTCTTTTCGCGAAGCCCCGAATCCCAACCGATACACCACATTGTCGAGGCGGCACTCCAGCAAACGAAGTAACGCTTCTCCCGTCACTCCGGTCTGTCGTTCGGCCCGCTCGAATATTCCACGGAATTGGCGTTCTTGTAAGCCGTAAATTCTCCGGAGTTTTTGTTTCTCTCGCAACTGAAGACTATAGTCAGAAATCCTGGGACGAGCCTGTCCATGCTGCCCGGGAGGATAACTCCGACGCTCGATCGCGCATTTCTCGGTCATACACCGAGTACCTTTCAAGAATAATTTTTCTCCCTCTCGCCGGCACAACCGGCAGACAGGACCGCGATATTTAGCCACTCTCGACTCCTTCCCTTTAGCAAAGACAGCAGGACCAACCCTGTGACATCCCGTCCTGCCTTCCTAGCTCTATGACACTTACACTCTCCTGCGCTTTGGAGGACGGCACCCATTGTGAGGAATGGGAGTGACGTCACGAATGAGGTTGATTCGCAAGCCGGCGCCCTGAAGCGAACGAATTGCCGATTCACGCCCTGCGCCAGGACCATTGACATAGACATCGACCTGTCGCATGCCATTTTCCATTGCCTTACGAGCGGCCATCTCACCCGCACGCTGGGCTGCAAACGGAGTACTCTTCCGAGACCCCTTGAACCCCTGATTGCCTGCGCTGGCCCACACCACGGTATTCCCGTTCATATCAGTGATGGTCACGATGGTGTTATTGAATGACGCTTGGACGTGAGCGACTCCGCTCTGAACGATCTTCCGCTCTTTCTTCTTCCCCTTCTTTACACTCATTCGAAACTCTCCTTCATCCGCAGGTCACGTGACGCATATCATGCGCCGCCCGAGCCAACTGGCTTTTTCGGTTTGCTTCCGACGCCGGACCGCCGTCCTTTTCGAGTTCTCGCATTCGTCCTTGTCCGCTGTCCCCGAACGGGCAATCCTTTGCGATGTCGCAGCCCTCTGAAGGTGCCGGTATCCATGAGTCGTTTAATATTCATGGAGACTTCCTTTCGGAGGTCACCCTCAACTTGATAGTCGTGATCGATAACTTCCCGAAGTTTGACGATTTTATCTTCGCTTAAATCTTTCACGCGAATCGCCCCATCGATCCCAGCCTTCTTCAGAATTTGCAGAGCCGATGCCCGGCCAATACCATAAATGTATGTGAGACCGATGTCGGTTCGCTTGTCCCGCGGTAGATCGACGCCTGCGATACGTGCCATAGCTTTCCCCTTTGCTTACTCGCGCGTGTGATGCTTTTCCGAATCCTCGCGCACGGAGGCCCTGCAAGGGCCGTTTCTGAATGTTCGACGTAAGATCATTTCACGGGCCTGGTTCTCGTCGACACGTTTCATCCCTGTCTCTGCTTGTGCCGAGGGTTCACGCAAAGCACTCTCACGATCCCCCGCCGCCTTACGACCTTGCACTTCGCACAGATCGGCTTGACTGAAGATTTCACTTTCATGACTGGAAAACCTCGCCTACTTGAATCGATAGGTGATACGCCCTCGTGTCAGATCATAGGGCGACAATTCAACGGTCACTTTGTCTCCCGGTAGAATGCGAATGAAATGCATCCGCATTTTTCCGGAGATATGCGCCAAGATCTTGTGTCCGTTGTCCAATTCCACTCGAAACATCGCGTTCGGTAAAGTCTCTGCGACCGTCCCTGTAACTTCTATGACATCTTCTTTTGGCACGAAGCTGATTGCCTCCACTTAAAAAATTACAGCGCGGACAATATTCTGGCCGAACCCTGTGCTTGTATCGCGATCGTATGCTCAAAATGCGCCGACAGACTACCGTCCTGTGTGACGGCCGTCCATCGATCGTCAAGAATACGAACCGGACTTTTCCCCATATTCACCATCGGTTCGATAGCCAGCACCATTCCTGGCTGCAGCCGTGGACCCTGGCCAGGCTTTCCATAGTTAGGCACCTGCGGTTCTTCATGAAGCTGCCGACCGATGCCGTGACCGACAAATTCCGTCACTACGGAAAACCCGGCAGCCTCCACATGCGTCTGCACGACGTGAGAGATATCCGACAGACGATTGCCCACGACCGCTTGCTCGATACCTAACAACAATGCCTCTTCTGTGACGCGAATCAGCCGTTGCACATCCGGACTGACCGACCCCACAGGAACCGTGACCGCTGAATCACCGTAGAAGCCGCCGACGATCGCGCCGAGATCCAGTCCGATAATATCTCCATCCATCAACCGTCGACCGGACGGGATTCCATGCACGACCTGGTCATTCACGGACGCACACAGCGTTTTGGGATAATTACGGTACCCTTTGAACGCCGGTACTCCACCTCGTGAACGGATCGCGTCCTCGGCAATCCGGTCCAACTCATCGGTCGAAATTCCCGCCCGGATTTCTTTCTTCAAAATCTGGAGCGCTTCAGCAACCATTCTCGACGCCTTCGCCATGACTTCAACTTCCTCAGGCGTCTTGAATACAATCATGTCGCCCCATGCCTGGGCAATAACTTGGCCAATTTCTCATAGACAGAATCGACCGCTCCGGACGCATCGAGATCGACAAGCAAGTCCTTACCCCGATAATAGTCGACCAGCGGAGCGGTTTGTTCTTCGTAGACTCTCAAACGCGCTTCAATCGTCTCCGGCTTGTCGTCGCTACGTTGGATGAGCCCCTGGCCGCAGCGATCACACACGCCGCTCTTCGCCGGAGGAGCAAACTCAACGTGAAACACCGCCTGGCAGGCGGGACAACTGCGCCGCCCGCTGAGTCGACGAACGACCTGTTCGCGAGGCACTCGAAAATTCACGACGCGGTCGAGTTGAGTCCTACATTCATGCAACATCATGGCAAGTTCTTCAGCCTGGGGCACAGTGCGTGGGAACCCGTCCAGGATGAATCCACGAGCGCACGCGGGCTGTCCAACCCTGTCCCGGACGAGTCCGATCACCACCAAATCCGGAACAAGTTGTCCTTGATCCATATAGCGCTTCGCTTCCAGACCAAGCTCGGTTTTGTTCCGAACGGCTTCCCGGAGAAGATCCCCGGTCGAAATCTTCGGCTGATTGAAGTTTGCCGAAACGCGATCGGCCTGTGTACCTTTTCCTACTCCGGGAGCTCCAAGAAACACCAATCGCATCGATTCCTCTACGAACTCCGGCCGCGCAATCGACCTTTTGCAAGAAAGCCCTCATAATTTCGCATGAGCATGTGAGATTCTATTTGCTGCGCGGTGTCCAATCCCACCCCGATGACAATCAACAACGATGTTCCACCAAAATAAAACGGCATATTGAGTTTATAGATCAGAAACTCCGGAATAACGCATACGATCGCCAGATAAATAGCTCCAGCAAAGGTAATCCTCGTGAGCACCGTATAAATGTAATCCGAGGTGCGTTGGCCCGGCCTGATACCGGGAATAAACCCCCCGTACTTTTTCATATTGTCTGCCATGTCGACCGGATTCAGAACGACGGCCGTATAAAAGAAACAAAAAAACACGATGAGTCCGACATACATCAGGGTGTACAGAAGCGAACCGGGGGCGAGGTGCGCTCCAATCGCTTTGATCCATGGCGTTTCAAAGAATCCCGTGATGGTGGCCGGAAACGCAATAATGGACGAGGCAAAAATCGGAGGGATGACTCCCGCCGTGTTAATCTTGAGAGGAATATGAGTGCTCTGTCCCCCATAGACCCGCCGACCGATGACACGTTTTGCATACTGAACCGGCACCTTCCGACGTCCGCTCTCCAGAAAAACAATCGCCGCGACGACGCCCAGCATCACAACCGTGAGTACGACAAGCACGACGAAACTTATCTGGCCGACCTTATAGAGATCAAAGGTCTGTGCTACCGCACTGGGCAGGCGCGCAACAATCCCCGCAAAGATAATGAGAGAAATCCCATTTCCAATCCCTCGCTCGGTAATCTGCTCACCGAGCCACATCAGGAAGCCGGTTCCGGCACAGAGGGTGATCACGGTCATGAACCGGAAACCCCATCCGGGACTCATCACAAACGCGCCGTTGTTCATTTGCTCGAGTCCGACCGCAATCCCGAACCCTTGGATGAGTGCGATGCCGATCGTTCCAAGTCGTGTGTATTTGATGATGGTTTTTCGGCCGCGCTCACCCTCTTTCGCCAGTTTAGAGAGATGGGGGATCACAACTGTCAGCAATTGCAGAATAATCGACGCGCTGATATAGGGCATGATGCCCAGCGCGAAGATCGTCAGTCGGGAAAGCGATCCCCCTGAAAAAATGTCGAGAAATCCGAGTAAGGCTCCTCCCTGCTTCTGGAGAAATTCGGATAAAGCCTCTCCGTTAATGCCCGGAGTCGGGATGTGTGCGCCGACGCGATACACCACCAGCATCCCGAGTGTAAACAGGATGCGGGTCCGTAACTCGGGGATTTTGAAAATGTTCTGAAAACTGGCCAGGAGTCGCTCAAACACCGCGAATGACCTCGGCTCTCCCTCCAGCTGCCTGAATCTTTGTTTCAGCCGATTTGCTAAATTTGTGAGCTTGAACAACGAGCGGACGAGTAATCTCCCCAAGCCCCAGAATCTTCACACGTTGTCCTTTTCTTCTAATAAGCCCTTCCCTTACCAGAAACTCAGGTGTGATTGCCTCGGTGGTTTCCACCTCCGCCAAACTTTTCAGATTCACGATCACGTATTCCGTGCGAAACGGGTTGATGAATCCGTACTTCGGCAGCCGCCGAATCAGGGGCATCTGCCCTCCCTCAAATCCCGGCCTTTTTCCACCGCCCGATCGAGCGAGCAACCCTTTGTGCCCTTTGGTCGAGGTCTTGCCGTGACCAGACCCTGGACCGCGACCGATACGCTTCGGACGACGTTTTGCCCCTCGCGGAGGCGCTAAGTCATGTAGCTTCATTGCGAACTCACTTCGAGAAGATAGCCAACTTTCCGGATCATTCCCTTGACTTGGTCTGTATCAGGTCGCACGACAGTTTGATGCATTCGTCGCAGGCCCAGCCCATGAAGGACGAGTCGATGGCGATGCGGGGTACCAATCGGACTTCGCTTCAGGGTAATACGCAGGCCCTTCGCTGTTTCCGCTCGCTTGGCTGAATTCATCCGACTTGCACCTTTGTGAGAGCCTCACCGCCGATGGCACGCCGAAGATGGAGAACTTCGTGCGGGTCACGCAATTGAGTCAGTCCGTCAAGCGTGGCCCGGACGGTGTTGAATGGATTACCCCGACCCAATGTCTTGGCAATGATGTTGTGCGCGCCGACCAGTTCAACGACTGCGCGCACCGCCCCACCGGCAATGATTCCAGTCCCCTCAGCCGCCGGCTTCAACAGTACGTGTTCTCCGCCAAAGTGCCCATGGACTTCATGAGGAATGGTTCCGTGCTTGAGCGGGACCCGCACCAAATGTTTCTTTGCTTGCTCCACCGCTTTCGAAATGGCCACAGGAACTTCGGCCGCCTTGCCCTTGCCGATCCCGACCCATCCCTGCCCATCTCCCACTACGACAAGCGCACAGAAATTAAAACGCTTTCCGCCCTTCACCACCTTCGCGACACGGTTGATAAAGACAACCTTGTCTTTTAAACTCAGTTCGTCAGGATTTACTCGCACGGAGGGCTTCTCCTTCTTAGAACGTGATGATAAATCTGCCGGGCATCAGGCACAGCACCTAGAATTGCAGCCCCCCCTGGCGCGAGGCCTCGGCCAAGGCTTTCACCCGTCCATGGTACAGACGTCCGCCACGGTCGAACACGACAGCCCCTACCTTGGCGGCTTTGGCGCGTTCTGCGAGCAGCTTACCCACCGCTTTCGCAGCCTCGACACTGCCTGTTGATTTGAGCGCCGTACGCAAGTCCTTATCGAGCGTGGATGCCGCCGCCAGCGTATGTCCGCGTAAATCGTCGATGATCTGTGCATAGATGTGCGTACGACTCCGAAACACGTTGAGGCGCGGACGCTCACTTGTTCCGAAGATATTTTTGCGGACTCGGCGCCTGCGACGCTCCAGGTGCCGAGTTTTTTCATGAACATTCATACCCAGACCTTATTTCCCCGTTTTGCCCTCTTTTTTCCTCAGCAGTTCACCGGTATATCTGATTCCCTTTTGCTTATAGACGTCAGGCGGCTTAATGCCTCGAATATTGGCGGCGACCTGCCCGACCATTCGCTTATCTGCGCCCCGCACAGTCAAAAGCGTCTGCTTGTCCACTTTGATTTCGATTCCCGCAGGAATCGCATAGGTGACCGGATTGATATACCCCACACTAACGCTGAGGACTTTGCCCTGAAGCTGAGCCTTGTAGCCGACGCCGGTGATCTCGAGAGACTTTTCATACCCTTTCGTCACTCCAACGATCATGTTGCTGAGTTCAGCACGAACAAGACCATGAAGAGCGCGTAGTTTGCGATCGTCTCCCGACCGATTGACCTGTACATATCCCTTGTCCACCGCAACGGATACTCCTTCACGAACAGGCCAGTCTAATTTCCCAAGGGGGCCCTTGATGGAGACCTGTTTTCCGGCTACTTTGACTTCGACGCCACTTGGCACCGCTATTGGCTGTCGCCCTATCCGTGACATGAAAACCCCGCTACGTTCATCGAAGGCACGCGAGCGCTTCGAACAATATCCTGCCGTCAGTCCCTACCACACCGAGCACATTACTTCCCCGCCCATACCTGATCGCCTCGATTCCGCATCGGTCATCAGGCCCTTCGAGGTGGAGATGATCGCCATGCCGATTCCGTTCCTGACTTTCGGGATCTTTGTAGCCCCGACATAGACGCGTCGACCCGGCTTGCTGACGCGTCGGGTTCCGGTGATCATCGGTTGTTCATCATTCACATATCGGAGGGACACTTTAAACGCAGGATGCCCGTCCTCCGCCACATCCTCGACAGCAAGGATGTATCCTTCTCGCTGTAGTATGGCCAGCATCTCACGTTTCAATCTCGACGCCGGCACATTGAATCGAGTCATGGCGCCTCTTAGCGCCATTTCCCAGTCGAATCAAGAGATCGGCAATTGGATCAGTTACCATGTTTCCTCTCAACAGTGAGCGGCCATGTCGGAGATAGGCTCCACATAACCATGGCCATGCCTACCAACTTGCCTTTCGGACGCCCGGAACCTCCCCACGCAAACTCAAGAGGCGGAAACAGATTCTGCACATGCGAAATCGCCTCAAAAACCCACGCACCCGTCCGCATAGCGGACAGCGATGGTAGGCCTGGGTGGAGAACTTAGTCTTCCTCGCCGCCTTGTTCCTAAGAGCCAATCGTGACACTCTTCATCTCCCTCCGTTCATAGGCCCCGCGGCCTGCACTTCTCTCCTCATCTCACTGTTTTTACGAGCACTACGCCCTGAACGGCATCCCAAGATGCTTGAGTAACGCTTTCCCTTCATCATTGGTCCGGGCACTCGTCACGATCGTAATATCCATCCCGTGGATAGAGGCCACGCTATCATATTCGATTTCCGGAAAGATGAGCTGTTCCTTCAAGCCCAGCGTATAGTTTCCCCGGCCATCAAAGGCCTTAGGAGAGACGCCACGAAAATCCCGAATTCGGGGCAATGCAATGCTGACCAGGCGATCAAAGAATTCATACATCCGCCGGTTACGCAACGTCACCTTCGCCCCGATCGGCATGCCCTGTCTCAGCTTAAATCCTGCAATCGCCTTTTTTGCCTTCGTGATCACCGGCTTCTGACCAGTAATAATGCCCAATTCGGTCGCCGCGCTTTCCAGAAGCTTGACGTTTTGAATGGCTTCTCCCATCCCGACATTCAGGACAATGCGCTCAAGGCGAGGCGTTTCCATCGGATTCTTGAACCCGAACTCTTTCATCAGGGATGGAACGACCTTCTCGCGATAGGTGTCCCTGAGTCGAGGCACGAAATTGGGACTCACTCAAGGACTCCCCTGCAACCGGCTGCGGAGCAGCGACTACCTTTTTCCCGCCACCCTTTCGATCGGTCGGTTTGCCGCCTTTACCTTTCTCAACCTTAGCCATGAACCTGCTCCCCAATCCCCTTACTCAATCGATTCCTTCGATCTTTTACTGATTCTCGTTCGGCGTCCATCGTCGAGGCGCTTGATACCAAGACGGGTCGGCTTACTGGTGACCGGACAGAGGAACATCACGTTGGAGATGGCAAGGGGCGCCTCCCGCTCCAGGATTCCTCCCTGCCGGACTTTCTGGTTAGGTTTGGTGTGACGCTTGATCATATTGAGTTTCTCTACGACGACCTTGCCGTCGCTCAGATCGACGGAGAGGACCTTCCCCGACTTTCCACGTTCTCGGCCGGCAATCACAACCACCGTATCGCCTTTGCGGATTTTGCTCTTCTTCATGGCCACAGCTGGCACGATCTCCCCCTCGATACTTATAAAACTTCAGGAGCCAACGAAATGATCTTCATGAACTTTTTCCACCGAAGCTCCCGCGCTACCGGGCCAAAAATACGCGTTCCGATCGGTTCGCCCTGTGCGTTGATAAGCACGCACGCGTTCCGGTCGAACTTGATGTAGGATCCATCATCGCGACGAACTTCTTTGGTCGTGCGTACGATCACCGCCCGGCTGACGTCCCCCTTCTTCACGCTCGCCTGGGGAATGGCCTCCTTGACGGCCACGACCACGATATCGCCAAGGGAACCATAGCGACGCCTCGAACCACCAAGCACGTGAAAACACATCACCTGCTTGGCGCCGGAATTGTCCGCCACATCCATGTATGAATAGTTCTGAATCATGATAGTGCGCTATGTATCTCTCTGTGAATCACGCGATGACTCGATGGCTCAAGCCTCAGGTTGCCCCTTGTGCATAATTTCGACGACCCGCCAATTCTTACTCTTACTGATAGGACGCGTCTCAATGAGCTTCACGCGATCCCCCACCTTGCAGATATTGCCTTCGTCATGGGCCTTGAGTTTGGTCATCCGCCGAAGGACTTTCTTGTAGATGGGGTGAATGACCGATCGTTGAACCGCCACAACCACAGTCTTGTTCATCTTGTTACTGATGACGCTTCCAAACCATTCTCGTCGCCTTGTTTCCCGTTCAGCCATGCGTCCTCTCTACCGTTAAGCGTGCGTCTTCGGCCGGGCGGCACGTTCGCCCGGGATGAGTTGCCGCATGATCGTTTTGACCCGCGCGATATCGCGCTTGGCTTTTCTGACGAGCATGGGATTCTCGAGACGACCGGTTCCCATTTGAAATCGCAGATTGAACAATTCTTGCCTGAGCTGCTTCTCTTTTTCAGCCAGCTCATCAGTCGTCAACTGGGCTAATTCCTTCACATCCATGCGCGCGCTCCTCTGACAGCCTTCGTTTAGAATTGTCCCCGCGTGACGAATTTGGTCGCAATGGGAAGTTTATGAGCCGCCAATCTCAGGGCCTCTTGCGCCGTCGCCGGCGTCACGCCGTCCATTTCATACAAAATACGCCCGGGCTTGACGACCGCAACCCAGTACTCCGGGTTTCCCTTTCCCTTTCCCATTCGTGTTTCGGCCGGCTTTTTTGTGATGGGCTTATCCGGGAAAATGCGAGTCCATACTTGCCCGCCACGTTTGACGAAGCGCGTAATCGCAATCCGAGCGGCTTCAATCTGCCGGCTGGTGACCCAGCCAGGCTCCAGCGCCTTGAGCCCAAACTCACCCAGCGTAATGGAGCCTCCCCGATACGCCTTGCCTCGCATCCGCCCCTTCTGCATTTTTCGGAATTTGACTTTTTTCGGCGCTAACACAGCTCACCCTTCCCTAGACGATTCGACGTTCCAGCCCCATGTCCGGCTTGAGTTGTTGAGCCGGCAGAAGCTCCCCTTTGTAAATCCACGTCTTGACGCCGATTTGCCCCATCGTCGTATGCGCTTCCGCAAACCCGTAATCCACTTCAGCCCGCAACGTATGCAACGGCACACGTCCCTCACGATACCATTCGGTCCGCGCAATCTCGGCGCCGCCCAACCGGCCTGCGACCATGATCTTAATGCCCTGAGCGCCAAGACGAAGGGCCGACTGCACACTCCGCTTCATTGCACGGCGGAACGCTACGCGCTTCTCCAATTGAGTCGCAACGTTCTCGCTGACCAATTGCGCATCCAGTTCGGGCTTCTTGATCTCTTTCACCGTGATATACACCTGACCCGAATATTCCTTTTCAAGAGAGGCCTTGAGCTTGTCGACTTCCGCACCTTTGCGACCGATAATAATTCCTGGCCGAGCCGTATGGATAATGACTCGGGTTTGATCTCCGGACCGCTCGATTTCGACCTTGGCCACCCCTGCGTGATAGAGCTTTTGCTTCACCATCTTCCGAATCCTGATGTCTTGATGAAGAAGCTTGGCGTAATCTTTGTCGGCATACCATCGGGAGCTCCACGTGTAGTTGTAGCCGATGCGATATCCGATCGGATGTGTTTTCTGACCCATGGACCAATGACCTCAATGAAAGTGTGAACGCCTACTTCTCGCGGGCACTGGGCGAAGCCACCACGATCGTAATATGGCTCGTTCGCTTGTGTATGGAGTTCGCCCGTCCCATCGATCGTGCGCGAAATCGCTTATAGATAGGCCCACAGTTGACCACCGCCCCGGAAATCCACATCTCTTCACTGTCACCCATTTCCTTTTGCTCGGCATTGGCAACCGCCGAGCGAAGGAGCTTTTCCACGACTTTGGCGGCATGGCGGGGCGTATGCTTCAGCATGGCAAGCGCCTGGGGAACATGTTGTCCTCGAATCATATCCACGACCACTCGCGCCTTCCGCGGGGCCACACGCACGAATCGAAGAATTGCTTTCGCTTCTGCCATGCTATTTCCTCACTGTCTCGATGCAACCGATGGCCTCAGGCCTTGGCTTGTCACCGCACTCAGGCTTTTCATTTGAGCGCCACCGCTTTCTCTGTTCTTGCCTGCCCGTGCCCCTTAAAGAATCGCGTAGGAGAGAACTCTCCAAGCTTGTGCCCCACCATGTTCTCAGTCACAAATACAGGAATGAACTTCTTCCCATTATGCACGGCGAACGTGTGGCCGATCATGTCGGGCACAACCGTCGATCGACGCGACCAGGTCTTAATGATTTTTCTGTCCTTTGTCTGATTCATCTGCTCGACCTTTTTGAGCAAATGCGCGTCGACAAACGGACCTTTGGCGACTGAACGGGGCATGGACTCTTCTCCTACTTCCGCCGCGAAATAATGAACTTATCGGTTGCCTTGTTCATGCGTGTCTTATAGCCTTTGGTCGGTAACCCCCAAGGGGAGACAGGATGAGGGTTGCCTTGTCCGGACTTCCCCTCTCCGCCTCCGTGAGGATGATCAACCGGATTCATGACGACGCCTCGTACATGGGGACGCCGGCCTTTCCATCGAGACCGCCCGGCCTTTCCGACGACAATATTTTCATGATCCACATTGCCGACCTGTCCGACCGTTGCCATACAGGAACTCAGGACCTTCCTCATCTCACCCGATTTCAGGCGTATCTGCACGTAGGCATCGTCACGACCCATCACCTGGGCGAAGCCGCCTGCACTTCGAATCAATTGGCCACCCTTACCCGGCTTCAATTCAATATTGTGAATGGTCGTACCGAGCGGCATGCTGGAAAGAGGAAGCGCATTGCCCGGACGTACTTCCGCATCAGGACCGGATTCCACACGATCCTTCACATTCAGTCCTACCGGGGCCAGGATGTACCGCTTATCCCCATCTTTATAGTGAAGCAGGGCAATCCTCGCGGACCGATTCGGGTCATATTCAAGAGCCACAACCTTGGCCGGGATTCCGGTCTTGTCCCGCCGAAAATCGATCTTGCGGTAGAGCCGCTTATGCCCTCCTCCACGAAACCGAATGGTCTGGCGGCCATCATTGTTCCGGCCGCCGGATCGAAGATGGAATTCCGTCAAGGCTTTCTCCGGCCGCTTCTTCGTCAACTGCTCGTTGGTCAGAGTCGACATGTCGCGTCGACCGGGAGACGTTGCTTTGTAATTCTTCAGTGCCATAGTCGATACTCACTGGCTCGGAAACGCGCGCGTAGGCCTTACGCGCTTTCGTACAATTCGAGCTTTTCCCCTTCTTTCAGCGTAACAAATGCCTTTTTCCAATCGGCGCGCTTGCCGGCAAATCGTCCCAAACGCTTGATCTTCCCGCGAACATTCATCACATTGACGCGGGCCACCTTGACCTTGAGAAGAGATTCGACAGCCTGCTTGATCTGAATCTTATTTGCACTCGGATGAACGAGAAACCCGACCGTATTGCCCTGCTCCCGAAGCGCCGTAATCTTTTCGGTCAAGAGCGGTTGTACCAGAATCTGATGGAGATCCCGCTTCATGACCAAGCCTCTTTCACCCGCTCGAGCTCTCGCTCCGGAATCACAATCGTTTGAACACGAAGGACGTCGTAGACATTCAATCGCTCGGGTTCCACGACCTTGATGCCCGCGAGATTTTGAGCAGCCTGCATGACATCTGAACGGCTTGAACCCACCACCAGAAGGGCACTTCCCGTAATCCCTAATCGCACAAGCGCCTTGGAGAGCGCCTTCGTTTTCGCTTGGTCAACAGTCAACTCAGAGACGACCAAGACGTTGCCCTCGGCCACCTTCGCCGAAAGAGCGCTCTGCATGGCCGCGCGATACTTCTTTTTGGGAATGTCGATCGCGTAACTGCGCGGCTTCGGCCCAAATACGACCCCTCCATGACGCCACACGGGAGAGCGCAGTGATCCGGACCTGGCACGACCGGTATGCTTTTGCTTCCATGGTTTCTTGCCTGATCCGCTCACCTCACCGCGGCCCAACGTCGAGGCAGTTCCCTGGCGTTCACACGCACGTTGCATGGTGACTGCTTCGTGCACCAACGCCGCATGGGGCTTACACCCAAAGACTTCCTTGGGCAACGTTATTGACCGAACCTTCTGCCTGTTTGAATCCATCACATCGATAGTCGGCATACGTCAGCTCTTTTTCGATTTGCGAACCATGACGATCCCATTCTCTCCGCCTGGAACCGCTCCTCGCACAAAGAGCAAGTTTTCGTCGGGCCGGGCGTCAACCACTTTTAAGCGATGCACCGTCACGCGCTCGGCGCCCATATGACCGGGCAATGCTTTGTTCTTCCAGACACGCGAGGGGTACGAACTGCTTCCAATGGAGCCCGGAGCGCGATGAAACATGGAACCATGGGATTCGGGGCCGCCGGAGTAATTATGGCGCTTCATCACGCCTTGAAACCCTTTGCCTTTCGAAACCCCGACCACATCAACCCAATCGCCCTTCTTAAACATGTCGACCTTGACGATTTGTCCGACCGAGACATCCCCCGTCTTGAGAAATTCCCGCAAATGACGACTCGGTGCAGCCTGGTGCTTCTTGAGATGGCCCGCTTCCGCCTTCGAAAGCTTTCGCTCTTTTACTTCGCCAAATGACAATTGGACAGCCTCATACCCGTCACGATCGCGCGTCTTGATCGCGACCACTCGACAGGGTCCCGCCTCGATCACCGTGACAGGCTCCAACACGCTCTCATCATAGATCTGAGTCATGCCGA
The DNA here is from genome assembly GCA_963795615.1 of uncultured Nitrospiraceae bacterium. Lineage (GTDB taxonomy): Bacteria > Nitrospirota > Nitrospiria > Nitrospirales > Nitrospiraceae > DASSBQ01. The sequence continues at coordinate 217,805 of CAWCIJ010000007.1, forward strand.
GCTTCTTGCCTAACAATCCGTTCGTCATTTATTCGCCCCAACACTCATGCGGCCATTCCGGAACCGAACATCCGGAACATGCACGCCACCCCTCATGAACCATCGAGCAGATGCAATAGCGCTCATAATTTGATCTCAACATCTACCCCTGCCGCAAGATTCAGCTTCATGAGAGAATCCATTGTTTCGGGCGTAGGCTCCATAATATCGAGAAGGCGCTTGTGTGTACGGACTTCGAACTGCTCCCGGGACTTTTTATCCACATGAGTGGAGCGCAGCACGGTGAATCGTTCGATCCTCGTCGGCAGGGGGATCGGACCCACCACCTTGGCGCCGCTCCGCCGCACGGTTTCCACGATTTCGGCCACCGACTGATCCAACACTCGATAGTCGAAACCCCTCAATCTTATCCTGATTCTTTGATCAACTTTCACGCCACGCTCCTACACCGCATGTCAGATCGCCCTGCTTATGCCAGGATTTCCGTGACCACCCCGGAGCCGACGGTCTTGCCGCCTTCGCGCACCGCAAACCGCAACCCCTGATCCATCGCAATCGGGCTGATCAAGTCCGCCGTCACCGTCACATTGTCCCCCGGCATCACCATCTCGACCCCCGGGGTCAACTGCATCACCCCCGTCACGTCCGTCGTCCGGAAATAGAACTGCGGCCGGTACCCATTGAAGAACGGCGTGTGCCGCCCCCCCTCTTCCTTCGTCAACACATAGATCTCCGCCTTGAACTTCGTATGCGGTGTGATGCTCTTCGGCTTCGCCAACACCATCCCCCGCTCCACCTCCTCTTTCTTCGTCCCCCGGAGCAAGACCCCGATGTTGTCGCCCGCCTGCCCCTCATCGAGCACCTTGCGGAACATCTCGACGCCCGTCACCACCGTCGTCTGCGTCGCCTTCAACCCCACAATCTCGATCTCATCGCCCACCTTCACCACCCCCCGCTCACACCGCCCCGTCACCACCGTGCCCCGCCCGCTGATCGTAAAGACGTCTTCGATCGGCATCAAAAACGGCTTGTCGATCGCCCGGATCGGCGTCGGAATGTAGGTGTCGATCTCCTCGAGCAGCTTCAGAATCGACGGCACCCCCAACGGCCCCTGATCGCCCTCCATCGCCTTCAAGGCCGACCCCTGCACAATGGGAATCTTGTCCCCCGGAAACTCGTACTTCGTCAGCAACTCCCGCACTTCCAACTCCACCAGATCCAACAACTCCTTGTCGTCCACCTTGTCCGCCTTGTTCAAAAACACCACGATGAAGGGCACCCCCACCTGGCGCGCCAACAAAATGTGTTCCCGCGTCTGCGGCATCGGCCCATCGGCGGCACTCACCACCAGGATCGCCCCATCCATCTGCGCCGCCCCCGTGATCATGTTCTTCACATAGTCCGCGTGCCCCGGACAGTCCACGTGCGCATAGTGCCGCTTGTCCGTCTCATACTCCACATGGCTGATGGCGATCGTCATGATCTTGGTCGCATCCCGCCGCCCCTGGCTCTCGCTCGCCTTCGCCACCTCATCGTAGCTCACGAACTTCGCCATCCCCCGGTCCGCGCAGATCTTCGTCAACGCGCTCGTCAACGTCGTCTTCCCATGGTCCACGTGCCCGATCGTCCCAATATTCACATGCGGCTTCCGCCGCTCAAATTTCGCCTTCGCCATACGTCACTCCCCCCGTGTTCAGTAGATCGCGGTAGGTCATTCGCCTCGATACTTCGCCATAATGGCTTCAGCAATCTGCTTGGGAACCTGATCGTACCGGTCGAACTCCATGCTGTAGGTGGCACGTCCCTGCGTACGGGAACGGAGATCGGTGGCATACCCGAACATCTCCATCAATGGAACGGTCGCCTCGATCGCCTGAGAGCCCGCACGCACTTTCATTCCCTGAATTTTTCCGCGCCTGCCATTCAGATTGCCAATGACATCACCCATAAATTCCTGCGGCACAAGCACTTCAACTTTCATGATGGGCTCGAGGAGCACAGGATCAGCCTTCTTACACGCATCAGCGAAGCCCATGGAGCCGGCAATTTTGAACGCCATCTCGTTGGAATCCACGTCGTGGTACGACCCATCGATCACCGTCACGCGTACATCACGAAGCGGAAACCCCGCAAGGACACCACTCTCCATCCGCTCTTTCACACCTTTTTCGATGGCCGGAATATATTCCCTTGGAATCGCGCCCCCGACGACCTTGTTGACGAATTCCAGACCCTTACCCACCTCTGAAGGCTCCACCGTCAACACCACGTGGCCATATTGCCCCCGACCGCCGGTCTGCTTGATATATTTTGACTCCGATTCTGCCTTCCTCTTAATCGTTTCCCTGAAGGCCACTTCAGGCTTGCCGACATTTGCCTCCACCTTAAATTCACGGAGCAAGCGGTCGACGATGATTTCCAGGTGAAGTTCGCCCATGCCGGCGATGATGGTCTGCAATGTTTCCTCGTCCGTTCGCACCCGGAATGACGGATCCTCTTGCGCAAGCTTCTGCAAGGCAAATCCCATCTTTTCCTGATCCTGCTTGGTCTTTGGCTCGATGGCCATGGCAATGACAGGTTCGGGGAATTTCATCACTTCGAGCAAAACCGGCTGCTTTTCCTCCGAGAGCGTGTCCCCCGTTGTTGCACCCTTAAGCCCGACCGCCGCTATGATATCCCCTGCATAGGCCGCGTCAATGTCCTCTCTCTTGTTTGCATGCATTTTCAGCAAGCGGCCTATCCGATCTTTCGTCCCCTTCGTCACATTCAAGACCGAGGATCCGGTCTTGAGCATTCCGGAATACACCCGAAAATAGGTGAGCTGCCCGGCGAACGGATCGGACATGATCTTAAATGCGAGCGCCGAAAACGGTTCGTTATCCGCAGGACGACGCAGCACTTCCTTCCCCGTATTCGGATCGATGCCTTGCACGGGCGGGATATCAAGAGGCGAGGGCAAGTAATCGACAACCGCATCGAGCAATTGCTGCACGCCCTTGTTCTTGAAGGCGGAACCGCAGAGGACAGGAATGATTTTGATGGCAATAGCCCCGGTCCTGACCACGCGATGGACCTCCTCCTCGGTCAACGCTTGACCATTCAGATACTTTTCCATGACGTGGTCGTCGAATTCAGCCACAGCTTCAAGCATCTTCTCCCGATATTCCTTGGCCTGGTCGAGCATATTTGCGGGAATCTCGTCGATCTTATACTTGGCGCCAAGAGTCTCGTCATCGTAGAGAAAAGCCTTCATTCTTACGAGATCGATCGAGCCACGAAACTCGCCTTCCCGCCCGATCGGAATTTGAATCGGTACCGGGTTTGCCCCAAGCCGATCAACGATCGATTGCACGCTGGCGAAAAAGTCGGCCCCGACACGATCCATCTTATTCATGAATGCGATGCGCGGAACACGATACTTGTCCGCCTGCCTCCAGACCGTTTCGGACTGAGGCTCGACTCCTTGCACGGAATCGAACACGGCAACCGCGCCGTCAAGGACCCGCAGGGATCGCTCAACCTCGATGGTGAAGTCCACGTGACCGGGAGTATCGATGATATTGATGCGGTGATCTTTCCAGAAACAGGTCGTTGCGGCCGCGGTAATGGTAATCCCGCGTTCCCGCTCCTGTTCCATCCAGTCCATCGTGGCAGCACCCTCGTGCACCTCACCCATCTTATGGGTCAGCCCCGTGTAGTACAGAATGCGCTCGGTCGTCGTTGTCTTGCCGGCATCAATGTGAGCCATGATGCCGATATTGCGCGTACGTTCGAGCGGTGCTTGCCTAGCCACTATACTCCCTCAAAAAAACAATCGTGCTGCAACTGAAGCCGTACACCAACTGCTGCGATTCAGGGGCTGACGCGAGTCTATCGCAGCACGGCCCAACTGCAGCACGACACGAAGTTACCAGCGATAATGAGCGAACGCTTTGTTCGCTTCCGCCATACGATGCACGTCTTCGCGCTTCTTGACGGATGCCCCCGTATTGTTCGACGCGTCGAGGAGTTCAGCCGCGAGCTTATCCTCCATGCTCTTGCCTCCGCGCGAACGCGCATATTCCGAAATCCACCTGAGCGCGAGAGAGACCCGACGAGTCGGACGTATTTCAACGGGAACCTGATAGGAAGCACCACCAACACGGCGGGACTTTACTTCCACAACAGGCTTCACATTGTCAATCGCCGCACGAAACACCTTCATCGGATCCGTCCCACCCGTCTTCTCGTGAATCCGATCAAAGGCTCCGTAACAAATCCGTTCGGCGGTACTTCGCTTTCCATCCTCCATGAGAATGTTCAGGAATTTACCGATCAGCTTATCGCGATATTTTGTATCCGGAAGCGCTTCCCGATGTCCAAAAAATTGACCGCGTGGCATATCTCTCCCATGTCTCGAATTGATGAACTCAAGCAGCGACAGTCGAGCTATACCCGCTCACCCGAGAGGCAACCAGCGGCACTCCCTACTTCGGCCTCTTTGCGCCGTACTTTGACCGCCCTTGCTTCCTATCAGCAACACCGACGGCATCAAGAGACCCTCGCACGATATGGTAGCGGACACCAGGCAGGTCCTTCACGCGGCCTCCACGAACCAACACGATCGAGTGTTCCTGAAGGTTGTGACCAACACCGGGAATGTACGTAGTAACCTCGATGCCGTTCGTCAGTCGCACACGCGCCACTTTCCGCAAAGCAGAATTGGGCTTTTTCGGGGTGGTCGTGTAGACACGAAGGCACACACCGCGCTTCTGTGGACAGCGCTTGAGCGCAGGGCTCTTCGTCTTCGCCTTTACGAGCGCTCGCCCTTTACGAACGAGCTGATTGATTGTCGGCATATACGAATCTCTTTCTACAAACCAGAATGCGTATTTACTGTTCCAGAGCGAAGCCGTCGGATTATAGAGATGTCGTCAACTCCTGTCAAGTAAGCGTATATCGAGATCGCCTCTTAATTTCCATCTTGCGTAGCCGGCGCGGAGGCTTCAGCCCCTTGCCCAACTACGACCGGCTGCTGAGTTGAGTGTTCGATCACTCCTTCCGGCTTCGAGCTGATGACAAATGTTTCGCGGTACTCCTCGAATCCTGTCCCGGCTGGAATCAAACGCCCGACGATCACGTTTTCCTTCAGGCCGAGCAGGTTATCCTCTCGTCCGTTGATCGCGGCTTCGGTCAACACTCGAGTGGTCTCCTGGAACGACGCCGCCGAAATAAAGCTGTCGGTTGTCAGCGCAGCCTTGGTGATGCCCAGCAGCACGGGCTTGCCCAGCGCAGGCTTTCCATTCTTCCCGAGCACGCGCTCGTTTTCTTCTTCAAAGACCCACTTGCTCACCTGACTACCGGGCAAGAATTGGGTATCTCCCGGATCTTCGATTCGAACTTTTCGCAGCATCTGGCGCACGATGATTTCGATGTGCTTGTCATTGATCGAGACGCCCTGCAGGCGGTAGACATCCTGTACTTCGTCGACCAGATATTTTTGGAGCTCCTTCGGTCCAAGCACGTCCAAAATGTCATGCGGGTTGGCAGAGCCGTCCATGAGCGGCTCTCCCGCGCGAACCCAGTCCCCTTCATGCACGTTCACATGCTTGCCCTTCGGAATGAAATACTCCTTGACATCGCCCATCTTGTTGTCGACCAGTACTTTCCTCATGCCTTTTACGAATCCGCCGTAAGAGATTTCACCGTCGATTTCACTGATGACGGCTTGTTCCTTCGGCTTCCTGGCCTCGAACAGTTCCGCCACGCGAGGGAGACCACCCGTGATATCTTTTGTCTTCGTCGTTTCTCGCGGAATCTTGGCGAGGACATCGCCGGGATGGACCATCGCACCCTTTTCGACCAGGATATGCGCGCCGACCGGCAGCAGGTATCGTGCGACCGTTGCCCCGCTTCCAGTCACCTTGGCGGTTTTCCCGCTTTCGTCCTTGATCGAGACGCGCGGCCGCAAGGTAACGCCGCTCTGTTCGATGACGACCTTGCGCGACAGGCCGGTCACTTCATCGAACTCTTCCTTCATGCTGACGCCTTCGAGAATATCGCCGTAGGCAACTTTGCCGCCGACTTCCGTCAAAATCGTCAGCGAATAGGGATCCCACTCCACCAGCTTCTTCCCAACTTCGACCCGATCGCCATCCTTGAGCTTGATCTTTGCTCCATAGACCACCGGGTACTTCTCACGCTCTCGTCCTGTGTCGTCCACAATGGCAATTTTGGCATTGCGGTTCATCACGACCCATTCGCCGTCCTTGTTTCGCACGGCAATCCCGTTGTTGTGCAGGTCGGCATTCTTTTTAGCATCAAAGCTCATGAACCTGATGTGTCCGGCATGCTTGGCTTCCAAGACCGTTTGCTCAACCACCTTGCTGGCCGTACCGCCGATGTGAAAGGTGCGCATGGTCAGCTGTGTGCCGGGTTCACCGATCGATTGCGCGGCAATGACGCCGACGGGTTCTCCTCGCTCAACCAGTCGCCCCCTTGAAAGATCGCGTCCATAGCAAAGACGGCAGACTCCTCGTCTGGACTGACAAGTCAAGACCGAGCGTATTTTTACCCGGTCCACGCCGGCCTCAACGACCGATCGTGCATGCTCCTCATCGATTTCTTCATTAAATGACACAATGATTTCGCCGGTCACCGGATCACGGATGTCCTCTCCCGCCAACCGACCCAGCACACGTTCTTCCAGGGGTTGAATGATTTCTCCGCCTTCCACCAGCGCGCTTACGACGATTCCATCGCTGGTTCCGCAATCTTCCTCGCCCACGATCACATCTTGAGAGATGTCGACAAGTCGGCGCGTCAAATACCCGGAGTTGGCTGTCTTGAGAGCCGTATCGGCAAGACCTTTACGGGCGCCGTGCGTGGAAATGAAGTATTGCAAGACCGTCAACCCCTCACGGAAGTTGGCCGTAATCGGCGTCTCAATGATCTCGCCGGACGGCTTCGCCATCAATCCACGCATGCCGCCCAATTGTCGAATCTGCTGCGAACTGCCCCGGGCGCCAGAGTCCGCCATCATGAAGATCGGATTAAAGGATTCGGCCTTCCCAGGATCACCCCCGGCACCGAGCTCCTTCATCATTTCATTTGCCACCTGCTCGGTGACGTGCGCCCAGATATCGATCACCTTGTTATATCGCTCTCCGTTCGTAATCAGACCCTCCGAATACTGCTTTTCGATCTCGTTCACTTCGCGCTGGGCCTTCCCGATGAGATCTTCCTTTCTGCTCGGGATATGCATATTGTCGACGCAAATCGACATGCCGGCCCTGGTCGCGTAGTGGAATCCCAGATCCTTGATCTTATCCAGAAAGGTCACGGTTTCACGATGACCGGCCTGGCGATAGACGGCGTCGATCAACCTAGACATTTCTTTCTTCGTCATCAATTTATTAGCGTCCGCGAACGGGATGGAGGCCGGGAGAATCTCTCCCAATATGACCCGGCCGGCAGTTGTTTGCACGAGGCTGCCGCTGATACGTACTTTGATTCTCGCATGCTCTCCCATCTCGCCGGCATCATAGGCAATGCGGACTTCCTCTTGCGAACCAAACACCTTGCCTTCACCCTTCACACCAAGACGTTCCTTGGTCAGCCAATAGCAGCCCAACACCATATCCTGCGACGGGACGGAAATAGGTTTTCCGCTGGCTGGAGAGAGAATGTTATTGATGGACATCATCAGGACTCGGGCTTCGATTTGCGCCTCAACGGACAAGGGTACGTGAACAGCCATTTGATCTCCGTCGAAGTCCGCATTGAAGGCGGCGCACACGAGCGGATGCAATCTGATGGCTTTGCCTTCGACCAATACAGGGTCAAACGCTTGAATGCCCAATCTGTGCAAGGTCGGAGCACGATTCAACAAGACAGGATGCTCGCGGATGACCTCGTCCAGTACATCCCACACCTCCGGACGTTCCTTTTCGACGAGTCGTTTCGCGCTCTTGATCGTAGTGGCAGCGCCCCGTTCTTCCAATTTGTGAAAAATGAACGGCTTGAAAAGCTCCAGCGCCATCTTCTTGGGCAGCCCACACTGATGGAGTCGTAATTCGGGACCGACTACGATGACGGTTCGGCCCGAATAGTCGACTCGCTTTCCCAACAGATTTTGACGGAATCGCCCCTGCTTCCCCTTGAGCATGTCACTCAACGACTTCAGCGGACGTTTGTTGGGCCCGCGGATGGCCCGACCTCTGCGTCCGTTGTCAAACAGGGCATCGACTGCTTCCTGCAACATCCGCATTTCATTCCGGATGATGACGCCGGGCGCCTTCAACTCGATCAAGCGCTTGAGCCGGTTATTCCGGTTGATCACGCGCCGGTAAAGATCGTTCAAGTCCGACGTGGCAAACCGACCTCCATCCAGCGGAACCAACGGCCGCAGCTCCGGCGGCAATACGGGGATGACGTCCATGATCATCCATTCAGGCTTGTTCCCGGATTTACGAAATGCTTCGATCACCTTGAGGCGCTTCGCGTACTTTTTCTTCATTGCGGCAGAGGTCGATGCCTTCGCCTTCACGTGCAACTCGTCCCATAGAACGTTGATATCGATCTTTCTCAATAGTTCGCGAATTGCCTCGGCTCCGATGCCGATCTTGTATGAGCCGGATCCGTATTCTGATTGAAGCGTCCGGAGATTGTCTTCCGACACGAGCTCCTTCTCGCTCATGTTGGTCGCCCCCGGGTCCACCATGACGTAGCTTTCAAAATAGAGAATCTTTTCCAACTGCTTCAGGCTCATGTCGAGCAACGTACCGATCCGACTGGGAACTCCCTTCAGGAACCAGATATGTGCCACAGGAGCTGCCAGTTCGATGTGTCCCATTCGCTCGCGGCGCACCTTCGATTGAATGACTTCCACGCCGCATTTGTCACACACGATGCCACGGTGCTTCATCCGTTTGTATTTGCCGCAGTTGCATTCCCAGTCCTTGATCGGACCAAAAATCTTCGCACAGAACAACCCATCTTTTTCCGGCTTGAACGACCGGTAATTGATGGTCTCCGGCTTCTTCACTTCGCCGTACGACCAGCTGCGAATCTTCTCCGGTGAGGCGATGCGAATCCGCATCGAATCAAACGACACCGAATCGCGCGGCTTCTCAAATAATGTGTATACGCCTTCCAAGGTTTTAATCCTTCCGTGATGCCGGCGTGGCCTGACGTGCCACACCCGGCATATGGTTTAGTCCTTCGACTTGACCAGTTCGACGTCGAGACCCAAACTTTGCAGTTCCTTGACCAACACATTGAAGGATTCCGGCAAGCCCGGTTCGAGAAACGGCTCCCCCTTCACGATAGCTTCGTACATTCTGGACCGTCCAGGGACATCGTCTGATTTTACCGTAAGAAACTCTTGAAGCGTGGAGGCCGCTCCATAAGCCTGGAGCGCCCATACCTCCATTTCTCCCAACCGCTGACCGCCAAATTGCGCCTTTCCGCCGAGCGGCTGCTGCGTGACCAGCGAGTATGGACCAATGGAGCGCGCATGGATTTTGTCGTCCACCAGGTGGTGAAGCTTCAGCACATACATGAACCCAACGGTGACCGGGCTATCGAATGGTTCACCGGTCCGACCGTCCACGAGCTGGGACTGGCCGCTCGGCGAGATCTTCGCCTTCTTCAACAACTCCTTAATTTCCTTTTCGGACGCCCCATCGAAAACAGGGCTGGCCACTTTGATGCCCAATGCGCGCGCGGCCCAGCCAAGATGGGTTTCCAGGATCTGGCCCACATTCATACGAGACGGAACACCCAACGGATTGAGCACAATTTCGACAGGGGTACCATCGGGCAGATACGGCATATCTTCCTCGGGAAGGACGCGAGAAACCACGCCCTTATTGCCGTGCCGTCCCGCCATCTTGTCGCCGACCTGGATCTTGCGCTTCATCGCGATGTATACCTTCACCAGCTTGATCACTCCCGGCGGCAGCTCATCGCCCCGCTTCAGCCGGCCGACTTTTTCGTCATAGAGCGTCTGTAGTATCTCGATCTGCTCCTTCGCCCTTCGCTCGACATCTTCCAATTCCTTTTGCTCATCAGGATCGCTCAGGATGATGTGCCGGACCATGTCGTCGGGGAGACGCTTGAGAATCTCAGCGGTCAATTTCCCCTTCTTCTTCAAGATCACGTCGCCTGTTTCGGGATCCATCAAATCGCGACCGACGACCTTGCCCAGGAGCAGCTTTCGGACTTTCTTGGTTTTCTCGTCCTCAATGATCCGCAGCTCCTCCTGGTGATCCCGCTGCAGCTTCATGTGATCTTCGCTCTCGATGCTCTTGGAGCGCTCGTCCTTGTCCATCCCCTTGCGTGAAAAAATCTTCACGTCTACGACAATTCCTTCCACGCCGGGCGGAACCGTGAGGGAGGTATCCTTGACGTCGCCCGCTTTCTCACCGAAAATGGCGCGCAGGAGTTTTTCTTCCGGAGTCAATTGAGTTTCGCCCTTCGGCGTAACCTTGCCCACGAGAATATCCCCGGGCTTGACCTCGGCTCCGATCCGGATAATCCCGCTCTCGTCGAGATCCCGCAGCGCCTCTTCTCCGACGTTGGGAATATCTCTGGTGATTTCTTCTTTGCCTAACTTCGTATCCCGCGCTTCGACTTCAAATTCTTCGATGTGGATCGATGTGAAGGCATCTTCACGTACGAGCTTTTCACTGAGAAGAATGGCATCCTCGAAGTTGTATCCCCCCCAAGGCATGAACGCGACCAGGACATTCTTTCCGAGCGCCAATTCTCCGTGATCGATCGCCGGGCCATCCGCGAGGACCTGGCTCTTTTTGACCGGCTCACCTATCCGCACCACGGGAGTCTGGGTAATGCATGTGTTTTGGTTGGACCGTTGAAATTTGATCAGGTCGTACACATCCAGACCGGCGTCGTTGCGTTTACGGTTATCCTTCCCCGCATCGGCCCGGACGACGATTCTGGTGGCATCGACACTCTCCACCACTCCTGCCCGCTTCGCCTGCACGACATACCCTGAATCCCTCGCGACGACGGCTTCCATGCCCGTTCCAACCAACGGCGCTTCCGATGTGACCAACGGCACCGCCTGTCGCTGCATGTTCGATCCCATCAGGGCGCGATTGGCGTCGTCGTGTTCAAGGAACGGCACCAACGCGGTGGCCACGCTGACGACCTGCTTGGGGGAGACGTCCATATACTCGACTTTGTCGGGCGACGCAGTAATGAAATCACCGCCGTATCGCGCCGAGACAGTTTCAGACACCAGCTTCCCTGCCCCGTCAACTTTTGAGTTCGCCTGAGCGATGAGATACTTGTCTCCTTCGATGGCGGACAAGTACTCGATGTCGTCGGTGACACGACCCTTGACGACCTTGCGGTAGGGTGCTTCGATGAAGCCGAACTCGTTAATCCGAGCATAGGTGGCGAGAGATGTGATCAGTCCGATATTCGGACCTTCCGGAGTTTCAATCGGGCAGATGCGGCTGTAGTGCGACGGATGGACGTCGCGCACCTCGAAACCCGCGCGTTCTCTTGTCAGACCTCCCGGACCAAGCGCGGATAACCGGCGCTTGTGGGTAATCTCCGCGAGGGGATTGGTCTGATCCATGAACTGAGACAACTGACTGCTGCTAAAAAATTCTTTCACCGCCGCCACCACCGGCTTCGCGTTGATCAAGTCGTGCGGCAACACGGTTTCCATATCCAACAGATTCATCCGCTCCTTAATGCTGCGTTCCATTCTGACCAAGCCCAAACGGAATTGGTTCTCCAGAAGTTCGCCCACCGAGCGGACGCGACGATTCCCCAAGTGATCGATGTCGTCGATCTCTCCCTTGCCGATCTTGAGGTTGACCAAATAGCGCATCACCTCGACAATGTCTTGAGCCGTCAGCGTGCGTTGCTCCAGCGGATGGTCGAGCCCCAACTTTTTGTTCAGCTTGAGCCGCCCTACCGGCGAGAGGTCATACCGTTTCGCGCTGAGAAACAGATTATCGAACAGCGCCTTTGCCGTCTCCACCGACGGCGTCTCCCCTGGACGCAATCGACGGTAAATTTCCACCATGGCTTCTTCTTTGGAACCTGTCCGCTCCATTTCAAGCGTATCGAGGATCACCGGAGTGGCCGTCCCGCTGTCCAGATAGATGACCTTAAACTCACCGATATCGCTCTCCAGAATCTTTTCGATAATGTCCGCTGTCAGTCGCTGATTTCTCTCGGCGATCTTTTCCTTCTTGCCCGCCTCGGCAAGTTCGGTCAACACAGCGCGCCCCACCAGTTCGACGGGAGTGACGGGGATCTCTTTGATTCCAGCCGCTTTTAACTTGGCAATCAGCGCCTTGGTCAGCTTTGCGCCCTCTTTGACGATCGGTTCCTTGCCACCCTTTTCCGTGACCTCAGACGAGGACCGCAAACCATGATGGATTTCAGGATCGAGCTTGCGAAACAACTTCCCCCTGGACACTCGGATCTCTTCGACGGGATAGTACATTTTGAGGAGATCATCGCCGGAATACCCAAAGGCTTTGAGCAGAATCGTGGCCGGCATCTTACGGCGACGATCGATGCGCACATAGAGGATATCGCGCGCATCGAATTCGAAATCGAGCCAGGACCCGCGATAGGGAATGATCCGAGCCGAGTAGAGTACCTTCCCGCTCGCATGTGTTCTCCCTTTGTCATGGGTGAATGATGCGCCTGGCGATCGATGCAACTGGCTGACCACGACACGCTCGGTTCCATTGATGATGAAAGTCCCTCGCTCCGTCATGAGCGGAAGCTCGCCCACATACACTTCCTGCTCACGAACGTCCAGGACCTTCTTCTTGGGGCCCTTGTCCTCCTTGTCGAAAACAATGAGACGAACGCGGAGTTTCAGCGGAACGGCGAACGTCATCCCCTGCTCAAGGCATTCCCGCTCGTCATACTTCGGAGTGCCCAATGAATAACTCGAGAATTCCAAAGCCGCCGTGTTGTTGTAGTCCGCAATCGGAAACACGCTCGCCAAGGCAGCCTGCAACCCCTGGTCTTTGCGCCGCTCAGGCTCCACTTCCATTTGGAGGAACTCTTCGTAGGAACGTTTCTGAATTTCGATGAGATCCGGGATATCGATGCTCGTACGAATACGAGAAAAATCTTTTCGCTCCACCAACTCACCGACAGATGATTCCGACATCCGCTCGCCCTCCAGGCTCATGGTTTGACCGTCAGTCGCATAACCACCGACCGATACGCAGCCACTCGAAGGTGCGGCCACTTATTTGATTTCGACCTTGGCTCCGCCGTCCTCGAGTTTCTTCTTCATCGTATCAGCCTCTTCTTTAGTCACACCGGTCTTGACAGGCTTTGGCGCACCCTCGACCAGGTCTTTGGCTTCTTTCAAGCCCAAGCTGGTCAGCTCGCGCACCACCTTAATGACTTGAATTTTCTTCTCGGGCGAAGCGCCGGCTAGAATCACGTCAAAGGCCGTCTTTTCTTCCACCGGTGCAGCCGCCGCACCACCGCCTGCCGGTGCCGCCATCGCGACCGGCGCCGCGGCACTCACTCCAAAACGCGTCTCAAGGCCCTTCACCAACTCGGACAGGTCCAACACGCTCATCCCCTCGATGGCCTTGATCAATTCTTCCTGTGATAGCTTTCCTTCTGTTGCTGGCATATCGCCCTCCCCTTTCTTTTTGTCTTGAATAGCTGAAATGACTCTGACGAACTTACTGAGCAATCCACTTAACGCATACACGAGCCCGCGCGCCGGCCCTTGCATGGCCGACAGCACCATAGCAATGAGTATTTCTTTCTTCGGCAACTTCGCCACGGCGACCAGGTCGGCGGCCTGGACCACTTTCCCCTCCAGCACACCGACCATCATTCTCATTTTCTCTTCGCGCTTCTCCGTCGTGATGAAATCCCGCAAAACTTTGGTGGGCAGAACCGGATCGTCATATCCGATCACGATCCCCAGCGGCCCCTTGAAGTGAGCTTTGAGCCCGGCCAACGTAGTTTCATTCGACGCACGTGCCGCGAGCGTATTCTTCACGACCTTATACTCAGCCTTGGCAGCGCGCAGCTGCCTGCGCAGGGCGGTCACCTGATTCACGGGAAGGCCCGCGGACTCCGTCAGGATGGCCAGCTTCGCCCGGCCGAACATTTCGGACAATTCGGCGATGGCTGCTGTTTTTGCTTCTTTCTTCATACCGGGTTCCCTTCCAACAGATCGTTCAGCCGCCCATTTTGGAGAGCGCGACGGTATCCAGGCTCACACCGGGTCCCATCGTGCTCGAGATGGTCACACTTTTTAGGTATCGTCCCTTACAGGACGCCGGCTTGGCCTTCACCACCGATTCCAGCACAGCGTGGGCATTGTCATAGAGTTTCTCCGCCTCAAAGGACACTTTGCCCACAGGCACCTGCACGATTCCGGCCTTTTCGACTTTGAATTCCACCCGCCCTTTACGAATTTCGCTGACCGCTTTCCCCACTTCGAACGTTACAGTTCCCGTTTTCGGGTTCGGCATAAGGCCGCGAGGGCCCAGCACTTTCCCCAACTTCCCTACCGACGCCATCAAATCCGGCGTAGAAATCGCACAATCAAAATCCATCCACCCACCCTTGATCTTTTCCATCAAATCATCGGCACCCACGAAATCAGCTCCAGCTTGGCGAGCCTCCTGCTCCTTTTCACCTTTGGCGAATACCAGTACGCGAAGCTTTTTCCCGGTTCCATGGGGCAGCGCCGTCGTTCCGCGCACCATCTGGTCCGATCGTTTCGGATCGATTCCTAAGCGAATGGCTAAGTCCACGGACTCATCAAACTTGCCCCAAGCCGCCTTTTTCACGACGGCAACCGCTTCGCGCAGCGCATATGATTTGGACTCCACCTTTTCGAGCGCTGCCTTCATTTTCTTTCCCATGCGAAACTCCTTCGTTCGTTACGAGCCCACTACGATGGAGAATATCTACTGCACGCTAATCCCCATGCTTCGGGCAGTGCCCTCGATAATCTTGATGGCGCCCTCAATGTCTTCGGCATTCAGGTCAACCATCTTTTTCTGAGCAATTTCACGAACCTGTGCCTGCGTCACCTTACCGACCTTATCTTTATGGGGAATCCCCGAGCCCTTGATGATACCGGCGGCCTTCTTGAGAAGGTCGGAGGCGGGCGGCGTTTTGAGGATAAAGGTGAAACTTCGGTCTTTGTAGACCGTGATAATGACGGGAATGATGCTGTCGCCATCCTTTTGAGTTTTCGCGTTGAACTGCTTGCAGAATTCCATGATATTGACACCATGTTGTCCTAAAGAGGGACCGACCGGCGGTGCCGGATTCGCTTTACCGGCCGGGATCTGCAGCTTAATCTGTGCCGAGACTTCTTTAGCCATTTCGTTACCCCATCAGCGCTCAAGACTGCCTATCCGGACAGCTCCATCGAGCATCCCGGCGGCAATCATACGTTCAAATCCGTTCGACCTGCAGAAATCCTAATTCAACAGGTGTGGAGCGGCCAAAAATACTGACGAACACCTTCACGCGACTATGATCGGCATCCACTTCATCCACCGCACCATTAAATCCGAGAAAAGGTCCATCAACAATACGCACATTATCGCCCTTGATGAAACGAATCTGCTCGCGCGGCCCTGCCGCTCCCGCGTCGACTTGCTTGAGGAGGGAATCGACTTCATCAGACGAGAGGGGTGTGGGTTGCGCTCCACCGCCGACAAATCCCGTCACCTTTGGTGTTTCCTTGATCATCTGCAGTGTCTCGTCAGCCAACGGCGTTTCCAACTCGACCAGGACATAGCCGGGAAAGAACTTGCGGCGCGACGTTCTTCGCTTGCCATCTTTGATCTCAATGACATCTTCGGTCGGTACGAGAACCTGCCCGAGTTTTTCCACCAGACCCATTTGATTCGCTCGCTCCACCAAACTCGTTTTGACTCGCCCCTCAAAGCCCGCATAGGTATGAATGACATACCAGTTCTTATTCGCCATCATCTCCTCTCAACCGAATGTCAGGCCCGCCGGACGCAACTCTGTCAGTGAGGACGCCACGACACGCTCGGTTAAATGACCTTGCGCATCAGCCAGCCCAGGAACGAATCAATGACCGATAAATACAATGACATGAGAATACAAAATACGATCACGACCGTCGTGGCACCGATCGTTTCGCTCTTTGACGGAAAGGATACCTTCTTCAACTCGCTCCGCACGCCGTCGAGAAACTCGCGAACTGAGTTGACAAACTGTCGAAACATGCCCTGTTCCTTTCACCGATTCCATTCAGCCTGGTACAAGCTTGGCTTGGCAGGGGCACCAGGAATCGAACCCGGACCTTCGGTTTTGGAGACCGACGTGCTAGCCGTTGAACACTATGCCCCTGCTCTCAATAGTTCTGAGTATTGGGTTACGAGTGTTGAGTTGAAACTCGTCATCCGGCAAACTCAGCACTCAGCACTCACAGCTCAGCACTTTATTTGACTTCCTTATGAGGCGTGTGCTTCCGGCAAAATCGACAAAACTTGTTCCGTTCCAGCCGATCCGGGTCGTTCTTCTTGTTCTTTCTCGTCGTGTAGTTCCGCTGCTTGCAGAGCGTGCAACCCAAATCAATGATGTCTCGCATCTCGAACCTCGCTCGTCATTCGTCCATCGTCATTCGTCAATCGGTCCTCGCCAGCGCCTTCCCTTTTCACACCTACCATGACGTTCGACGAGTGACCGTTGACGGCTTCCGCTACGCCAGGATTTCCGTGACCACCCCGGAGCCGACGGTCTTGCCGCCTTCGCGCACCGCAAACCGCAACCCCTGATCCATCGCAATCGGGCTGATCAAGTCCGCCGTCACCGTCACATTGTCCCCCGGCATCACCATCTCGACCCCCGGGGTCAACTGCATCACCCCCGTCACGTCCGTCGTCCGGAAATAGAACTGCGGCCGGTACCCATTGAAGAACGGCGTGTGCCGCCCCCCTCTTCCTTCGTCAACACATAGATCTCCGCCTTGAACTTCGTATGCGGTGTGATGCTCTTCGGCTTCGCCAACACCATCCCCCGCTCCACCTCCTCTTTCTTCGTCCCCCGGAGCAAGACCCCGATGTTGTCGCCCGCCTGCCCCTCATCGAGCACCTTGCGGAACATCTCGACGCCCGTCACCACCGTCGTCTGCGTCGCCTTCAACCCCACAATCTCGATCTCATCGCCCACCTTCACCACCCCCCGCTCACACCGCCCCGTCACCACCGTGCCCCGCCCGCTGATCGTAAAGACGTCTTCGATCGGCATCAAAAACGGCTTGTCGATCGCCCGGATCGGCGTCGGAATGTAGGTGTCGATCTCCTCGAGCAGCTTCAGAATCGACGGCACCCCCAACGGCCCCTGATCGCCCTCCATCGCCTTCAAGGCCGACCCCTGCACAATGGGAATCTTGTCCCCCGGAAACTCGTACTTCGTCAGCAACTCCCGCACTTCCAACTCCACCAGATCCAACAACTCCTTGTCGTCCACCTTGTCCGCCTTGTTCAAAAACACCACGATGAAGGGCACCCCCACCTGGCGCGCCAACAAAATGTGTTCCCGCGTCTGCGGCATCGGCCCATCGGCGGCACTCACCACCAGGATCGCCCCATCCATCTGCGCCGCCCCCGTGATCATGTTCTTCACATAGTCCGCGTGCCCCGGACAGTCCACGTGCGCATAGTGCCGCTTGTCCGTCTCATACTCCACATGGCTGATGGCGATCGTCATGATCTTGGTCGCATCCCGCCGCCCCTGGCTCTCGCTCGCCTTCGCCACCTCATCGTAGCTCACGAACTTCGCCATCCCCCGGTCCGCGCAGATCTTCGTCAACGCGCTCGTCAACGTCGTCTTCCCATGGTCCACGTGCCCGATCGTCCCAATATTCACATGCGGCTTCCGCCGCTCAAATTTCGCCTTCGCCATACGTCACTCCTTCAATGAATGGTCGAATGATTTATCCTGGCGCACGTCCCGCAGGAGCTACCGCTTAAACTGCAGATACAGGTGCCGACTGATGCATGGAGCCCACGACGCGAATCGAACGCGTGACCTCGTCCTTACCAAGGACGTGCTCTGCCAACTGAGCTACGTGGGCACCCTATATTGAGCGTGGATCATGACGCGTCTCTTAACCTTAGACTCCGCAGGGACATACTCAAATCGTTTGGTACCGTCCATTGAGAGGTCGTACGCGTCATGAAGAGCGACTCACAAACCACGCTTACCGGCAAACCACCCAGAATCCGCGCGCACACTCTTCACAGCGCTCATGGTTGATCACGATTAGCTTGGAGCGGGCGATGGGATTTGAACCCACGACAGCCAGCTTGGAAGGCTGGAACTCTACCACTGAGCTACGCCCGCCCACACGCAACCAATTGTCCTCGCCCTATCGCCTGCGTCGCACGGCCACGGGCGGCCGCAATTTCATCGCACGATTCATGACCGGATACGTCCACATCCGAACCATTGGTTCCGTCACACAACTTCTTCATCATGCTCAAGACAACTTGGCGTGGTGGGCAGGCAAGGGTTCGAACCTTGGAAGCCATAAGGCAGCAGATTTACAGTCTGCCCCCTTTGTCCACTTGGGTACCTGCCCGTCCGACCTTTCATTCAGAAAATAAGATTCAACCCTGCAGGCAAATCGAACACATCAGCGGCTGCATTCTCTTCTCGAGAATGAAAATACATTCCGCCACGCGCAGCTCCCTTCGGGAAACTGATGGCTGGATTGCTGAAGAAAATGAAGATTGGCCTGGAATCGAAAGCATCCGATTCTATTAGCGAAGTTGCACAATGTCAAGAGGGTATCCGCAAGAAAAAGAGTCGCAATCTAAGAAGGATTAGCCGGCACCGCGCATGGCGAGGACGGTGCCGGCGATGGCCTACTTCCTTCCATGACCTGTGCCGATCGGTGAATGCGATCGGGCCTGCTGCCTAACACGTGTTTCATAATGACCGCGACCTCGGCCGGAGAAATACGAGATACCGGTGCTAAATACCGTTTTTGCGTCACCACTTTCTCTGCGGGATCCCGTGGTTCATAATAGCCTCGCAATTCCGCCTCCCCGTCTGCTAGTCGAAGGCGTTCGGTCCACTGATCTGTCCTATTCGAGGGGAGCACCGGTGATCGCTGCCTGGAGCGCGTCATTTCGAGTTGAGTCCATACGGCCCACCCGACAAAAACCGCCCATGTCTCATTCAGCGCCTCCCACGACTCCACCTGATCCAAAAATCGCTCTTCAATATGCCCTTTTTTCTGCAGGATCGGAGTAATCCACACGTGTTCGTACCGACAGCGTTGCTGTTCACGAGCGAATGCCATCAGCGCATCCTTCGGTTCGGGGGAATGTGCCTGTGGCGATCCGGTTGTGAGATAGTCCATGAAAGCATGAAATAACTCATGATACAGCGTTTGAAGATCTCTATTCGTCAAGTCGCGCAGCGACCGCAATGCTCCTCCTGCCGCATTGAACGACAGAGCCCGATTGAGGACCATGCGGTGATCCTCCGGGTGATATTCCGCCGCAAATGTGCGTAGATCATCGAACTCGAAGCGGACGAAACCGGCCGGAACTTCCTCGATGAATTTAGTGGGCAGCTTCAAGGCTTTCGCATCCGTGATGAGCTTGGGCCAGATTGATTGGATACCATGAACATCCTCGGCGGCAGTCGCGAGAGCAAATCCCGGCAGGATTGGATCACCAAGACACCAGATCATAGTACAAAGGATGGCCGATCGCATGCCCTGAGCGTGATACATCATTCCAAGGCAACCGTTGTAAGAGAAGAGTTTTGGCCGGCACGTGGCGAAGATTGCCAAGATCGCGCGGCGGACGCCATTATCCGTAGCGGTCCCCGTCGAAACCCCAATCATAAGTCCGTCCCTCCTCGACTAATGCCAACGTCTCGAAGAGGCGCGCCGGGACGGGATCGAGAAAGCGGGTGGGTCTTGCCAGCAACATACCCGAGCCTTTGTCGAACACATTGATGGGATAGGTCAGGTAGAGATGTCGTTTGGCTCTTGTCACTGCAACATAGAACAGGCGGCGTTCCTCTTCCAACTCCTCATCTGTGGTGAACGAATACAGCGAAGGGAACTTCCCATCGAGTGCCCAAATCACGAAGACGCATTGCCACTCCAATCCTTTGGCTGAATGAATGGTCGAAAGGACCAATTGTTCATCGTCCCGATCGGGTGCTTCTACATCCCCCACGCTCCCATTAGGCGGCTCAAGAGCCAAATCGGTCAGGAACTCTCCTAAGCTGTGATAGCTTTCTGCCATGGTATGGAGATGCTCCAGATCTCGAATACGTTTGGGATAGTCGTCATGCTGATCCTTGAGAATCGGTACGTAGTATTCATACATCCGATCAACCAGATTCGCAGGACTCAGATCCTCGGCACTCGCCACACTTTCCAGGACGGCGGCCATCTCCTTGAGGGCGGCACCCGAGCGCCCGCTGCCCGACCGCAGGACATGGAACGGCTGATCCGCCTTCAGCAACCCCATGAGAAGATCCTGTGCTTTTTTCGGCCCCACGCCCTCAACCAACATCAAAATCCGATGCCAACTCACCGCATCCTGAGGATTGTGAATGACCCGCAAGTAGGCCAGGAGGTCTTTCACGTGCGCGGCCTCGATGAATTTAATTCCTCCTCGCTTCACGAACGGCAACCCCCTGCGCGACAATTCGATCTCCAAATCGAATGAATGAAAGCTGGAACGGAACAGCACGGCCATTTCATCGAGCGGAATCCCTTCTTCCCGTAATTCCAAGATTTTCTGGGCGACGAATCGGGATTGAACGTTTTCCCCGGCTGCTTCAACGACGGCCGGAAGCGGGCCATCCAACTTCCGCGTAAATAAATGTTTCGTGTACTTCTCGGCTGCAGCCTGAATGATCTCGTTGGCCAGATTGAGAATCGGCTGGGTGCTGCGGTAGTTCTCCTCCAACTTGTAGACGACTGCGCCGGGGAACAGCGTTGGAAACTCCATGATGTTTCGAAACGTCGCCCCGCGAAACGCATAGATCGATTGCGAGTCATCTCCGACCACCATGACGTTGTCATGGATCGCAGCCAACTTTCGAATCAGTTCGGCCTGAAGCCGATTCGTATCCTGATATTCATCGACCAGGATGTATCGATACTGTTGGGTCACGCTTCGCTGCGTTGCCTCATCCTTCGAAAGAAGGTCGCGCAGCCGTACCAAGAGATCATCATAGTCCAGAAGTTGCCGCTGGCGTTTCGACGATTCATATGTTCGCCTGAGCTTTTCAAGATCCTCCAAATGATCGGCGAAGTGCGGAAATTCCTCCAGAACGATTTCATCGAGGGAACGAAGAGTGTTCACGCACTTACTGAATATTTCTGCAATGGTGCCCTTCCTGGGGAAGCGTTTGTCTTTTTCGTTCAACCCTAATTGTGACCGCGTCAAGGCGATCAAATCCTCGGCATCCCCCCGGTCGAGAATCGTAAACCCTGGCTCAACGCCGACCGCCCGCCCATACCGCCGGAGCAGCGTATTGCCCACAGAATGAAAAGTCCCGCCCGCCACACGATCACTTTGTGTCCCAATCAGGAATCCCGCTCGCTGGATCATCTCCTGTGCGGCTTTTCGTGTGAACGTCAAGAGAAGAATGTGCGCGGGATCGATTCCGGAGTCGATCAAGTAGGCCACGCGATACACCAATGTTCGCGTTTTTCCACTTCCCGCCCCCGCAATGACCAAGGAAGGCCCTTCACCAGCCGTCACCGCGGCCAATTGCTGCGCGTTGAGAGCCGCCGCATAGTCGAGTGATAATTTACGCGGGACTGGATCCGCCGGAGTCCGTTTCAAAATGTAGGGCTTGACTTCTCGATCCATCACGGTGCTGTATGAGTGTCGATTGGACCGCGCTCTATAACATACCCGTACACCGCTTTCAATAAAAGTGAGCGTCGCGGTACTTGGAGCGGCGAGATGAACTTGTATATAATGCCGTCATCGGACCATGGTATGACAAACTCCCAATCTACCACCAGCGTGCCTCTACAGAGTCTTGCCGAGTTGATGCTTTCCGTGGCAGGCGAATCGGTGAGCTTGGTGAAACGTACCGCTCCCGAACGCGCCATGAAGCTCAAACGTCAGGAGGAATGGAAAATCTATCTTGAATTTCTCAAGATTCTATTCAACTTGGCCGATCGAGTGTCTGTCCTCCACGTGCCGATCAAGGATCAGCCTCAATTCATGGACGGACTTGAAGATCACGTCACATCACAGCTGAAGCACGTGCTGCAACCGGCTTTCGAATCAGGTTCGGACCAAATGGAAATCGTTCTGACAATCGGCACTGCCGTGGCCGAAAGTCGCCAGATCTATGAACCCTACCGGTTCCTAGTCACCGAGGACAGCCCAGCGAAGAATGACATGATGAAAGACTTTGGGCAGCGAATTGCCGACCTTGCGGGAGTCCCGGGGAATACTCACATGGCTGCCGCGGCCACCCTCTGTGTCAGTGCGGCTGTCCCAGCCATCCAAGCTATTCTCGATGGCCGTGCCCTGCCGGACACTTCTATCGAAAAGCCCTCCCAGACTGGTCCGAAAACCGCTCACTCATCCATGCAAGGCACGACGGGTACCGACATCAAGCTGATAAGCGTCATGTCGACTGTGACCGGCGAAGAAATCGAGACACGATGGGGGCTTCATCCTCGATTTCGGCAGGATCTCAAACCAGACGAAACGCAGCAACTGACTAAGTTGATGAATAGGGTCGCGAAAATCCTAGGGGAACGGTATGCTGCAGTCGCTTTTTCCGATGAATGGACGTCCTGGCACCGAGCCGGCCATGCGTAGAAACCCCTGTTTCCTCGGCCACGGTCAGAACTCTTCCGGCTTACTCCCCTCAACATCAGCCCCTTGGAGGTGTAGTGCAAGAACCGCAACTAATCTATCCTGGCGCTGAGCAGCTTCCCAGAAATCTCCATCGTCTCACAGAACTAGCTCATAACTTGTGGTGGAGTTGGACTCCAGTAGCACGATCTCTCTTCGAAACCATCGATCCCACACTCTGGTTTCTGACGCACCACAATCCCGTCAAGCTTCTCTCTGACGTCAAACCGGAACGGTTGGCCTTGTTGGGCCAGGACCCCTCCTTCGTTCGTCAGTATTCGGCTGTGCTCCGGTCGTTTGACGTATATATGACCGACACCAAAGCATGGTTCGCAACCCAGTACCCTGCGTTGGTAAAATCGCAGATAGCATATTTTTCTGCCGAGTTCGGTTTCCATATTTCGATCCCGATCTATAGCGGCGGATTGGGCATTCTTGCCGGAGACCACTGCAAAGAGGCGAGTGACTTGGGGATCCCTCTAGTGGGGTTGGGTTTCATGTATCCTCAAGGCTATTTCAAGCAACGAGTCACTGCCGAGGGATGGCAGGAGGCGGCATACGCGGCATTCAATCGCCAGGAATCGCCGATCCATCAAGCGATTTCGCCGTCAGGAACACCCTGCTCGATAAAGGTGGAAATCGGAAATAGGCAGGTCGCCGTGTTGGTCTGGCGGGTTCGGGCAGGACGCATGTCTCTGTATCTCATTGACACTGATGTTCAGGAAAACAGCCCCGAGGACAAAGCACTTTCAGCGCGACTGTATGGTGGCGATCAAGAGATGCGACTCTGTCAGGAAATTCTGTTGGGCATCGGCGGCGTACGGGTTCTCCGAGCTATGGGACTCGACCCCTCAGTCTGGCATTCCAATGAAGGTCATTCCGCATTTCTCACACTGGAGCGACTACGGGAGTACGTACAAGCAGGTCATACGCACGCGGAGGCGAACGAACTGGTCAGACAGAGTACGGTCTTTACGACGCATACACCCGTCCCAGCCGGTCATGACGTATTTCCGCATCATCTCATGGACAAATATTTTCATAACTATTGGGAACAATTAGGGTTGTCGCGCGACGAGTTCTTACGTCTCGGCGAAACGCCTGCATCCAAAAGTCAGGGATTCAACATGACCGCACTGGCCATGCGCTTGTCGGCCCACCTGAATGGGGTCAGTCGCGAACACGGCCGCGTTTCAAGGCGCATGTGGCAACACCTCTGGCCTGGCTTGTCTGAGGAATTGGTGCCAATTCGGAGTCTCACGAATGGAATCCATGCCCCGACGTGGATTGCGCCCGAGCTCAATTCTCTTTTCGGAAAATATTTGAGTCCGGAGTGGGCCGAGCGTGTTGACGATTCGGCGATCTGGCAACGAGTGGCAGACGTTCCCGATGTAGAGCTCTGGGCAGTTCATCAGGCCCTGAAGAGGAAACTGATGAGATTCATTCGTCAACGGGCGAGAGCGGGATGGATTCACGGGCATCTTCAGAGTTCACAAGTCCTCTCCAGAGGCACGTTACTTGATCCAGAATCACTGACGATCGGATTCGCAAGACGGTTTGCGACGTATAAGCGTGCCACGCTGCTATTCAAGGACCTGGACCGGCTCAAGCGTTTGTTACATAACCACTGGCGCCCCGTGCAGATCATTTTCGCGGGGAAGGCTCATCCGGCGGACGAGCCGGGCCGTTATTTTATTCATGAAGTCCTCAGTATCTGTAATGACCATGCGCTAGGCGGCCGAATCGCTTTCCTTGAGGATTATGACATGCACATGGCCAAATACCTCGTGCAGGGCGTGGACGTGTGGCTCAACACCCCGCGTGCGCCCCTTGAGGCCAGCGGCACCAGCGGACAAAAGGCCGCGCTCAACGGAGTGCTCAATTTCAGCGTTCTCGATGGATGGTGGCAAGAGGGATATAACGGCGCCAATGGCTGGGCGATTCACCCGTTACCCGACGGCGCAGATCCCCAAGCTCAAGATGCGCACGATGGCGAACAGCTTTATCGCCTCCTCGAACAGGAAATCGTGCCGCTCTATTATCAGCGTGATCTTGACGGTGTCTCACGAGGGTGGGTACAAATTGTGAAGGAAAGTATCAAGACGATTGCTCCGAAGTTTTGTACCAAACGCATGGTCAAACAGTATATGGACTTCATGTATGCTCCGGCCACCACCCGTACACCGAGCACGTGGTAACGTACCGTTGGACCTCCCGCTCTTTCTGCCTATTCTCCTTCCCTTCTTCACTTCCGTCATGATCTTCGTCCCATGCATTGCCGCGGATGGAGACGTCGCCGCTCCTCCACAACCCCCTATTCAATCGACGTTTGACCGCCAAACCATAAAGGCTTTCAAGCTGGGTCAATACGATGAAGTGATCAGAATTCTCCATGACCACATTTCTGCAGACAAAAATCCGAATCGAGAGCTCTTACGATTAGCCTGTATCAGCCATATCGAACTCGGCCATCCGGAGGAAGCGACCAAACTTTATATGCGCCTCTTCCCTCCAGGACAGCCCGAGGACTTCCCTCTCCTGAAGCAACTCGCTTCAGGACAAATTATGAGCCGTGTGCGCGATCCTCAGGAACATATCCGAATCGCCGCTTATACGGCCTTGGCTGATCTCGATGGGGCAGGCGTACCAGCCATTCTCGAGGATGGTATGCTGGACTCATCGGCATTGGTCCGGGCTCGGGCTGCCGAAGCGATAGGAAAATCTGGTGGCGCCAGCAGGTCGGACGGCCTCAAACGGGCCTTGCGCGATGAGGCGCCCGGCGTACGGATCGCCGCCATTACTGCGCTCGGTGATGCGAAGGTGAACGACATCTCCGGTCGGCTCACTGATATCGCACGAATCGACGAGGGGCCAGAATCGATTTTCGCGCTCGCCGGTCTATTCAAATTAGGACGAACCGATGTCTTGATTGATATCACCAACGCCGCGACACTTCCTAACCCTGAAGTCCGGATGGCCGCGATCGGAACACTTGGCAAGCTTCGCCGTCCTTCAAGCCTCTCCACATTGAGCCAAGCCGTCTACGACCCTGAACCGTCTGTTCGAGCCTTTGCAGCGGGTGCGCTCGGGGACTATGGCAGCTCGGAAGGAGTCGCCGCCTTAACGCATGCGATCAGCGATGATCATCCACGCGTTCGTGGAATAGCCGCCGTCAGTCTAGGGCGACTGGGGATCCGTGACACCCGTTCCCTTCTGCAGCCACTTCTTCGTGACCCCGTCGAACAAGTCAGGGCCAGTGCAATTGAAGGGCTGCTCCGACTCGGTGAGGCCACTCCACTCTTTGTCGCTGCCGATTTATTACGTCACCCTGACCCATCCGTTAGGGGAGCGACGGCACAGGCTCTGTCTGCGACGTCAAATCCAAAAGTACTTTCGCTTCTGGATTCTTTGCTACGAGACCAGCAGCCGTTACCTCGACTGCTGGCCGCTCGAGCTCTGGGGAAAACCGGTTTGCCAAGCGCAATTCCTCTCCTAAAAACAGGACTGACGGACACGGATCCTACTGTAAGAATCGCGGCAGCGGGAAGCGTGTTACGGCTACTGAACAAGAAAAAGGAGAAGTCTCCGAGTCCTTCAAAGGGCTAGGAAGTGCCATGCTAAGATTTCTTGGGTTACTGGTCTTACTCGCGGGCGCGTTTGGGCTTGGGTACATGTATGGGACACGACCTCTGGGGAATTTGGAGCAAACCGTCAAAGATGTTTCGAGAAATGTGCTGGACTCAACCATGGGTATCGAGCGCGATCTGCGCAGAAGGCAAGGACTAGTCGATGCCAAAGCACGGATTGTTCAGGCCAAGTCCGACTTGTTCCAGAAGAATACTAATGATGCCGCGAAGGAACTGGCTGAAGCAGTCGATTCTTTAGAGAGTGCTACCCGGGGCGGGAAACAAGTGGATCCACTTGTTCAAGTGCGAGAGCTCACGGGAAAGATTCGACAGGTGAGGCTCGATTTGTCCCAAGGGAAGAAGATACCAGCTTCAAGACTCGATGAGATCCAGAAGGAAGTTGACGCTCTCCTCAGCAAATAACGGGAGCAATCAGACATGAGCCGGTTGCTTCTTCCATTTTGCAAGGATCCGTTCAACCCTCATCCGTACAACCATATCGCTATCCTTCAGAAGCGGCTTGATTGCATCTCTGCCACGTTCGTGACCGATAGCCTCTAGTGCAGCTGCGGCAGTCAGGCGGGTGAACCAATCCTGGTCTTTCAGCATCTCAATGAGGGGATCGATCGCCTCCGCCGACTTGATTCGGCCGAGTGCAATAACGGCTTGTTTTCGAACGAGTTCCTCCTTGTCGTGGAGGGCATTGACAAGTCCAGGGACTGATGGTTCACCCAGTGATACCAGAGCATCGGTTGCGTCGTCTTTGAATTCATCATTACGGAGCTGGGCCATCAACGGCTCCAGAACACGTTCATCATGAATCTTTCCAAGAGCCCCCATTGCATACTTACGGACATCCCAATCTCGCAATAACTTTATCACCGCCTCCACTGCAGGGGAGCCTATTTGTCCCAGTCCTTCAATGGCCACCTCACGAACTTGCCAATCGCCATCTCTCAGAGCGCGAGCGAGGGGCTCCACGCAGCGCTCGTCCCCCATTTCACCTAAGGTGATGGCAGCTTCGCGCCGCACGACCCAGTCCGGATCTTTCAGAAGATCAATCTGAATATCGATCTCATCCTTGACCTGCTCTTCTTCGAAGACGACATCCTGCGGAGCCTCTGCGGATTCAGGTACGAGCTCCTGTCCCTCCACGAGGGTCAGTTGATCGGACAACTGATCGGTCAATACTGTATCTGAAGCCGGTTCAGGGTGTTCTTCGTCTTGAATGTGAGGTTCGTGTGCCATGGACTGATCCTTTTCAGGGAATCCAAACGATGTGGATTTTGGTTCCGCTGTTTGCCTATGTTATGCTGAAGTCCCGGTCTTACTGTCAGAACCCTTCCCCGCAGCATGGGCTTTTCTCACGACTACTGCCCGCCTCTTACGCTGGACTCGTTTCAGACGTTTCCGAAGGGCGCGAAATGATCCGTCATCGGACTGCTTCTTTTCATTCCATTGCGATGCAATTTTTTCCTTCAGGCGCGATTCATCTGACTCAACCTTACTCTTCTTCGCCATGCACAAGCTCCTCTGCGACACGAATCTAGTGTTCAGTCTATGTGCCCAGTCTAGTCAACACTGTTCTAGACTGTCAACTGACGAAACCACTGACTAGCGCAATCACACTAGGGTCACCACGGGAACACCAGTGTGCGATGTATAGTCAGCGGCCAACACTCCAGCATGCCGACGTTCCCGCCTCACATATAACATCTCACGGGGGAAGAGCCGTTCACTCGGTGCAGGAGGCTGGTAGTGGAGAAGCGCGTCCTCAAGGGCGACGTCCCCCGCAGCCTGTTGACGTACGATTTGCAGGGGAATCGCGGCGATCGATAAGAAAGAATGCTTCACAACCGATGACACAGGGCGATGTTCACCAATCACTTCCAAATGGACGACAGAAGTTCCGGCCTCAACCATGCCCAACTCGGCTGCTGCAGCATGCGATAAATCCAACATTCGGCCGATCACATATGGCCCTCGATCGTTGATGCGAACGTGAACCTGTTTTCCATTGGCAAGATTCACCACCCGCACGAGACTTCCCAACGGTAACTTTCTGTGGGCAGCGGTCAGTGCCGTCATATCGAAGATTTCGCCGTTTGCAGCGACACGACCATGGAACTCCTTCCCGTACCAGGAGGCAACACCCCGATCTTTGATTCCCATATCCAGGGCTTGATCACCTTTGGCAAGCGAAGAGCATCCCAGAGAAACCAGGCAACCAGTTAATACAACCGTGCCGGACCCCCATTTCAGCAGACAGAGCGTCTTAAATCTGGTTTTCATCATATATCCTCGCCGTGGGTCGCTCGGGTTTACGATGACCGTCTTTCGCATGGACCTAGGCTATGAAACATCTGACAATTGAACAATACCGTTACCGTAGCAACTCGCCCTACTTCCGCATGAATGCCTATTAATCATCGACTGCCCTGGATGTTCAGGTGGAGACGATGCCACTGAATCGGGCCTACAGTCAAATAGGCTTGCAGCAGAAACACTGCACCTTCCCTGTAGTGCAGGTGCCCAACTTCTGCTCATTTCGTCGGATCGTGCGAAACCATCACCGAAACCGCAGAGATCGATCCTCGAATTTTGTATTGAGCACAAATCGTTCAAAATTTTTCTCGAGTACTTCGGAAAGGATGTCCTCACCATCCTGCGGTTCAAACCAGAACACGTTATAGGTGCCGGAATGAGATACCGTGTCGGTGATGGAACTTCCGTCGGCATGATTGGTGGCGTGGATAGCGAGTTTGCTTCTCGCGGCCAGATCCGTAGACCCGAACCCCCCTTTCGCATCTACGGCAAGATCCAGGATCTTTCCGGATAGGACAATATCCGGCGTCTCGCCGTTGGCGGTCGGAATGGTTTTTAAGTACTGCGCCTGCCACCCTTTTCTCTTGAGATAATCGGCAAAAGCCTGAGCCGCTTCTTCGCCTGCACTACCGCTCGGTACATTAAAATAGCTCTCCCCTCCCCATGCTGAGTTACGGCTACCAACCTTGGTCCGATCGCTGCGAGCATCGTCAAAGCTCACGACTGCCACCCGGGGCGCGGCCATATTCTTCCCAGACTGAGCGACGCCCACCGCCTCTTTTTGCTTGGTCGTTAATGTGATCGGTATGACGTCTCCCTTCCCCGCGCAACCCGCGAGAAGGATGATTGCCAGAGCGAAAGATGCTGTACGCGTTCCAACTATCTGCTCTCGGCTCATGGGTGTACAACGCCTCCTTGCAATATGAATAAGTTCATGACGTCTCCATCAAGCTATTTACTATGGATAGTGACCGATCGTGCCATCAGTCCTTCGCGGCTCTTTATATAGGTAAGCGTCACGTGGTCTCCGATCCGTATCTGCTTCATGCCAACGTGCTTATTTCCACGTACAATGGGGATGCCTTGCTTGATCGCAGCGCCAACGACGACTTCATCCTTGGAGCCAGACCGACTCCGAACCACAATCACTGGGGGAGTATCCAGAGCGTTCACGGCTTCCACGACGCCACGAACCTGACGCACGACATCCTCGGCTGCCAACGGCATGTCGACTGGATGGCTGAAGACAGCGGCCACCGCGATAACACCCGACAGAGCAATTCTTATCAACCACATGAGGAGTCCCTGGGAACCTGTCTCATCGATCCTCCGTGTGTTGGCTCACCTTCGCTCGTCCAGGTCGAGCCAAAGTGGCGGAACTTTATCAGGTTGAATTTCATGTGTAAAGATTTGGATGCGATGAGCCTGATTCTTTCATCCTTCGTTACGGCATCTGACTTGACTCGCCACAGTGCTGTCGGTAATATTCGGTTCCGTCTTTGTAGACCAATGCAACAAGAGTAGCTAGCCGGCCACGCTCGGTTCCAGCCCTAACCTGATCGCCACACATGATTGAAGTTCAGCAGATTACGAAGCGGTATGGAAATCTGACCGCGATAGCCCATGTCACGTTCCGGGTGGCCAAGGGGGAAATTCTCGCTTTTTTAGGTCCGAATGGAGCCGGTAAGACGACGGCCATGAGGATCTTAACGTGTTTTATGCCACCTACCGAGGGTACCGCATCCATTGCAGGATTTGACTGTGTCGACCAAGCCATGGAAGTCAAGCGACAGATCGGCTACCTGCCCGAAACCCCACCCGTCTATCAGGAATTGACCGTGAGCGAGTACCTCACCTTCGTGGGGAGACTCCGTGGCCTTAGCGGGAAGACCTTATCGACCAAGATGAATCGTGTGATCGAGCGTTTGTCGATCGGCTCGGTTCGAGAGCGACTGATCGCAAATCTCTCGCGCGGATATCGACAGCGCGTCGGTCTCGCGCAAGCGCTTCTTCATGACCCCCCGGTGTTGATTCTCGACGAACCTACGGTGGGTCTGGATCCGAAGCAAATTATCGAGATTCGCGAACTGATTAAGAGTCTGGCCGGCTCTCATTCCGTCATTTTGAGCACCCATATTTTACCTGAGGCAACCGCTGTCTGTCAGCGTGTGGTCATTATCAACAGTGGAAGGATCGTCGCAGAGGACACTCCTGATCAATTATCCGCCCGGTTGAGACGTTCGGAGAAAATCGGCCTTTTGCTCAAGACGATGCCCCCCAATGCCGCAGACTGCCTACGTGACGTGCCAGGGGTCCTCCATGTCATGCCGGGAACCGAAGCGCACACGTTGGTGGTGGAATGCGAGCTGGGACGAGACATTCGCGACGAGTTGGCGCGGTTTATCGTCAAGAATGAGTGGGGACTGCTCGAACTCAAGTCGATGTCCATGACCCTGGAAGATGTTTTCCTCCGCCTGACTCAACATGAAGACGGCATGTCTCCCCAGGAGCATGATCCGCAGGGCATGCGGTCAGACGATCCCACCCACACGGCACTCTCACCAGGGGCGTAAGGACGATGACCCCGGTTCAATGCATAGCAGCGAAAGAGTTGCGATCCTACTTTGTCTCACCCGTGGTGTACGTGGTGAGCGGCGTCTTTCTACTGACATTCGGATTTCTGGCCTATCTCTACATCGTATTTACCGGCGCACAGGCTATTCAACTCATGCAGATGCAGGGCGGTACGGCACAGATTAATCTCAATGATCTGGTCTTTCGCAACCTTTTTGCCAGCATGCGCTTTGTGTTGCTGCTGATTCTTCCAATTCTCACCATGCGGTTGTTCGCAGAAGAGCGCAAGTTGCGCACGTTCGAATTTCTTATGACCGCTCCGGTACGAATCATCGAAATCGTGATCGGCAAGTTTCTAGGTGTCTATATCATCTACCTCGGCATACTGCTGTTGACCATTTTGGTCCCGATAGTCCTGTCACTCTTCAGCGACTTCGATTGGTACCCGGTCCTGAGCGGCTATCTGGGCCTCGCATTACTCGGTGCACTCTTCCTTGCCGTCGGTGTCTTTGCTTCCGCCATTACCGAGAACCAGATCGTTGCCGCATTCACCAGTTTCGGCCTGTTGCTGATGCTCTGGCTGCTAGCCGGCCTCGGCTCCATCCTCGGGGATACGGTCAGCGGACAATTCATCTCGTATTTGTCATTCATGGAACACTACGACCGTTTGGTGCACGGACTCATTGACACCAAAGATCTCGTTTATTACCTCAGCGGATTGGCCCTGATGCTGTTTCTGTCCCATCGCGTCGTGGACTCCACCCGATGGAAATGAACCGTTCCACCCAGTTGGGAGCCATCGGCGTGGCATTGGCGCTGGCAGGATTCATTGCCTACACCCTCGTCCCCGACAACATCTGGCTCGTCACACTGTGCGAAGGGCTCGCTTTGGTCGCCTTCGTCCTGTTCTTTGTCACCGAATTTCATACCGTCAGGACGTTCTCTGCACGACGATCGACTCGGATGGGGCTCCAGAGTCTGCTCATGGTCCTATTCTTCATCGGGATCCTGGTGATCGTAAACTTTCTTGCCGCTCGTCATTCCATACGATGGGACTTGAGCGAAAACCAAAACTTCACTCTATCCCCCGAAACCCATCGCGTGCTTCGCCATCTCGCAAAAGATGTCAATGTGACCGTGTTTACCAGGGAAAAGGATCCCGGCTATCAATCCTTCAAGGAACGATTCGACAGCTATAAGCAGGCCAGTAACAAGGTGGCGGTTCAATTCATCGACCCCGAGCGACAACCAAAGATCGCGCAAAACTACGGTATTGCAAGAACCGACACGGCCGTCTTCGAGAGTGGAACTCAATCCGCACGCATCACGTCTCCCTCCGAGGTGGAAATCACCGGAGCTCTGCTGCGCGTTTCAAAGGATAAAAAGAAACGTATCGTGTTTCTGGAAGGCCATGGCGAACGCGGCGTGGAAGACAAGGATCGAGGCGGCCTCGCGTCGACGAAGGAAGCCCTCATCAAGCAGGGATACGACGTAGGGACGGTCGCGCTCCTTCAGGAGACATCAGTACCCGAGAACACGGATGTGTTGATCGTGGCAGGCGCTCGTCGTGCTATCACGAAGGAAGAAAAGGATCGGATTGCGGCGTATGTCGACCGCGGTGGCCATCTGATGTTGCTGATCGACCCCGATACACAGACAACCCTTGAAGATCTGCTGTCGCGTTGGGGGCTCGAACTGGGGCGCGGCGTGCTGGTGGATTTGCAGGACCGTCTGGCTCAAGGAGATTTGACACACCTTCTCGTCCGGACGTTCACCCAGCATGAAATCACCCAAGACCTGACGTCCGCCGTCTTATTTCCACTGTCTCGTCACGTCAAATTTCTCGAAGAGGCCGGCAAGGATTGGGAGTATGTTCCACTCGCACGGACCTCTTCCAGAAGTTGGGCGGAAACGGATCTGAAAGGCCGTGTCGTCAGCTATAACGAGAAAGAGGATATACAAGGACCATTACCTCTTGCGGCTGCTCTCGTACCGAAGAAGGCTCCGGAAGAAGGGAAGCCGCGTCCAGCCCTCGTGGTTATCGGCAACTCAGCGTTCGCCAGCAATGGGTTCATCAATTTTCCAGGGAACAGCGATTTCTTCCTCCACGCGGCAGGATGGTTGGCCGAGGAGCGAGACCTCATCTCCATTGCCACGAAGGAACCGACCCTGCGCCCGTTTGTCCCCAATCCGCTTCAAGAGCGAGTTCTTCTCTACGTACAAGTCATCTTCCTTCCAGGGCTGGCATTCCTTTCCGGGATCATCGTGTGGCGGAAGCGGCGGCGTTTGTAACGACATGACACGCTACTGGTCTACCTTCATGATGGCGGCGATCCTCGCTGGGCTCGGTCTCTACCTGTACTTCGTCGAAATTCCAACCAAACAATCAGAGGAATCCCGGGACGTACAGAGCAAGCGGCTCCTCTCTTTCGACGAGCAGCAGATTACCAAATTGTCGGTGAGCACCTCGGGCAGTGACGTCGTGCTCACACAGGGCGGCAACCATACCTGGCAGATTACGTCTCCGATTCGCACCGAGGCCGACAAACGCCAAGTACAAGGCCTGATCCGGGCGTTGATCACCGGAAAGGTAGCGCGCGTTGTGGAGGACACACCGTCGTCACTCACACCGTTCGGATTGGATGCGCCTGCCACTGTTGTCACCATCGCGGCCGGAGAGCAGGAAGAACGCATCGCCATTGGAGACTCAGGACCGCTTTCATCAACCCTCTACGTCCTGCGGGGATCCGATCAAAAGGTGCTGCTGACTAATCTGACGCCGAAGGATTTTCTCAATAAGAATCTGATGTCGTTTCGTCGGAAGGAAGTCCTTCAATTCAACCATAACGATGTCGAACGGCTCCGTCTGACATATCCACAAACCGAGATGGTGCTCTACAGCCAGGAGCAGAAGCCAAAGAAGAGGTGGAAGATTCGTTATCCGATTGAAGCGGAAGCGGATCAGACTGCGGTTCAAGCGCTGCTGTTTCGGCTCGAAGACCTGAAAGCACTGGCAATCATCGACCCCGGGTCTGAGCGCGCGGCAAAAACAACGCTCCTCACCAAGCCCAAAGTGAAGGTCACCCTCCACGCGGCCGGCGCGGATCAGACCGTGAAAATTTTTCAACCGGATCCGACAAGCGGTGAAGCGTTCGCTGAAACGACGCCCGAGGGCCCGCTGTACAAGGTGAGTCCCACGACCATCAAGGATCTCACGAAGGATCTATTTGCGCTGCAGGACAAGCGCCTATTGGGAGCGGAAATCGCGCAGATCGCTTTGCTTTCTGTGAAGACGAGGGATCAGCAGTATGTGTTGATTCATCAAAATGATGAATGGCTGCTCGAGAATAAACCGACGGAAAGGATCAGGCAGGAACATGCCGACCTCTTTGTCAGCCGCGTCGTCAATCTACCGGCCGAGGAACGGGTGCTCAAGCAACCCGGGGCTTTGACCCCCTATGGATTGGCAGCGCCGGCCGCCGAATTCGTGGCGACGGGGAAGGACGGCAAGATTGTGGGAAAATTGACGCTGGGCAGCCAGGTCGGCGGGCTGGTCTATGCAATGGGCCAACGATTACCGGGAGTATTTCAGGCGCGAGCGGACCTCTTGACTCAGATTCCCACTGCGGATTCGTTGCTTCAGCCAGATGCTCCGACAGCGAGAACGCAACCATAGTTCTTGCGTTCAGCCATCCACTTCGCTATAACGCAAGCATTCTGATCCATCCCGGCAATCGTATGCGACACTTAATCGAGGAGGATGCACCAATGAACCCACGGTCCGTGTTATCGACGCTCTCTTGCGCTCTTCTGCTCGCCGCCCTGTCCGGCTGCGCGGAAGAAGCGGCCATGCAGCAGCCGAAAGGGACGACAACGGCCCCGCGCCCGACAGGAGCCAATGCCCCTTCTCGCCCCAGCCCTTCCACGGGCACAAGTTCAACGCCGGCCGGAACGACCTCGAAGCCTGCGACATCCACCGCGATACCACAATCATTGGATCCCTTCGCTGATACCATCAATGCCTGTCTCTCACGCATTCCGAAGGATTCTACATCCGGCGAGCGCATGATGGCTGAAGGAAGCTGTCGTCGTGATGAAGCGCTCCGCACCGACGCGGTCTCCAAGGGTGGCAACCTTGCCTCTGCCGGTTCTCAGGATGATTCCCTGCAAGCCTGTATGGCACGAATTCCGAAAGACGCAACCGCTGGGCAGAAAATGCTCGCCGAAGAGAGTTGCAAACGGGATGAGGCAAACCGCAAGTAGACCACCTTCATCAAGCAGGTCAACGCTCCGAGGGAGGCAGCCATCCTCTCGGAGCGGATCGATCAGCTCTCATAGTCTTTCCTCTGCAGAGAATCCGCAAGCCTTCGCGCCATTCCCGAGCAGTATTCAGCAACGGTGATCGATAGTCGGGTGCGCGAGGGCGCCGAAGTGTCAGGTACGAACTCCCCCGACTAACTGGAGCACCATCGCTGTGATGTACATGAAACTGATACCGGCAAAGACGCCCGCCGCCACTTGAAGGCGCCGCGTCGCGGTGTAGGAGAGGGTGATCAAGGAAAAGACCACATACAATAGCGAGCCCGCCGCCAGCGTATAGCACACGATAGTCAGGTAGGCCGACAGACCTTGGCCGCTCAACATGGTCCCCAAACATGTCGGGCCGCCTGCAATCAGACCCAACCAGAATACATCGTTCCAGCTGACCGGCGTCTTACCGGCAGCGCCGACAATGCCGAATCCTTCGGTCCCGTTATGCAGGGCAAAGCCCGCGACGAGGAGGGCGCTCAAAACCCATTCTCCATGGGCATAACTGGCGCCGATGGCCAGACCTTCACCCAGGTTGTGCAGACCCATGCCGATCGCGATCATAAAAGGAAGAGAGGCCGCGCGACTGGTGGCTCTATTGCTGCCGACGACCTGGTTCCGTTCAATGGCCACCAGCCCGACAAAACTTGTTCCGAGACTGCCCAGGAACACCAGCCAGGAAACGGAATCGCGAGCTCCGGTCAATTCCACCGATTCATGCATGAGGTCGAAAAACAGGTACACGAGCACACCGATGGCAACACCGATCAGCCCTCCTTCCCAAGCTCGTGGCAAAACCTTTCCCAGCACCAGTGCAACGACGATCCCAAGATACACAGGGAACACACCGGCAATAAAGCCTAACGCGATAAGGTCGATCATAGAACAGCCAGAATCAATCGCTCACGGATCAATCGTCGATGGTGCAGGGTCCTATGCGCCAACGGGTCAAGTGGTGCGACCCGCCGAGCGTCTGTATCGTGCTATCAAGCGTGATCGGCACGTCCCCCTGTTATACACACAACCACGTATGCAGGCAAGCGGCAGGCTCGCCGATTCTGGCGAGAAAGAGTCACAGTATGCACAACATGCCTCGCCCTGCTTCACCCATGTGACATCCTCCGAACGCGCCTGACGGAACGGCATCATGGGCAGAGTCGCATCGAGCCTATGCCTATCGAGTTTCCCCATCTATTTAACGACGCTATGCCGACACTTCAAGGAGATAGTTAGAGGATACACGGTGGATTCGATGCGTGAATTAACTTCAATCCGAAAATAGAAACGATCTGGTCACTCTATTTCGCGGGTCCTGTCGCGGCGAACAGCCCCCACCGTGCTCACTCCACCCATCCCCCAGTAGGGCCCTTCCGTTCCGCGCGGTGGGGCTCCCCGTTCGCCACGCCACCCGCAGGACATCTCACTTTGGCGCTCGAAAATATTCTCGGATTGGGGTTAATGTTCCTGGGATTCCCGGACTGCATTTGAACGTAGAGCCTTTCAACAGCTACCTCGCCCGTCCCCGCCCCTTGCCTACCCTTCGCCTGCTGATCACTAGTCCTAGGGCCATCGTGGTTGAACTAGCCCTACTTGGTGCTACCGAATAGCACGCCGACAATCTCCTACACCTTCGAACGGATTAAGCCTTCTGTATGATGTCGCATGGTCGTCTATGACCTATACTTTGAGGCATGAAGAAGACCGCTGAACTGCTCTTGGATCTCTTCGCGCAGGCCGCCAATCGAACGGTGCTGCATCCCGAAGACTGGAAACGATTGTACGATTTCACGATTCATGTCCACCTTCGACATCTGCCGATCTCCAGCTGGAATGTCAGTCACCACCTGTTGGCCCGTGACTTCTCCCAGGTAGCTGCCAGGCGAATCAGCGCAGAATTCGAACGATTCCGCGAATTGCTCAACCGGTACGATATGCAAAAGACCTCGCCCTTAAGGAGTTCGTGAACGCTAGAGACCGAGTAAGGAGGGCACCCCAATGTTGATGGCAGAAGAAACCTTTCTCGCGTCCACATTGTTCAGCATCCCGATTGTCTGGACGGTGTTAAAGATCGTGACCAATCTGATGGACCAATCAGCCCACCAACCGATTCACCGACCAGCTCCGCCACAGCAGCACCAACGAGAACTCCGCAAAGCCGCCTAACCTTGGCGCGCGGCGCATCCGGTCGCCGCGTTGGCGGGACTGCCTCCGTAGAACCTCTTAAAAACCGGCATGAACACTGGGGGAAAGAGCCATTGACTCTCTCCCCCACTTTCCTCAGAATTCCCCCGTTTTCCCCACTCATTTCACAACGGTATTCACAACACGGGAAACACGGTCTAAGGATGATCCAATAGAGTGCATCTTTGTGAAACCTTAGGGGCGGTGATTCAGTTAATGTCTGGCTCCTCCTCCATGAGGGACTGTCCTATCTCTTGCGCGTCCTGCTTCTTATCAGCGTAACTGATGAAGCCGAGGGCGCGGCAATCGTCCGCAAGGAAATAATGGGTAAATAATTACAAGGGAGACATGCGTGGCTGACAAGAAAATCATTGCAGTAGTAGGTTCGACTGGTTCACAGGGCGGTGGATTGGTTCACGCAATCCTGAATGATCCGAATGGGGGCTTCGCAGCACGCGCGATCACCCGCGATCCACATAAAGACAAGGCCAAGGCTCTCTCCGCCAAAGGCGCTGAAGTGGTGAAGGCTGCTCTCGACGACGTCGAGAGCCTGAAGACGGCATTCGCCGGCGCCTACGCCGTGTACGGCGTGACCAACTTCTGGGAACACTTCTCTGCCGAGAAAGAAAAGGCTCAGGCGAAGAACATCGCCGACGCGGCGAAGGCGGCCGGCGTGAAGCACGTTATCTGGTCCACGCTCGAAGACACGCGGAAACTGATGCAGCCCGCCGATAAGCGGATGCCGATGCTGCAGGAAAAATATCGGGTTCCGCACTTTGACGCAAAAGCAGAAGCGAATGCTTCCTTTGTAGGGCTTCCCGTCACTTATCTCGTGACGTCGTTCTATTGGGACAACCTCTACACGTTCGGCCTCGCGCCGAAAAAGGGCGATGATGGCGTGTATGGCTGGACCTTTCCGATGGGCAACGCCAAGCTGGCGGGTATGGCAGCGGAAGACATCGGTAAGACGGCTTATGGAATTTTCAAAGCCGGCGAACAGTACCTCGGCAAGACGGTTGGCATCGTTAGTCAAAACCTGACGATCGACGAAATGGGTGACAAGCTCACCAAAGGTCTCGGCATCGGCCCGGTCAAATACAATGCTGTCGATGCCAACATGTATCGCGGCCTCGGGTTTCCCGGCGCCGATGAAATGGGCAACATGTTCCAGGTGTATCGAGACTTTGAAAAAGAAGTCTTGAGTGCGCGAAGCGTTGAAACGACTCGGTCGCTAAATCCGCAGCTTCAAAGTTTCGACCAGTGGCTCGCGAAGAATAAGAGCAGTATTCCGGTCTAATCGCTTGGTCGTCACAAAACAAACCATGACCGACGCCCAGCGAAAGTCGGTCGCGCTGGAGTACCTGAAGGCGTTTGATAACAAGGGTGTCACGTCTTCAGGCGCCAGCATCCTCGACCTGTTTACGGAAGACGCGCAGGTCTTCTTTCCGAAGTTGGGGGGCTCGCCACCGGCAAAAACAGATACCTAACACGTGCTGAAATGCTGCAAAAGCGAAGAGGAGACAACCATGAATTGTCGAGGCACCGGATTACGAAACGCAGTTGTGTTGTTCGCCGGGCTGGCAATCTTGGGATGTTCGGACCACAGGCAGTCAGGCTTGATAACCGAGCGTTCGCTCGGCGCCAATTCCAGTGTCGGTAAAGGGACGGTGAGCAGCTACGCCGAGTTCGACAAGAACGGCGACCCCAAAGCGATCGGCCTCGTTTTTCAGGCGGGCGCATTGGACGGGCTTCCCAGCGTACATTCCGACGGACATCACTGCTTTGACCACAACAACGATGGGAAGGTTGACCTGGACAAAGAGTGTTTCGGCGCGCACGAATGGGTCATCCCGCTGCCCAGCGAGGCGACGCGGCGTTCGGAGATTCCGTTCAAATGGGTCGGTCTGAACTGGACCCCGCACGGACACCTCCCTCCTGGGGTGTATGACCTGCCGCATTTCGACGTGCACTTTTACATCGACTCGATTGAGAACGTCTTTGCCATCAGATCGGGTCCCTGCGGCCCTGAATTTGTCCGCTGCGACCAGTTCAAGCTCGCGACCAGGCCGCTGGCGTCCAATTACATGCACTCCGACTTCAAGAATGTGGACGCGGTGGCTCCGGCGATGGGCAATCATCTGATCGACACGACGGGCCCCGAGTTCAACAAGCAGAGGTTCACGCAAACCTGGATTTACGGTGTCTATGACGGGCGCATTACCTTCTATGAGGAGATGTTGACGCGCGAATACTTGTTGAGCCAGCCCACTACATGCTTCCCACTGAAGTCGCCGCCGGCCGTAGGCGTCAGAGGCTACTATCCCACCCAGTCCTGCATCCGCTATCTGGCCCAGGCCAACGAATACACGATCTCAATGGAAGGATTCGTACTACGTGACGCCAGCGCTGCCGAGCCCGGATTTGAGCGTTGACATACGGCGAGACCGATCGGAAGTATCCTACTCGGCGAACACCGCTGAACAATACCGCCATTTTCGTCGACAAGATATTTAATGCGCCAAGCTGGGCGATTTGCCCGATGTCGAATGATCAACAGGAGGAGGGAAGGAAATGAGGCTCAAAGGAAAAGTGGCGCTGGTGACCGGCGCATCACGCGGCATCGGTTTCGCGGTGGCCGAGTTGTTCGCCCAGGAGGGCGCGATTGTCTATGTCGGCAGTTCAAGCAATCCGTCCGGCATCTTTCCGGCCGGCGTGACCGGGGTAGGGTTGGACGTCTCGAAGGAAGAGCACTGGAAACGAGTGGTGGCCGACATCGTGGCGGCGCACGGGAGGGTGGATGTTCTCGTGAACAACGCCGGCATCGCCGTCTATGACGCCGTGCACGACTGCAGCACCGAGAATTGGCGCAAGGTTCTGGGTGTGAACCAGGACGGTTGCTTCTTCGGGATGAGAGAAGTGATCCCGCACATGAAGGCGCGTAAGGCCGGCTCGATCATCAACGTGTCCTCGATCTGGGGGACCGCTGCGGTGTCGGGTGCGCACGCCTATCACGCGACCAAAGGCGCGTTGGTCATGATGTCGAAAAACGCGGCCATCACCTATGCCGGTGACGGGATCCGCGTGAACTCTATCCATCCGGGCTTTATCGACACACCGCTGACCCAGGCTCAGGACCCGGCCATCAATGCCCACGTCATCGGCCTGACGCCTATGAAGCGTGCAGGCACCCCGCTTGAAATCGCGAACGGTTGTCTTTTCCTTGCCTCCGACGAGTCGAGCTTCATGACAGGCGCCGAACTCGTGATCGACGGCGGATACCTTGCTCAGTAGCCCGCGGCAGACGCCACGATCCGCCGCGCGAGTTACCTTCCTTGTGCGGACACAGGCAAAGTTCCAGACCACGGCGATCCGGAGAAGCGCTTTCACGTCCGAATCGTGCGGGTGCGGCTCCAACGGGTCCCAATAGAAAATCAGGACATCGATTTCGCCTTGGTAATCTTCACGCCAATCTGCTGATCGCCCCCTAACGGCCCACGTTGCAATCGAGTCACAGAAAGCTCGAGTTCCATCCGGAGTGGTTTCCCAGTTGTTCCGGTCGCAATAAGCCTGTGTTGGCACAGTGCCTCGCGATTATATTTCGCCCAAGCCAGGAGATCTCGTTTCTTATTGTCACGTGCCACGATGGTGATTGTTTTCTGCTCTGTCATCGTAACAGTCTTGTCTCCACTTTCTAGGCAAAGCTATCCTGTTCTCGTGATTCGTCACTCAGTTTCGAACGCGACTATACTTAACTCGCATGCCTCGGTCGTTCGCTCCATCGGCCGGCTTAACCCAAAGGTCGAAGGTTCAAATCCTTCCCCTGCGACCAGCGAACAAACAAACCGCAGGTCACAAGAAGTAATCTGCCGAGCCATAGAGCTGCCCACTCAGGTGAATTATTATTCGCACAGCAAACATGGCAGCGCCGGTTCATAGGACACCCCTACTTCCTAGTACATCGAAGGTCCCCTTTCTGAATTTCGGCGATTTTCTCATCATCGAAAGGGATAGGAGCCACGAGCCTGACGGAGCACTGCAAAGGACTCGGTCAGGGGAGGAGCACCTCCACAGTAATGTTTAGGTATCTCGGTTCAACACACCGGTGCGTATGTAACGATTCGGAAGATTTATGCAGCCGTAAGCGACGAAGACCCGAACTTGCCCCACAGATCAAGATTTGTCCTTCGCGAGTCGACCACCGAAGTGATCCGGGTAAAGCGACACAAATTCCCGGACGCTCATTGCCGGCTGGCCAGTGACGCGCTCTACGCCATCCGCCAGCCGGTCATACCGACCCGCCCGGTGCAACTCGGCCATCGTCAGTAGGTGCTGGGTTAGATGCTCCGGCACTAGCTTGCTTTTTAGCTCCCGCTCCCAATCCTCGGGAGGGATGTCACAGTACGTGACCTCGCGGTTCAACGCGTCCGAGAATTCGCGAGCGACCCCGTGCATGTCCTGCGACTGCGGACCCGTGAGTTCGTATATCCGGCCCAGGTGAGGCCCCGGGTCGGCGAGCACGGCAGCGACTACCTCAGCCACATCAGCCGCAGCAACCGGAGAGGTCTTGCCTCGCCCGAAC
This sequence comes from uncultured Nitrospiraceae bacterium, assembly GCA_963795615.1. Taxonomy (GTDB): domain Bacteria; phylum Nitrospirota; class Nitrospiria; order Nitrospirales; family Nitrospiraceae; genus DASSBQ01. Next base: position 260,272 of record CAWCIJ010000007.1, read on the forward strand.
GGCAGTTCGATGCGGCTTCGGTCGCGGACCGTCGGACCGGCGAGGGGGAAAAAGCTCTCCAGAAACATCGTCGGCCGGATGGTGACGATCGGCACGCCGGACCATGCAAGCGCCTGCTCGCTGAGCCAGTGCTGCCGCTGCTGGCGGCTCGGCGTCGTGTTCTGGATGCTCATCTGCGAGACGGTCATCTGGGACATGTTGACGAGAGGATTCACCCCGACCTCCCGGACAACTGCCGCCATGATTACGGCCGCCTCTAAGTACCCTGCGGACACAGACATGCTGAAGTAAACGCGCTGGCAACCTTTCACGACGCGATAGACGTCGGCCGGTTCGAGTAAGTCTCCAACCGCTACCTCGGCGCCGGCGGCCCGCAAAGCCGCGGCCCGGTCGTCCTCGCGGCGGACCATGGCGCGAACCGGAAGCCCGCGAGCGAGGAGCAGGCCGGTCACGGTTCGCCCAACCGCCCCGAGTTGACCGGCTGCCCCGGTTACAAGTATCGGCCCGTTATCTACCATGCAACTTCCCGCCTTTTCGCCGACGCCGCGCTAGATTTACTGGAAAGCCTCCGCGACCTTCACTGAGAGGGAGACGCTCCCTCAGGTATGGTGAACGTCACTGTCTTGGACTGACCGGGGACGCCCTGATGGATGGCGTTCACCAATTCGATCCGGATCTTGTGCGGGCCGGGCGGCAACAGGGCCACGTCGATCGGGTTATTACTCATGTGCGCCCACAACCAAGGCAGGTCGTCCACGTGTATGTGCAGATGTCCAACCCGTGGAGATACGTCGAGGGCGTCTCTTGCCGAACACCGGTCCGATGTGCACGTTCTCCGCCCGCCACTGGATCCAGACGACGCCCTGAGCTAGCAGGTCAGGAAGTGGGGGGTCCACGACCAGTTTGGCTGGAGGCTCGTTGGTCGGTGTAGATGTTTGGGCCCGGGCGGCGACAACGCCAGATACCATTGCAACTGCAAACAGCAATACAGCAATTCGTTTCATACAGTGTCTCCTTTTATTCATTGCACATGAGTTGCAAAGTTGCTGTGAGACTACTTCTTAATACAGCGAAGATCTCCTTTCTGAATGTCGGCGATTTTCTTATCATCAAATGGGATAGGGGCACAGCCGTGTCCCTTTTCACACACGAAGTCGAACCTCGCCGCTGGCTGATGACAACTTAGACACGTGACCCCTTGCGAAACATTGACGACACTGTCTCCTCGATCATTGATCTTGGTCCCTGCCGGGGAGACATCCAAAGCGAAAAACTCCCAGCCGTTCGTCTTGGGAAACTTCTCACGCGGATGCTTCACCATGGCTTCGAAGGGAACAAGCTGCAAGATGGTGCCCACCGGATACTCCTTATCCGGCACGCTGTCTCGGAAGATCCGCATCGCCTCTTTCAACTTCTCTGGATCAGCGTGCTGGAAGCGCGTATTTCTGACCTTTGGCCAGTCGAGAATGCATCCAAAAGTCTGCTCTGAAATAGTGATATCTTGAGCTGATGCGCTGTACAGCATCGACAAGCCAAACCCGACTGCAAGTAGGGTTCGTGTACACAGCCCAACAGAAATTTGACACCATACCCTGATGAAGTGACTCATGTTGTGTACTCCTCTCTTCCTTTCCCACCCTCGCCATATCCGTCGGTTCAACATCAACGGGTTTTGGACAGATGGAGTGTCGGTTTAGTTCACTGTCAGTACCATGCGGAACCGCGCTTTGCCGCTCAACATGCGCTCGTAGCCGGCAGCGGCTTGTTCGAGCGGCAACGTCTCAACCATGGAGCGAATCCCCGTGAGGGCGCAAAAGTTCAACGTGTCTTCAGAATCTCGGGCCGTCCCTGATGGCCAGCCTCGAATGGACCGCCGGCCCCCGATGAGTTGAATGGGCGTCACGCTGATGGGATCGGCCGAGGCTCCGACCACAAGCAGTTGCCCTCCAACACCAAGACCGTCAATGAGCGCCGACATGGCCTTACTGTCAGGAGCGGTCGCAAGAATAACTGAGGCGCCGCCAAGACTCGTGAGTTCTGTCGCGACGCTGACGGCATCTGTGTCGAGGTATCGGGCGGCGCCAAGCTTCAGCGCGAGGGACTCCTTGTCTTTGCCTCGACCTATAGCCACCGTGTGAAATCCCATCTTACTCGCGAACTGGATGCCAAGATGGCCAAGTCCGCCCAGACCTTGCACGGCCACCAGATCGCCTGCTTGTGCTCCACTGTGGCGCAAACTATTGAACGTCGTGACGCCCGCACACAGAAGGGGTGCCGCTTCGACCGGCGAAAGGGCATCGGGAATGGCCGCCACGGCTTCGTTTCTCGCGATCATATACTGAGCGTATCCGCCGTCTTCCTGGAAGCCAGTCACGTGGAACTTCCGACAACCCATGAAATCGCCATGCCGACAAAGATCGCATTGACCACAATGTCCGCCATGCCACCCCACACCAACACGCTGGCCCTTCTTCCACGCCGTCACACCCGCGCCAACCTCGTCGACCACTCCGGCTACCTCGTGGCCCGTGACACGGGGGTATTGTAGCCCGGGCCAATGTCCCTCTTTCACGAACATGTCACTATGACAGATCCCACAGGCTTGCACTCTGATGCGGACCTGGTTGGCCCCAGGTGCTGAGATTTCTCGCTTGACCACTTCGAATGGCGCGCCCGGTGAGCGAATTTGAACAGCGGTCATCTGCGACATCTCGGCCTCCGTCGGGTTATGCGGTTAGAATGCCGTCAGACATAATTCCATGAGGGAGGATAAAACGATTTGCTTTTGAATCGCCGCAATTCAAGTTGGAAGCTCATGAAACATTGGAAATCAATAGATGCAGTTAGGATCGAGAACGTATTACACCGATAGGTTACTTGCACTTGGGTGTCGGCGGCTGGGGCACATCCTGCACGGTGCCCGGTTTGTAATGCATGTTTCCTCCATGCGCTGCATGTTCCCCCGTGGGCTCCATCTTGAACTCGCCTACCGCCACATGCTTCAGCCAATACCCTTCCTCGCCTTTCGCGCCGTGCATTGACGTATCTCCAGTAGCAGGGGTATTGATCCGATGGAAATGGTTGAAGCCTGTCTTGCCGCGATCAGGCTGGGATTCGGCACAAAACCGACCTTGAATGCCTTGACCGACGAAGAGCAACTTGGCAGTCGGATCGCTCACCGGCTTATCGAACATCATGAACTGGACCCCCGCCCATTGCCTTCGTCAAGCCACAGATGGTCGGGCGGGTTAGGGTGTACAGGCTCAAACGTATAGGCTTTTACGAGGACCGGATCGATATTCTTGACGGCGTCTGACGAGGCAGCCGTTCCTTCTCCGGCACGACTGGAACTGAACCATACGTTGCCGAGCAAACCCAGCAACATGACACTCATGACCCAGCTCCTCGTATACATGGCAAACCTCCTTGTAATGTTGCTGTCGAGTGGACCAACCGGTCGGTATCCATAGAATTAAGACACATACCGCTGGACGGTTGTGGAACCACATCAATGAAGAAAATCCGCTCTAATTTCGTGCGTCGCCCTTCTCCACCAAAAGTTCTGGTATCAACGTCGCGTGCGTGATCAATGCGAGCAAAAGTCGAAGCTGCGTCAGCAAATCAAGGCCTCTGTCGATCATGAGATGGTCACGCTGTAACGAACGTCCAATCTCAATACGGTGCGATGGGCTCACCAAGCGGCTTGCCCGAGACCAGCAAAAATCTCACGCCGGAATCGATCGTGACGACATCGATCCGACCACCGTCACCGAGAACAATCAGTGCCGGATCGCTGACCTGTTAATGAATATCAGCGGCAATTCGAAGACAGCTCATACCGCTCAGGTCGAGCCGGTACCATCCGCGAACGTGCGTAATCCGAATCAACGCCGTGTTGCAGTCAGCGCAGCGCAGGATTGCGCCCATTCCGTGCCGGTAAAACATCACTTCGCCAAAACTTTTCATTGTGCCGCAGCCCCCGCAGGTCGCCTCCGCGGTCGTCATCTCGAACGGAAAAATTTCGTTCAGCAATCCGCCGGCCGCGTTGCCGTCCAATCTTAAATCGTTATCCTTCATAACTGTTCACCTCCGGTAGGTCCGAATCGCTCCGTCTTGATGCGTTCCGGTTCGTAGCCTAATTCCTGTAAATAATTGGCGACCGTCTCGACCAGCGTGGTCGGACCGCAAGTGAAAGCTCGCGGTTTTTCAGTCGGCCGCCAAATTGTGTCCGCCAACATCGCCCGGTCAATTCTGCGCCCATAACTCATCCAATTTTGCGGCTGCCGTCTGGTTAAAGTGTGAATGACGCGGACCGAAGAGTCGTTCGCGGATAGATGGTCAAGCTCTTCACGATAAATAATTTCTTCGTGACAGGGCGACGAGTATAGGAGTTTAGTCGGAACTTTGTTACCCGAATTCGCGCGGTGGCGAATCATCGCCATCAGCGGCACGATGCCGCTTCCGCCTGCGACGAGAAAAAGCGGCGAGTCGTCGTTCTTCTCGTCGCGGGCGTTCCACACAAAATAGCCGCCGATGGGTCCGCGCAGCTCGAGCCGGTCGCCGACGCGCAATTCATCGGTTAGATATGGCGAAACCTCGCCGTCCTCGATGCGCTCGACCGTTAACATCAGATATGTATCTTCCGGCGGCGAGGCGATTGAATAGCTGCGCTGCGCTTGATAACCGTCTTCGGCCATCAGGCGCACGTCAACGTGCTGCCCCGCCAGGTGCGTGGTCCAATCCGGCACCTCGAGAATGAGACTTTTTACCGTGGGCGTTTCCTGCCGAATTTCGAGCACCTTCCCGAGTTGCCATTTGAGCTGCTGCGCCATGCCTTTTAATCACCCGCGTATCGCTGCTCTTTCCAAGGGTCGCCGTAGTTGTGATAGCCAAGCGACTCCCAGAACCCTGCTCGGTTTACCGCGACGAGTTTGAAGCCGCGCACCCATTTGGCGCTTTTCCACAAGTAGAGATGCGGGACCAGCAAGCGCGCCGGACCTCCGTGCTCGGGCGCGAGCGGTTTCCCATCGTATTCGTAAGCAATCCACGCTTTTCCGCCGCGGACGTCGGCGAGCGGTAGATTCGTTGTATAGCCGCCGTCGCAAAAAGCGATCAGATAACCGATGGCTGGCTGCGCCTCAAGGTTAATGCCTGCGAGCAGCCTGTCGACCGACACGCCCGTCCAGACGGTGTCGAGCTTTGACCACTTGGTGACGCAGTGAATATCAACCTTCACGGTTTCGCCTGGCAACTTCAAAAACTCGTCCCAAGTCCATTTCAAATCTTCGGCGATTTCCCCGTAAATCGAAAAGTCCCACCGCTCAAGCGACGTTCGCGGAGTTGGTCCTGCGGACAACACCGGAAAATCCTTTGTTTCATATTGCCCGGGCGGAATCCGTTCTTTGAGGGGTCTATCGGTTGCCCTTGCTCGTCCCTTGAAACCACGTGAAATAAATTTGTCAGCCATAAATACTTCAGGGCCTTTTTACGAAGCATGCGTCCATAGTTATCCGCCGGAGATGTTTCCGCTGATGCTCATACGAGTCCCTTCCAAGAGGATCACCTCCCGCTGTCGGGCGATTTCATCGGCACTTTGAGCGACTCGCCCTCCTGTGACAGCAGAAACACCAGGAGCTTGGCCGGTTCGGTCTTGCTCGCATTCTTGGATACGACATGCGGTTTCTTGGGAGACTCATACCAGCTCTGACCTTTTGTATAGGTTACGGGCTTCTCTCCCTCTAATTGAGAGACCACGGCTCCCTCTAAGACGTAGGCGAACACCGAACCCGGATGGACGTGCGGGTCGGATGCGGCGCCCGGCGCATAGTCCACGGTGATAACGGTGGCCTCTTTGCCGGTCATGTCGGCCAACCGCCGCTTCATGAGCACCGACACGATGTCTTCTGCTAGCGCTGCCTGTCCCAGAACCAAAGTGGTCCCGGCCAGTGCCATCCACTGCAATGTCTGTCTCGCTACGGTGCGGATACATGATCCGACGGTCATCATTGGCGCGTTCCTTTCTCGTTTATCTTGCGCGTCCATCACTACTCAGCGATGCGGAGTACAACCTTGCCGCGCACAGGTTTCTGTTTGTAGGCCTCCCGAAAGTTTTCCATCGGGATGACGGCACCCACGACGGGTCGGATGACGCCGGTATCGATCAGACGCGAAATGTCCATCAACTGATTCCGGTTTGGTTCGACGATGAAGAAGGCATCGCGCACCCGCTGCTCCTTCAACCCTTCGGCATCTGCCGCAATGGTCACCAACCGACCACCCTTTCTGAGCACTCCCCACGAACGGTCTCTCGTGTCTCCTCCGACAGTATCAAGCACCACATCCACGTCTCCGACCACCGTTTCAAATGGCGTTATCTGGTAATCTATGACTTCATCGGCGCCGAGCGCTTTAACAAGGTCGGTGTTCTTCGCCAAAGCCGTTGCGATCACGTGTGCTTTCTGACGCCGAGCCAACTGCACTCCAAAGCTGCCGACACCACCGGCTGCACCATGGATTAACACCCGTTGCCCGACCGAGAGGTGTGCGCGATCTATAAGTGCCTGCCAGGCGGTAAGAGCTGAGATCGGTACCGCCGCGGCCTGAGTATGTTCAAGCGTGACAGGCTTTGGTGCAATGTTGGCAGGAACGGTCAAACAATATTCCGCCTGAGCACCGTCTATGAACCAATCGCTCAGTCCATAGATATGATCCCCTACCTTCACACCCATGCAATCCGACCCGACCGCTTCGACAACACCCGAGAATTCGTGACCCAGAATAATCGGAAACGGTCTTGTTCCACCTTCAGGAGTATGGAATGTGGGATACCAGTGGAACTCCGTTGGCGTGATCGCTGTGGCGTAGACCTGAACGAGCACCTGATTGTCCTTCGGTATCGGCTTCGGCGCATCCTCATAGCAAAGCGATTCTGGGCCATCAACTTGATGCAACCGTATCGCTTTCATGGGAAGAGCCTCCCGCAAGTGAGATTCCGCACACAGATTCGCCAACATCCACACAGAATGACCTTGCTAATACGGCGCTTATGCAGTTGCAGGACGAGGTCGTTCGTCTGCGGACCAAGTACTTCGTTATCGCAACTTCAGTGCTTTCTTTAATGTTCTCTAGAAATTTCCGCGAATCATCCACTCGCGTATATAAGGCCAGCAATAGAGAAGCTCGACGCCACTTTTTCGCAGGCATTCAGAAATCGAATGACATCGATATTCACTCCTTGGAATGTGCAACTGTGGGGTGATCTGAGCAACGGTCCGGTATCCATGGAAATAAGACGCATGTACGGAACATCTAGTTGCCGACCAAGGATTCGGGTGGTGGCCGATACTTAATATACGTACTCGCCTACCGCTTACGCTCTTCACTAAAGTAAAGGAACTGGTAGACACCCTAGTTCGACAAGGTATTTGGTAATTACACGTGTTTCTTTAAAATCCCTCTTAATCAGCGGGCCGTACTCTTCCCGCTATTCACTTCAGGGCAATGCGCAGAGGGGTGCGAAATGCCGCTAAAATCGAGCCCCCGCAACCAATCCTTCTTCCTTCCCTCTCAACCACTTGCAGCGGACTCGCAGCCCACCTCGATTCTCCCTTGAGAAGCCGATTGTGCTAAAACTGTGACGCCTGATGCCGGCACATGATCCAAGATCTCTACGCCGGCACGTAAACTCTCCCCGTGATGGTGGGCATACCGCATGACATTTGCGATCGTGTTCCATCTCCCAAGTTTAAGTTGTGTGGCGAAAGTATGACGAAGATCGTGAAAGCGAATGGTCAAAAGACGCAAATTGTGGCCGCAATTCCCAACGCTATGCTGAAGGACCAAAAACAAGGGTTGCGAACCATCGCGTAAGTGTATGAATATACAACCATGCCCCCGTAGCTCAGTTGGATAGAGCAGCGGTTTCCTAAACTGGCTGACAAGCCGAGACCCCTTGTAATCGTCAATGGTTACAGGGGGTTTTTCTTTGCCTCATTGGGTGAGGTAGGTTGGCAAGAGGTGATATATATCCGTTCGCGGGCACAGTTATGGGCACACAGAGAGCCAATCTCATGATTCACATTGGAACGGGAAGTCATGGTTAAGGAAGGCAGTACGACTCTGGCATGCGCTTAGACGACATGCCGCCCGATGAATAGAATGGGCGGGACTGCTCGTAGAGCCGCAATGACCCGACACAGACAGAATTGCGATGGACGACTGAGAATCCGTCCACGCCGGGATGGGGAAATGGGGATGAAGTGGTAAGCTTTATGTTCAGGCTCCACTCTTCATCATAGGAGGCTCGTATGTCGTTTATTCGAATCGGTCGATACGAGGTCAATCCAGACTTTATTCAGTATGTGCATGAGACCGAGGAGGGCAATCTCACGGCACACATCGGCCTTGGCGAACATGCCACAAAGGTCCCTCTTCCAAGAGGACCAGAAGCCAAACTGATTATTGACCGATTACGCCACAGCAGCCGATAAAAAATAGCTCAATCTATAGCCGAAAGAGGAGGAATATGGCGAAACGTGTACGAGTAAAGCTGAAAAAGTGCATCCAGAATTCCCAAGAAGCGGGGAGCGATGATAGCCACATAATTTCCCGCGTCTTCTATGAGATAGTCGTGAATGGAAACAAACAGGGCAGTTTTTATTCCGACATTACACAGCCGGTCGGATCAGAAAATGTCGCTGAAGATCTCGAGGTCACGGCGCCTAATGGGCATAAAGGTGCTTTTGATCAGGCGCGTTTTGCCAAGGGGATGCGAAATTATTATCAACGCATAGCAGGTTCCAAAGGCACCACCATGAAGAATAGTACGATTGTCTTGGAATCCGAATTCGAGTTCGATGCTGATGCTTAGTTAGGCAGAATGGCCTCAAGGATCTCGACCACCACCAAGCCGACCTCGATGGGTGGTCCAGGAAGGATGCCTCAATAGGGTGGTGATGGCAAGAGCGCTACCACTCTGCGACAAATTCACCCCTACTCCGTTCAACGCCATGCGGTGACCTCCTTTTTGTCTTTTCCAAAACAACCAGTCTTTTGTCCTGGCGTCTACTCCTGCTGTCAGCCACTGCCCCGGCGGGTACAGATCGACAACAAGCCTGGGCCCGGGGGGTTAGAGCATCCGCAGTTGTTTGTCTCCCATATTTGAGATGCATCTCCCCTCACATAGAATGCTGAAGCGCCAGGTGCTGCGCAGTTCTGCGCAGCTTTGTCAACGACGCAAGATGCAGTAGAACCGACAGCGGCACCACATAGATTGGGATCAGAACCAGCGGAAACACACTGATAAGCTCATTGGGCAGCTCGAAGGCGAACTGCTGAATGGGAGACGGTGCTGTGACCATGCCGCTTGCGACCGCGACACTCAGGTCGATAAGACCCAAGATGTTCCATACCCACACCAGGTCTCCATTTTTCTCCGGTCCCCGAGCATACGCGATTGCCACAACAGGTGCGAGGCCACCGACCAACACGTCGCCAATTCCAGCGGGCCAAGCGAACAGGCCCGGCATCTTCCCTGCTCCATACAGGATTAGAAAGATCATTCCGAGCGCACGATAAAATTGGATGCCGATTAACCACTTTTGTGGCACGGCCTCGATCACACGCGCCACGCTCGACGACCGCATGATGAACATGCTGCCGATTAGGATTGGCACCAGAATCCCGTATTGAATCGTCGGAATCTGGTCTGAGGTGCCTCGATAGGCCCCTGACACACCGAGCGCGAAGGCTATTCCGAGCCAACCGATGAGCATAAGGGCCGATATGCGGACAACTCGGCTTTGGTCATCAGCCGACCAACCGGCCCTGCTCAAGGCCAGGCGAAGCCCAAACAAGAGCGTCGCAACAATACCTACGCCACTGACGAGCACAAAGTACGGTAGATAGCTTGGAACTGTCATGAGATCACCTCCGTGTTGTTGTATATGCAACCACTAAGTCAAAAAAACGGACTACTCAGCACCTAAGGCCGATAGAATTCGCGACAGCGAGGTTGCCCCCTCTTTTCCTATCAAGAAGGCCATCTTCCTTTGAGCCCGTTGCCACGCAGCGGCCGACTCACGCAACAGCTTGACCCCCTTTGAAGTCAGCTTCAAATAATGGCTGCGTCCATCCTCACCAGGGACAAATTCCACCCAACCCTGGCGCTGCATCCGTTCTACATTACGGCTGACAGTGGACTTATCCAGACTCAGGCGCCGCTCTATATGAGTCGGCGTTGGGGTTTTCATCAGTGAGATCGCCACCAAAATGGTCTGTTGGGCCGTGCGGAGGCCGAGGGGGCGCAAGCACTCGTCGTAGGCCTTGGTGACAAGTCGGTTCAGAAGGCGCACCCGCATCCCTATGCATTCTTTTGCCATTCTCTGGCACATTGTTTCAGTGGACATGGATATGATTGTATATGCAACTAATAAGAGCTGTCAAGCGACACGTACCACGCTGCTACCAGGATAGGACAAATCAGCCTGCGCCCACTTCGCGAGCATCTACTTTTGTGGTTTCTTGTGGGGTCAGGTTGTCTGAGGCAGGACGATGGGTAATTCGTAAACCGCAGGTCACCCGCGAGTGAGGTTCTTCCTACTTCAGGGCAATGCGCAGAGGGGTGCGAAATGCCGCTAAAATCGAGCCCCCGCAACCAATCCTTCTTCCTTCCCTCTCAACCACTTGCAGCGGACTCGCAGCCCACCTCGATTCTCCCTTGAGAAGCCGATTGTGCTAAAACTGTGACGCCTGATGCCGGCACATGATCCAAGATCTCTACGCCGGCACGTAAACTCTCCCCGTGATGGTGGGCATATCGCATGACCATTGCGATCGTCTTCCATCTCCCAAGTTTGAGTTGTGTGGCGAAAGTATGACGAAGATCGTGAAAGCGAATGGTCAAAAGACGCAAATTGTGGCCGCAATTCCCAACGCTATGCTGAAGGACCAAAAACAAGGGTTGCGAACCATCGCGTAAGTGTATGAATATACAACCATGCCCCCGTAGCTCAGTTGGATAGAGCAGCGGTTTCCTAAACCGTTTGTCGCACGTTCAATTCGTGTCGGGGGCACCAATTTTTCAAGCGGTTGCAGAAACAGGCGTGGTAGTAGAACTGGCAGGTGTTAATAGCGTGTTAGTCTCATGATACTTGTTGAGTTTGAGCATCGCGTTGTTGAGGTCACTTTCCTCAATGGCATTGTAACGCTTCCACATCTTCTCTGACTTGTGACCGACAATCTTCATCGCAGTAGCCGTATCCACGCCTGCCCGCCTTAAATTGGTTGAGGCACAGTGCCGCAAGTCATGAAAGCGGAAGTTTTGAATACCAGCATCCTTCTTAGCTGTCCTGAAGGCTCTGTGTACCCTCACAATTGGTTTCCCGTCATAAAGAAACACATGGTTCGTGGCTAGGCTTCGCACCTTAGCAAGATCTGAGAGCGTTTCCTTGACGGCTGGGGTCATGGGCACTTGTCGAGGCTTCCTCGTTTTGGTATCATGCCCTTAACGTAATTAAGCCCCGTTGCAGGTTCACACGATCCCACGTCAATTGGGTAATCTCTCCTAGCCGTTGCCTAGGTGATACGCTATCAGCAGGACAGGCTTGAGGTGCGGCTTGCTACGTCATATAACCGCGTCCATTCCTCATCACTCAGCACCCGATCCCGCTCATTATGTGGATCAGGCAAGGGTACCTGTGAGGCAGTATTCACGGTTAACAAGCCCCGTCGTACCCCCACGTTGAGACAGTGTTTCAGCACAGTGTGGTCATTGTTGATCGTTTGAAGCGATGGCATAGAGCCATCCCGCTTACGACGTTGTGTGCGGAAGTCTTCCACATCACTTGCTTTGATTTCTGTCAGTAACTTGCTCCCGAAAAAAGGAATCAATTGATTCAGCACTATATCCCGCCGATCATTAAACGAGCGTAACCGTCGTACCTCTTCAAGAGTCAGGTAGGCTGTGCCCCATTCCTTGAAGGTCACGATACGAGTCTGAGCACTTTGAACAATACCCTTCATCAGGTCAGTCTTAATGATGGCTTCTTGCTGCTTGGCAGTGGTTTTGTTGTGTGACCCCACTTTCCATCGCTTCAGGCGTGCTCCTGCAACGTTCGTGGCGAGGCGTAACGTTTTGCCATCATCAAGCACACGAAATTCAACATAGTAACTGTCCTTTCGTTTGGTCAGCCCCATCGGACTACCTTCCTTTCCGTGGCTTCTTCGCCACACCGACCAGTTGGTTAAGTGTGATACCCAGTGCATTGCACAGCTTGAGAAGTGTCGAGAGTTGAGGATCAAGCCTGCCAGCTTCCAACTTAACGAGGGAGACATAATGAATCCCTGATAGGTCAGCAAGCCTGCGAAAACTCAATCCTCTTTTCTCTCGCCACTCCCCTAAGCGTGTCTTCATACGCCGTATGGTAGCGTTACAGCTACCACAATGTCAAGCCTAATGGTTCGAGACCGGCATGAATGTATTCTTCTTTATCCAGCTATCCAACATACTGAGGTCAAACTTCGTTAGACGCCCGACCTTCACATATGGAATCCTTCGCTGACTCACCATCGCATAGACGGTGTGTACCGATAACCCGACATAGCTCGCCACCTCTTTGATTCCTACCAGCCTGCGAGTTAGCAACCCGGACTGGCCTTCGGGCTGTATAGCCTTGTCAGTCATCCTCGTGAACCGGCTCCCTCGGTTGCCTCATTTCGTGGCCTCCGCCCCATGCGATATGGCCACAAGGCACACCTCGTAACTGGACACTTCCTGACTTCCTTCGGTTGCTGACACGTACAATCTAGACACTTCGCACGAATCGCCTTCATTGGCGTCAGTGGTTTCATTCCAGAATGCCTTTCCTTGGTAAAAAAGGGGTAGCTAGGTGGCACTTTTTAGAAGGAAGTGCTCCCCGTGAGGGGATTTCTAGCTGCTGGCCCGTCGTATCAAAGTGCGTTTGACCTCATAGTAGAGACACAGGCTGTTTGTGGCAGCATTATGTTCGTGACAGGCCACACACACTTTGTCTGCCTAACCAAACACCGTTTCAGGATCTCATTAGCCCCTGCATCATACGTCACAAACTCACATATCCCATTGATATATGAGATGATCTCCTCTGTTTTTTGCTGCTTTTCATGTAGCCTATAACCGTCGGTATAGAACCTCACGTTCACAGGTCTCCTCCTATACCTTCACCTTTCACTTCTAATCTCTACGGTCAGAGATAGGGCTTGTAGGTCGGGCATATAAGGCATACGCTAATACTTCCTTCCTTCACCTATCGCCCCCATTGCCTGCGACTGGCACTCGCCGTCGATGACTCCAGAAAGGCAGTCAACATGCAACCCCTCCCTTCAAGGAACGACGCCCCATTCCGCAAAGAGATACAAGATTTCATTCAGGCCACGGAAACCCTGTTCTCCTTTGCCCGTCTAAAACCGGCTCTTACGCGTCAGGAGTGTGACATCATGGCCTACTACATCGTCAGTTTGGCCGATGGTCGCCACCCCTGGACCAAGTGTCTGTTCTTTTGGCACTAGTTGATAAGCCTCGCGTTCGCCGGGGTCCCGCCTGCGCGGTCCCGGCTCACGCTTCGGCTCTCCTGCTAATTCATGTCCGCCGGTAGTACCTGGCCCAGGATTTCGCTCAGATCAAAAGTAGGCCAGTTTTTGCTTTCTTCCATCCTCTCTATCTCCCAAGGCTCGGGGTCTGGATGAATAGCATTTCGGCTGTATCCTATACGCGTCTCCTTTCACTCCCCTACCTTCTCGATTAACCCTGTTGGCGAGTGATTCGACTCCGCGTGATATATCCTGTTTGGACATGCCGAGTTCCAGCACAAGTTCATCAACGGTCCTCCCCTCTTCTTCCGTGAGTACCGCGTACAACTTTTCGGCCTTACCTTCAATGGACACAGCCGTTGAATCGCCTATAGCTATATAGGAGTCGTCCCGATACTCGATAATCAACTCCCGCGGTGTCTCTTTATAACGACCGACTGCTTGCAGGGTTCTTCTCTGACCTGAAAATTCTCCTTTCATGCTGATCGCGATGTCCACCTGCCCCAGGAGTGCGGAGGAGCCGCGAACTTCCTGTCCGTCTCTACCGCCTGCCTTCCGTGTATGCGCAATTGCCAACCATCCCGCCTTGGTCAGTCGGACACATCGCAAAAGCGGCTTACTTTTTTTGAGGACCTCCGCAGCATCATTTTCATCTTTCAAGTCCCACCAGGCTGGAAGCGTGTCGATAAGAACCATGCCTATACCCTTCTCCTTGATTTCGACAGGACCAACGATACAAGAAGTCCGATCGCCTTTTGGCGATTCGAAAGTTTTTGGTGATGTCTGGCAGGGGTGGTGAAGACAACGTTTAAGACCCTGGCAGACTCATCTGATCCACCAGGGCCATGGCTGTACTCCAGTGTCGAGCTACTATAGGGAGGTTTTTCCGAATTAGTCAGGTACTGAAAGTTGCATGAAGTGTCCCGATATTTTTCCCATGCGGTGAACAAACCGCTAGGCTCGGTTTCTCGATAAAAAGTCCCCCCGTACCCCCGTCATTTTGGGCCGTAACATCCATAGCTGCCCTTTGGTTAATTGAAGACGTTGAATGCGAACCTGGAGAAGATGAGGTACACGTTTTGACTATGGACATTGATCCTTTTCGTATCGCGAACGTGCGCAACACATCGCGGCGAACGTGGAACTAGTCCGGTGCGACGATTGTATTTAATCGCATATGCGGCATGCCAACTGATTTGACTCGTCGCGCCTTCCCCCTTACCCTCCTACCCTCGGTTGCTCAACCATGAGAGGAGGCAACGTATGTGCTACTTGGGATGGGGTCTCTTTGTCGCATTTTTTGCTTGGTACATTTACAGTAATCAGATGATGCATCGAACAAGACTGGGCCTTAACTACTACATCATCTACTTGCTGCTGGATGATGAGATGCGAAGCAGGTACAAACAGGACTTCACGAAGTGGATTGCTCAAGCTGATGCGAAGGATGGGCAGTCCTTGTTACTCGCTGGCTGTGGGGCCATCGACAGCATAGCCCGCCGTCCTCAAGAGGGAGGGGCTGATGGTAAAGGTGCATCTGCGTTCGGTGCTCTCGGCATGATGTGGAAGGTGAAACAGGGAGAGCCTGTCTGAGACCCGCTTCCGTAAACAAATTCCCCCCTGTACCCCCGCCTTTTTGGGCCATAACATCCATAGCTGCCGTTGTTCTTAGGTGTGCCCAAAGTACCTTCCTCCCCTTTTGAAGTACTGCCTTTAGGTCTGTCGCAGCAGACCACACAGGATACGCTTCCTTTAGCGACTCAGCGACAAAGGAGGCTAGCCATGACATGTCCCCGATGCCAAGGTTTCATGGTGTCCGATCTGTTTCTTGATCTGGCAGAGACACAAGGGATGTGGATGAAAGCCGCCCGGTGCATGAACTGCGGCTATGTGATGGATCCGGTTATGGTGAAGAACCGTCAGCAAGCGATCATCACACCGATCCTCATGAAGGACGTTTCAGAGATGGCCTAAGATCATATACGTTAAGGCCGCGACGAATATACGACCTTTGCACGCGAGAATTCGTCACAATTGAGAGCTGGCCGACATGGATCTACGCGGTGTAGGAGTTTCGCTCCTTGATCAACACTTCCAGAGGCCGAAGTCGTAGGCGGAGTGTGCCGGGTCGAAAGGAACATACAATGCCACTCCTATTTGTCATAGCTGCGCTGGGTCTTTACATCGTCTGGGGAATTGCCCTCACCCTCACTGTGTCTAGTTCATTTGGTGGCATTCCAAAAATTGCGCACTGTAGCGCATGACATAGAGAGGATCATTCATTATCCAATAAGATACTTTTGTCACTATTTGGATATCGAACGGATTCTAGTTATGAAAGCCCCGTCCTTATAGCACCCTTAAAATGCGCAATCATTTCTATGGCATACCCGGCCCACCACATGACGGCATTCTATTTGCTCATATAACTCGCCATGTATCCATCAGGTAAGGGGTCATACCGACAATTCCTTTCTCAGTCCCAACGAAACCTCTGGATTGATGTGATCTCGAAACCTGCCCGACAGCTCGGCATGTGCTTGCCGGTTGCAATCTCTTGGAGGTCGAATATGGTGCCGACACCTGTATCCAAAATTTGGCTAGTTTTTCGTCATGGGTATGAGTACGTGTTCATGCATGGAGAAACTTCCATGCTGACGGTGACGCTCTCTCCTACCGCTATCACTCTATTCAACCAGTGCCACGTGAAAGCGGACGACTTGGCGAAGCAAGCTGCGGAATGGGCACAATTTATTAATCGAACGAGCGGGATTGTGGACCTGAGCACAGAGAGCAATGATCTTTCAGAGTTCTGCCAGTATTACTTCCAGAATGCGGCGCTCGAAAAGCGAGCCTGCTAAATATATAGGCTAGCCTAAACGATGGTAGCAATAGCAGGGCAAGAGTCACTTGGGAGACGGTGGCACTAGCTTTCATGGTCTCTCTTCAGCATAACGACCATTCTTTCACAAGCTAATTGCCGTCGGCCTGAGATCGATCTTAAGCGGCTGTTGAAGTTCTAAGGTTAGAGCCAAAGCGGACGGATGGAACATGTACAAGCAACAACACCGTTACTCATCAGTAACCTTCAGCAGATTCACCTCGACGCAACGGACCTACGGCTGGATAGCTTTCGTCAGTCTCGTGGTCGCTCTGTCTGTATTGACGCTCTATGTCTTGCAAACGAATGGCGTCGTACGCTGAGGCTCAAATCTTCTGGTGTCGTTCTAACACGCTGACCATCCCCTCAAATGGTTCCACCCGACCCACTTTCACAGATCGGCCCGTCTGCTGTTCCAACTGAATCCAAGCATTCATCACCCAAAGCGCCTCACTGAACCGCTCGAACACTGGGCCATTATGTACCTTCCTGCCACCCAGCAAGTACACCTCTTCATCGGCTTCAATGACAGGCATAAAGCCGACCATGTGCCGCATGGAATGCTTCAGTCGCATGGTCACTGGCAATTAGTAAACGTCTAATTGCCTATCTGCTGGCTCGTAAACTGCTTTGGCATTGCTGAAGTCATGGAGATTTGCCTCCGAAGGATTACTAGTGCTACTGGTGGCGTCCTCCAGTGGACCATGACGCTCCAGCTCCTACATCTGCAATTGCTGGAAAGCAGCTAATTTTCTCATCTCTGATAACCGCTAGCAAAATACGAAGAACGTCCGTACACAAAGCAGTCAATATATCCCAACTAAAACATTCCACCGGTTGTCCGACGACAAAGCTAACGGTATGGCCGCGAAATACTGTTGTGAAAGGCTTTCCGTTATCAGGCTCGTACAGCCATGCATTATGGACACAGTTGCGCGCCCTTCTCAGGATGTCTAAGGGGGGCTGCCAGTCTGCGGGGATTGTATGCAAATACGGATTGGTAGCCCTGAAAAGAGTGGTGCAAAGGGCGGCGAATTTGTGGGTTTCATTTGTGGGATCAATGTGCCGAAGTAATATTCGGAAACTGTGTTCGAGATTTCCAACTAAGTCTAAGACAAGTTTACCTTTGATCGTTTTATCAAACATCGTCCTACCAGTTTCTATCAAGGAGTGTCCGGCACCTGTTGCATAACGCTCCCACCACTCGACGTGGGATAAATGAGTACGCATGATGTAGAGTCCGAGTACGGGCAAGAATGTCTCGGTGCTTAGTCTGATCAGGCTCCAATGGCGTACGTCATTCGTCGGCCACATTGGGAAGTCAAACTTGATTCGCTGCAACTCCGTTTCCGCCGCCTTTCGTAACGCCTCCATCTCCATTTCAGCCTTCTGTACCCAGTCAATCCTAAGCATCTCAGCATGCTCCTATTCAGGCGCAAACTGTGTTCAACTTATGGCACATATCAGCACGCCATGGACCGCCTGAAAGGACGGTATTTTCCACATGCAGTGTTCACAGGGTCAAGCCCTATTCTCACGCTGAAATCCCCCCTGTACCCCCGTCAATTTAGGCCATAAATCCATACCTACCTGCCTTAGCTCGGCACACCTTCGTGCTACGAAAAGGGGATATACCGCCACCCTTTTGGAGACTATTCGCGAGATTAAGCCAGCGCTACCCTTTTCTTTATATCTGATTGATCTTCTATTATGGAGGTCACCACTATGGCAACGGTTTGCACGTCATCTGCGAGTAGACTGGCGGGACGAGTTCTCAAAGATGTTGAGCATACTCAGTTCAAGCAGGATGGGTTTGTAACCCTCCCTCAATTAGCTCCTCAACACGACCTTGCGGAAGTACGTGCCATACTGGATAGCCTCTTCCAACGAACGGGCCGCGAGTGTGGCGTCCTTGATCATGCACTCGATAGCGCACCTCAGCTTAAGGACAGTGTCGTGTTTCAATCGTGCCAGCGAATCGCAAAACAACTACTGGGTCCAACGGCTGCGGTGTCCTTTGATCAAGCCCTTTACAAGCCGCCCTATGAACAGACCGGCACTGGATGGCATCAGGATCAGGCGTTTCAAGGCAAATACCGTCCCATGAATACCCTGCATTTCTGGATTCCACTGCAACCGGTCACTGAACTCAATGGATGCCTCCATTTCATGCCTGGCAGTCACCTCCTAGGGTTACTGCCCCACTATCAATGCCGCGTCGGTGATCCGTTTGCCTTAACTCCAAAGTTCCTTCCTGCTGTCGATTCCGTCGCCTGCCCCCTCATGCTAGGTGACGCCACGTGTCATATGCCGCTGACCCTTCATCGCGCATTGCCGAATAGTACCGGCTCCATCCGCCGCGCATGGGCACTGCTGTTCAGGCCATTCGGCAGATTTGGTGCCCTGAACCCCTTACCGCTTATCCGGCAGCTACTGAGGGCGGCCTGACCTGAAGGGAAAAGGGTTCAGCATGGTCAGACTTCGACGCAACATCGTAGCCCTGCTCACGATGGCCTTTTGTCTGGTGGGACAAGCCGCACTGTTATTCACACAGGTAACTTCCGCTGGGCATCTTCTGCTGATCCTCCTGTCAGGATACCTCCTCGCGTGGGCATTGTATGGACTTCTGTCTCCCACGTCGCATGCGGAACTGACGAAACGATTTAGCCTCATGACAACTTCCATCGCAATCTGCCTGCTTGTGGCGGAAGGGGCTGCTCTCCTCGGAGTCGTCGATTATCGGGCTGTGTTGGGGTCCTTTGAGTCCGGTAACGCCCTGACTGTGGCAGGCAGACATGCTGATCGTGAGCTCCTCTGGCAGCATGATCCGTATTATCGGTATGAAGAGCCATACCAGGGGAACTTGGGAGCCGCGTTATGTCTGCCGCCGGATGTTTCGAAAAAAGTCGTTGTTCATTATGATCGTCACGGTTTCCGCAACAGCGTGGATCTGCAGCAGGCTGACATCGTCGTGATTGGCGATTCATACATTGAAGGCTATATGACTCCTGAATCGAAATTGGCCACCACGCTGCTCAGCCGACTGCAGGGCAAGACCGTGGCAAACCTCGGACATTCGGGCTATGGCCCCCAGCAGGAATTGGTGGTGCTCAAGCGGTATGGCCTTCCACTCCATCCTCGCACTGTGATCTGGACTTTGTTTGAAGGGAATGATTTATCCGATGCAGAACGGTATGAGGAAAAAGTGGCCAGGGCGGGCAGCCCGTTTTGGCGAAATCTATGGTCTCGGTCCTTGACCAGAAATGTGTTGAGCAGGATGCTTCGGCCTGCCAATGAATGTACCCCGCACCACAAAGTTGAGCATTTCCAAGCACGTTTTATGGATGAACACAACGTGTCGAAGCCGGTGTTCTTCGCGCAGGCCGAACTAGAGCCCGTTTCAGAATCCAGCCTCAGGAAGGCCCTCATCCCTATCGCGGAGGCGGCGGCACTGTGTCGCGAACAGCATATTGGCTTTATGGTGGCCTTTATTCCGGAAAAATATCGCGTCTACCACGACCTCGGCAATGTCACGTTTGGTTCAGATGCGATCCGCTCCTGGCGGGTAAGCGACTTACCTGTCGAATTGGCTAGGCGATTAGCACAACTGGATCTTGGGATTCATTACGTGGATCTGACACCAGCGCTCAAGACCGCGTCCCGCAAGGGGATTGCCACGTATTTGTCTGACGATACCCATTGGACGGATGCTGGCAATCGAATCGTGGCAGAAGCACTATATGAAGCTCTCGGTTCCATTGTTCCACAGGCAAAGGGTCATTTAGAGGCCCGCCACACCGACCCTGAGACCCACTTCCGCCAATAAATTCCCCCCCTGTGCCCCCATCAATTTTGGCAATAACATCCATAGCCCTCCTTGAAAGGATGATGGTGTTAATCTAGTGTTAGTTTGGCAGCTAGAACGGTACGAAGCCCGACAAATAGAGACAGACTCACCAACCTCGCTAAGCCGCACCATTACCGCATAGAGAGAGGAGATTGCCCAGGTCTCAAGGACTTGAGCAATCTCCCTTTTACCGATTCCTAAACCGTTTGTCGCACGTTCAATTCGTGTCGGGGGCACCAAATTTTTCAGCCACTTCGACACCGTTCCCCTCTCCAACCGAACCCACCGATCCGGTTTCTGTCACGGCTCCATTGAAAAGCGGCTCGGATTCCGGAGTCGGCTCGGCGGAGGGCATAGACGATCTGTTCCTCGCAAGACAATACATTCAACGCTTCATGGTTCCAACCCTTTTTCCGGGACCTCCGAAGCCGCCATCGTATTCCAGTTTCAGCCTGCCATCATTTTCCGGGAAGAGGTCACCTTGACAGGGGAGATACGTGACAATAATCTATGCCATCAAAAATTAGGAATGAATAAGACACTCTGTAAATTGGGACTTTGTATGGCGCTCGCAATTGGCGCATCATCAGGCGCTTGCTCATAAGCCGGTTTTTGCCGGTGTTCATGTTGAAACCAAAGAGGTCCGTTAGGGAATCTGAGTCCAAATAACAGAAACTCAAACCGCTTTGGATAGACTTCGCGTATGAACCAGGTCGTCCTCATCGCTCTGCAAAGGCCTTACACGTTCGTCGTTCTTTCGATCTTAATCGTGTTATACGGGATCATGTCGGTGTTCAAATCGCCGACCGACGTGTTTCCGAATATCAAGATTCCCGTCATTGCCGTGGTCTGGTCTTACGCCGGTCTGCTGCCGAGCGACGTGTCTGGGCGCATCACGTTTTTCTTCGAACGCGCCCTGACCTCGACGGTCGAAGGTATCAAGCATATCGAAAGTCATTCCTACTACGGCAGCAGCATCATCAAAATCTTTCTTCAGGATGGAGTCGACCTCGGCGGCGCCGAAGCCGAGGTCGCGGCAATTTCGCAGACGGTTGTCAAAGCGCTTCCCCCGGACATTTCTCCACCCATGATCATGCGCCTCGAAGCATCCTCGGTGCCTGTGGCCATGCTGCAAGTCACCTCCGATAAGCTGACGCCGGCGGAGCTCTACAATCTTTCCTTTACGCAAATCCGACCCCTGCTCGTGACGATACCTGGGGCAATCCTGCCGCATCCATACGGGGGTCAGCCCAAACAACTCCTGGTCTCGCTCGATCAGCAGAAATTGCTCGCCCGTCGTCTCACCGCGACGGACATTCACAAGGCCTTTGGAAGTCAGAGCATCGTGCTGCCCGCGGGGGACCAGAAGATCAAAGCGACCGACTGGATGGTACAGACAAACGCCTCGCCGATGCAGATCGAGGACTTCAACAATATCCCGATCAAGAGAAGCGGATACGCCACCGTCTATATACGCGACGTCGCCGATGTGCGCCTCGCCGGCCCGCCGCAAACAAACGCGGTGCTGGTGGACGGCAAACAGGCCGTCATGATCGTGGTGATGAAGAGCGGCGAAGCATCGACCCTGGAGGTAGTGGACGGAATCAAGAAGGCGATCCCGCGCATTGAAAAAATCGTCCCTGAGGGCGTGAAGATCAAAATCTTGAACGATGCCTCGATCTTCGTGAAGGAATCGATCACGGACGTCGTACACGAAATGGTGACCGCCGGCGCGCTGGTCGGCCTCATCGTGCTGTTGCTGCTCGGCTCATGGCGGGCAACCGTCATTGTCGCCACGTCGATTCCACTCTCCATCCTGAGTTCGCTCATCGGCCTGCATTGGGCGGGCGAGTCGATTAATGTCATGACGTTGGGCGGGTTGGCACTGGCCGTCGGCGTGCTGGTCGACGACGCGACCGTGATGATCGAAAATATTGACACCCATGTCGGTTTGGGCAAGCCGCTCGAAACAGCTATCATCGACGCCGCCAATCAGATCATCGTCCCAACCTTCGTCTCCACGTTATGCATTGCCATCGTTTGGCTTCCGCTCTTCGAGCTCAGCGGCGTCTCCGGCTGGCTGTTCATGCCGATGGCGCAGGCGATGATCTTCGCGATACTCGCATCCTTCATCCTGTCGCGCACGCTGGTGCCGACCATGGCAAAATATATTCTTGTGGATGAACACGGGCCGCATGAGCACGACGGGCAAGCCGGGCGAGAGAAACCGCAGAACGTCTTCGTGCGTTTTCAGCATGGGTTCGAACGCGGTTTCGAACGTTTCCGCGATCGCTACAAAGTTCTGCTCGAGCAGGCGATCGCCCGTCGCGGCGCGTTCGTCGGCATCTCTTTGGCGCTCGCGTTGGGCTCCTTCCTCCTGTATTACTTCAACGGGCGCGACTTCTTCCCCGAGATCAAGTCAGACGTCTTGCAGATGCATATGCGGGCGCCGCTCGGCACACGCATGGAAGTCTCTGGACGCATCGCCTCCCTCGTCTCGAACGACATCTCGCAGATGCTGCCCGGCCAGGTCGAGAACGTCATCAGCAATTGCGGCCTGCCGGTGGGCCCGCATAACCTGGCGTTTATTCCCACTCCCACGATCGGCTCGCAGGATTGCGACCTGACCATCTCGTTGAAGGATACGTCGCCGGTTTGGGAGTATCGCCGCATTCTCCGCAAAGGTTTGAAAGAGCGCTATCCGGGAACCGAGTTCACGTTCCAACCGGCTGATCTGACTGCGAAGATTCTCAACTTCGGTTCGCCCTCGCCGATCGACGTACAGATCAACGGCATGGACATGGACGCCAACTACGAGTTCGCACGGAAACTCGCAAGTGAATTGCGCAAGGTCAGCGGCACCAGCGACGTGACGATCCAGCAGACCATGCGCACGCCGACCCTTCTCGTCGAAGCCAATCGCAGTCTCGGACTCAACCTCAAGCTGACCGAGAAGGACATCGCCGACAACCTGCTCCTGACGACGTCCGGAAGCCAACAGGTCGACCAGGAATATTGGCTCGATCGCAAGACCGGCATGTCCTACCAGGTGAATATCTATACACCGCAGCCGCAGCTCACGAGAATCCAAGATCTTCTGACGATCCCCGTCGATCAGGGCGATATGAGCTCTTCGGATAACAAAATGCAACTGCTCGGCAATGTATCCACCGTTTCAGCAGTCGGCACACCCGGCGAGATGACGCACGCGAACATTATGCCGCTGTTCGACATCTATGTGTCTGCCGAAGGCCGCGACCTCGGCGCCGTTCTGGCCGATGTCGAAAAGGTCGCCAAAAATATGGAGGACCAGTTGCCCCGCAGCGCGGCCCTCGAAATCCATGGCCAGGCCGAAACGATGCGCGGCGCATATATCGAATTGATTGGCGGCCTTATAGCCGCGGTCGTACTGGTCTATCTTTTGATCGTCGTCAACTTTCAATCCTGGCTCGATCCGTTCATAATCATTACGGCCTTGCCCGGCGCGCTGGCGGGCATCGCCTGGTCGTTGTTCGTCACCCATACGAATATTTCCGTGCCGGCGTTGACAGGCGCCATCATGACGATGGGTACGGCAACCGCCAATTCGATTCTCGTCGTATCTTACGCCCGTGAACGAATCGAGTTGCACGGTGATGCGCTGCGGGCCGCTGTCGAAGCCGGGTACGCCCGCATTCGTCCGGTGATCATGACCGCATCGGCCATGATCATCGGCATGCTGCCGATGTCATTGAGCAATTCGCAGAATGCTCCGCTTGGTCGCGCCGTCATGGGCGGCCTACTCGTCGCGACCTTCATGACGCTGTTGTTCGTACCGTGCGTGTACGCCATCATTTACAACCGGCCATCCGTGCGCCAAAAGGATCGTGCTCAGTGAAGACGCTGCATGGAAAACGCGCGGTCATCCCGGCACTGGTGTTGTGCGTGCTGTATTTTGGCTATCGTATCTATGAGAGTAAACTCGACGCCGCTGCGCTGCGCGATGAGACGCTCCAAGCCGCCGTTCTCACCGTCGCCGTCACCTCTGCAAAGCCGGTGGAGCCAACCGAGACGATTACGCTTCCAGGCAATGTTGAGGCCTGGTTTGAGGCGCCGATCTACGCGCAGGTCTCAGGCTATGTGAAGATGTGGTACAAGGACTACGGCGCTCAGGTGAAGAAAGGCGATATCCTTGCCGAAATCAAGGCGCCGGCTCTCGACGCCCAGTATCAGCAGGCCAAAGCGGATCTGGCAACACAGCAGGCCAGATATGCGCTCGCCGTCGTGACCGCGAAACGCTGGCTGGCACTGCGCAAATCGCACGCGGTGTCCGAGCAATCGATCTCGGTGCAGGAAGCCAACGCGAAGGCCCAAGCGGCCACCGTCAGGGCAGCCGAACAAAATGTCAAGAACTTCGAAGCGTTGATTGGATTCAAAACGATCGTCGCGCCATATGACGGCGTGGTGACCGTGCGCAACATCAACGTCGGCGACTACATCAATAAGGAAGGCAATATCAGTGACCGCAGCAATGTCACGAACCTGTTTTCCGTGGCCGACATTACGATGATGCGCCTCTTCGTCGCTGTGCCGGAGTCGTTCGGAAACGTCCTCCAGCCGGGTTTGACGGCCGACGTCACGGTACCGCAATTGCCCAATCGTCATTTCACCGCCAAATTCCTGACCGTCGCTCGCGGATTCAATCCGGAGACGCGCACGGCGGTCACCGAATTCACGATCAACAACGAAGACAAAGCCCTCTGGCCCGGCTCGTACGCCACGGTCCGTCTCACGGCGCCGGTTGATAGGAAGGTGTTCACGATTCCTTCCGGCGCGATGGTGTTTCAGGAAAACGGCACGGAAGTGGCCGTGGTGACGGATGACGAGCGTGTCCACTTCAAATCGATCGCCGTGAGCAAAATCCTCGATGGAGCGGTTGAGGTAACAGAGGGGATTTCCGCAACCGACCGCATTGTGAACAACCCGAGTGCCGCGTTGCTCGAGGGCGACAAGGTGCGCATCGTCACGCCGGCCCCTGGTTATGACCTCGTCTCTGGAGAAGCGCCTGCCTCAAAAAAACAGTCTTCAAAATGACATTCCCCCTACAAATGACGGGCGCGCGCTTACGAAGGAGACTGGCAGTATCGCGCATCTTTCAGGCCCGCGCGTGGCGATGTGGCATTATACTGCTGGCCCTCAACTTGCCGGCGTGCAATAAGTTCCCAGCCGTCGATCTGGCGCCTACCTATGAGCCGGCTCAATTTATCGTCCCCGCCTCATGGCATGGGTCGAGTCCCTTCGTCGAAGCAAAGCCGTCGGATGGCGAATTGCGTCAGGATTGGTGGAACCTTTATAGCGACCCGATACTGAACAAGCTTGAAGAACAGGCCATGGCGGCCAATCCGGACCTGCAGGCCGCCGCCGAGCGGTTCGTCCAGGCCCGCGATGTGATGATGAGGGCCCGGTCGCAGTACCTTCCTCGCGTCGGCCTTGGGTTCGGTGCCTCGGACAATAAAGCGTCCGCGAATAATCTGTTTCTGGCCCCCGGCATTCCGCTCGAGCAATCGAGCGTCGTCGCAGGGGGGCTCGCGTCTTGGGAGCCGGATTTCTGGTCGGCGCTCCGCAATGCGACGCGTGTTGAGATCTACCGCGCCGAACAGCGCGCCGCTGACTATGGGCTCGCGCGCCTCAGCCTGCAGGCGGAAATCGCGGCAAACTATTTCGCGTTGCGCGGCTTCGACGCGCAGAATGCGATCTATAGCCAATCGATCGCCCTCTACAAACACTCGCTAGACCTCGTCAACGCTCAGTTCATCGGCGAGATCGCGTCGGCCCTCGACGTCGCCCGCGTCGAATCTCTGCTCTTCAGCACTGAGACGAGACAAGCTCAGATTCAAGGCCAACGCCAAGTGACGGAACAAGCGATCGCCATCCTCCTCAATATGGCGCCGGCCAGTTTCAAGATCGAGCCGGTCGACGACATTCGAGTGGCGGGTTTCACGATTCCGCAGACAATCCCGTCCACCTTGCTTGAGCGTCGCCCCGATATCGCCGGGATGGAGCGCCAGATGGCGCAGGCGAACCGCGCCATCGGTATCGCCCGCTCCGCCTTTTATCCCAATGTGACGTTCCGGGCCGGCGGCGGGTTCGAAGATGCCGGCTTCAATCTGGTCCAGCTCGCCAATAGTTTCTGGTCCTACGGCGCCACCGTTGCGCTGCCGCTCTTCCAGGGTGGGTTTCGCCGCGCCCAATTGCAGCAGTCCTGGTCGGCCTATCGCGAGACGGAAGACAGATACCGTTCGACGGTGCTCAACGCCTTTCGCGAAGTCGAGAGCAATTTGAGCCTGACGAACCGGCTGACCGTCGCGGCCAACCGGCAAGACGCGGCGGTCGGGGCCACGCTCAAAACGCAAAACCTATCCATGGAGCTCTATGTGGGCGGGCTGATTTCCAGCCTGGAGCTCATTTACGCGCAGGTCGCCACGCTCACGGCGCGCATCGACTCGGCGCAGATCAAGGCCGACCTGCTGAGAGCCTCGGTGGCGCTCATCCGCGCGCTCGGCGGGGGCTGGAACCGCCAGCAATTGCCCACCGACGAGGAGATCCAGCCCTTCGATACGTTCCAATATACGAATCTCGACAAACCGCCGCCCGTTAGGGGAATCGATGTCAACGCGGGCAACAACTGGGTGAACAATAATCTGACCAAGCCTTCCATTCCATGACCTGATGTGCACGCACTTGTACGTAAGCCCATCAATCGGTCCGAGGAAAGTGCTTAGGATGGAGACTCAACCGTAAGCAGGTCTTACAACGTACCCTCGTACATGCGATCAGGACACACCAAAACCGACCTCCGGCAACCACAGCGCGGTCAATCGGTAGACGGCGCATGCCGGAAGTCGGGATGACGTGCGCATCACCGGTCGGCATCCGATAACCGGCTCCTAAGCCTCGGCTGGATCGGTGGCGCAGCGGCCTTCGCTCCCGGTCGTCGTCAGAGCGGGATTTTTCGCCGGAGCCGCGAACCATTGATCTTTCGGCACCACCTTCGGCCGATCCGGATCACCTTCATAGGCGGGCGTCATGATCTGGATACCGTGTTCGTTGAACAGATCGAGAATGTTCTGATGCAATGCCGTGTAGAGTTGGGGCATCGCCTGCGGATCGTCTGAATACACATTCAACTCATAGGTCACGGCGAAGTCGCCCAGAGCTTTCTGCAGCACAAATGCCTGCGGCTTGCTGAGCAGACCGGGCGTCCGTTCTGCCGCCATACTAAGAATCGCCTCCACTTGTCGCCAGGGCACTTCGTAGCCGATGCCGACGGCTGTGTGCAGGATCAGCCCGCGAGATCGAGCAAGCGTCGTGTAGTTGATGACGTGACTGTTGAGGATCAGCGAGTTAGGCACGACGATTTCTTCATTCTTGACCGTGCGCAGATGCGTGATTGCCACGAACAAAAAGACCAAAGCGATGTGACTCACCGACGGGGCAATCCCTCTATTTCTCGGCTGTTGATCCAAAATGAAGGTCAATCTCTCCTTTTTCATCGACCGGTAGGTTAAAGGCGTCCGACGTGGCGGCCAGCCGGTCATGTGATACTCCTGCCTCCAGGCCAGATCCCACGCCGCGTACCACGGGTATTCCCACTTGTCGGGCATGGAGATGACATCGTCGTTCACCATATGAAGCCACTGATGGTTGCGAATATGCAGCGACTTGGCGGCTCCCGCGGTATTCACGCCATGCTCTCTCACCCACTGCTCCACATCAAAGTAATAGTACTGTTTGCTCCACAACATGCCCGACAAGGCTTGCCGCATGACGTTTCGCTCGTCCTGGCCGACCGAGGGCGGCGTGACGGCGTGGTAAAATTCGTCCGCCTCCCGCAGTCGCTCGTTCATGACCTCGTCGAATCGTTGACCGAACGCCACGCTGCGCGCGCCGCCGACGTCCGTCTGGGGAGGCGCAGTGCTGAGACGCAGCCGGATAACGTTGGCCTCTCCGCCGCCGACGCGTACGTGGTAGTGCGCAGCCGCTTTCGTCCCGGTCTGCAGCGGGTTCACCGCCCCCTGCTGGCCATGGACGAGGTACTGATTGATGTCATCCTTGACGTAGGGGCTCCGATTAGCCTGATGGAAGAGCCGCTCCATGTTGGTTTCGTTCTCCGTAAACAGCAGCGGCACCTCCCCTTCGCACGACATGTAGCGAACGCCCAATTCCGGATGCGAAACCGTGATGACGCTCAGCCCGCTCGGATCGGCGGTGTGTTCGAGGCTAGGTTTGGCCGCGCCCTCCGACCACGACCAGGTGTTGCGGAACCAGAGCGTCGGCAACACGTGAAGGAAAGCAGCCTCTTCCCCCCGGTTGCACACGGTCATCTTTATCAGGATATCCTCGGGGGACTCCTTGGCATATTCCACAAAGACGTCAAAATAACGGTCATCCTCAAAGACCCCGGTATCGAGCAGCTCGTATTCGAGTTCGTCTCTCGTTCGGTCCCGATTCGCTGTGACGAGGTCATCGTAGGGAAAAGCCGCCTGTGGGTACTTGTAGAGATATTTCATGTAGGAGTGGGTCGGCGTGCTGTCGAGATAGAAGTAGTACTCCTTCACATCCTCGCCGTGATTGCCCTCGCTTTCGTCAAGCCGAAGAGCCGCTCCTTGATGATGGGGTCCTTACCGTTCCAGAGAGCGAGCGCGAAGCAGAGCCGCTGCTTGTCATCGGAAAATCCGGCGAGCCCGTCCTCTCCCCAGCGATAGGCGCGCGCAAGGGCTTGATCATGGCTGAAATAGTCTCACGCGTTGCCGTCGTGGCTATAATCTTCGCGAACCGTCCCCCACTGCCGCTCGCTCAAGTACGGCCCCCATCCCTTTCCAGGGCACGTTATTGTTCCGCGCAGCCTCCAATCGGAGATGTTCCTTCGTCATGATTTCCTCCCTGGGGCGTAACGAAATGGATGCACCATCCGATGCGGCGGCGCAACTCTCCTGTGGATACGTGCAACCGCAGCGGCTGGGAATTCTATACCCTTACCTGGTTCGCGCTCTCGACGCCGATCGGCCTGTCGTGCACCTGGGTGCTTCCGGAGCGGTGGCTTGCCCAGTTCTTGTCCTCTTCGTGGAATCCGTCCCGAGCCCCCGTAGGATTCCGGAACCGGTCCCAGGCCACCATTTCGGCGTCAAAAGGACCGTATAAGTGGTGACACCCTACAGTACGGATACACCACAGACAACTGTCAAATCTGACAGGATGCCGGCACACGACATTGTTTGGCAGGATCCCTAGATACGTCGGACAATCCCTGGGCCACGATCCCTCGCTGAAAGAGTTTGGCGAGCTAAGGAGCGTGTCCTCCCCACCGCTCAATTCGGATGGCCGGGACAGAATCAGACATTCTTTGGCTGATTAGCCCAACTCGTGGAGGACGACTACTCTGGTCCCGGCAGAACACCCTCCCGTTCGGGAGTGACTTCGTGGGTGGAAGGCTAGTGTCGCGTCTCTTTGGGAGCGTATTCGTGACCGCGATGCACTGCTAGATGGCAGCCTTAAGAGGGCGGAAACTCGGAAGGACGCCCGACGGAATTGACGTTCTGTGAGCAAGCGCACCACCGTTCCACGAATCCCAAGAAAGGCCCCGCGAAATCCACCAACGAGTCAATATACTGAGGGGACTTGCGGCCACACCTCAATATAGAGTATTTTCTCGACTATTATTCGCGCCTCACATCCAGAGAAAGTCCACCGATGTCATACTTCCCGGTCAACCTGAGTAGATACCTGGCCCGGGGAATGGCTCCTCGGACATTCGCTCGCTTCGCTCTGAGTTGTGCAGTATTGATTGCGCTTCAAACCTGGGGATGCAAGAGTTATTCGGCACTGGAAACCCCCATTACCGATGGGTATCACTCTAAGCTTCCCACGGCATATACGCGTGCAGTCGTATGGGGATCCCGTCCTGACACCGTGCAAAGTGTGAGCACGTGGCTCCTCAAGAAGGGCATTCTCGTGGTCGATCAAACGAAACTTATGCAAGCCGCCGCAGATCAGAAGGTGTCCATCAGTGGATACCAGTACCTCGAAACTGACGTGCTCCGCACAGCCAAACTCGTTGGAGCACGGCTGGTGGTTTTTGCGAACGCAGAGGTTGGTTCCTGGGAAGTCCTCGGAAGGCACTACCTGCTCCCACGCACTATGAAGATCTACGGTGGGACCATTTCTCTACGTGCTGTGGACGTCAACACCGGCGAGATTGAATGGAGCGGAAAAGCGCAGTCCGTCGAGCGGTTTAACAATCTGGAGGAAGGGATTAACCAGTTATCTTGCCATGCTCTGGCCACGGCGTGGGGATTGCGAAATCCTGGCGCGACCAGCCCGGAAGGTGTGTGCCCGGTCGGATCAGGAATCATGGCGCAAGACTCCCCTCCAAAAAGTCCCGCGCAGACGGCGACACCCAATCCTCCCACTATTCAGGGTCTACCAAGCGGCTACTAGCCCAACTGATTCTCTTCCCAGATCCTTCAGATCCCCATATCCTCGATGTCTTCACCGCCTCCGCGGCCGGTGATTCTCCCTCGTTCTCTTACCAAGTTCATGATGCAGGGATAGAAAACGCTCTTTAGTCGCTTTTGACATCCCTCACGCTATACTGATTTCAGCCTTCAGTGATGGACGGGCAGGGAAAAGAGGGATGGTGTCGACAACCTGCATCATGATGTTGTCCGGTTCATTTCTACTTCTGGCCCTCTTGTTCCCCGTTACGGACAGCGCCGCCAACCCGGATACCCGCCCCTTTTGGACTGAGCAAGCGGTCTTTCATTTCGGAGATGATGTATTCTTCACCGGCCGTGCATCATGCGCCCCCAATTCCGAGGAGGGGCGCCAGCGCGCGTACGGATCGGCACTGCAGGAAATAAGAAACTATGCTCATGTCGACGAGGTGAGCGGATTTCCCATCGACACACAGATGATTTTTGAAGAGAGTCGCTCCTCCGATTGCGGGCTCGATTCCGTGACGGTGTGGCGGCTGTTACGTGCCCCTCGTGCAGCCTTGGAGTCCTTAGCCCGCCGACCGGGAATCGAACTTCGTCGTGACATTTCTCCAATTGATACCCAAACGAGGGTGATTCGAAACCTTACCCCTCGCGTCGGCATGCTGCGCGATGAAATTTGGCAACGATATGGTCAACCGCGTTCGGTGTGGATGAATCCAGAAAGCGGAGAAGCGCGCTGGGAATATCCCCGATTCGGGATGATCCTCACACTGGATCAAGACGATATTCTCATGCACTGGAAACTCAGCGGACCACATTCACGCTCTCACGACCTGTCGGTCACACGGATGCAGGAAAACAAGATGACGCCTGCTCAAGAATTACCAGCTATCGATCTGACCGACCGCTTGCGTGAACTCGAAGAACGCCAGGATCGCGAGTACCGGCAACAGGCCGAACAGTATTGCACCGTCCGTTTTCCAAGCCCTCTCCAGGAGTCGATGGTGCAGCTTCGGCTCAATTGCGCGCAACGGGAGTATGAACGGCTCAAATACGCTCGGCGGGCAAACTAGCACCCCATGCGTCTTCTCTCTGACCTTACATCCGCACACGAAAATAAGGCTCACAGCCGGCATCACGTCCAACGTTGAATGGAGTCTCCCAATGACACATGCCAGATCCGAACAGGCAGGTATGAATACAGCCACCATCCTCGTCGTCGATGATGACCCTGCTACGCTGCTCGTGTGTCGCAAGAAGCTTAGCGCTGAAGGCTTTGGGGTTTTGCAAGCAGTCGGCAGCTCGGAAGCTCTCAAACTGTTTGCCGAACACGACGGCACCATTCATCTGGTGCTCTCCGATGTCACACTTTCTCCACCTGGATTTCAGTTATCGGTCGAAAACAATCCCTTTCCTCGGGTGAACGGGCTGGAACTTGTGGATCGCCTTCTCGCTTCAGGAAAAGAACTCCGTGTCATGCTGATGTCCGCGATCCCTGAGCAAGAATTGCTGTCTCGAGGACTCCTGCGCAACAACATGCTGTTCATTCGGAAACCTATCAACGCCGACACCTTGTACGGCATGGTTCGACAGGTCTTGAACGGCCCTCCTTCTGTTCTTGACCAGGGAAAGTCGGCCGCATCGACCAAAAACGAAGTTGAATGGTTTGGATGAACACCCCGCCTGCTTGAAATCAGCGGATTTCTTGCTAGACGCTGATCTCTTAGCTAGACTTCTTCTGCGACGACCTCGAAAACTATGGCCAGAGCAAAATCCAGCGAACAACCGAAAAGCCGGGCAAAAGCGACCGCCGTTGACGATATCAATCGCGGGATCGATAAACTCAAGGATCTCATGGCCCAGGTCGAGGACCTGACTCGCGAGGGACATCCATATAGGGAGGCCGTTCTTGCCCGAACCGACCTCTCAATCAGAGAATCGATCCGGCGTATTTTCGGAGAGAAATCGAATGAATATCAGGCGCACAAGGTCCATAAGCTGCGCACGAACAGCCGAGTCGAGTCCGCTCAGACCACTACAGTTCTCAAAAAACTGGTGGCACAACTCGAGAATCAAAAGCGTGAACTCCTTGGCCTGGACCCGCTACCCCTGCAATCCGATCCATCCACATCGCCTCCCAATGAGAAGGCCGCGCTGAAGACCGTCCCTCCGTCTCAAAATGTTGCTCAAATCACCATTACTCCATTGGGACCGTCCACTCCCGCGACTGCTCCCGTCACCCTCTCGGTCTCTATGACAACGAACCTTTCGGCACCTGCTGTCCACCCATCACGCCTCTCGCCGCCTGCTGGAAACAACGGACAGCAATCCTCTCTTGCACAGGAACCGCTTACCTCACCGGTTGCGAATCCGCCTCAGTCTGCCGGAGAATCCGGCTTGAGTCCGTCCACTGCGAAGGCAGACACATCTCTCCACACGAAAGCATCCACGCAACCGGATACTCCGGTGTCAGGGCCTTCGTCGCCCTCTATCACCAGCCTTGAAGACCCTACCTCTTCATCAACGGACGAACTGAAGGCGGTTTCGCAACCGGAACCTCTACCGTCCCATCCGGCGCCACAGTCCGACAACTCAGCCGACCTACCACATTCTTCGCCTCGACACACCCCGGCTACGCCTCAACAGATCACGTCACCACCAATGAATAGTGCCATCGTGCAGCCAGCTGAGTCCGTTAAAGCCCAGACACCTCATCCAGCTCTGGAGACAGAGACTATCATGCACACCCCTGCACCGCAGCATCGGTCTCCACCATCTCCGATTTCCGCTGCGGCAGTGGTCAGCAGCACGAACCAGGATGTAACCGCCTCTCTCGCGCCGGTTCACGTCGTCGGATCCCTATCCCTTGACCACGGTGCAAATACATCGAGGGATCTCCCCTCTGTTCCACCGGTCTTATCATCCCAACCTCTCTCATCTGAAGCCGATGCGTATCCGCCAATATCATCTGGCTCGTCTGCCGGCGATACTCCGATTCATTCAGATGAGCCAACGAATCCTGTTCGAACCATGGAACTCCGTAGCGACGACCCCCTACAGGTCGTTAGAAGGATTTGCTCACGGTTTCACCTCGTCACGCGACAACTTCGGGCGAGAAGAGATGATCGGCCATCCCTGGAAGTCGAAGATGAGTATGATGTGCAGGACCTCATGCATGCGCTGTTACGCCTGGAGTTTGACGAGGTCCAGCCGGAGGAATGGCGTCCGAGTTATGCGACTGGCAAGACGCAAACCAGTTATCTTCTCCACCGAGAGAAGGTCGTCATCGTCGTCAAAAAGACCAAGGCAGGCGTCACCTCGCGCGATCTCTCAGAGCAAGTCAAAGTCGATTCCGCCACTTATTCTTCACGTACCGATTACCAGACGTTGTTTTGCTTTATTTACGATCCTGAAGGACGGATCGCCAATCCTCGCAGACTGGAGGCCGAATTGACCATGGTAAGCGATGGGTACACGGTTGAGGTCATCATCGCGCCCAAGTGAGGAACGCCGGTAACGAGCAGGTATCGGCGAGACACATCTCACCTCGCATACCGATCAATCATCCCACACGTTGACAACCCGTGACCGATTCGTTACGGTTCGCTTGCAGGTCCCCCCACACATGTTCGTCTATTCCAATGGTTGAGGGACGCGGCTGATGTCTGATCGTGCATATGTCTTGATCAATGTCCTCCCCGGCCAGACGGGCGAGGTCGTCAAAGCGCTCGCCGATATCAAGGAGATTAAACAGATCGACCCTTGTTGGGGGAAGCCCGATATCTTCACGATTGTTGAGATTCCCCATCAGGATGCGTTGACCCAGCTCGTCCTCGCGAAAATCCACGCCATTCCAGGGGTGGCGCAAACTGATACACATCTGGTCTACCGCTTACGGGACGAAAAGACCAAATGATTCTTCTCCGGTATCTCCTCATTTGTGCTGTCACCACTGGGGCCGGGTGCGCAAGCGTTCATCCGGCGCCGGACGCGGACGTCATGGACCTGACGCTCCCTGCACCCGCAGAAAGCATCAAAAGCGCCCTCATCGACATTCTGCGCTCGAGTGGTTATGAAATTCAGGAGGAGAATTCCGACACTGTCACAACGGGGTCCCGGCGCGAGACCGGAGGACCGTGGAACTGGTTGTTGAGCTGGCGTTTTGGTGTGATGAAGAGCAGAGTTGAAGCGAAGATCATTCCATTGGAACAAGACTCGACACGATTGCGCCTTCAGGTATTCCCTCGGTCTAAAGATGGGATTCTGGATTCCTGGACCGAAGCCGAATCACCGCTCCCGCTAAGCGCGGCTAATCAGGTGCGCCGACTCAAGAATTCGCTCCAGATTCTCTAGCCCGCATTATCCATGAGGGTTCGTGGCGAAACCGCCGAGACGCCAAGCGAGACTGGCGCGCGGAGGCGTGAAGAAGGGAGGCATCCTTAAACAGGATGTCGACCAACTGAGCGGCGAGCCCGCCAGCCTGGCCGTAGACCAGCCGCCAGGCTTGTCACAGCAGCGTGGCGACGGTTGGAGTAGAAGCCATCATGAAAGATGCGGGCTAAGGTCATTTCTCTTCGGCGTCTTCGCCCAAATCCAGTCCGAACCGTTCCGCCATCCGATACAACGTGCGCCGATCAATGCCCAAGATTTTCGAGGCTTTCACTTTATTGCCGCGGGTCTCCTTCAGGACTCGAACCAAATGTCGTTTCTCAACCTCGTCGAGAGTGAGCAGCGCCTCTCTGTCCGATTCGAGTTGGTGCGACGCCGCCCCTTCCTCGTTCTGTTCAGTCTTCTGGCGTATTGCTTCAGGCAAATCCTCAGGCAAGAGCAAAGGCCCATGACTCAAAGACACTGCACGCTCAATGGCATTTTCCAGCTCTCGGACATTGCCCGGCCAGCTGTGCTTTTCGAGCAGGGATAGAGTGGCCTTGTCAAATCCTTTCACGTGAGGAGCCCCGCCGGCAAATTTCTGCAGGAAATGTTGGGCCAACATGGGAATGTCTTCACGCCGCTGAGCCAGAGAAGGCAGCGCAATTCGCACCACATTCAGCCGGTAATAGAGATCGTCTCGAAACTTTCCTTCTTTGACCAGACCGGCGAGATCCCGATTTGTCGCGGCGATCAACCGTACGTCTACCTTGACCGAGGTCGTCCCCCCCACCCGGCGGACTTCTTGATCCTGCATGACCCGCAGCAGCTTCACTTGCAGGCCCGTGCCCAGCTCACCAATCTCGTCCAAGAACAGCGTCCCTCCGTTGGCCGACTCGAAGAGGCCGGCCTTGGCGCCCACCGCTCCTGTAAAGGCTCCCTTTTCATACCCGAACATCTCCGATTCCAGCAGCGCGTCGGGCAAAGCCCCGCAGTTCACAGGGACGAAGGCGTTCTCCCGTCTCGGGCTATTGGAATGGATCGCCCGAGCAATCAACTCCTTCCCGGTTCCGCTCTCCCCTTCAATCAAGATGGTGCTCCGTCCTTCAGAAACACGGGCAACCAGCTTATAGACTTCCAACATGGCGGGACTACTGCCCACCAACTGAGTCCATGGTTCACGAGTGCGCAATTCACTCCTGAAGCGAGCGTTCTCCCTCACTAAACGAGAATGCTCGAGACTTCGTTGGACCACGAGCCGGATTTCCTCTTTCTTGAACGGTTTGGCCAGGTAGTCATAGGCCCCCTGCTTGATGGCTTCGATCGCGCCTTCCAATGAACCGAAGGCTGTCAGGAGCACGATGGAGGTATCGGAACTGAATCGTTTGAATTCCCTGAGCACCGCAACTCCGTCCACAACACCCATGCGGATATCGGTGAGCACGAGGTCAACCTTGGTCTCCTTTCCGCGGGTGATGGCCGTGGCGCCGTTGTCAAACGCCTCGACATCGAAGCCATCTTTCGTCAGGGCTTCGGCCAGCAAATCGCGGGCAATCGCATCATCGTCGATCACGAAAATCTTCGCGTCCATCCATTTACCCTGTTTCCACCGAATTGGATCTCAAGCCTGGAAGCGCGACCGTGACGGTTGTCCCTTTACCGACTTCGCTCTCAAGATTCAGTGTTCCGCCATGCGCCAGAACCGTCTCATGACTGAGGAATAGTCCCAGACCAGCTCCTTTCCCCACAGTTTTCGTCGTAAAAAAAGGTTCAAACGCCCTGCGCAGATCCTCTTCGGGCATACCACATCCGGTATCCCGGAGAATCATCAAGCCGAGGGTATCGATCGGCTGCCCCGTACAATTTCCGGCTTCCGCTTCCTCGGGTGTTGCCGGGCGAGCCCCAACGGTGACGGTGACGGTGCCGCCCCGGTCCGTAGCCGCCAATGCATTGGTCAGCAAATTGACCAGGACTTGATTGATTTTTTCTGCATCGGCCCACATCAGCGGAACATCGGGATGATGCTCGACCCGTAGCACGACGTTCTTCGCGTGATAGGCTGGCTCCATGAGTGCAACAACCGGCTGGACCAGCACGTCCGGGTGCAGCCACGACGGTTCAGGTCGACGCTGCCGCGTGGACGACAACAAATCCTGGATGATGCGGACGACCCGGTTGAGCTGGTCATCCACAATGTCAATCCGCTTCTTCATCTCGGACGTCACACCCGGTTCTTCAGCCAAGGCATGTACATGCCATGCAATCGAATGCAGGGGGGTGCCGACTTCGTGCGCTACGGATGCCACGAGCTGTCCCAGGGCGGCAAGCCGCTCAGAACGGTTCAAACGATCCTTCATTTCGACAAGTTGGGTATTGGCCTTCAATAGATTATCCGTTTGCAAATCCAGCGCGGCACGAGCCGCCTCCTCCCTGGCCTTCCGTTCCTCCAACACCATCCCGATATACGCGACGCCGATCAGCACGCAGACAACCACCGTGCGATTGATGACGACGGTTGCAAACCGCTCTCTTTTTTTGGTCGGCTGGAACAATCCTCCATACGTGACGGCCACGCACAGCAACACCGTCAGATACATCAACTTCCGATTGCGTACGGTCGCCACGAGAAGAATGGGCAGCACAAACCCGTAGGCCCCGACGACGTTCAGGGGAAACAACACCTCCATGATCACGATGATCGCGCACAAGCACCCGGCGATGGAGAGAATGAGGCGGTTTCGCTTGTTCATCATTTCGCGGGGGCGCGCAGAGGCAGCGTCACGCCATTTAGGTCGGAGCGCGGACGGCACGCATGGCACAGGCCAATTGCAAAACTCGCTCATCTTGGCGCAACTCATCGAGTGTGCGGGAAAGCTTGCGCGACCAATTTGGATAATTATCGACCGTCCCGGGAAGATTGATTTGCGTCACCTCGCCGATCACGTCATCGACATTGACCAAGACAATTGCAGATGCGCCTTTTGCGAGATACTGATGGATCGCCTGACAAAGTTCCGGCGTCATATTCGGGGCACTTGCCGGATCCTCACTCAGCCCTTGCGGTAACAGACCTTCGGTTTTGAGCGCCGCGAGAATTTTCGCCTTGTCCTGCTGTCGTTCATCCAATGCCCGATTCTTGTCCTGATCGTTCGTATAGATGCCGACCCCGGCGCGTAGATAGATATCTTCACCCGTCCAGAATCCACTCAACGTCGGCAAATCATGCGTCGTGACGACGGCGAGAGAGCGATCGGGATAGGCGGCCGGCGGCTTCCACTGCCCTTCCTCTGTCCGCTCAAAATAGAATACCCGATACGATAGGACCTGTTTCCGAGCAAGTTGGTCCCGAACCCAGTCAGGTACCGTTCCCAAATCCTCTCCGATCACCAATGTCTGCGCGCGAACGCTTTCCAGCGCCAGGATCGATAACAAATCCTCGGACGGATAATGGACATACGCGCCGGCAGACGCGGGGAGACCTCGGGGAACCCAGAATAGTCGAAACAGCGCCATGACATGATCCAGTCGGATCGCCCCGCCGTCCCGGAGATTCTTTCGGAGCAACTCTATGTAGGGCCGGTAAGCCACCTCCTTCAAGCGAAGCGGATGAAACGGCGCAAATCCCCAATTCTGACCTTGCGGGGCAAACGCATCCGGCGGGGCACCGCAATCGGCGTCGAGTGCCAACACATGTTGCATCATCCAGCTTTCAGCTCCGTTGCGCTCACTTCCTAAGGCCAGATCTCGATAGAGCCCAATGGCCATCTTCGACGCGGAGACCTTTCCACGAACATCTTTCAATTGTTCAGCTGCAATCCATTGAATATACTGAAAGAACCGGACTCGCTTTCGATGTCGCCGGGCAAATTCACGCACCGCCTGGGACTCCGGCGAACGATACTGTGTCGGCCACTCCTGCCATGCCAAAGGACGGCCGTCGACGAGGCGCCGCTCTTCTTCAAGCACCTGAAACACCGCGTACTGCTCAAGCGGTTCTCCCTCATCACGGATAAACCGCTCTAACAGCCACCCGCGCGCACTGGTCGGCTGAAGAGAAGGCTCCGTTCCGTCATAGTTATCGTGTAAGAACTGCCGGTAGGCGAAGTCGAGCATCATCCGCTTTGCTTGCGACACCACGTCATAGTTCACCTGCTCAATTTTTCTCGCGCCTTCCAAAGCCGTCTGAAACTCCTGGCTACTCCGGACGCGTCTGGCGTCAGGCGAGGAATGAAACTCGGGCAACCGTTCAATGTCGATATACAATTCATTGACATACAGCCGGCTTTGGGGAGCATAGGGACTGATATGGTGTGGACGGGTGTTGCGGAGAGCGTGCAATGGGTTGACCCCGATCAGCGAGGCTCCGAGCTCCTGACCTGCCCACTCGACGAGGTTCCTAAGATCGGAAAAGTCCCCCACACCCCAATTCGTCACGGATCGCAACGAATAGAGTTGGAGAGCCAGCCCCCACACCTTCTGCGCAGCCTGAAACACCTTCGGGACATGGCAGTGCGAGGGAGCCACAATGAGTTTGAAGGACCCGCGTTCCTCGAATCGGCTCCCTACAGCCGACGCAGTGAGATCGTAATACCCGACAGACAGTCCCGGGGGCAAGGACACGCGTAGTCGGACATGCCGGTTACCTTGAACGTATCTCACCTCTTCCGGGACGAGTCGTGGTCCCGCCTCTCCCTGCTTGACAAGATCGCCGCCTTCATCGCGCAATTCCCATGCAATGGTAATCTTGTGTTCGTCACCCCCGCTGAGGGGCAGACGAAAAGACCACCCTCCATCATCCATACCCTGCTCCATGACCACGACGGCATCGCATGGCTTGGCCCAGGAAGCGTCATCCAATCGGGTCAACTCCTCAGCCAGCACCTCGCGCGAATCAACGCGGAATCCCATCGCCGCCAAAATGGCCTGCTTTGTTTCACGAGCTGTGACATGATGCGTACCTTGAATATCGTAGTAATCTCCCGCAATTCCAGCCCTCTCTGCCAGAAGAGTCAAGAGTTCTGTTTCACTTCCGTCGTACATAGCGGAGAGTCTGAGTGAAGACCCCATGCAAGTCAAGGCATCGTCGTCATTTCGGCAGCTCTCAGCAAGTGCTCATGCAGAGAGCACGCGACGGTAAATTTTTGGTGACGGGCCTCGATGACGGCCCCTGTTCTTCCCCCGGAACGGCCGATACATTCGCGTGATCTCTCCTCCTGAATCGACCCGTTCCCCAATTCCCTTCCATTGCTGCCGTGTCTATGGCGTGGTAGCATAAACCGATCATCAACGGTTCACCGCCTCCATCCCGGCTCAGCGAACCAGAAAGGGGTGATCTTTCATGAAGTCATGGTCATTTCGGCTTTATCTGTCCAGCCTCCTCACGTTCGCGGCGGTGCAGGGGGCTGCAGTACACGTGGACGCGCTTGCGAATGCGCAGTCGGCTTCAACGGAGATCAGCGGAGACTATCGCTATACGTTTCATGAATCCGAGGCAATTGGCGATGCCAAAGAGCGTGCGTGTCGAGAAGCATTGCGACTCGCGGTGAGTACCTTCCCGGCTGTACGGGAGTACACAACATCACCGGTGGACGCTGCCTTTTCCAGAGACCTGGTCCTGCTTCTCGCCACGCACTACGTTACCGATGTCCAGATAGTCGAACAAACCCAAAAGGGAAGGACGATCTATTGCAAGGTGCGCGGAACGCTGCAACCTGACACTGTGGCACAGGTCGTCCGCGCTCAACTAGAAATCCCGGGATCTGACGCCGAAGGTCTTGATCGTAATCGAGTCTTGCAAATCGTGGGTATCGAAGAACGTGAGGGGACGGTTGTGGTCACTTATAAAGCACTAAGGCGTCTGGATTGGCAATCCACTGCTTACCATGGCACGCTTCAAGGACTTGCCGACGTGATGGTGGATTTCTTTGACTCGGAGGGCACTCTGATACGCACGCACCGTCATCCGGCCAGAAAAACACTCGCGGGGGATGACGTGATGTATCCCGGGCAAGTCAGTGTCTTCAAAGCTCCTCGTCCGTTGCAGACGAAGACCTACAGGGTCTGGCTGGTCAAATAGCTTCATGAACAATCAGCGGGGCTCCAACCAGCCGCTGGAGCCCCGCAACGACTGCCCAATATTCTTCGAATACCTACTTATTGTTATTTTTCTGAACCAAGCGGGGGTAGATTGATGCCCACTCGTTCGAGTCCCATAATGACCGTCAGCGCAGACGGAGAGTGTTGCACGATTTCTTTCTGCACTTCGATTCTTCTGAGATCCACGAATTCAGGGGCCGTCAATCCCAATGATTCACGGTAGGCACGATCGGCGATGCCCCGCTGCTTTTCAGCTTTTTCTCGCGATTCTTCGGCTTTCTGAAACTCGACCATCGTAATCTTCCGCTGTTCCTGAATGATCGTTTGGGTCGTCTGCTCGACCACGCCCTTGGGCGGAAGGATGCTCCCGACGACGACCCGGTTCAGCCTGATCGGAAGGGCCTGTTTTTCCAACAGTTTTGTCTGTACTTCACGCGCGATCGCTTCTTGGAGTTTCGTCCGCGTCGTCGGATCCGTCGTCAATTGAAAAAGCGGATACTTCTGAACCTCTTCACGAACGAATGTACGAAAGGCTTCCTTCGCATTGTTCTGATACCAATTCGGGCCGAAGCGGCTGATCAACTCAGGTGTTCGCCCTTCAATGACATTGGCAATGAGAAACGCATCAAAAGACACGGGCGCGTTTTCTGCTGAAATGATATCGAAGTGCTCAGAATATTGAATCGGCCTGACATCCACATCGATGACCTTGGTCGTTGGTGCAACCCCCACGCGGCCGGTTTTTGCAGGAACAGGATCCACTCCTCCGTGACCGAAGAACAACGGTTGCTCGACCAATACGCCTTCATGCCCAGCATCGATTGCGACACATCCTGCGAGAAGCAGCACCGCGCTCGCGAGTATCAGGCTCCCGGCCACCCCTCGTGCGATCCGCGTCATAGTCATTCCTCCTTGTCCTCAGAACGATTGCCCGTCGGAAATCCTTCTCCGGCCCTGACGTGCAGGAGAGTCTGTCAATAACACCTTACGAACCACGCGTGGAAAATGTCAAACCAGTGGGAGAATCATGCAGGAGGGACCGAAGTGGTTCGAAAAATTCGAGGATGCCGATCAAAAAGCGAGGGTTAGAAAATGCCGGCCTGACGCTGCAACCAACGGATATATTTAATGATCTGATCGACATCCTCAGGCATTACACCTTCAATCTTAGGCATATTTCCAAAGTCCCAGTGGTGGGCACGGACGCCGGTCGCAGCGGCACGTTGGAACGCAACATCTGCGTGATGGTTCGGTTCATAAATCTTATGAACCAGGGGAGGGCCTTGTGAAGTCCCTGTACCACCGGACCCGTGACAAACG
Source organism: uncultured Nitrospiraceae bacterium (assembly GCA_963795615.1). GTDB lineage: Bacteria > Nitrospirota > Nitrospiria > Nitrospirales > Nitrospiraceae > DASSBQ01. The sequence goes on from CAWCIJ010000007.1 coordinate 302,825, forward strand.
GCACAATGGGTGGTGAATTTTGCTTCACCCGTTCGAAACTCGCCGGGCGTTGCCGAGGATGGTGGATGAACCCCTTCTTTGTCAGCTTGCGATTCACACGCTACCGATAGCAGAATCAGCGTTGTCAGTAGAAGCATGTGAACCGACAAGTGAGAAGAGAACGTGCTCATTCGACTCTTTGTCTTGGTTGGGCGGGTGTTTGGTCAGGTTGCTCATGGCCACCGGATCCTATTTGTGTGCGAAGCAGACTCGCCGTCCGATGTAATGTTGCGCGGCGGTACAGTCTCGCCGCAAGTGGCGCCACGATGATCAATCCGATGATCAGGTACATGAAAAATTCTTCAGATGTCATGGATGCCATATTGGAGTAGGATCTCCGTCACTCTTCCATGCAAAACGCCGATATCACCATCCTAGGGTAACGCATATGGGACCGGGTCCACAACTCCCGCTTGACGAAACCCTTCACGACGGATCAGGCAACTGTCACATCGACCGCACGCCACACCCGCCTGATCCGGATCATAACAGCTATGCGTCAGATGAAACGGCACGTTCAGCTCGAATCCGCGTCGGACTATCTCCGCCTTCGACAACATCAACAACGGAGCCAGAATCTCCGCCGGCTTCCCCATTGTTCCCGATCTCGTTCCAAGTTTTGCGGCTGTTTCGAATGCACGAATGAATTCCGGACGACAGTCGGGATATCCCGAATAATCGACAACATTCGCACCGATATAGATACGGCGGGCCTCGCAGACCTCGGCATAGGCGAATGCCAGAGACAGGAAGATCATGTTCCTGGCGGGAACATAGGTGGTCGGAATTCCTTCCGTACGAGCTCCCACCCCTCGATCTTTTGGCACAGCCATGTGACCGGTCAGAGCCGACCCACCGATACCTTGAAGATCGACCGCTGTCACACGATGCTCTGCCACCCGCAGAGCCTCGGTCACAGCACGGGCTCGGGTCACCTCCACGACATGACGTTGCCCATACGCAATCGTCAAACAATAGAGCGCATAGCCATCAGATCGCGCGACTGCAGCTGTCACGGTGGAATCCAATCCACCGCTGAGAAGAATGACCGCTCTCTTCGGATCCTGACTCATAGGCCTCGTCCTCCGGCCGATGGGAAAATTGAGCCGGCACCTCAGCATCCATGAGATTCACGAGTGATGCTGATAGGAAGAGGGACGAAGTGAGACGAAGGATACACTCGTAGAGGCAACAATGGAACGGAGGGAATCCGCTTAGTCGCGATCTTCTTCTTTCTCGATTTTTTCCAGAAGCTCTTGTCTGGCCTGGCATTCCACGCACAGCTTCGCGAATGGAACTGCTTCCAGCCGCTTCTCGCTGACTTCGATTCCGCATTCCGCGCAGATGCCGTATGTGCCTTCCGTCAGACGGACAAGCGCTTCGTCGATCGACTGCCGGCGCCGATTACGCATTTCCATCAGTGAAATGCCCAATTCCCGCTCCAAATCCATCAAGGCTTGGTCCCCCACGTCACGCGCAGACTCAAGACGCCGCTGCTGATCCTCCGTCAGCGATTGCCCCAGGCTCTCCTCAATCTCCTTGAGGATCTCCTGGCGTTTACTCAGCAGAATTTTTTGCAGCGAATCGCGACGGCGTTCGCGCGCTTCACGCTCCTTGGGCGACTCCTTCACCCCGATCGGTGCCAGGATCCGACCAGAAACGCTTTCCCGGCCCTTGTCTTCACGTTCAGCTGGCTCACGATCTTTGTTGGTTCCCTTGGGAGGCATTTTTCCTTTCGGCTGCGGTTTCTTCTTCGCTTGGACTTTAGCCGCCATAGGTCTCATAACCTTTCGTAATGAGTGCACGGCGAAAAAGTTCGGCTTCTATATCACGCGGCTGGACGGTTTGACAAGCCCTGGGAGGACGAATGTGGAAGGTGTCAGGGGTAGACGATGGTCGAATGCACGTTCTGTCCGCCCAACTTCTCTCGGCCCTTGAGGCTCTTCAACTCGACGAGAAAGTCGAGAGCCTCGATTTCACCTCCAAGTTGGCGAATCAAATGCACGGTGGCGGCTGCCGTGCCGCCGGTGGCGAGAAGATCGTCTATGATGAGTACCCGTTCTCCCATTCCAACCGCATCGCGGTGAATGGCCAGGGAGCTGGCCCCATACTCGAGGTTATACTTGACTTCGAAAATATCGGCGGGGAGTTTTCCCGGCTTCCTGACCGGTACGAATCCGGCACCCAGCCGCATGGCGAGGGTTCCCCCAAGAATAAACCCGCGCGACTCGATGCCGACGACTTTTGCAATGCCCTTGTTGGCGTACCGGTCTGTTAAGTCGTCTACAATCGTACGCAGCGCTTTGGCATCCTTCAGAAGCGTGGTGATATCGTAAAACAGGACGCCGGGTTTGGGGAAATCAGGAACTTCTCGGATCAGCGCCTTGTAGTCCATGCGAACGGTCGAAACGGGCCCTCTATAGAAGGTCCGTCCGTTTCATTGTCTTTCTTTCGATGATGCCCCGCAATCTGACCAGAGCCGCAGTTTCGATCTGCCGCACACGCTCACGAGTCAATCCCATTTCTTGACCGATCTCCTCCAGCGTTCGCGACTCTGCTCCGTCGAGGCCAAACCGTGCAAGGATAACAGTTCGCTCCTTCTCGGGCAACTCTTTTACCCACGCCATCATTTCGGTCCGTCGCAGCACACCTTCCGCCGTGTCGGCGGGAGAAATGCACAGGGGATCTTCAATGACGTCGCGGAGAAAGGTATCCTGTCCGTCACTGATCGGGCTATCAAGGGAGCATGTCGTGCGGACCAATTGTTTGAGGTCGTCTATCTCGTCCGGAGTCGTCTTCATACGCGCGGCCACCTCCGCCGCGGAGGGTTCCCGGCCTAACTCACGGACGAGATGCTCGACTTTGCCGAGGTAGCGATTGAGCCGCTCGACGACGTGCACGGGTAAGCGGACGAGTTTGCCCTGATTGATAATGGCTCGTTCGATGAACTGTCGGATCCACCACGATGCGTACGTGCTGAAACGAAACCCCCGTTTGTAGTTGAACTTTTCGACGGCCTTAATCAGGCCAAGGTTTCCCTCTTCCACAATATCGGCAAATGGAAATCCCCGATTCATGTATCGCTTGCCGATGCTGATCACCAGACGAAGGTTCGCTTCGATCATTTGCTGTCTGGCGGCTTCATCGCCTTCAACAATCCGTTTCCCGAGCTGTTGTTCTTGCTTAAAAGTGAGGAGAGTCGACCGTCGGACTTCACGCAAGTAGCTTTTGAGGGTGTCGAGCCCTTCCGACCGGTCGGATTCGTCCACGCGCCGGTCCGTCTCAGATCCCTCGGACTCCGATGCATCGTGCTCGCCTTCACTTCCCTCCGTCAAACGCCTACGTCTCGTAACTCGGCTCGTCACGTCGTCCTCATCATGCCGTCGTAGACTCGCTCGTCGTGTCATTTCAGATGTCTCAGTACCAGATTTGAAAATCGGAATCACGACCCGAAGCCGCGCCCCACTCCACTTGAACGTCTCGAACACGCGCGCCGGGCGGACCACTCTTGAGGTGACCCAGCAGTGCCAGGATCACGACTTTATCTCCTTCGACTGCGACCTCGACCCGGCCGTCGTCGAGATTCCTCACCCCGCCGACCAACCCGCAGGAAGAGGCAACGCGACGTGTAAACGCCCGATAGCCGACTCCCTGCACATGTCCACTGATGAGAAGCCTGGCGCGTACGCGCTCGGATGGGGAGCGGTCGGTCATTGTTTGAAGGCTCGTTCAGCATGTGTGGAGAGAGTCAATGACGTGTATCGGGTGCTGGTCAGGATATTCTCATACCTCATAACGCGCGTCACGTTTTTTAGATGTTTGTGCCGGCGTCCGACGACGATGCGTGCCGCTTGACGGCGATGATTCGCGACCACCTTCATCTCTCGATCATCATGTTTCGTTTGCGCCCTCGTGCGATCTCGTGACGTCATACCGAAGGTCGGATGGATCCATCATCACTCTCATCGCATTCGTGATGATCACGATTTGATTGAAGCACTTCTATCTTCGGGATCAACAGACACGTGGCACTCGCTGGATTGTCGTATCTCAAGGCATCGCAGCCGAAATATCTTACTGTAAATGTGGCGACAACGATCGCCGGACGTGAAGAGAGAGATGGGTGAGAGGATGTGGCTCACGGAGTTGCGGCTTCGCTGTCGGTCGCACCGTGCGCAATGCCTGATTCACTGTGGAGCCTATCCGCTCGGCGCAATTACGAGCCTCGCGGTCGAGCCAGCCACGAAAGCCTCACTTGAGGTGGTCATCCGCTCGCAACAATCACGAAACAACGATGAAAAGCGAGCGGGTCGCACGAAGTGCGGTATGGTCGGGGTGAGAGGATTTGGCTTGCAGCCCTGCGGCTTCGCTGGCACTGGTGGCACTTATCCGCTCGGCCCAATATGAGCCTCGCGGTCGAGCAAGCTTGGTATGGTCGGGGCGAGAGGATTTGAACCTCCGACCCCTGCGTCCCGAACGCAGTGCGCTACCGGGCTGCGCTACGCCCCGACTTGGGAACCGACCGACGAGGAAAGAGATAGTGTGTTACAACAGGATGGGGGTAAAAGGCAAGCCATGCGCTTCGGCCACTCCCTCACATGTCACCTTGCCGTCGTAGAGATTGACTCCTTTCGCAAGACCGGGGTCCGAACGAATAGTCCGCTCAAAGCCTTCCGTAGCCAAGCGGAGTATGAAGGGTAGCGTGGCATTGGTCAAGGCGAACGTGGACGTGCGAGGAACGATACCGGGCATATTCGCGACGCAGTAATGCAGCACACCATCCACCACATAAACCGGCTCTGAATGGGTAGTGGGTCTAGTGGTTTCGCAGCAACCGCCCTGGTCCACCGATACGTCGACGATGACCGATCCTGGTTTCATGGTCGCTACCATCTTGCGTGAAACTAGTTTTGGCGCTCGCGCTCCCGGGACGAGTACCGCCCCGATCAATAGATCGGCCTCCCGCACCGCCCGTTCCACATTCGACTGCGTGGAAGCCATCGTGGTGATCCGCCCCTGGTATAAATCGTCCAGATGACGCAGTCGATCGATATCCAAGTTAATGACTGTCACACGAGCTCCCATTCCGATGGCAACGCGAGCTGCGGCACCTCCGGCGACTCCTGCGCCAAGGATGACCGCATTCGCCGGCTCGACACCGGGTACGCCGGCAAGCAGCACACCGCGTCCGCCTTGCGTACGTTCGAGATAGCGGGCGCCAACCTGGACCGAGAGTCTTCCCGCAATTTCACTCATAGGTTTCAGCATGGGGAGACTCTTATCTTGTCCTTCCGTGGTCTCATAGGCGAAGGCAGTCACCCGCGTGGGCAGCAACGCTTTCGTCAACTCCGGAGCCGAGGCCAGATGTAGATATGTGAATAGAAGTTGTCCGGGACGAAACAGCGGACATTCCGACAACTGCGGTTCTTTGACCTTCACGATAAAGTCGGCTTGGCGAAACACATCGTCCTTCGAAGCCGCGGTGCGTGCGCCGGATCGTCTGTAATCTTCATCTGTGAATCCACTGCCGAGACCAGCGGAAGCCTCTACCACGATCTCATGGCCCGCCTCGCACAGAGTTCGCACGCCATCCGGCGTCACACCTACGCGATATTCATGGTCTTTGATTTCCTTTGGTACGCCCAGCAGCATGTACACCCTCCCACCTGTCAGGACCGTCCAACTCTCTCGTCGTACTGCATTATACACGTGAATCGAATATGACCGGCAAAGCAATCATGACGTTCTGAAGTGGACATTCCGAAGAACGGTGCGGTAAGATTTTCACGCCGCCAGGCTATGACTTCACGTGAAAGGGATGATCTATGGACGGAGCAGGTTCATGCAACGCATGCGGGGCAAACGGGACAGCGCTCATGAAACTTTCCCTGGGCAAAGACTTTTTTGGGCGTCCATACGATCGTCTGTCCCCGTCTACCGACCAAAGTCCTAAATGGTACTGCGAGCCCTGTTCCATGTTAAAAAATCTCCAACGGGACCTCCGCGACATTCGAGCTGAATTCGATAAAATGTCGAGCGGACAGTCATCGGCCTTTTCTCACGAGGACGAACGGCAACGCGCCCAGCTTCGGCTCCGAGAAATTGCCGCCATTGCCGAAGGGCATCCGGGTGAATCCCCCTTACTCAACCGCTCCGACGTGCAGCAACTCATCGACCGCTTCCATGCCTGCGCATAGGCTCCGAACCATTGGACAGGAAGGATTGAGGCGATGAGTGGATTCGAGCGGCACCTGTTCGTGTGCATCAACCAGCGGCCCAAGGATGATCCCCGCGGATGCTGCGCCAACCAGGGGTCAGAGCGTCTGCACGCTTTTTTCAAGAAGGAAGTCGAGCGTGTGGGGCTGAAAGGACGGGTCAGAGCCAATAAAGCGGGCTGTTTGGATCACTGCGAATATGGTCCCAGTGTCGTCATCTATCCGGAAGGCGTCTGGTATTGGGTGGGGTCCGAAGCCGATGTGACGGAAATCGTGGAACGTCACGTGATGAGGGGGGAAATTGTCGAGCGCCTGCTCATGCCCGATCATCCGGCGCCACCCACACTATCGCCATTGCTCCCCTGAGGTTCCGCTTTCCCATTCGACGAGGTTCGTATGCCGCCCGAGGACAAGTGGAAAGCGAATATGGAAAAGGTTGCCTTCATGAAGAAGTTTCCCGGCCTCAGAGTAAACTGGGACTCTCTGGTCGGAAAGACGATTGAAAGCGTCACCTCGATCAAAGGAACGGTGGGGGATGCCGTGCTGGTATTCGATGACGGCTCGTTTGTGGTCACACCACCGTTGAAGCCGGAACCATCAGACTTGCGGGAGGCATTACACCATGCTCGCCATCAGCTTGAGCCGAAACACCCGCAGGCCTACGCTGAATATGATCGTCTAGCTGCAAAAGACAAAGCGGCGCAGCGTGCTGCGCGTCTCGAGAATATTCTCGGAGCGATTCACAACAACCTCCCCCATATCCCCGAGCTCAAGGACCGGCTGAAGGAATTGGTGAAAGAGTGGAAGTGAGTGACGATCGCCCAAAGAACATGTTCGAGATATTTTCGCAGGGTCTCTTTGAAGGAGTGAAACCGATGATGATTATCCGTGATCACCTGGTCCGGCACCCGGACCGGTGCACTCATCAGGCCGTGTGCATCCCGGTGTGCCCGACCGGGGCATGGCTGTCAACGCCCCCGTTCAAATTCGACTCATCCCGTTGTTTGGAATCCTGCCGCCTCTGTCTCGATGCCTGTCCGTCTCAAGCCATTTACTCCGTATATCGCAAGGGAGAGAAAGTCCTCCTCCCGCAAAAAAAATAAGGAGCTTGCAACAGCGGCGGAGGTTCATCCGTCACATGCGGGGAACAGAGGCTTCCTTTCCTATCAAATCGATCGAGCCACTGCGTCGGAGACCGGGCATTCATCACATGCAAGAGCCCCGGCTCTAGGTCAGCTGAATCAGGACCTGTTCCTCGTACGGATTCTTGGTGCCGCTTCTGCCACCGATGAATCCAAAGGTCACTCGAAGAGTTCCAGGAGGGATAAAATTGTTCAGTGAAAACGAAAAAGTGACCGGCCCCACGATGTATTCATACACCATCAAGAAGGGTGGAGTCGGACTCTTGTAGGTGCGAAGCCGTGATGAGTCGCAAGCCGGTTTGTTATCACACCGAGCATCATAGATTCCGGCGTGTAAACCCCAGATGGTTCCGGACGACTCTGATCTTTCGCTATACCCCAGGAAACCCACGCTGTCGGCGGACAAGTTGCCGTTCGGCCAGAGAGATGTGATGTCATTTCCATGCCGATCGGTCACATTTTTGGGTGTCAGCTTGGTGGACAGACTGGGAAGGCCGAGCAGTTCGACCTTGGTGATCAGAGCATTGCGACGTGCCGCATTGGCATGCTCAGATGACTGGTTCCAAACCTTCAAGACAAAGTCCCATTGGGTCGTATGGTGCGTTGATGTGAGATACACTTTCGCAGATCCCTTTTTAATCGGCATGATTCCTCCCTGCGATCACGATACACCATCGCCGCTTGACTGAGCCCTGGAACCCTATTCGACCTCCGAATTCATACAATCTGCTTTCTGAGATGCCCCCAATAGGCCGTTCCAATCGAACCGCAAGCCCCGGTAAGGGTTGTCATGGCCACAATCCGATAGACGACTCCTCGAGGCGCCTTCACGTTCACGGCAGGATCGAGCAGTTCATTCGATCTCGAAACCCGCTTGAGCGTTTCACCGGCGAGCAGAATCGGCCACATGCAGGCCAGTCGTTGGCGGATCTCCTGCCGAGGGATCGCCAGGGTATATGTCCATCCCTGATCAAGATGGTCCACGGCGATTCCAATGAGATGGCGCAGCACAGGTCGCAAGAGCGGCAGATTGTTCACGTTCAACAGATCAATCGGCCCTAGACCGGCATCCCTCAGCAGCTCCTCAGGGATATAACAACGGCCCTTCTGAAGATCGCGCGCCAGATCCTTGAGAATGTTTGTGAGTTGTAACCCCTTCCCGAACCTGACCCCGACTACCGACATCGTCGCCACGTCCCAACCAGCCATCGCACGACGATGCGCGCATACCATCTTCGTCCAGAACTCCCCGACACAACCTGCAACAAAATAGGTATAGCGGTCCAACTCTGCCATGGTGGCCAACGCGGACAACTCTTTTCCCGACTCGCTCTGAAACCGCGTCAGATCCATTTCCATACCATTCGGGAGCGTGTTCATAAGCTCACGAATTCTTTGCCGATCTTCGCCTGCCAACTGACGATATATTCTAAAGCAATCTTCGAGCCGTTGAAGCAACACGCGCTCGGCGGATTCCTGTTGATAGGGCAGCAGCGCGGCTTGAATCGTCTGGATGCTCTCCCACTCGACCTGGTCCCCGACGAATTGTTTGCGAAATTGATGGAGAAACCCCAGGCGCTGATGACGATCGATGAGATCGCTATCCGCAATCGTGTCCGCAGCCCGCGCGAACAGATAGGACAGCCCCATTTGGTCCCGGACATTCCATGGCAGCACGTTCAACGTCAAATAGAAGGACCGTGACACGTGCTTGAGGATATCGTGGAGCAGGTCGTGTCTGGCGGGATCGATAGACGTTGGAGAACCTTCTAACGAACTTCCAGTTTGCCTTCCATTCCCTTTTCGCGATGGCTGGCAAAGAAAAGCAATTTCTTGTCGCAGAAGAACGCAAACACCCCTTTCTGTACCGGGGTAAACTGGACGGTGAGGGTTTTCCCTGCACTCACATCGCGGTCAATCGAGAGTTCTGCGGCACCGTCCTTCAGAACAAAGTTATGCGGGACGATCGTCGTGATGCTGGTCAAGATCAACTCTACTGGTTTCCCCGCCTGCACGACAATATGGTCAGGCGAATATGAGTAACTGTCGAGCACGATCGTCGCTCGCTGGACACCGTCCTCGCCAAACGTCACAATTGTAGGCTGCTTGCTTCTGGGTTCTTCGGCGGCATTGCCGGCGGCCGGCACAACCGCGCCAAGAATCAAGAAGAGCAGGAGAAATCGAAGCATGTGGTCCATTCGATACCCTGTACACCGCCTCGGCTCCTTCTAACAGAACCTTGAGACCTGGTCAACAACACCCAATCACCTCATACCAGTTCGTCACCAATGAGCGGCAATGGTTATCGCTCAACTTTCCAGATACTTCGATGGCCTTGACGAGTCCCACATGGGGTATTATCTCACTCAGCGTGATGTCATATCCGCCTTCGATGAATTTTGGACCTCGCGCTTGTATAATGTGTCAGCGCGTCCGGATCGGCGGATGCACTCGTTTGAAACGCGCGGCATAGGAGGAGGAACTACATGAAGTGGTTAAAAGGGATCGGCCTGTTTCTCATTGCGAATTTTCTCATCTATCTGACCCTCTCCATCACGGCCAATATCCTGATCAATGTCGTGCTTCCGGCGTTCGGGATCGACGTTCGAGGAGTGTTCAGCCAGCAGCTGCTGGTGTGGTCTCTGGTGGTCGGATTCGGCGGGGCATTCCTCAGTCTCGCATTTTCGAAGCAGGCGGCCAGAGCCATGCTGGATTGCTATCAGATCACTCAACCTCGGAACCATGCGGAGCAGGTGATCTATGGCTCAGTCCAGGAGATTGCCCAACGTCTGCATATTACAAGGCCAGAAGTCTGGGTGTATGAATCCCCGGACCCCAATGCATTCGCAACGGGGCCGACGAAGAATAACGCGATGGTGGCCGTCTCTACCGGCCTGTTGAATAATCTCAAGGAATCAGAGGTCAAAGCGGTGTTAGCCCACGAAATGGGGCATGTATTCAACGGGGATATGTTCACCACCACCGTGCTCGCCGGCTTGATGAACACATTCGTCCATTACATCAGCAACTTCGTCTATCAATTCATCGGCCAGCCTCAAGATCGGGAGGAGGGTCAGGCCGGGAATCCCATGCTGGCATTCGTCGTCTACATCGTCTTGCAGATCGTCCTGTCCTTCCTGGCGATGGTGGTGGTGAGCTGGCATTCGCGTCGGCGTGAGTTCGCAGCTGATGCATTTTCGGCCAAGGTGTACGGAAGGGATTCGATGATCGCCGCCCTTCAGTCGATCGACCGATGGGTGAACCGGACTCAGTTCGAATACACGTCCCGGGATGCTTTGGCAACGATGAAGATATCCGGAAAATCCTCCGGCATGATGCATCTGTTTGCCACCCATCCGCCCATTGAAGAGCGCATCGCGGCCTTACAACGAGGTGTAGAATCAGGAGGTTGATCATGGTGAACCGCACACAGTACTGGATATGTGGGATTCTCATTCTAGCCGTTACAATCATCGCCTCGCCCATTTTTGCGGGCCCAGGCAGTGCGGACGCGCCTCGGGAAGGAGCATGGCTCATGGCAGCAAAGACGGCTACCGTGTACGACTTCACCTTGAACGACATCGACGGCAAACCCGTATCACTAGACCAATTCAAGGGCAAAGTCCTGCTGATCGTCAATACCGCAAGTTTCTGCGGCAACACTCCGCAATACTCCGAACTTCAAAACCTGTATGAGACCTATGAGGCGAAGGGATTGGAGATTCTCGCGTTCCCTGCCAACAATTTTGGGCAACAGGAACCTGGGTCGGACGCGGAAATCAAGAGTTTTTGCTTTACCAAATACAGTTTGACGTTCCCGCTATTCAGCAAGATCAGCGTCAAGGGTCAGGATAAGCATCCGCTCTATCACTATTTGACGGAGCAAAGCCCCTTTCCCGGAGAGGTCGAGTGGAATTTTCAGAAGTATTTGATTGATCGTTCGGGAAATGTCGTAGCCCGCTATCACCATCGGACAAAACCATTGTCGAATGAGGTCATTACGGACGTCGAACGCGTTCTAGCCTCCAATTAGGTGGGTCAGGTCTTCTTCAAAAAGCTGATCTGATCGCGATATTCGTGAATCACGGCATCGAGGGCCTGTTTTCCACGCGGGATACCGGCATCCAACGCGGATTCGACCGCGGGATCTTCAATCAGAACCTCATACAGATCTTGGATGTTGGTCCTAACCGCCACGCCTTGTTTGATATCGCGCGGCATGTAGATCTCCGTCCACACTTCTTTCTCAACCAAACACACATCTCTGAAACGCTCGTAGAGTAGCGCCAGCTTTTCCGGATCCTTCTCTTTCGTTTTCATCGCCTGCTCCTACAAATACCTCGAACCGACAATCCTCTCCTACCCAGTCCGACCACCTCTCAATCGGACCGGAGGGACGCAATCATCACCCGCTGACTGTTCAACCTTGCGGCTGGTCTTTCTTCACGGCAGGATCCGCTGGAGATTTCGGACCGACAATGCTAAATCGCATGGTGCCTACCTGATTGACCGCATGAAACGCCTGCTGGCCCAAGGAGGTAATATAGAGCTTCACCAGGTAGTTTCCTATGGACCACTGGTCACCGGGTTTCTTCAGTTCTAGAAATCCATACCGTTCATGCCCGGGGACTTCGAGCGTGTCTTGACCCACGGGTACGTCGGCCGGTTTGCCGTCTTCCCCTACCGCGAACCATTGCGCGCCGAACTGAGCTGGATCTTCCAATGGCGCGACCTCAAAAACGATAAAGACGGCCGCTGCATCCGGAGTAAATGCTGTTGTTCCAGGATCGATCGGTTTCAGTCGAGGATCCTGCGTATACCACCCTTTTCGACCGAACGTATCCCACTCCACCTCATAACCCTTGGCCATCTTGATCCAGACGAACATCGCCTGGGGGACCCCCCTCTTTTGTTCGTCAAATGACGGGCTGACCGTTGGTTCGAATTCGGTGGTCGCTTGTTCTTTTGGGACTAGAAGATCCTTCGCCGCCGTGGGAGACACGCAGAGCAATGAAGTCATCCAGATTAGGATACAGAGCAGTCTCATAGTGTGCCCTGCCACCGGCCATCTATGTGGTATCGCATGCATGGGATACCTCGTGTTCACATCGTCGCATCGGGGTGCTTTCCGAGTTCTTCTCGATCTCAGCCTTCTCATCATGGTACCCACCCTGTGAGGAAGGGTCAATTGGTCCTGAACCGGCGACCCCCTAGCCTCCGCAGGCGTACCCTATCCCTCAACGAGGCAGCCTGCGGACCTGACTATCGTGGCTTCTGCCATTCCTCAATCGTGAACGTGCTTAGAATTCACCACCTTCGGTCTGTTTCCTGCGTGAATCTCCCGGCGATTATTGACCGATCGGTTTTCGTTCACGCTCTTCCTGTTTCAGCTTGTCGAAGCTCCTGTCCGCATTTCCCTTGACCTGCTCGGGAGTCGGCTGTTGCATCGGTTTGGGCCGTTCGCTCGAACAACTGGTGATCATCGCGAGTCCACTGATCAGAAGCCCGCACAACACAACTCCGGGAGTTCGTCCATACAGGACCTTGCCGACTTGGTCGTTCATGTGATGACCTCCTTGAAAAATGTACGGTTGACGACCCGCTCGATTGAGCCTACGCCGCCCGTTCAACAGTGCATGCCCTTCACATCTCGTTCACAACTTGCCTCCGAGGCCCAGAATGACGGCACATTATGGATGACTCCCGAGCCGCCCTCAACTCGGATATCTCCGTGACCATGCTGCTCGGAACGCATATCCATCGATTCATAGTGTCCTCTCGACCGTGGGAAGGGGACGTGTAATTGACTCAAAACGTCAAACTCGCTATTCTCACCAACAGACAGACCTTCATAGGCGAGGTCCGCATGTCGCTTCGTGAACGACTTTCTGATGACCTCAAGACAGCGATGAAATCCAGGGATCAATTGCGCGTGGACGTCATCCGCATGATTAAGGCAGCCGTCCTCAACAAGGAAGTGGAAATTAGAAAAGATTTGGACGACGCGGAGATGAGTCGCGTCATGACCGCCCTTATCAAACAGCGTAAGGAATCCGTTGAACAGTTTGAGAAGGGCAAACGGGACGACCTGGCGGACAAAGAACGTCGGGAGATCCTCATCATCGAGGGATACCTTCCCAACCCGGTCTCCGTCGAGGAAATCAATACGATCATTGATGCCGTATTACAGGACACCGCAGGGGCATCATTGAAAGACATGGGTCTGATCATGAAGACCGTGATGGCTCGTCTCGCAGGACAAACCGTAGATGGGAAATACGTAAGCGAACGGGTCAGAGCCAGGCTCCAATCATAATTCTTCTCAACTGCTATACTTGCTCACACAATTCGGTCGGCCTCTGATGACGCAATAACCGGCCATCGATTATCATTCCGTTTCGATTCGACGCGGTGAATTCCACGTTTCCTTGATGACATACGGAATCGATGTTGAACAATTCATGAGCATTCTAATCGTCGACGATTCCCCTGACCAGCAACTGTTGCTTCGCTCCATTCTCACGAAAGCCGGCCACACCGCTCTGTTGGAGGCGGAATCGGCCCAGTCCGCATATAGGCAGCTGGGTATCGGCGAATCAGGCCATGCCCCCTCGCCGTGCGCTGTCGATTTGGTGCTGATGGATTTCATGATGCCGGGCATCAATGGAGTGACGGCATGCGCGCATATCAAGAGTATCGACCGCCTCAGGGACATTCCTGTCATTGTCGTCACAGCGAAGACGGACGTCGGCAATCTTCAAGCGGCCTTTGCCGCCGGCGCCATGGACTTTATCAACAAGCCGGTCAATCCCGTTGAACTGCTTGCCCGGGTGGCGTCTGCCCTGACACTGAAGACGGAAATGGACTGTCGCAAAGCGCGTGAGCAGGACCTGGTCCGGAGTAACGATGATCTTCAGCGAGCGCTGCGCGAAGTCAAAGTCCTCAAGGGCCTCGTTCCAATCTGCGCCGCGTGCAAGAAGATCCGGAATGATCAGGGATTCTGGCAACAGTTGGAGGAATATATTCAGCAACATTCGGAAGCCGAATTCAGCCACGGGTTGTGCAGTCCCTGTATAAAGAAGCTTTATCCTGGTGTTTATAAGGACTAGTTGCTACCATTTCGTCTGGTTCACACCGTTGGTGCAGAGAGGGCTGACATGGGTATCCTGATCGTCGATGATTCGCCGGACGACCGGCAACTCTTACAATCGATCCTGACCAACGCAGGGTATGAAGACACCCTGGCTGCAGAATCGGCCGCGGCGGCGTTTCGCCACCTCGGTCTTGACGGTGGCAAGCAGGCTCAGACCCGCGTCGATCTGATTCTCATGGACATTGTGATGCCCTCCACGAACGGCATCGAGGCATGTCGTCAAATCAAGGCTGTTGAACGTTTTCGAGATATTCCCATCATCATGGTCACGGTCAAGACCGATCCCGTCGATCTACAACTGGCCTTTGCGGCGGGGGCGATGGATTTCATCGCCAAGCCGATCAGCAAGATCGAACTATTGACCCGAGTACGGTGTGTCTTGCGACTCGTCCATGAAATCGATCGACGTCGAGCACGCGAACAGGAACTGCTCGAGGTCATGCGCCAGCTTCAGGAAGCCAATCAAATGCTCCTCCGTCTCTCCTGTCTGGATGGGTTGACCGGCATTACCAATCGCCGGCAATTCGACGATTTTTTGGACCAGGAATGGCGCCGTGCCGTTCGTGAACATACCCCTCTCTCCCTGATCATGCTCGATATCGATCAGTTCAAATCCTACAACGATACGAATGGGCATCAGGCCGGAGACGAATGCCTGCGACAGGTGGCTGGTGTCATATCCGGAGCAGTGAATCGGCCTGGCGACCTGGTGGCCCGGTACGGCGGAGATGAGTTTGTTATTGTCCTTCCCGGTACCACTGTTGACGGCGCTGCCCAGGTGGCTGAAACACTGAGGCGAAAAGTTCATGAGATGGAGATGAAACACCCCAGTGGAGAATTGGTGACCATCAGTCTTGGCTTTGCCAGCACGATTCCCGGCCGATCAGCCGCACCGACCGAACTCATCAGGGCTGCTGATCAGGCGCTGTATCAGGCCAAGCAGGATGGTAGAAATCGTGCGAAACAGGCCGGAGTCCTCACCTTGGTGCAAAACACGCACAAGGATTGAGCGCGCACCTTACTTTTCCGCCGACAAGCTGCGATTGCCACACACTCATGTTCCTCGGTGGTAATTCGTTCGCTCCACGATTCCATGGCAAAATCAGAGTCTTCCACCCGCAAGAAACGGCGCCTCGACCAAAAAGCTACACAGACTTCTGTTGAGAGCCTGCGCGCAGCCCGTGGGGGAGGGGCGCCTCCGGGCATGCGAACGAACGAGTCGCCACCGCAAACCGTTGCCCCACCGCCGCCCCAACGAACCGCACAGCTCCCGACTCCTGTGTCATCGATCCAAGTGCGGCGCAC
The DNA here is from genome assembly GCA_963795615.1 of uncultured Nitrospiraceae bacterium. Classification (GTDB taxonomy): domain Bacteria; phylum Nitrospirota; class Nitrospiria; order Nitrospirales; family Nitrospiraceae; genus DASSBQ01. The sequence goes on from CAWCIJ010000007.1 coordinate 318,679, forward strand.
GCAGGCTCTGAGGAGCCACCAAAATGCCCTGCTCGAATTGGCCAAGAGTAACGCGGTTCATAGCGGTGACCTGACCCATGCCCTACAAGCAATCACGACGGCCGGCGGACGCGCGTTGGGTGTCGAACGGATGAGCATCTGGCTGTTTCAGAACGACCGCCTGTCCATTCGTCTGCTTGACTTGTACGAGCTCTCTCGACACTCGCATATATCCGGAACAGTTCTCGAAGCGCGTCATTACCCAGCCTACTTTCAGGCGTTAGAGGAGGAAGAACGCGCGATCGCTGCTCATGATGCCCGTCGCGATCCTCGCACATGCGAATTTGCGCAGAACTACCTTATTCCCTTGAACATCGGCGCCATGCTCGATGCCCCTATTCGTCGCAAAGGCCAGGTCGTGGGGGTGCTGTGCAACGAACATGTCGGCGGGTCGAGATCGTGGTCGGTCGACGAAGAAAACTTCGCCAGCTCCTTGGCCACGATGGTCACGCTGGCGATGGAAGCCGCTGAACGTCGCGAAGCCGAGCAAGCGTTGCGTCTCGCAAAGGAAGCCGCTGAGGTCGCCAATCGGGCCAAGAGTGAATTCTTGGCCAGCATGAGTCACGAAATCCGGACACCGATGAACGCGATCATCGGCATGGCCGACGTGCTCTGGGACACACAATTGAACCCCGAACAACGGAAGTATCTGCGCGTCGTGCGCCGGGCAGGGGGCAGTTTGCTCAGCCTCATCAACGACATCCTCGATCTCTCGAAAGTGGAGGCCGGCCATCTGGAATTGGATATCGTTGATTTCGACTTAAGTGATCTGATCGACAAAGCGATCGAGATTCTGGCGCTGCGCGCGAACGAGAAAGGACTCGACCTGGCTTGCCATCTCTCCGCTGACGTTCCCTGCAAGTTGATCGGCGATCCCAATCGCCTTCACCAGATCCTGGTGAATCTGCTCGGCAATGCCATCAAATTTACCAACAAGGGTTCAGTGGTCATGCGCGTCACGGTCGATCCGGAAGTCGCCGCCGCAGGAGCAATCCGCTTTTCGATCACGGACACCGGGATAGGAGTTCCTCCTGACCAATGTGAAACCATTTTTGACAGCTTCACTCAAGCCCATAGCTCCATCTCCAGCACTTATGGCGGCACAGGACTAGGGCTTTCAATCTCGAAGCATCTCGCCCAGCTGATGGGAGGATGTATCAGGGTTGAAAGTGAAGAGGGGCGCGGAAGTACATTCCATTGCACGGTGCAGTTGGCTGTCCAATCTGAGTCCACGCAACCAGAGCCTTCCGTCCCGAAGCTCACCGGATTTCGCATCCTAGCGGTCGACGACTTTCCCATCAATCTGGTGATTCTGCGCGAAACGTTGACGTCATGGGGCGCGGAGGTCATGGGCGCAGGCCATAGTTCGCAGGCCTTGGAAGAAATCACGCGGGCTGCAGCCGCCGGTAAACCCTTTCACATGGTGCTCTTGGATTGCCGCATGCCGGAGATGGATGGATTTGAGATCGCGACCCGTATCCAGGCCAGTCCCAGCCAAGACAGGCCGTTCATCATCATGTTGGCATCCGACCGCTGGGCCGATGACATTGCGAGAACGTACGATCTGGGCCTTGCAGGCTATCTTGTGAAACCGATTCGCCGATCCGATCTCTCCCAGACCGTCAGCATCGCCCTGGATCGAGCGAAAGGGGTGCTTCCGACAAGCAAGAGATCAGGACAACCCTCACCTCCCCGTTCCGCGTCGTCTCTACACGTGCTGCTGGTGGAAGATTCTCCGGACAATCAACTTCTCATTCAAACATATTTGAAGCAGACTCCTCATCGAATCGACCTCGCGGACAACGGGCAGATTGCCATCGACAAGTTCCGGAACGGTTGCTACGACCTCATCCTTATGGATATTCAGATGCCGGTCATGGATGGTCTTACAGCGACGAAGGCCATTCGCCGGTGCGAACAACAGGAGGGATGGTCTCCGACTCACATCGTGGCGCTGACGGCCCTCGTACTAAAGGAAGAGGCCGCGAAGATTTTCGAAGCCGGATGTAACGCACACCTAACCAAGCCAATCAAGAAGAGCACGTTGCTCGACCTGTTATCGGCCTACAAAGGAAAACTGCACACATGACAATCATCAAGGGCGCCGACGCTCAGGCCAGAATCATCGTCTATCTCGATCCGGACCTGGAGGACATCGTTCCAGGATTTCTCGAGAATCGTCGAAAAGACGTGGATACGATCACCGGTTGCGTGGAAAAGAACGATCTTGAGACCATTCGCATACTCGGGCATCGCATGAAGGGCGACGGCGGGGGCTACGGGTTTGATTCGATCAGCGCTATTGGTGAAGTGCTGGAACAGGCCGCCTTGCGAAGAGATCATGCCACCATCCGCGAACGCACAAGCGAACTTTCCAGTTTCCTTCACCGCGTAGAGGTTGTCTACAAACGTTAGCGATATCGATACTCCTACCGGAACCTCGCCGTTCCGCTGGGTTTGTTTTCTGGCTTTTCCTTCATGAGCGCGAATTCCCATCCCTAAATCCAAATACCCATATGGATAGGCTCAAGACACTTCTGCATCGTCGCTCGTCGTCTCTCCTGTGTGCCTCAGATTTCACCAATGGGAGGAATACCGTATTTTACACTCCCTTGGAGAGATCCTATCTGGCGACCAAGGCGCCACATCAAAATGCCACGGCCCTCCTGTGTCCGAAGCAACTCGGGTAGTCGCTTCATTACAGTGAGCCAAATAGAAAAATAGGCCCGCCATCGCCACATCTCATAGGAAGTAGCGGGGCAGTATCTTTTCTGCAGCAATGATTCGTCCCGCGCCCAGTTGCGCGCCTGCCCATAGATATCTTTCAGCCTGGTCTTATTTCGATAATAGACGACCGCATCCTTCACAAAATACGGTTCGATGCCCATCAACTGAGCCCTTAGACAGTAATCAATGTCTTCGGAATACATACAAGATGTATCAAAACCCCCTAGAGAATCATGCAGGGTCCGTCTAATTCCTATCGTGCCTCCCCCCCCGTGCGAGAATGGGAGCATTTTCAATCGCTGGAGGCCATCGACCTGTGTGGTCCCTCGAATCTTCAACGTCCAAGCAGGATTTAATTTCGCGTGATCATAGCGACAAATGACGAGGTCATGAGTCGTCAGGGCTTCTCCCATGGCCTGAAGCCAACCTGGCGCCACTTCATCATCCGCATCGCAAAAAATGCAGGCCTCTCCCGTCGAGGCTTGGACCCCCACGTTCTTCGCAGCTCCGCACCCCTTCCGCTCCGACGAATCCACACTTCTGAGCTGAGGCAAGCGCTTCTGGAATTCGTGAACAAGACGGAGGGAGGCATCATGGGATCCGTTGTCGGATACAATAATTTCCCACTGCTCAGTCCAACGCTGGTTAGTCAGTGTCTCGAGCAATGCCGAAATGGTCTCGGCTGCATTGTAACAGGGAATAATGACGCTCAGCTTCATAACATCCCTCCTTACCAGACGGAGCGTAAGGAAAACGCTTCAGAATGACTCTGAGATGATCGATAGACGCGATAGATGCAAGTACATTGGCGGGTGATCTATAGCGCCTCCAAATTTAGGTCATGCGCTCTATTGTCCAACTGTGGTTCACAAACATTCCCTTTCCTCGCCAGCCGTCGTGCGGATACATTCTTCCTGTTCCGTAATAGTCTCCATCAAGGACCTGAAGTTCAGCCGCATGCTGAACCCAATCTCGAGCCGAGACGTCGTCTTCAATGGCGACGTGCAAAAAATACCTTCCTCCACACAAGGGCAGATGAGGGACATGAAAATCAACATAGCCGCTGCCCTCAAGATCAAGTGGCTTACGATCAACGAGATCAGTTGAGAGGATCAAGGAGGTCCGCTCGTCTCGATTCACGACAACCACGACTCGCATGTCTCTGAAGACTTTCTGCACATGGCTCTGATACTGCACGCGGATGACGAGATCCTGGCCCGAGACTGCATACTGAATTGGATCCCGTTTGTCATTGTGAAATGTAATCTTACTGACCATCAACTCACCTTGAGTAAACCGATCTTTCCGTTCGGCGAGTGGGATACTCCCATTGGAATTGAACGCCTCGCCCATGTAGGTTTCAATGACCTGTTGCGGTGGCCCGTCACCAACTACTGCCCCTTGCCGCAGTAAAATAGCACGCTGACAGAGATTCGCCACGACCGGCAGATCATGACTAACCAGAATGACTGTGCGTCCATCTCGACGGACCTCATCCATTTTTCCAAGACATTTTTTTTGAAAGGCACCATCGCCAACAGAGAGGACTTCATCGACAATCAAAATTTCAGGATCCAAGTGGGCCGCTACTGAGAAAGCGAGGCGTACATACATCCCACTGGAGAATCGCTTGACCGGCGTGTCGATGAATCTTCTCGTCCCGGAAAATTCAATAATCTCTTCCAGCCTACGGTCGATCTCACGCTTACGCATGCCCAGCATTGCCGCGTTCAAGTAAATATTTTCGCGTCCGGTCAACTCGGCATGAAAACCCGTTCCTACCTCCAAAAGCGATGTTACACTTCCATAGATATCCACTTCGCCGGCGCTTGGCTCCGTGATGCGGGACAGAATCTTCAGCAAGGTGCTTTTCCCCGCTCCGTTATGTCCGATAATACCCAGAACCTCGCCTTCCTTTACGTCGAATGAAACATTCTTCAACGCATGAAACGAACCACCGCTCGAATCGTGCGGGCGGACCTTTCGAAAGAAAGACTTCCATCGATGTGCAATTTGATCTCGAAGGGTGTCATGGCTTACAGCTCCGAGGACATACACCTTGCTTAAATTACGCACTGTAATTGCGAGATCACTCATCAAATGACATCCGCGAAGGTTCGTTCCATATGCTTGAAAAATATGACCCCACTCACAAACAATACCAAAACAATTGAAATACTTGGAATCATAGTGATCAATGCAGGCGCAGGCTGACCAAGTAAGGTCCAACGAAATCCTTCCACCACTCCAACCACCGGGTTGAGGCTATACAAGCCGCGCCATCGATCGGGAATGAGACTTATCGGATAGACGACAGGTGATGCAAACATCCAGAATTGCACAAAAAATGGAATGATGTGGCCTACATCACGAAATTTGACATGCAAGGCTGAAAACCACAGACTCACTGCCAGGGCCGCCAGAAGAGCGATGAGAACAAAGACCGGAAAAAATAGGAGCTGCCAGCCTGGCGTTACGCCGTACCACACCATCAGTGGAATAATCATGATTAATGCAAAAAGCAGATCGACGGCCGGAGTCGCCGCAGCAGCAACAGGGATGATCAGTCTCGGAAAATACACTTTGCTGATGAGGTGCGATTCTCCGACGAGGCTCGTTCCACTTCGACTCGTCGCTTGTGCGATAAAATTCCAAGGGAGAAGCCCTGCATAGGCAAACAGTGGATATGGTACGCCGTCAGAGGGAAGCTTGGCAATGTAACTGAAAATGGCAGTAAACAAGAGCATAGCAACCAACGGCTGGAATACGGCCCACCCGGCCCCAATGATAGCCTGCTTGTATCGTACCGTTATGTCTCGCCATACAAGAAAAACGAGGAGTTCACGGTATTGCCAGAGGGTGCTCAAGTCCAGATGGAACAGCCCTTGACTCGGCCGAATGCGGACTTTGGGTTCACGTACAGACTTGACCGTTTCGGCCGTCGGCAGGTGAGGCAAGTTCATTCCCCGCGATTCGTACATGTCCATTGGACGTACCTACCCTTTGATGAGGTGGGGTTCCCAAAAGCTTCGATCATATCGCTGCCACGCATGACATCCAAATGGAAGTGTCCGTCCATTCATCTCGAAACACTGTCGAGGGTTGACCTCGAAGGCAAATCGCAGCCCAACGTCAAATGGTGCCACCCTAAAATCCGGGTCATATCTAACGGCCTGGTCCGCCCAAAAATGATCTTCGTTCCGAGTACCATCAGGTCTTAAATGCCATTGCCGCAACTCCCAGGTGACGTTATTGAATGTCCTTATATGTTTGAAAAGTTTTTGAGGCAGGTAAAGATAGCGAGAAAATCCTGAATGTCTCGCAGAAATCCTTGCCCAGTAGGCATCAGGATCAATCCAATATTTATTGGAAGCGAGGACTCTGAGAATACTATGGACGTTTCTGAGTGAGAAGCCGCCGTTGCCCACTCGCGGTTCGGAAACCCACGGACTGTCGTGACATTTGATCCAGGGAGCACCAATGTAGTCCCAGCCAGTCGTACACCAATCGAGCAGCTGGTCTGAAAAAATCAATGCGTCCAGTTGATAGATCAGGATATATTGGTAGTCGATAAATGATTCGTAAAATTGTCGGGACAACATCAACTTTGTATTGGCGATCGCGCTTCCAAAAAACGTGTCGTCAAAACGTTTCAATTGAAAACCGTGACGTCGTATCGAGAAGCTGCGGGGAACGACGAGAAACTTATCATAATGACCGAGGAATGTATGGAGATGGCGAAAAGACACTTCCTCATCGGGTGTAAATTCGGCCCTGTTGTACCCAGGCACGACGACCGCGACTGTCTTGCTTTCTGCAGACAGACGTATCGTCTCAACCTTATCATCTTCAACCATACGTGATCTCGCGTGGGGGTGAGCGCGCAAGCCTTATTGCAATCAGGAGTTACCCGAGCTTTCGCCGGTAATCTTCACTTGGCCCTGTATCCCGGCATCGCGCGCCGGAAGCACCTTGATTCGTCTCGAGGCGAAGATATCGCACTCTTGGAAATTGACGGACTACCTCAGGGGTCTCATCCGACGACGCGTCATCAATCACGATCACTTCCATTTCAAATATGTCACCCACGCCCTCTTGAGAGAATACCGAGCCTAAGGCCTCCCGCAGCATTGCCGCTCTATTGCGTGAAGGAATGATCACACTCACTAGCGGCCTCGTCGCACCCATCGGCTGAACGCCTGCTTGCAGTTGCATCCTTACTCCCTTCACTCGGGCGGCAGTAGCAACGAATAATTAGAGCAAATAGGGATTAGCCAGACCTTTGTGTCGAGCATTGGAGGGATCGTTGTTCAGACGGACCCACCGCCTGTGACGGGAGGCCTCGTTCGCAGCAGCGAGAGCCTGTTGGGTCGCAAGGCCATCATAAAAAGATGCATCGATGGTTTCGTCCAGTTTGCCGCGCAGACAGGCATCCACAAAACTGCGCATCATTGTGTTTAGACAGTGAGGCCTGCCGTCAGTGGCCTCCTCCGGCAATGGCACATTTTCCCAAGCCTGTTGTGTAGGCCGGGAGATCTCCAACGTATCAACCCCCCCTCTGCTCAATGACGCTTTCAGTGCGCCGTCCTGCCCAATGACTTCAACATATGCCTTTTCATGTGAAGGGGGAGAGACCCTACTGGCGAACCATTGTCCTTGCACGCCGTTCTTGCAAATGAACCATGACGCCGCTATGTCGTCGGTTTCCACTGCCTCCCGTTGTTCGGCGAGCCTGTCAGTGCGCATACGAGGTACCAATTTGGTAAATCCTGTAACTTCATCTATTGGTCCAAGGATGAAAGCGGCCAAATCAAACAGGTGAGGCCCCACGTCATAAAGGATACCCCCGCCGGCAAGAGCAATTTTGTAGCCCCAGCGCATTTTGGAGTTCGGATGAAGCCCTTGCCACGTATCATACTGCATTCTCAAAAAATACGGCGCTCCTATATCACCACACATGACCCGACGTTTTAGTTCCCTGACGCCGTGCAAATATCGATACGTAAACGCAACCTGATGGATTTGCCCGCTGTCTTCTGCAGCACGCAGCATGTCCAGGACTTCGCGCACATTCATTCCCATGGGTTTTTCACAAAATACGTGTTTCCCTGCCCTGAGTGCTGCCTGCGCTATGCGTGCGTGAACGACATTCGAGGTCGCAATGGTCACGGCGTCTATATCGGCACGCGCGCAGAGCTCCTCATAATCGATGTACACTGCCGGCACATTCATCCGTTCCGCCAGCAGACGGGTACGATCGGACCGATGCCCGCAGAGAGCGACCACTTCGGCACAGGGGTGAGACTGCACGCCAGGGATATGACATGCTTCAGCGAACGCTCCAGTGCCGACTACGGCAACTCGTAATTTTGTCATTCTCAGATCACATGTCCTCGGGAAGCATCAAATACGGGGGTACTGGCAAGAGACGGCATGACAACCACGGTCGAGAACTGAAGGTGTTTCCTTGCATTATCCCTGTGGCGTCGACTGGCAACTTTTGACAGTAAGACGCTGTTTCGGATTATTCCCTGTCACCACAACGACTACAACACCTGATACTGGGACTCAGAATACCATGTTGTGCCACTGAATTGTAATCAGGGAAACCCTAAAAAGATCGTTAATCACACTTGATATACATTCAGCAAAATGGAGATAGTGTAGTATCCCCCGGAAATCAAGCCACCTGGATTGAATGTTGCGCACGATAGTGGACCGGACTCCGCTAACCCAAGGCACGATGCGGCCGCCCGTGGGTTATACCCAGTCCCGAATGATCCGCCGCGCCTCGTCGACTGTCTGGCACGTGGGCTGTCAGACACATTCTTCTTTAAGACACCGAAAGAACCGCTCGATGATCCCATTCTGCTCCGGCGTGCAGGGGTGATGCATGCCTGCTGCAGGCGATAATCCCGGCAGGCCTGCCGGGAACCGCCGGTTCTGAAAGATCAACCCGTGGTTCGCTGCGTAAGACCGGTGCGCCCTCCGGGCGTAGCGTACCGAACCGCTGGAGACAGGCCACCTCGCTCGCTCGGCCTCCTTCGCCCGACGGCGCAACGCGAATTCATAGCCAATGAGTTCGCGGTCATGGCAATCAATGACGGCGGCAAGATGCGCCCAGCCATCTTGACCACAGAGAATATGGGTGACATCCATCACCCAGCGTTCATTGCTTTGACTGGCCCGACTCATCCAGCCCGTACCCGTGATCGAGGCGTGCACGACCGCTGATGCACCAGCCATCGTTTTTGTGTGAGCACCCGATACACCGCTGTGCGATTCACGAGGATCCCCTCTTGTCCGCGCAGCAAGGCCTAGACATGTCGATATCCGAACGTCGGATGCTGCTGAATGAGTGGTCGTACCCGCTCGGTTATGGTGGATCGGCTCTCAGCTGTCGGCCAGCGGCAGTACGTGGGCGATGTACGGTCGCGCGACTGACCTGCAGTACCCGGCAACTGCGCCGTTCCGAGACACCCGACCGCGTGGCCTTCACGCGTCGGATATCTTCCGGTCCAAAAGGGTACGGTTTCAAGGCCTCCCGCAAGATGTCGTTGTCCAGGACGAGATCCCCGATCTTCTGTTTCAGCTTCTTGATCTGCTCGTCTTTGAGCGCCTCCATGTCGTAGAGGTGGTCTCAATGTCAAGGAGCAGGATATTTCCCGCCTTAAATTCCTCGATGCTTATGGCATGTCCTGCACATCGACTGATCTACAGCTCAAACACAAGCGGAAAAGGTATCTGAATGTGATGGCTGGAATATTGGGGTGGGGCCAAATCTATCGACTGCGGATCAGTCGACGTTGGACTGGTCTAGAACAGAGCATGCGAGTGGATAGCTCTAGTCATTCATGCGCCATGCAATCAAATCGAATTCGAGTGGACTGGTTCGATAGCCCCATTTTTTCAACAGATCACGGCTCATCTGTTTCTCGTCCTGGGGCAGGTTGTACCATTCCATACGGATAACCAATGGTCGCAGGCGTGAGAAGTCGACCTGTTTCAGCACATGGTAATCGTAGCCTTCCACGTCAATTTGAAGAAGGTCGACTTTGGTAACGTGGTGTTTCTGTAAGAGGCTTGCGAGCGTGTCACACTGGATGGGTTCACTAATAATATGCGGACGGATCTTTTCAAAGTCTTCTTCGGAAATGCGCTGCCCGCCCAGTGCATTTCTATCGTGAAAGAAGGAGGCAATTCCTTTTGCCCAATACGGAACACGTCCCAGTTCAACGGCCTCGGGATCAACTCTGATCATCGTCTTCGTGCCGGCGCACTCGGCGATAGCAACGTTTTCCAAAATGATGCCCTCTCGACCACCGTAGGTCTGGCGTAGTTGCGCGAAGAGGTCCGGCAGCGGCTCTACCAAGAGACCGCGCCACCCATGCTTGACGACGGAATCATAGAGAGGATCAAACGCAATGCCGTCATTCGCGCCGATTTCGACGAAGAATACATCAGGGGATTTGGCAAGCTGCGCGAGCAAGGCCGACCATCGTGCCTCCGGTTTCATGATCCCGCAGGCTTGCAGCAAGAGCCTCGCTGGGCGAGTGAGGATGAGCGCAAACATGTTGGCGATAATACGCAACAATCTGCGATTGCATCGCGCCGAATGACGGGAGAGGCCGCGCAAGGCGAGAGAGCCCGCATGGAATGGGGAGCCGTCCTCTTCCCGTAATGCCTCAGCCGCCTCGGCCAAGAAGTTCTCCCACCCATACTCCGACCCACGTGGCTCCGGCCCCAAAACCTTGACGAGGTCTTCCCAAAACCGATTCACGGCACCCAGCGGATCATTCGACGAGACAGCGAGCCCGCGCACTGTTTTCCGCACGTGTTGCCAAATGGCCGGGGCCGCGCCCATCCACGGATTGGCGTGCAACTCCGAGAGGAGGAAGGTCCGAACGGATTCTACTCCCTCACCACCCCACCATCGTTGTCCTGCAATGGTCGCACAAACGGCGGTTTTGGCACGGCGTCTCATTGCTTCGCAATCGGGTGAGTCTGGAAGCAGACTCAAGGCCTTCTCAATAATGACCGGGAGGGTGCGCTCGTTCAAGCCGCTCGCTACATCCCGGTAATGCTTTCCATGTTTTGATTCTCTTCCTCGCGCGATGGGACCCTGCACGAAATGCCAGGGGTAGTGATATGCGAGACGCAATGCAAACTCATAGTGTTCCATCGTCTCAATCGCTTCGTCGAAATGTCCGGCGCGATCAATTGCTTCCCTCCTGACCAAGAGAGTGTCAATATTGATGAAATCGTCCGTTCTCACCAAAAACTCTTCGAAGACCCGGCCGGAGGGACCAGACTGAGGCCAAACAACGAGGTCGCCATTCACGTCCTTAACAAGGCCATGTCCATATACGACACCAATGTCATTCTGTTGTTCTAGAATGGGCACCTGAACCTTCAGATGGGTGGGCAGCCAGATGTCATCGTCATCTAAGAACGCGACATAACGTCCTGTACTGGTCGCAATCCCGGCATTTCGGGCAATCGACGGACCTTTGTTCACGTCGAGCCGCAGATAGCGCACCGAGGGAAGTTGACGCACGATGTCGGGGGTTTCATCCGATGAGGCATCATCGACCACAATCACTTCCAGATCAAACAGTGCACCATGTCCCTCTTGCGCAAAGACCGAATCCACGGCCCCTCGTAACAGTAGAGCGCGGTTATGAGTAGGAATAATGACGCTGACGAGAGGTTTGGCGGGAGCGCTGACTTCAACCAGAGGGGGTGTCAACATACACGCTCCTCAGCGAGGCCGTAAACGAGATCTTGTAACAGGACTTGCCAACGATTCAAGCGGGCTGCCTTCCTATCCGACACCTGTCCAATAAGTCGTCCCTAGATTCGTTCATTTGCTTGCCTAGAGGAAAAATCATATAGTGCTTCGGAAATAGGTTCATGTCCCCGCGGACGCGGATGGCAAAAATCCATAAAAAGCTCTTCCCCGCCGACTCTTTCTAGATAAGGAAGCGTATCGAGGTAAGAAATCCTTCGGAAACGTATCCCGTCCGGCAACTATCATTAACAGAAATTTTGCATTATTCGACTCAACAAATCTCTTTATCACTTGGATGGATTTAAACATATCGTCAAACGCCTGGTCTAATTTTTCCCTCTCGTAAGAAGGTGGCGATCGAAGCCGACATGTAGTAGTAGGGTGAAAACCCAGGAAGAAACAGCGGGTTTTTCGTTATCATGGATTGAACTCGCCCCTGGGTCGACATGACGCCGGAATAAACCAACGTTCTTGAAAGGAACGGAACTGTACTACTCAGATTGTTGATCACAAGACCTTCACAGCTTACGGTATATCTCGCGCCGTACACCGCTGGCGGCATCCCCCATACCATCACGCCGGCCAAGCTTAAGCAAGGCTTCATCGGTCAGATCGTTTTGCAACCTCTCTAGCGCCCACACGGCGCAAAGAGAACCGAGAAGTTGGGGCAAGGCAGGGTGCACGAACCTGCCTTGATCGCCCGCCAGACCAGTTCCGAAACGGGACGGATCTTCCCGTGTCCTCAGCGGACGAATCTGTTTGTGGGTGATCGAGCAATTGGTCTGAAAAGATCAACGCGTCCAGCTGATAGATCAAGATATAGTGGTAGTCTATGTCATCTTCAACCATACGTGGTCTCGCGTGAAGGTGTGGAACTCGGTCCCATGTGTCACTAGGAAAGCTACCCGAACTTTTGCAGATATCTCTCCACGGCTCCGAGTCCTTTTGGGTCCGCCGTTTGCTTGAACCAATACGAGTACTGCGGTGTGCCTCGCTTCAGTAATTCCGGTACTGTCACAAAGTGAAACCGATCTCCGATCCGGGCGAACATCATCTCCAAGGCCGCCAACATTGATCCGCGATCGATCCAGGACTCTCGATCCGGTCGTGGTCCTCTGTGAGGTTTACCTTTATCGAAGATCGTGTCGTGAAGCAACACAATATCTCCCGGTTGAATCCTCTTCACAAGAACGTCCGCTATGACGTCCGCTTCCGGCTCATACCAATCCTCCGACGTGACACTCCAGCCAATCACTTCGTAGCCGAGCCACAACGCATCCAAGCGCGACGCCAGATCTTGTTCGCCATACGGCGGACGGAACAGTCGTCTGCCGTATGACCCGAGATGACGCCCGCATGCACGCAACTGCCGACGGCGTTCATGTCCTGGCAGCAATGGGAAGGCGGAGTGATTCCACGAGTGGCTCCCCAGCGCGTGGCCGTTCTCGCCCATTTTCCGGACAAGATCAGGATAGCGCTGAACAGACTCACCGACCATGAAAAACGTTCCGCGAGCATGATTCTTCTCGAGAAGGTCGAGAAGGGGTGGAGTCCACTCCGGATCCGGCCCATCGTCGAACGTGAGGGCAACGACAGGCGTATCAGTTAAGACCTTTGTCAGACTGCCAAGACTCCGACGAACCTTCGATCGAATCCAGCGCGTGACATCCATGTCTGCCCTTCATCCGACCACTGGTGGACAACCGTACGATAGCGCACCACGCAATATTCCCATCTGGCGGCCGATCCGCCATGCCAGAAGCGCCCTCCCCTGCTGTGAGCAGAGCAACCGGGGAAGCTTCTTCAGAACTCCGATCCAAATTTGCGAATAGGCGCGCCACCGCCACAACTCGGGATCATTGGTATTTCGATATCTCCTAAAGAGGAGCACCTCATATTGAGACCAGTTCCGAGTTTGGGCATAAATACCACGAAGTGTGGGGCGATATCGAAGATGGACGACGGCTTCCGGCACGTAGTGAAGCTTCACTCCAGCCAGTTGAACCCGAAAGCAATACTCCGTATCGAGTAAATATGGAAAGCCTTCGCTAAATCCGCCGACGCGATCATGCACCGATCGCTTGACCCCGAGGTTTCCGCTGCCGGCATGACACAGATACGGCGGATAGGTGCTCGTTTGCAGACCGATGAGTTGAGGGTGTTTTCCGATCGAGGCATAGACCCATTCAGGATTGAGTTGTTGTGTTTCCATACGACCTGCCACAAAATCATTTCTCGCAAGCGCTTCGCCCATGGCAGCAACCCATCCGGGAGCAACCACGTCATCCGCATCGCAGATTGCAATTGCGTCTGCCGCTGCAGCTGCTATACCGGCGTTCAGAGCATAGGACTGACCTTGACGCTCGGAGGCCGGAACGACGCGCCAGTGCGGCAAGCGCCGGGTGTATTTCTCCATAACGGCCAACGAGCCGTCCGTCGATCGATTGTCGACGAGCACAACTTCCCACGGCTGAGACCACTGCTGTTCCGCCAACGCATCGAGCTGCGCTCCGATCGTCTCCTCCACGTTGTAACACGGAATGACCACACTTAATATTGGTTGCATGCAACGACCCTGCATTCGCTGGAATGGTTTCATACCGATATCATCGGTAGACATTCACACTGCCTAATGGCGAATGCGTCTCTACTATTGGGAACACACAGCTATACCCACCGAATGCACTCCCACATTCGCTTCGACATCTATCTGGATGGTCAGGAACTGACTTCACAATGACAGGCTATGCTTTTGACACGAGGGCTTTCATTGCTCGTGCCGCCGTTACTACGAGGGAATTCAGGGCAACACCGACGAGTTTGACACTTACCGACTTCGGATGACGGAACATCACCTGCATGGCCACCAACCCGGCTCTACGCGGCGAGCCTCCATCCTCTTGAAGACCCACCGCCCCTTCAGAGAGTAGATTTTCTAATGTGTACTGAGGCGGCACTTGCGTGACGTCTAGATGAGAAATCACTTGCTTCCAAAACCGCTCTACGGCGTGCGTGAACGACATTCGGGGTCGCAATGGTCACGGCGTCTATATCGGCACGCGCGCAGAGCTCCTCATAATCGATGTACACTGCCGGCACATTCATCCGTTCCGCCAGCAGACGGGTACGATCGTACCGATGCCCGCAGAGAGCTATCACTTCGGCATAGGGGTGAGACTGCACGCCAGGGATATGACATGCTTCAGCGAACGCTCCAGTGCCGACTACGGCAACCCGCAATTTTGTCATTTTCAGATCACATGTCCTCGGGAAGATCAAATACAGGGGTAATGGCAAGAGACGGTATGACAACCACGGTCGAGAACTGAAGGTGTTTCCTTGCATTATCCCTGTGGCGTCGACTGGCAGCTTTTGACAGTAAGACGCTCTTCGGATCGCCCCCCTGTCATCAACGGCCGCCGCAAACCTATTGCTGGGACTCAGAATCCCATGTTGTGCCACTGAATTGTAATCAGGGAAACCCTGAAAAGAACGCTAATCATACTTGATACTCATCCGACAATATGGAGATCGACATGAGACCCACACAATCTAAAAGGATGATTGTTATGCAATAATTTGTTTCTTTCCGCAGAGAACAGGGAATGAGACTGGCCGTCATCATTCGATTACCAGGGTTGCATCGAGTTAACCTTCCATCGCTTGGCATCTCATCCGCGTTCATTCTCATCGTGCTCTCACACAGGAACACCAAGCCATACTTGTTATTTCTGGCTTAAACCAATGATACTTGTCCGACCTCTCATCTGATCCCTGATAGAGATCCCGGCCGCATTTCTTCATAACAAGATCCCAGCGCAATAAACCCTCAATGGGTTTCAGATCACATGATAGGAAACTGCAGAATTTGCACCGTTATAGCACATGTCAATTCAACGCCCATAAGCGTGCTTGCGGTCGATATAAGACTCTCGCATGGACATCCGCGCTTCTGCTTGTTGGAATCTTAGCAGCACTTACGATGGAACTCTTAGGCGCCTTCAAATAAGAGGCTGAGCTCTCGCGGAAGAATAAGATTTACTAGCGGTAAGGAGCAGTGATTGGATGAGACACACTTGTGTGGGAGGTACGAGGAATATCAAATCACCAAGTCATTCATTCAATGCTGCATGGGTCATGGGTCTTGACAAGAAGCCCTCCTCCGAGAGCATCCCAATTCTGCTATGCCGTCGCCGTGACTTTCAATTCGTTAAGAATCCGGCTGCACCAGTCCGGTCCGGATGGCTAAACGGACCAAACCGGGAACGTCGTGAATTTCGAGCCGTTCCATGAGCTGGGCCCGATGTGTTTCAACGGTTTTCACGCTGAGATAGAGTCGATGCGCGATTTGCTTGCTGGAACACCCTTCGGCAAGCAGTTGAAGGATCTCGCGTTGGCGTCCAGTCAGCCGACCCAACGGCCCCGGCTGCGTATCGGCCTGGCGGCAATATGAGTCGACCGTAAATTTTGTCAGCGACGGGGTGAGATACGTATCGCCACGACACACCGTTTTGATGGCCAATTCAAGTTCTGCACGGTCCGCATCCTTGAGTAAATATCCGGCCGCGCCTGCCCGCAGCGCTTCCTGGAGATATTCCTCATTGGTATACATCGTAAGAATGAGCACTTTAGTTTTCGGACATTCCTGTCGCATGCGAATGGTGGCCTCTAGCCCGTTCATTTCTGCCATTGCGATATCCATCAGGACGACTTGTGGCCCGGCTTCCTTTGATATCCTGATGGCTTCCCTACCATCTCTTACTTCTGCGATCACCTCAATGTCTTCCAGCTTTTCGAGCAGCGCCCTTATTCCCGCCCGCACAAGGTTATGATCATCTGCCAGGACCACTCGTATTTTATTCATGATCGTGCATTGTCCTCTTGAGTCCTTGAGGCATGCAGAATGTCGCGCGTATCTGTGTCCCCCTAGCGGGCGCAGAATTAATCGCAAGCTGGCCACCGACGAGACGCACTCTCTCCTCCATCCCGGATAGCCCGACACTGGTTCCGGCGCGTGCCACCGAACGGACATAGGAAGGGTCAAACCCAATCCCATCATCACGGACGGTTAAGATTACCGCTCCATCGTCCATTTCAAGTCTCACCTCGATCTTTTTTGCCTGAGCATGCCGCGCAATATTGGTCAGCGCTTCCTGCGTCAAACGAAAACATGCGATTTCCACGTCCGCAGATGGTCGCTCCGTCATATCGTCGGCACAAAATTCCAACATCCAGCCCGCTCGTTCCGCTTGTCTTCCAACATACCATCGCATTGCCGGAACCAGGCCCAGCTCATCCAATAGGGAGGGCCTGAGATCCAATGCCAAGCTGCGAACATGTTGCAGCACTTGATCGAGAATCTCGAGGCTGTCAGTCACCTGGCGTTCGACTGACGTACCATTTGGAAGATCACGAAGTTCACGCAGATTCAATTTCATCGCTGTCAGCGCCTGGCCGATCTCGTCGTGCAGATCGCGGGCGATCGCCCGTCGTTCGAGTTCCTGGATTTCAATGAGCCGTCCGGACAAGACTTTGAGCCGTTCGTTAGCTTCGCTGAGATCAGTGGTACGTTCCATCACATGGCGCTCAAGTTCCTCATGGGCCATCTTCAGCGCTTCTTCAGCACCCTTGCGCTCAGTGATGTCCGTATTGAGCTCAAGACTGCCGGTAGGTGTTCCCGTCAAATCCCGAAGGAGGGTCCACCGACTCGACACGATGATCATATGTCCATTTCGAGTCCTGTGCCGTAGCTCACCCGTCCAGAATCCCGTGGCAAGAAACTCTTTTCGGACCTCCTCGAGGGGCTTGGGAAATACCGTTTGCAAAAAGTCATGAATGTAGGCACCTACCGCCTCCTCACTGCTCCAGCCGTAAAGACGCGCTGCACCATGATTCCAATACATGATCGTATCGAGGTGGAGGTCGCGGACGAAAATGGCATCGTTAGCAAGATCAAGAAGAGTGGCCTGCCGCCGCAACAATTCTTCAGCATCGTGACGTTCCCTCAGGTGTTGTGCAACAAGGAGGTAGGCCACGGTTTCTCCCGCATTGTCGGGTAGGGCTGTCACCGATAAAAGCACGGGAATGCGCGTTCCATCTCGGCAAAGATACGTCCACTCGTCTTCAACAGGATGAGCGGGGCGAGCACGGACAACAATCGTGTCGAAGTCTGATTGGATCCTGACCGCTTTCTCACGACAGAGACATTCTGCGCGCCGCCTGAGCTCTTTCACATCGTGGAACATCACTGCGCTACACTTTCCGATAACCTCGTGTGATCGGTAACCCAACAAATGCTCCGCGCTCTTGTCAAAACAGGTAATGATCCCTTGAAGTGTTGTGGACATGATTGCGACATTCATTCCCTTTGAGGCATTCGGTGCTGTCATATCCGCTCCACGGAGTTAAGAGCCAGCGGTGTTTATTGCCCTGCCACCATATCGGCTAAGTGCGTCAATTGGCAAATTGCTGGGAACGCAATTGACGAATGCAGTCGTCATCATGGCACGACCACTTTCGCACATGATCAATTGAGGAGTAATAAGGGTTTCCCTGAAGAGAGCCAGAAATAGCCCTACCGGCCCTTAATTCAATTTTCTGTACATACTGTGCATGCATCGTGAGACCTGTCTCGCAGTATCTTTTCCTTCACGTCCTGAAGTGAAGACCGTGCGACACGGAGCAGAAGGGATCCTTCGGCTGCATTCAGAGGTGGGGTCTAAATGTCGAGGAGAGCAGGATACCAGCATACTCCCCTTGCGTCCCCGTGAACGCACGTCTGTTCCATAGCTTACCCTGCCCCTCTTCTAGAAGTACTGCGTAATGCCCACTTGAATCAAGGAATTGGGGCTCGGCGCCAAGAGTTGGGCAAAATCCACACGGAGCAGGGTATTGGCGAGAAAGGTTGGAACGAGCCTCAATCCGCCCCCGACATTGACGGCGCCTCGCCAATTGCGCGGCTGCCCTTCCTCCGTAAACGATTGGAACGTGCCGAAATCTGTGAACACGACACCCTGCAGCGCCCAGCGTGGCGCCAGGGGAATGGCATGTCGGAACTCCAGATTCGTATAGGTCTGTGCCCGGTTGCGAAACAGATTATCGGACAGTCCTCTGACGCCCGCGATACTGCCGATCAAGAGGCTGTGATTCGGGTTCCCAGAATTATTGACGGCCTCCGCGACCCCATTGATCATGAAGACGGTCGTGGGTCCCAAAGGGATCCCCTGGAGATAGCGCAGGCGCACCTCATGGCGCGGTTGATTGGGGCCAAGAAAGTATCCCGGACGCAATTCCAGCGTCACCCGGTAGCCTTTGGGCACGAGGTCGTGCCAATGATATTTGTCCCACGCGATCTCCGGCGCGATGCCCACATAGTAGCCGTTTGGGGGCCCTGTGGTTTTCTGATCGTCTATCAGTTCCCGGTAGACTTCCAACACGACCTCATACCGTAACGGCGATCCATAGGCATACGGCCCTTTGACCTCAAATTCCCCTCCAATCCGATTGCGCGTCCAGGAATTCGCCGAGTCAGGGAAGCGGATACCGTTGACATGGTAGAAGCCTTTTAGTTCTTTCGCGAAGCGGTCCGGCTGGAACGCATGCTGGGAGAGCCACACTTCCACATTCGGGCCACGCTGGCTATAGTTGAATTGCCCGCCGAGTTGCGTGCCGGCGCCTCCCATATTGTATTCGACAAGTCCTCCCGTGGCATTCAAGTCTTTCAGGCTGGTCCCGCTCGTGAAGCTCAAGATCGGAGAGAGCGTGAACTTCTCTTGCACGTCCACGACAACGCGATGATCTCGAACGGCCACCTCCACGTGATCGAAGAGGCTCA
Organism: uncultured Nitrospiraceae bacterium; assembly: GCA_963795615.1. GTDB lineage: Bacteria > Nitrospirota > Nitrospiria > Nitrospirales > Nitrospiraceae > DASSBQ01. Next base: position 338,070 of record CAWCIJ010000007.1, read on the forward strand.
GGTTCCTGATGCGTCGTTCAAATTCGGCGAGCTCCGCCTGCGCAAACCGTCCTGGCACTGGTCGAGGAAGGAGGTTCCAGATCGTCTCTTCCTTGGTGTGGATGAGACCCCGAACCTGTGTGTTCTCGATGAACAGCAGTCCGGCATCGACGGTCCCGTCGTCTGCTGAAGCCGCATGACCCGTCGTGAGATGCACAGCAGAAGCAGCAAGGATCAATCGGATGCCGAGCGCCAGGTAGGGAAACGATATTCGTACGCAGAGAGAAATTGAGCGCATGATGGTCTCCATGAAGACAGCATCATTCGCCTGGTCGTTGTTCCAACGACCAGACCTACGAATGGAGACAACCGATGCGGATCAGATACGGAGGACTTGAACGCTGGGAGGGCGTGGTCGAGAAGATTCCTTCTGATAGGAACAGGGCAATTGGGACACTTGAGATATGCATGGCTCAACCGACGAGACGGGAACGTCAGCAGGCATGGAAAAGGCGAGCCCTGCTACACCTTCAACATGGTCTACCCTCGGAGAGGGCATGAGCACATGCTCGTCTGGCTCTTCGGAGGCTGGCACGGTTCCAGCCGAGTCACTCAGCTCCGCTGGTTCAAACGCCAAATCCTCCACGAAGTCTCCGGTGATGACACCGATCAACAAGAGGGCGAGCCAAGTCATCACTAAAAATTGCGGCGTCGAATTGCGACGAGCCATAAAGAAAACCCACGTATTGGGATACATGAATATAGGGGTGCGGTGGGAGGTTGTCAATTCATGGATGGAACCGTTTGCATGTACAGCCCCCTGCAGGACCGCTCAAGAGTGTCGTGTCTTGCACCTACCCAATCGCGGCGCGTGGCAACAGGGATGCTATACGCTTCAGGAGCCGAGAAACCAACTCTAGCTAACCCCATTGTATCGACTTGCTGCAAACCCGATTCGTCCCTATTCCTTTGGATGGCACCTACACCGTTTGACGTAAATACACGCCCCGTAAGTCTCTGTACACGCTTTTTTCGTACCTCCAGAGGATTTACCTGCTTCGCGCTTTTGCAATTAACTGTTTGAGGCTCTCTATGCTAAGCGCGCCAGGGTATAGTTCTTCGCCAATAATAAATCCGGGGGTACCTGAAATTGATAGGGCCGTAGCTAATGCGCGATTGCGTCTGATGACATTGTCTAATGTTGGAGACAACATATCCTGTTCTAGTTTTTTCCGATCTAGCCCCACCAGCTCGGCAATGGACAAAACGTCCCATTCAGTCATGTCGCGCTCAAAAGCAAACATTGCTTCGTGAAACGCCTGATATTTCCCTTGCGCGCGTGCCGCTAAAGCGGCGCGCGCGGCAAAGATTGAAGTATTACCGAGAATTGGAAACTCCTTGTACACGATACGGACTCCGGAATCCTGTTGTTGCAAGGTCTTAATTAAGGGTGCTACTCGTTTGCAGTAACTACATCGATAATCAAAGAACTCCACCACGGTAACATCACCTGACGGATTGCCGCCTATCGGTGAATCAGGATCGTGCAATAACTGATCGTTGTTATCCAAAATAGCTTGCTTGATGCGCGCCTCTTTCTCTCTTAAACGCTTTGCTTCTAAAGAATTCAGTGCTTCTTCTACGATCTCGGGGTGGGACCGGATATATTGCTCAATCGTTTTCTCTAATTTTGGCTCTGAAGCACGCTCAGAGCAGGCAGACGCCGCAAATATAGCCCCTAACAAGATAAAAATTGCTGGTATGGATTTTGGAGACTTATTTTTCATATGCAAACAATTTCGTTAACATACCATTTTTCTTCACTCAGAAGGACCGCGGATAATAAAAGGGGTCGGGAGTCTTTGTTTCAGACCACAAAAGCCCTTCGCAATTCGACCTATCCCCCTCTCGGATTCGAACCTGTGCGTATCGCGGGCATCCAGCGGCATTGGATTAGTGCCACTGAAAGGACAAGCCTGTCGTGCGTACGGCCGCCTGCCGGTTTATTCACCCCAATGACTTCCACCCTTTGCTTTCCTCAGATGAAGTCTCGCCGGGTCAACCGAAGGTTGGTGTGGTAACGAAAGAATGATGGTGGTGTTTATCCGCCGGCAAAAGGAACAAGCACTTACTGGAGGCAGTGATCCGTCCGCCATAATAAGTGAGGCGGACGGATCACACGAAGTGCGGTTTGGTGGAGGGCACGGGAGTTGAACCCGCGACCCCGACGTTGCGAACGTCGTGCTCTCCCAACTGAGCTAGCCCCCCACCCGGTTTGGACGCTTTCCCATTAACCGCAAGAGACAGCCCAGCGGCATTGCCGGGCATAATTGGTTGCGGAGGAGACGGGGAGAAAGTAAGCGTCCGGCATTTTTCTCGTGGATACTATCACAAGCCTGGACGGTGTCTCTACATCCAGCGACGTTCCGACCACGCTCAGTCGATCCATGCGACCTTGTGCACACTGTGTCATACACCGCTCAATCCACTGCATCGGTGGATGAGATTGGCGACGGCCCTTTCTTCTGAATACGAACACGCCTCCCCTCCACATGGAGTTTTCCTTCGGCATACAACTGGACCGCCTGGGGGTAGAGACAATGCTCCTGTTCGAGAATGCGAGCGGCCAACGTCTCAGCCGTATCGGCCTCATGGATTGGCACGGCTGCCTGGACGATGATCGGCCCTTCGTCGACTCCCTCAGTTACGAAATGAACGGTACAGCCCGATACTTTGACGCCATAGTCCAAAGCCTTCTGCTGAACATCCAGACCGGGAAACGCCGGTAACAGCGCTGGGTGGATATTCATGATCCGGTGCGGATAGGCCTGAATCAGCACGGATGTGACAATCTTCATGTACCCTGCCAACAGCACGAGTTCAGCCTCATGTTTCTGCAAAACATCGAGTAGAGCTCGATCATAGGCTTCTCGCGTGTCAGGACGACCGGAAAACGGCTTCGGGTCAAGAAAGATCTCAGTGATGCCATGCCGTCTCGCGCGGTCTAGTGCCGGCGCCTCTCTCTTGTTGCTGACCACCACGACGATCCTGGCGTGCAGTGCGCCGGTCTCGATCGCCTCAATGATGGCTTGCAGATTCGAGCCTCGGCCGGAGGCAAGGACGCCAAGACGCAAGGGTTGGGCACGATCAATCGACATAGCTCACCCGCGCTCCCGCTTCGTCTGCAGCCACTATCTCGCCGATCACATAGCTCTCATCGCCCAGTTCCCTGGCGCGTTTCAGCACCGGTTCCACATAGGCGGGCGATGTCACGAGCGTGAGGCCAATCCCCATGTTGAACACGCGGTACATTTCCTCCGTATCAACAGAGCCTCGTTCCTGAATCAGTCGACACAGGGGCAAGACCGGCCACGCGGCGCGCCGGATTCTTGCCGCACAATGTGGCGGTAGGACACGCGGCAGATTTTCGGTCATTCCCCCACCGGTGATGTGGGCGATTCCCTTAAGAGGATATTCCTTCGCCAACGCCAGAATCTGCTTCGCATAAATCCGAGTGGGTGTCAGCAAAACCTCTCCCAATGTCTGATCCAGTTCCAAGATTCGCGTATCGACCTTCCAGCCGTTCTGGTCCAACAGAACCTTACGCGCCAGAGAGTAGCCGTTGCTGTGAAGCCCGCTGGAAGCCAGTCCGATCACCTTGTCGCCGGGCACGATGCCACGGCCGTCTATGATCTTGGGTCGATCCACGATGCCGACGGCAAACCCTGCCAGGTCGTATTCCCCGTCGGCATAGAAAGAGGGCATCTCGGCCGTTTCTCCTCCGATCAATGCGCATCCCGCTTGACGGCATCCCTCCGCAATTCCTCCGACCACAGATTCTGCCGTGGAGACCGCGAGCTTACCGGTCGCGAAGTAATCCAGAAAAAACAGCGGCTCTGCTCCGCTCACGACAATATCGTTGACGCACATCGCCACGAGGTCGATGCCGACGGTATCGTGCCGGTTCATGAGGAATGCAATCTTGAGCTTTGTTCCGACACCATCCGTGCCGGACACCAGCACGGGATCGGTCAAATGGTGAGCCTGGAGTCGAAAGAGTCCACCGAACCCGCCCAAATCCGTCAGGACCTCCGGACGAAAGGTCGAGCGGACGAGAGGAGTAATACGATCGACAAATTCATCGCCCGCATCGATATCGACGCCGGCATCACGATAGGTCGTCATAGGGAGAGTCTGGAGGAGAACACCTTCGCAGCGAGGTTAAAGAGCTGAGGTCGGATGCAAGGCCGCAGGCCCGAAACAACCGGAGGCGTATTCGCTGCAATACGTCGAGGATTGTTTTGAGCTGAGAACGACGCAGACGATCGCGGAACTTTCCCCGCAGCCGAACGGTGGCTCTCCGACAGACTCGGCACGCGCATCTTAAAGGACCTTGCCGCTCGGGGTCAACGCGGATGAGCGAGGTGGGTGGTGCAGGAGGTCGCGCCGGTCGGCTAAGTCTCCGGACGCATTTCCACGTCGAGCAGCTTGATCTTGCGATGAAGATGGCTGCGCTCGATCTGCAGATCCTCGGCCGTTCGAGAAATGTTCCAGTGATGCTCCCGCAACTTGCGCGAAATATACTCCTTTTCAAACGCATTCCGGGCATCGCGTAGCGAGTCATAGGCCCTGGTCAGGAGGGGATGGCCGGATTGGACGGTGGCGCTCTGTTGCACCGCAGCAAGGTTGGGCCGTACTTGAAGCGCAAGTGAAGCATGGGTCGACTCGATGACCGGCCCTGGGACCATAATCATGAGCCGCTCGATGAGATTTCTCAGTTCCCGAATGTTGCCCGGCCATTCGTAATGGGCAAAGATATTCATCGCCTCGGGAGAAATCTGCTTGATCTTCAACCCTTGTTCTTCCGTATGGACATGCAGAAAATGCTTGACCAGCAAAGGGACATCTTCTCTACGATCACGTAGGGGCGGGACAACGATCGGCACGACATTCAGTCGATAGAAGAGATCCTCCCGAAACCCGCTTTTCTCAATTTCCTTGAGCAGGTCTTTATTCGAGGCCGCGATCACCCGCACATCGACCTTGATGAGCTTGGTCCCCCCCACCCTCGTAAACTGCTGTTCTTGAAGAGCCCGCAGCACCTTGGCTTGAGTACTGAGACTCATGTCCCCGATCTCATCCAAGAACAACGTGCCTCCGTCGGCCTGCTCGAATTGCCCGCGTTTCATGGATGTTGCACCGCTGAAGGAGCCTTTTTCGTGTCCGAACAATTCGCTTTCGATCAACGTCTCAGGAATCGCCGCACAGTTGACTGCCACAAAGGGCTTATCCACACGGGCACTATGCTGATGGATGGCCCGAGCCACCAACTCTTTGCCTGTCCCATTCTCTCCACCGATCAGCACGCGACTGTTGGTGGGACCAGCGGTCTGAATCAATTGCCGCAATTGCAGCATCACGGGAGACTCCCCGACCAGTTCGAACTTTCGCTCGACCTTGGTCCGGAGCGCGCGGTTTTCCTCCTCGAGCCGATGCTGTTCCAGTGCATGCTTCACCCGAAGCGTGACATTTTCCAAGGACAGCGGTTTTTCGATGTAGTCATAGGCCCCTAACTTGATGGCCTTCACTGCGGTTTCGATCGACCCGTGCCCGGACATCATCATGACCTGCGTCGCGGGAGACGATTCTTTCACTTTCCGAAGCGTCTCCAACCCATCCATTTCCGGCATCCAAATATCGAGCAACATCAGATCCGGGGGATCGACCAGACAGATTTTCAGGGCCTCGGTTCCGCTCTTGGCCACAGCGACTTGGTAGCCCTCGTCCTCGAGAATGCTGCTCAAGGAATTGAGGATGGACACCTCGTCATCGACGATCAAGACAGCCGAGGACATAGTTCTCCGTTACTCATGAAAGCGTATCTCGTCCGTGAAGATATTTATGATTTGTTGATCTGTTCATTTGTTGAATGTCAGAAGGTTCATCAGATCGCCACATCAACAGATCATCAGATGTTTCTTTTTGCGTTTCACGCTTCACGCTTCACGCATTCTTTTACACCGGCAGTTCAAACGTAAAGACCGCTCCGTGAGGGAGATTCTGTCCAGCCTGAATTTGACCATCGTGGTCCGTAATGATCCGCCGCACAATGGCTAGACCAAGTCCCGTTCCCGTCTTCTTCCTCGAGAAATACGGCACGAACAGCTTCTCTTGATCTTCCGAAGCGATGCCGGTTCCTTCATCGGCGATCGTCACCACGGCCCGCCGTCGTTTCGTATCATAGCGAGTCGTGATCCACAGACGTCCCTTATGATTCATCGCATGAATACCGTTGTCGCACAGGTTGACACACACCCGTTTCATCTGCTCCCGATCGAAATTCAGCGAGGGAAGGTCCGGATCCAGATCGAGAATGAATTCGATATCACGATGGGCCGACTGGTAGAGAGCCACGACTTCTTTGATGACATCCTCCAGCGAGCCCATCGACATCTGCGGCGCCGGCATGCGTGCGAACTTTGAAAATTCATCGAGCATCTGCTTGAGACTGCCGACTTCATTGACGATGACCTGTGTCGATTCATCGCAAATGCGGTCAAAGTCCGGCGCCTTGTCCTGGAACTTTTTCCTCAGCCGCTGGGCGGACAACTGAATGGGCGTCAGCGGATTCTTGATTTCGTGCGCGATCCGCTGTGCCACCTCCCGCCAGGCTGCCGCTTTTTGCGCCTTGATGAGCTCGGACAGATCTTCAAAGATCAGCACGAATCCCAAGTCTTTGCTCGCCTCATCCTTCATCCGAGAACAATGCACGCCGATGGTAAGGAACCGGCCTTGCAGGTCAAGTTGCCCTTCCACCGCAAGATTCTCTCGCTGGTCGGCTTGCATCCGATCGTACACGGATTGAAACAGGTCAAGGCTGAATTCCTTGAAGGCTTCATTGGCCGAACGTCCCCTGAAGCGGTCCGCCCATAATCCGAGAATGCGCTCCGCCGAAGGGTTGAATGTCGTGATCATCCCGTTACGATCGATTGAAATCAGTCCGGCCGCAATCGTATCGACGACGGTCTCCGTATAGGCTCGCCGTCGGTCCAATTCCAGATTCGACTGCCGGAGCGAGACGTTCGCCTCCTCCAACTTCGATTTGCTCCCTTGCAGGTCTTCCGTCATATGGTTAAACGATTCTACGAGCGTCCCGATTTCGTCGGTCGCCTTGGCTTGGATGCGCACGGATAAGTCGCCCTGCGCAATAGCTTTCGTCGCCTCCGCGAGGCGTTGAATCGGGACCGTGATCCCGCGTGCAACATAAAATCCGAACCAGGTTGCACTGAACAAGATCATCACCGTAATGACCGCCACCAGAAGATAGGCCCCGGCCTTGATCGGATTTTTCATGGCTTTGAGTTGCTTGTACTCGGCATATTGGCGACCGATACTCTCCATCTTCCCCAGCAACGACTCGGGAACATAGGCATCGACCACCACCACGCCGTCGATCTCCCCGCGATGTACACTGGAGGCAATGGGAACGCCCGCACGCACCAATCGTCCGGTCTGCGCCTCTTGCACGGAGGTCAGCTCCTGCTTCCCGTTGATCACTTGCAACACCAGTTGACCGATGGGCAGATCGAGAATCGACGACGGCACCTCAGGATTGAGCGCCTTGGTCAAGGTTTCCATCTTGGCTGAAAAGACTTCGATGCCCGCCACCCCATACTCCGATCGCTTTCTGGAAATTGCGGCAACGAGCAGATCCCGCTGTTCCGGAGACAGGAGTTCCTCGCGGAAGATCTCATGGCTGATCGCTCGTGCGCTATTGATGGCAAGGGTCACGTGGCCGGCATGATGCATCCTGGCCACCTCATACGAATCTTTCATCACATGTTCAATCTGGTCATTGAACCAGACATCGACCGCCTTGTTCACCAAGCCGCTCGCGACGAGGGCAAGCAGCACCGTGGGGATCAAGGCGAAGCCGATGAAGGCCGCGACCAACTTCGCACGAAATCCGGAACCGACCAGGCGGTGACGGCGCTCAAAATAGGCCTTGATCAGATTTCGCGACAGCAGCAGAGTGAGAACCACAAACCCGATGAGGTCCACATTGACCAGCAACAACACGAAGGCATAGCCGGTGCTGGGAAAGAAGGAATCGGTTACTTCGCCGCTCGGGACGACGGTTTGAGAATAGTAAACCGTCAAGGCCAGGCAAGGCAGGAGGAGAATGAGAACGATCCATACAGGCCGGAGATGCGGCTTGCGGGGCTCACCGTCCGGCTGGGAGTCCGTGAGGCTTGCGCGTGCTACAGGCTTTTCTGACAAGGGCGCTCCCATTGGCTGACTGTCCGACCGAACGTACGCGTCGCGACCGGAATCCTTTGACAATGATCACGGAACGCGCCGAATGATGTATACCCCCGCCCGCTATGGTGATATCACACTATAGCGAATTTCGTGGAGAGTCTCAAAAGGGACCTGCAAAGGGACCTGTGTTGAAATTCGAACCCCCTGTAGCTCACATCGGCCGCAGCCACACGGTGGCAATCTCACGGAAGCATGAGGTCGGGTGCTTGGTTCAGGTAAGGCCGGCGGCCGTGGTCACGGTGTCCGGGTGGGTTGCTGCCCTGGAGACAGACTGACAAATTTCATGCGCAGCGCATACAGCATATCGGTCAGCACACCCTGTTCATCCGCCGTCAAATTCCCGCGTGTCTTTTCTTCCAGCATCGAGAGAAGATCGATGATTTCCTTGGCCTGCGGCAAATTCACAGGACCCGGCTGTTGCTGCGGGCTTAACTGCTCTCCCATCAACATCAGCGCGGACGTGCTCATTGAGATGACAAATGAAGAGAAGGTTGCCGGGACATGGGCGTCATGTGAAGCATCTGAGAAATGCTCCTCAGCCATCGAAGGAGTGGGTGAGGACGGCGATGCGGGTGCCGCGCTTGCAGGCGCGGAAGGCTCCCCGCGACCGCGACGATCACGAATGACGAAACCTTGTTCCTCTTCGCTACTCATGAGTCCCCTGAGGCGCCGCTCGCGCAGAGAGGTACCCTACCATAGGCCTCTCGACTCCGCAACCTGCACCGACCCGTTGAAGCGCTGAAAGAAGTCAGTATAATGGGGCGCAGAGGCTTCGAGACTTATGTCGGATTCTTTTGATCGCGTCGTAGAAATCATGGCAACTCTTCGGGCGCCGGGCGGATGCCCCTGGGACCGCAAGCAAACCCATGAATCGTTGCGACCCTACCTCCTCGAAGAAACATATGAAGTTCTCGAGACCATCGATCAACGGGAGACGACCAAGCTAAAGGAAGAGCTGGGGGACATACTTCTCCAAGTATTGTTCCATAGTCAGATCGCGACCGAAGAGGGCACATTTACGATCAACGATGTCGTTCAACAGCTCGGCGACAAGCTCGTCAGACGTCACCCGCATGTGTTCCACGATCCCGTCTCCGATAAAGAAACGATGAATGCCGATCAAGTCGTGCATCGGTGGGAAGAAATCAAACGCGCTGAACGACAGGCGTCGGGGAAATCGGAATCCGTGCTCCAAGACGTCCCCAAGGCCCTACCGGCCCTTCTGCGTGCCTTTCAGGTACAGGCACGCGCGGCACGTGTCGGTTTCGACTGGCCCGATAATCCACAGGGACTGAAACAGGTGTTCGACAAGATCGAGGAGGAGCTTCGCGAGTTGCGTGATGCGTGGAGTTCGCGGCATGAACAAGCTGAAATCACCTCCTCTGCGCCGCGCCCTGTTTCTCAGCCACAGGACGCCGTGGCCGCGGAATTCGGCGACGTTCTTTTTTCTCTGGTCAATTTTTCACGGCACCTCAAAGTCAATCCGGAAGACGCGCTTCGACAAGCCACGAACCGGTTCGCCCAGCGCTTCCGATATATCGAAGATCAGGCGGCCAGGTCAGGCCGTTCGATGAGCGAGCTCTCTCTTGAGGAAATGGACCGACACTGGGAGACCGCCAAGGCTTTCGCCCACAACGATGGCCAAGACGCCGGCACCACTTTCGATTCCGAGGACGCCTAACCGATGAGCGACGAACAGAGTCCCTATCAGGAAGGGAAACGGGCGGGGTTGCACCCGCTCGTCGTCGTCTTCGGAGTCATCATCACGATGTGGCTTTTGATCGCGCTGGCGGTTCCCAGCGGCAAGCAGAAGCAGGCGACGGGGCCGGAAATTTCTCAGATGGTCACGGAGGATCCGGATGCGGCTCCGGTCATGTACAAAGTGCAGGCGACGTTAGCCGATGTCAATGCGATCAGCATCGTCGTTCCTGCCGAAGCGACCAACAGTCAGATTGTCGGCCTGCTCAAACGCTTCCGGCAAGCCCGGTTGGATCAAACCCTTTCGTCATTACTTCCCGAAACCAGTCCGGGCCACAAACTTGGCGGGCATGCGATCGCCGACATCTATGTCTTTTCCGATCCGATCTACGCCAAGCCGGATGCAGTCCGTACGCTGTCGCGTGGTGCTCATGCACCGGGAGATCTGTATCCGCAGTCAGTGCCGTTTGAGGTCGGAATGGAGCAGGTGCGAGGCCACTACCGGATCGACTTGAACGATACCGGAAATCCCGACTCCGGATCGTTGGGGTTTGCGGACGACTCGGGAATCCATTCCAAACATTATCGCCGTATCTTTTGATGTCGGAACGAGGAAACCGGCCGATGCTCTACTTTCTATCCCCAGGGGCCGGTTGCGGGATGTCTCGCCTGCCGAAATCCGATGTGTCCTCCGCCGGTATCCGCAGAATCCGATGGTCCAGGTCAGAGCCCGACAACCTTGCGAATTTCTTCGCGTAATGAGGCCTGTTCGGCTTGCACCCACGCATCCAATTTCGGGAATAGATAGGCCAGGGGTCCGACAAACGGTGCGATCAAGACATCACGGCGTTCCGACAACATGCCTTCACTATCTCCAATCCGAAGCTTCTGATCGGCGATATGCCGCGTGAGCAGTCGATTGAGCAGCATGTGCTGCCCGGGTGTCCCCCCCACCGTCCCCATGATCCTATTCTTGACGACATCCAGTTCTTCGGTCACGGCCACCTTGACACGAACGGCAAACGGTGTCGCCCATGTTGGACGTTGAATCGAATAGTCAAACGAGAACACGGATTCGCGAGGCTCGCGAAAGGGGCCGGTCACGTCGGTAATAGCGAATGTCGTATCCATAACGATGAGCTCTCCTCATGTACTGTGTCAGCACACAGGTGTCTGTACTAGCAGGATATTGAAAAAGTCCGCCAGCTTTGTTCTCGCATCGTTCAAAAGACACTGGGCGCTCACCGACTCGCGCCCGTGCGCAAACTGAGACGACTTATGCGTCGTCTCGCGCACCTCATTATTCTTCACGTCGCGGACCTCGCTGCGGCCGAACCGCGGAGCGGCGTGTCTCGGCACGCCGGGGTTGGGCGGGTGAGACAAAGGGCCATTTTGAACATCCTGCGAAGTTATTTCTCGTCATGCGCGACATTCAAGCAGGCAATTTCCTCACGACGCAAAATCGTTTTTCAACAGCCTGCTAGAAACACGCCTCGTGATGAAACCGGATCGCCCTGCTCCTCACGCGGCTGATGTGCGTAAATACTCGCTGAGATGGGCGGCGACCGCATTCCCCTCTTTTATGCAATCCGGAATGCCGACTCCACGATAGGCGGCGCCCGTGACGGCAAGACCCGGGAAGCGACTCAATGCCGCCTCAATCCGGCTCACCCCCTCCGCATGGCCGAGTCTATATTGGGGCATGGCGCGAACCCAACGGTTCACTTCCACATACCGCGGGGACGCATCCAACCCGGCAATGGCCTTGAGGTCTCGCCGCACTCGATCGATGAGCGAGGCATCGTCGGACTGAAGAATCGATTCGCGTCCGACACCTCCCACGTAGCATCGCACCGACAGATCCGCGGGCGGGGCACGATGCGGCCATTTAAGAGACGTCCACGTGGCAGCAAGAAGATCCCGCCCTTCCTTGCGGGGAACGACAAACCCGGAGCCTTCAAGCCTGGTGTGCACTGTCTGGGTGTCGTAGACGAGCGAGACCGTCGCGGTTGAGGCATACGGTATCTGTTCCATCAGGCCGGCGGCAAGTGGACTCAGAGGCCGAACCAAATCTGCGGCCGCAAAAGCCGGGGTTGCCAGCACCAAGGCGTCCGCGGATAAAGCCGTCCCGTCCTCACATATGAGGTCATACATCCATCGTCCGAGTTGATGGGAACGGACCCGCAGAGCCGCAACGCGCACACCTGAGCGAAGGATGACCCGTTCCCGGCGCAAGCGATCCACGAGCGCAGCGACCAACTCGCCCAATCCATCGCGAAGCGTCACGAACATGGTCCGTTGAGATGCCGTAGTACCCGCCGCCTTCGTCCGGGCTCGCCGGCTCGCCATCATGCCGCGTATGATGCTCCCGTATTGTTGTTCGAGCTCATAAAACCGGGGAAACGTCGCGCGGAGACTCATCTGCTCCGCATCACCGGCGTAAATACCGGCCATTAAAGGCTCCATGAGCCGTTCGAACGCCTCCGCGCCGAAGCGCCGGCGGAAGAAGTGCGCGAGCGATTCATCCTCCGCCGATCGGTGCTTCGGGAGCGCCAGGTCCAATCCCATCCGGGCGAGGCCATACCATGAAAGCAATCCACTGCGCAAAAACGGACCCACTTGCCCGGGGACAAACGTCACCAGCCCTTCAGGCAATTCATGCAACCGCCCGCGCGAAAATACGAAGGCTTTCTTCTCCATTGGATTGGTGTTGATCAACTGTCCGCTGAGGCCCAGCTGCTCGCATAATTCTAATCCCGATGGTTTTTGCGACAGAAAGGAATCGGGTCCGGCCTCCATGACCAACTCGCCGACGCGATGGGTGACTATTTTCCCTCCCCATGAGGGGGTCGACTCGAGCACCGTACAGGTCGGCGAGAGACCTACTTTGGCTGCTTCCCTCTGAAGTGCGAAGGCCGTGGCAAGACCCGAAATGCCACCGCCCACTACGACGACTGATCTAGGGATACCCGCCACGGGTCAGAAGAAAGGTAAAAGAATCTTATTGGATGACGACAATTGCACCATGACCGGATGGAATATTCTCAACCGGGGGATCTGCTTGTACAGCGCCTCGTGAGCACTCATGCGACTGTGTCTTCTACCTGTCATGAGGCGGCCGCGTCGTACAAAGCGCGGGAACTCTTTCACCATGTCGTGTGCTGCTAACGGACAGGGGACGATTCGTGAGCCTCGATCACGGATGCCAGAATCTCGATGAGCGGAGGGGATGCATTCAGCATCCGAATCCGTTCAAGCTGCATCCCTTTGTGGCCGGCGGATTCTTTGAGTTCGATATCGAGATCGTACAAGGTCTCAATATGATCGCAGATGAATCCGATCGGGGCGACCAGGACGTGCCGGTGCCCTTCACGGTGTAAATCCTCCAAGGCATCTTCAATGGTAGGACCCAGCCACTTTTCTCCGGAGCGTCCCTGACTCTGGTACGCGAACCGAGTCGTTCCGGTTCCCAAGTGATCACACACCGCTTCGACCGTGGCCCGAACTTCATCCGGATAAGGGTCGTTCATTTCCACAATACGCTCAGGGAGGCTGTGCGCGGTGAACAGAATCGGCACGAGTGCCCGCACGTCGGCGGGAAATTTCTGAAGTCCCGCCTGAACATTCTCGGCAATGGCCTGAATCAATCGGGGATGCCGGTGCCAGCTGGTCACGTAACTGATCGGAGTCTCGTCGGCCAGGGCTTGCCGAGCTTCTTCAATCTTTTTCATATAAGCGCCGACACTCAAAGCGGAATACTGCGGAGCCATGCACAGACCGATGATCCGTTCGGGAAAATCGTCGATCGCCTCGGCATAGGTCTCCTTGATGAAGGGATGCCAATGGCGCAGCCCGACGTAGCAGCGGAACCGTTCTCCTCCAGGCCCGTTCAGTTTCTGCTCCAACTGCCCAGCCACATTCCGCGTAATGTCCAAGACGGGAGATTTCCCCCCCGTGCGACGATATCGTTCGCGGATTTCTTCCACGAATTCAGGCGGCGTGGGACGACCTCCTCTGACATCGATGAGGTAGGGTTCGACGTTTTCGAGCCGATCAGGCCCCCCCATTGCCATCAATAATATTGCTATCGGTCGTTGTGGTCCGGGCATCTTTCCTCGTATCTCGTCGCTCGTCGACCGTATCTCGTCGCTCGTATTTCGTATCTCGGATCCTAAGAGACGGCCGCCTCACATCTCGGCGGCGTCCACAAACGTGACGCGCTTTATTCAGCGCGTCGTGGACCTTCACGCTTCACGCTTTCCATCTCACCCGCCCACCCCGCGCAATCTTCTCACCCCCCACTCCCCCGGTTGCTTCGCAACCGATTGCCCGAAACGTGTGCTCTTCCCGAGTCACGCCTCACTTTGCACTCAATTTATGCACCATTTCTATCGTGGCGGCGACGTGATCGACCGGTGTTTGGGGCAAGATTCCATGGCCCAGATTGAATATATGGCCGGGCCGCCCACCTGCTCTTCGCAAAATGTCCTCCACGCGGCGTTCGATTTCGTGGGGGGGGCCGAATAGCGCGACCGGATCCAGGTTCCCTTGCACGGCGATGTCATGTCCGACGGTCGCCCAGGCGTCATCAAGGGGCACGCGCCAATCGACGCCCATGACGGTTCCCCCGGCTTTTCGCATTGCTCCCAGGATTGCCGTGGTACCGGTGCCGAAATGAATCATCGGCACGCCTTCGTGCTTGAGTCCGTCGAAAATCAACTGGACATGAGGCATCACATATTCCGCGTAGTCGCCGGCCGACAGACAGCCCACCCAACTATCGAAAATCTGAATTGCCTGCGCCCCCGCCTTGATCTGCCGTCGCAGATAGCCGACCACGACCCGGGCTAATTTGTCCATCAAACGGTGCCAGGCTTCCGGCTCACGGTACATCATCTGTTTGGTCAGCACATAATTACGGGAACTTCCGCCTTCAATCGCATAACTCGCCAACGTAAACGGAGCCCCGGCAAATCCGATCAACGGTACGCGCCCATTCAACATGCGTCGCGCGACTGCAACGGCTTCTGCGACGTACTGTAATTCATCTCCGTCGATCATCTTCAACCGGTCCACACCTGCGCGATCGCGTACGGGATTGTGAATGACCGGACCTTCACCTTCGGCGAACTCGAGTTGTAGGCCCATGGCCTCGAGGGGCAACAAAATATCCGCAAAAATGATCGCGGCATCGAGCGGAAATCGGTCGATGGGTTGAAGCGTGACGCGTGCCGCCAGTTCAGGCGTCTTACACAATTCAAGGATCGAGTGTTTGGTGCGAAGATCACGGTACTCGGCCATGTAGCGACCGGCCTGCCGCATGAACCAGACCGGGGTACAATCGACCGACTCTCGACGACATGCTCTGAGAAAACGATCCTTCATGAGAAGGCCGCATTCTAGTGGTCAGATTGAAGGAGTGTCAAATTTGCGGACCATATGGAAGCGGAGAAATCCGCCAACAACCAAGGGTTTTGGCCATAGAGATGGACAGGGGAGCGCTTTCGGGTACAATCACGCTAGTCGCTGCGAAAGAGGACCCGAAAAAATTTCTCCCCTTTCTAGTCCGAATTATGTATAATGCGCTGTCATAATTGCATCTGCTGGTAGGACAAGTCTCATAAGTAATCTGTACCTCATCGGTTCCAGCGGCTCCACACGGTCTTCTTCACCAAGCGCCGCGGTGTCTTGACGGTCTGATCGGGACGACGGCGCTACCCTAAACGTCCATCGCCGATCCCCATACTCAACGGAGGTGCCATGAGCGACATACGTGCCCTGCCCCTGTCAAAGGGATCCGACCTATGGTTGACGGTGTTACGCTGGTTTGATTCCTGGGCAGGTCTCGAGCACTTCCGGGTAGAGGGCCCTCCCCGTGTCGATTGGCTGCGTTGCGTGCCCCTGGTCGCTGTTCATGTGATGTGCCTGGGTGTGATCTGGGTGGGATGGAGTTGGACGGCCGTCGGAGTAGCGGCCGCGTTTTACGTCCTTCGCATGTTCGCAATCACGGGGTGGTACCATCGATACTTTTCGCATCGCACCTTCAAGACGAGCCGTGCATGCCAATTTGCCTTTGCAGTGCTCGGGTCCTCCTGCGCGCAGCGGGGTCCGTTGTGGTGGGCAGGCCACCATCGTCATCACCATATCGCCTCGGATAGTACTGATGACGTGCATTCACCCCGGCATGGCGGATTTCTCTGGTCACATATCGGATGGTTCACGTCCCAAACCCACTACGCCCCCCGGCTGAAAAGCATTAGGGATTTCGCGAAATTTCCCGAACTGCGATTTTTGGATCGATTTGACGTCCTGGTTCCGACTCTAGCCGGCTTCGGCATGTTCGGACTTGGGGCCCTTCTTGAATCCTACGTGCCCAGCCTCGGAACCAACGGTCCGCAGATGCTGATTTGGGGGTTTTTCATTTCGACGGTTGCCCTGGTCCATGGCACCTGCACAATCAATTCGCTCTCGCACCAATACGGGTCCCAACGGTATGAAACTGGAGACGACAGTCGTAACAATTTCTGGCTGGCGCTGATCACGCTCGGGGAAGGATGGCACAACAACCATCACTATTACCCGGCATCCACCTGCCAAGGTTTCTACTGGTGGGAGATCGACATCACGTATTACGCTTTGAAAGCAATGGAGGCGATAGGACTGGTTTGGGACGTCCGTGATGTCCCGATGCACGTGCGAGAGGGAACGAGTAAAGCTGCCTAGGGTCCGGAGGCTATCGGCCCGCTCCGGCACTACACCAAATCGGACTCCGTTCTGCCCTCCTCCGGTCTGTGCAACCCGCTCAACGCTTCACGTATTCTTCGGCTTTCACCGTTGATTCCGGCCAGATCGGCCTCATTCGCAATCCATGCATCCCCTGGCGCAAGTTCGATCCGATAGTGATTTTTCCTGAGTGAGAACCATTCGATATAGGGGTGCGGCGACAGATGAGGGTGCGGGTCGAAGGAAATGAGGCTCACATCACCAATCTGAGGCGACTCAACATCACCCAGCACATGTCCGGCAATTTCTTCGTCTTCGTATTGACTATTCCGGAACCGAATCGCTTGCCCCGCGATCTCACCACGAAAATCACCGACGAGGAACACTTCCACCCGTCCTATGCCGGCAAAGCTCACCCTTCCCACCACAGTGCCCGGTATTCGGTTGTCCAGAAACCCCTCCTCTACCCACCGTCCATTTCCAAACTTCTGCGCCATGCCACTTTACCTCCTCATGCAATGTGAGCCGATTCAGCAGCGAGGGAGTCAGGCCGGACAATCGACGGTTGAAGGAGAGAACCAACCACGACCCCGGCGAGGATGAAGCCGCTGCCGATCCAACCTTGCGGGTCCATGGATTCTCCGAGAAACAACCAGGCCAGCCAGGCAGCGTAGGCCGGTTCAATTGAGAACAGCAACGATACTTCTTGCGCCGGGACCAACCGCTGAGCCCACATCTGCACCGCAAAGGCGCCGGTGGCCAATACGCCGGTCACGCCCAGGGCGACGAGAAAAACTGGTGTCGGGTCGAATGCGCTCGAAGCCGGTGACTCCCAGGCCATCATCCCCGTCATCGCCACCGTGACGAAAACGAGCTGCCACGAGAAGACCGCGACTGGGTCAGCCACCCGCGTGAACCGCTCCAGGCAGGCAATGTGGGCGGCAAAAGTCGCCGCGCATCCCACCGTCAGAACATCGCCGATGTTCACATCGGCCGACGGCTTGATCAGCAGCCACAATCCCAACAGAGCGAGCCCTATTCCCAACCAGACCCGCGAATTCAGTCGCTTCAAATAGAGCGGGACGAACACAATATAAAGTGCGGTAATGAATGCTGAATTCGACGCGCTCGTATAGCGGAGACCGACCGTTTGAAGCACGTAGCCCAGAAACAGCCAGACAGTCGCAATGAGGCTGATTCTGAGGGTGAATCGGTCTCGCGGGATGGACCGTCCACTGATCCATACGACCGCAAGGACCAATGTTGTGCCGAGGAGAAACCGGAGAAAAAGAAAGGTCAACGGCGGAACTTGTTCAAGCACGGCCTTGGTAGCAGGAAACGTCGCGCCCCACACGAGGGTGGTGAGGAGGATCGCAAATCGCGGCATGGATGTGCAAGAACAGCCAAGTTGTAAAGTATGAGTGTTGAGTTATGAGTTAGGGGACAGGATTACAACTCAGTCTTCGAATTCAAAACTCAGCACTCTCATTCAAGACTCAGAACTCCACATTTTCGTGCTCACGGTTTGCACAAGGGACAGCGCCGTTCCTCTGTCGTTCCGGCCTGCTCCAGCGCCAGAAGCGCCCGTTCCTTGTCCGGATAATCGAACCATCCGCCTTCCCAGAAATCGCTCGTGGACACGCCCGAAGGGACCTCCGAACAGCGTTCGCGATGGAGGGTGGCCCGGTCATTGGCTCGTGCAATGTGTACCCAATAGATCATGATGATCGCGCTCTCTTCCTGCCGTCCCCGGAGACACCTACCCTATCACGCCCCTACGCGGCCGGCAACGTCACCCGTCACGTCTCGTTCGCTGAACCTCGGAATGCTGCACTGCAGATAGGAGAGATGGGGAGAGATCCTATGGCAGGAGCTGCCACTCGTCCTTTTCAATCACAACCTTCACGCCGGTATTCAATTTCTTGATATCGTCTTTTTCAAACAGGCGCATGTATCGCTCGATCCGATCCGGATCATCGATTCGCTCTTCCTGCATGATGCCACTCGACCCCTTATACCGACGGATTAACAGGGACATAACAGATTTCCTCCAATTCTGGACTCGCCTTTGCGGTCATAGTTTGGGTACAATAGTGCAAACAAGTTCGGCCGGTCAAGGGCTTACGGAATCCGAGAACAGAGTGAGGAACAAGCCCTGGGCCTTCGTTCACAAGGAGCATTCCCCATGCCGGTCTATGAATATCGCTGCGAAAAATGCGAGCAACAATTCGAGGCCACCCAGTCGGTGCATGCAAGGCCCGAAGACACGGTGTGTCCCCACTGTCGGGCACAGAGCGCAACGCGTATTCTGTCGGCGTTTTCCTCGACCATCAAAGGGGACCATAAGCCCGGCTTCAAGGAAATGAAAGCCTACAGCATGCTCAATGAACGCATGAGCAAGTTCTCGAAACTTCCACCTCTCACAGGAAAGCGAAATTCGCCGCCACCGAACATGACCATGCCCCCGGAAAGAAGTGGCACCGGTGGGTCCGATCAAGGCGGGCCATCGGGATCTTCATAGCGACGTGGCCAATCCATGAATTCATTTTGGTCAACTTTCTGGCGGAAGCAACCGCCGGTGAACGATCCTGTCGGAAAGGAACGGTACCCAGCGTGATCCATGTAGGACTCCTCCCAATGTGCATCGGCCTTGCACTCGTGTTCCCCTCTTTCCTCAATGCTCAACTGTCAGGATCTCTTATCATCGCCGGGAACGGGCCGGAAATGACGACCATGGAATCGCTTGCCCGTGCGTTTGAAAAAACCAATCCGCAGGCCTATGTCGATGTGATTTGGGACGAAAATTCTAAACCGACCGACATGGTCAAGTCCGGACAGGCTCACATTGCCGTCACCGGGTCCGGCGACAAGGAGCTGATGGCGTCGCAAATCGCGTGGGATGGAATTGCGGTCGTCGTCCATCTCTCCAATTTTACGAAGGAGGTGACCACCCAGCAGGTGGCCGACATCTTCTCGGGCAAACTCAAAACGTGGTCGGATCTGGGAGGGCCCGATACCAAAATCCTACTGATCGATCGCCCGCGCAACCAGAACGTACGGGAGGCCTTCGAGCAACACCTCGGCATCAGTGGAAAGATTCCTGACACGGCAAAAACGATCGCGCGAGACGATAAGGTGATTAAGACCATCGTCGGCACGCTTCCTCCCTTGTCGGCTGTGTCCTACCTCTCACTCCGGCAGGCCCTCGACTCCGTGAATTCGGGGGTCGCGGTCCGTCTCCTGCCTCTAGACAAAGTCGAACCCGAGCTTCCCACGGTCAAGGACGGGCGGTATACACTGCGACGTCCCGTACTGCTCCTGTCGAAGAAGGAGACCAATCCGCTCGCGGAAGCCTTTCATCAATTCGCCTTGTCCGAGGCGGGACAGAAGATCGTGTCGGACATGTATACGTCGCTCAAGACCAAGTAGGGACCGGAAAGGAGGATTACATGCGGATTCATCACATTTGTCTTTCGACGGCAGCCATGCTCGGAATCCTGGCACTCCCGGCGGGTACGCTCCGAGCCCAGGACGGGTCAACCGTCGAAGGGACCGGCTTCACGCTCTTCGACACGGAATCCATCAAGGGATTTGACGAGACGAAGGTTGAAAAGGATCCGGTGTGCGACCGCTCGAAACGGCCGGGCATCTCCAAAGTTGAACCAGATGAGGCGAAACCCGGCGAGAAGGTGACCATCAAGGGCGAAAACTTCGGTACCAAAGAGTGCTTTCACGGGGTGACCTTCAGTGCTGCCTCGAAGGAGAAGGTCGATTACAAATTTCTCAACGAGACGACGATCGAAGCCACCGTGCCTGAAGTCAAGGCGGGCATGTCGTTCATCATCGTCGTGGCAGGCGGCGGCAGCGCCCAATCGAAGCCGTTATTGATAAAAGCCAAATGATCAACCGGGAGCTTCAGGGAGGAATCGCCCTTGCGCGTATCTCCCTGAATTGCTCCCCTTCGTCGTGATTGTCCTTCCCGCGTCTCACCTGCCAGACTCGACAACTCTCTTGATCCTATGCTAGGTTACGCCGTCTTTTTTCAGTCCCACGCCTGAGCGAAACTCGCCGGGCTTCTTACGAGACGCACATGTTCCGCAAAATTTTGGTTGCCAACCGCGGCGAAATAGCCATGCGGATCATCCGCGGCTGCCGCGAACTCAATATCGCCACAGCCGCGATCTTTTCCGACGCCGATTCCACGGGCATTTACGTCAAGAAGGCTGACGAGTCCTATCTCGTCGGGCCCGGTCCGGTCAAAGGCTTTCTCGACATGAAGCAGATCGTCGATCTCGCCAAGCGTATCGGCGCGGATGCCATCCATCCCGGGTATGGGTTTCTTTCGGAAAACGAACAGTTCGCACGTTTGTGCCAGACCTCGGGCATCACCTTTATCGGCCCTTCGCCTCAGGCCATTTTATCGATGGGCAGTAAGGTCAAGGCGCGCGAGATCGCCAAGCAGGCCGGGGTGCCGATCGTCCCCGGCACGGAAGGAGGGGTGAGCACCACCGAGGAAGCTCTGGCCTTTGTCCGCAGCGCCGGCTATCCCGTCATGATCAAAGCCAGTGCCGGAGGTGGGGGCCGTGGCCTGCGCGTCGTGCGTTCGGACGAGGAGCTGCGGGAAAACATGGAGGTGGCCTCTCGGGAGGCTCAGGCGGCATTCGGCGACGGCGCGATCTTCATCGAAAAATATATCGAACGTCCCCACCATATCGAATTCCAAATCCTGGCGGACAAACACGGGAATATCATTCACCTCGGGGAACGCGATTGTTCCATTCAGCGGCGCCACCAGAAACTGATCGAAATTGCGCCCTCGCTCATCCTCACGGCCAAACTGCGCGCCCAGATGGGCGAAGCCGCGATCGCAATGGCGCAAACGGTGGAGTACGACAATGCCGGCACGGTCGAGTTTCTTCTGGATCAGGACGGGCATTTCTATTTCATGGAAATGAATCCCCGCCTTCAGGTCGAACATACGGTGACCGAGCAAATCACGGCCATCGACATCGTGCGCAACCAGATTTCCATTGCCGCCGGCAAGCCGTTGGAGATTCGGCAGAAGGATGTCACCTTGCAGGGCCATGCCATTCAATGCCGCATCAACGCCGAGGATCCCCGGAATAATTTCATGCCCTGCACAGGAACCATCACGGCCTATCTGTCGCCGGGCGGCATCGGCGTTCGCATTGACGGCGCCGTCTATAAGGATTACACGATTCCGCCCTACTACGACGCGCTACTGGCCAAGTTGACGGTCAGGGGACGGACATGGGAGGAGACAGTCAGCCGCATGCGACGGTCTCTCGAAGAGTATGTGTTGCGGGGAGTCAAGACGACGATCCCGTTTATGAAAAACATTATGATGGAGCAGGATTTTCGCGCAGGCCACTTCGACACGTCCTACTTGGAGACGCATCCGGATCTGTACCAGTACGAAGAATCCGAAGACCCTGAGGACCTCGTGTTAGCCCTCTCCGCCGCAATTGCCGCCTACGAAGGGCTCTGATCTCGCAGACTTCCCGAACCCATTCACATGCCCCTCACCCACGAACCCGAGAGCGAGCGCTGAACGATGGCAAAAAGAAAACAGAAACAGAAACCTCAGCCCAGCGGTAAAAAATCCTCCCGGGTCAAGGTCGCGGCCCCTCGTCACCGGGCCTCCATCCCTGTCGGCAAGGCTGACCTTCAGATCGACCCGGCGCCAAAGAAAAAACTGCTGGTCACGGACGTCGCCTTTCGAGACGGGCATCAATCCCTGCTGGCGACCCGCATGCGCACCGAAGATATGTTGCCGATTGCGCAGAAGCTGGACGCCGTCGGCTATTGGTCGTTGGAGGTGTGGGGCGGCGCCACGTTCGATACGTGCCTGCGTTTCCTCAAAGAAGATCCGTGGGAACGGTTGCGGGCACTGCGGGCCGCAATGCCCAACACCAGGTTGCAAATGTTGCTGCGCGGCCAAAACCTGGTCGGCTATCGTCACTATGCGGATGATGTGCTGGAGAAGTTCATCGAACGGTCGGCGGCCAACGGCATCGACGTCTTCCGCATCTTCGACGCGTTGAACGATGTCCGCAATCTGGATCGGGCCATCCGTGAGGTCAAATCCAACGGCAAACATGTCGAGGCCAGTATCTGTTACACCGTCAGCCCTGTCCATCACGTCGATCGGTTCATCACCATGGCCAAGCAGCTCGAAGACCTGGGCACCGACACGCTGTGTATCAAGGACATGGCGGGATTGCTGGCCCCACTCGATGCCTACCACCTGATCCGGCGGTTGAAATCAGCGGTCAGGGTTCCGATCCACCTTCATACCCATTACACCTCGGGCATGGCCTCCATGTCCTCGCTGATGGCCATTCTGGGCGGCTTGGACATGCTGGATACCGCGGTGTCCCCGCTGGCCGGAGGAACGTCGCATCCGCCGACCGAAACCTTGGTCGCCACGTTGCGGAATACTCCTTATGACACAGGCCTCGACCTCCGGCAGTTCAAGACGATCACCGAGCACTTCCGGACCGTCCGCCGGAAATACCGCCAGTTCGAGAGCGATTTCACGGGCGTCGATGCAGAAATCCTGACCTCCCAAATTCCGGGCGGCATGTTGTCCAACCTGGCGGCTCAACTGACGGAGCAGAACGCGCTCGACCGGATGAAAGAAGTCCTGGATGAAGTTCCGCGGGTCCGGAAAGACATGGGCTATCCGCCGCTGGTCACCCCGACGAGCCAGATCGTCGGCACCCAGGCCACGCTCAATGTGCTGACCGGCGAACAGGGCGACCGGTACAAAGTGATTACCACGGAAACGAAAAATTATTTCTTGGGCCTCTATGGCAGAGCCCCCGGTCCGGTGGATAAGGAAGTGATGGCCCGGGCCATCGGCGACGAGGAGCCGGTCAAGGGCAGACCGGCCGACCGGCTGGATCCCGAGTTGGATACGATCAGAAAGGATCTGCCGCCGTCCGCCACTTCGCTGGAGGATCAATTGTCCTTCGCGCTCTTTCCGGCTATTGCGCGGGACTTTTTCGAAGCACGGGAACGAGGCGAATTACAACCGGACTCGCTGGAGTCCTCGGAAGTCAAAGGTCCTGCCGTCGCACACGACCTGCACCTGGCGCCTGCCGAGTTCAACATCACCGTGCATGGAGAAACGTATCACGTCGTGGTCTCCGGGTCGGGACGCAAATCGGACGGACGTAAACCGTATTACATCCGGGTCAACAATCGGCTGCAAGAAGTCTCTCTGGAACCGTTGCAGGAAGTGCTCGCAGGGGTACCCGAGGCGCCGGAGGCAGGGGGCAAAGCCAGACCCAAGCGTCCGAAGCCGACGAAACCCGGTGACGTTGCGCCTCCCATGCCGGGGCGCGTGGTCAAGGTCCTTGTCACCGAGGGCAGTACCGTTGCCGCAGGGGATCCGCTGCTCATCATTGAGGCGATGAAGATGGAGAGCCGGGTTCCCGCTCCGATGGACGGCCGGGTCACAGCCATTCTCGTCACGGAAGGCGACAACGTCAAGATCGACGAGACTCTGATTCAATTGGAGTAATCGGTGAATGCGCCTGAGGCGTTCGCGGAAATTCTGCTTGTCGCGACGCGCCACACTGCCGCCGCCGTTCTGCTATTCGCAACGGTACTCATGAGCAGCTGCTCATCCCGCCCGGACATCCCTCCCTGGTTCGATTCCATCCAACGTCTGCCGATCCATACCGCTTCGGTCCATGGGCATCGTCTGGCCTATCTCGACCAGGGACAAGGACCGCCTGTCATTCTCCTTCATGGATTCGGCGGTTCCATTTGGCAATGGGAATACCAGCAGGCGGCCCTGTCGATCCGGCATCGAGTCGTGACCCTGGACCTCCCCGGATCCGGCCTGTCCGATAAACCGGGCATAGATTACAGCCCCAATACCTTGATGGAGTATCTCCGTGGCTTCATGCATGAACTCGAATTGGAACGCGCCACCCTGGTAGGGAATTCCATGGGCGCCGGACTGGCAATAGCCTTGGCCCTCACCGACCCGGAAAAGGTGGACCGGCTGGTCTTGATCAGCGGACTGCCGCCCCGCGTTGAAGAAGCCCTGGCCAGCCCGATCATGAAACGGGCGGTGGACCTGCGCGTCCCGGTGTGGCTCGCCGAGTTCGGGAGTTGGCTCTTCGGCTCCCGTCCGACGGAGACAATCCTCAAAGAAATCGTCTTTGACCATACCCTTCTGACTCCGTCCGTGCTGGATCGGTCCATTCGAAACCGCCGTGCGCCCGGACTCATCCGGTCGCTGATGTCGCTCCGGGATCATCTTCCACAATGGGAATCCACCTTCGCGCCCCGTCTAAACACCATCACGCATGCCACATTGATCCTCTGGGGCGAGGAAGACCGGCTGTTTCCACGTCAAGTGGGCAATGACCTCCACGCGTTGATTCCGGGTTCCACGCTGCGCCTGATTCCCAGAGCAGGCCACATCCCGCAATGGGAACGGCCCGACATCGTGAACGGGCTTATCCTAAGCTTTCTCGAATCTTGACATAAGCCCGAAGCCAGTACATAAACTGTCCAGCATTCATCGGGCATCATCTGCACTGCGACGAGGTCATCATGAACCACCCATCTTTTCTATCCTGGCCGGGGTTTCTTGCGGCGCTCGCGCTGCTCGCGTCCGCGGCATGCAGCACGGCCGATCCCATGCCGGGCCCCGACTTTACATATAAGGCCATGCCGGTGGCGAACGGCACCATCAACGCGGGCGAGGGCAACAACGTGCTCTCTCAAGGCAAGCCGTTGATGCTGTCCGGGAAGGGCATCAAGATCGGAGACAAGCTGCATGAGGTCAAGCTCACGCAAGTCGATCTGGCACTCGTGAGCGTTACCGACACGAAGGGGAAAGGGAAGGTCCGGATCATCAGCGTGGTGCCCTCCATCGATAAAGAGGTGTACGGACAGCAAACCCACTACCTGTCCGAAAAGAACAAGGGCTTGGATAAGATCGTCGAGTTGATCACAATCAGCATCGATACTCCGTTTGCGCAAAAACGCTTTGCCGAGGAAGCCAAGATCACCAATGTCACCTTCCTGTCGGACTACCGGGGAGCGGACTTCGGAAAAGCGCACGGGCTCTACCTCAAGGATCCACATATCCTGACGCAAGCTGTGATTGTGGTCGATGCCGCCAATGTCGTCCGCTATCTTCAAGTCACGCCCGAACTGGCCCAACTGGCGGATATGGACGAAGCCTTTCGCGTCGCGCGCACCCTGGTGACCGCCAGTTGATACGGCGTGCCTCGTGAAGCGTATCTCGTCCGTGAAGAATTGATGATGTGTTGATCTGTTCATGTGTTGAATGTCAGAAGTTCATCACATCGCCACATCAACAGATCATCAGATGTTTCTTTTTGTGTTTCACGCTTCACGACCCACGCTTCACGGTAGTTGAGGAGCGAGATGCCCCACTACGACATGCTCGTCATCGGCACCGGCCCGGCCGGACAAAAAGCCGCTATTCAAGCCGCCAAACTCGGGAAGACCGTCGGCATCGTCGAACGGAAGGAAGTGGTCGGCGGCGTCTGCACCAATACCGGAACGATCCCCAGCAAGTCGCTGCGGGAAGCCGTGCTGTACCTGTCCGGTTTCCACCAACGCAGTCTCTACGGAGCCAGCTATCGGGTGAAACAGGACATCACGATGGAAGACCTCGTCTTCCGTGCCAATCATGTCATCAGGCGGGAAGTGGAGATCATCTATCACCAGATGGCCCGTAACAACGTCCATCTCTTGACCGGCACCGCCGGCTTCATAGACGCACACCGGCTGGCTGTCCGTACCACACGAGAGATCGTCGAACATACCGCCGATTATATCGTCATCGCGACCGGAACCTTGCCCGCCCGTCCTCCGCACATTCCCTTCGATGACGTCTCGATCATCGACACGGACGGACTGCTGGCACTCAAGCAACTGCCGGCTTCGCTCGCCATTATCGGTGGCGGGGTCATCGGCACGGAGTACGCCTCCATCCTGGCCACCATGGGAGTCCGCGTCACGTTGATCGAACGGCGCCCGCGCCTGCTCGAGTTCGTCGACACAGAGCTCATCGAGGCCCTGCAGTATCAGATGCGCAACATCGGCATCACGCTTCTCTTCAACGAAGAGGTGGTTTCGGTCGACAAGACGCAGGACGAACGGGTCGTCATCCGGTTGAAAAGCGGCAAAGAGATCGGCACAAACTCCGTGCTGTATTCGGTCGGACGGATAGGCGCAACCGCAGAATTGAACCTGCCCGCCATCGGTATTACTCCGGACAGCCGCGGACGGCTTCAAGTGAATGGGTCCTTCCAGACATGCATCCCCCATATCTATGCCGCCGGGGATATCATCGGGTTTCCGGCGCTGGCCTCCACATCGATGCAGCAAGGTCGCCAAGCGGCCTGTCATGCCTTCGACCTTCCCTACACCGCGCAGGACAACCTCATGCCGTACGGCATCTATGCCATCCCCGAAATTTCGATGGTGGGACGAAACGAAGATGATCTGACCAAGAACGGCGTCCCGTATGCCGTCGGCATCGCTCGTTACCGAGAAATCGCCCGGGGGCAATTGATCGGCGACGAGATCGGCATGCTGAAATTGCTCTTCCACAACAAGACGAGAGAGCTCTTGGGTGTCCATGCCATCGGAGACGGCGCGACCGAACTGATTCATATCGGTCAGGCCGTCATGGCATATCACGGCATGATCGACTACTTTGTGGACACTGTCTTCAACTATCCAACCCTGGCGGAATGTTACCGCGTGGCGGCTCTGGATGGAATCAACAGGATGCCAAGACCCTGGGCGCCCAGGCAAACACGTTGATTCGTGAAGCGTGAAGCGCAAAAAGAAACATCTGATGATCTGTTGATGTGGCGATCTGATGAACTTCTGACATTCAACAAATAAACAGATCAACACATCATAAATTTCTTCACGGACAAGATACGCTTCACTAAGGATATGAGATACGAAGGACGAGCGACGGCTTTCTAGCTAAGGAGATCGGATGTCATTCTCGAATCATCTTCGTAACCTCGTGCAGCCGATTTGGCGCGCGCAGCTGTCTCACCCCTTTGTCGTGGCGCTGGGGAACGGCACGCTCGTTGAGCGCAAGTTCCGGTACTACATTCTGCAGGACGCGCGCTTTCTCGGTGATCTCGCGCGCGTGTTTTCTGCAGCTGCACAGCGCGCGCCGGATTCGGAGTCCGCCCTGCGGTTTACCAAACTTGCAGAGGAAACCATCACCGTGGAACGAAGTCTTCACGCCAATTACGGCGCCCGCTGGAAGATGACGCCGCAGCAGATGTCGTCCGTCTCCATGGCCCCCACGAATTACGCCTATACTCGGCATATGCTGGCCGTTGCGGCAAGCGGAAGCGCCGCTGAGATCACGGTCGTCGCTCTCCCCTGCGCTTGGATCTACTGCGTGGTGGGCAAGCATCTGCTCAAGCAGGGGCGTCCCGGCGTGAAGCATCCCTATCGCGATTGGCTGCTGCTGTATGCCTCTACGGAGTTCGAAGCGGTCCAGGCGTGGATGCGAAAGCAGGTGGACCGCTGGGCGCGCACGGCGGGACAGGACGAGAAGCGGCGGATGGAGGAGGCGTTTGTGATCAGCTCGCGGTATGAGTGGATGTTTTGGGAGATGGCCTGGAATGAGGAGAAGTGGCCCGTGTGAAACGAAGATGGCCAGGTGGCAGGAGTATTCCCGTGCTCGCAGACCCCGCGCTCGGAAGCGCTCGGTCGACGCGCGCAGTTAGGAACACTCCTGCCACCTGCCCGAGGATCACACCGGCCAACGAGGAGAGAGTGAAGAAGATATCCTCACATGAATAGGTTATCGATCAGTGGCGGTCGCATCGGCTCGCTTGAGCCGAGTATCCAACGGCGCTCTAATCACGCTGCGACACCTCCCCGCCGTCCGGCGTGCCAGTTCTTATACCGGCCACAAATGAGAGATGGGGGAAGACACGCGGCTAGGCTCCTGCGCTTGACCACCCGTGAAGGACACGACCGCAGGTGTGGAATAGGTAAAAGAAGATGGAAGATGAGAATGGCAACACATCGGCTCGCTTTGACCCCAATCGAATCTTGTGACACTTGAAGCCGGTTTGCCCAACTCGCAATTGCCAATCTTTACAAAGCTGCCTAAAATAATCAGCTGCGGAGAAGCCTTAGTAGATTGAAGAAGACTCCTGTAAGCTACACATAACCATGTCTAACCTTTCAATCAACTGACCGCAATGAACCAGGAATTATGGTCAACCTTTCAAGAGGGTCTTAACCAATGCTATGGCTGTCGCGATAAACGCTTCGCAAAACCTACGTCTCCAATCCCCTCTCGTCCTTTTAGGATGCCATCACAGAACTGCGTGCTGTTCATTGGTGAAGCTCCCCCTAAGAATGGCGGTTTTTGGAAACCCGATAATGATGATGCCGTACGTCGGCTATTGTTTCCATGTCTGAAATTATCACGGTTGGATGCAATCGATTCTAACTCTGTGCAGGCAATCAACACATTTGTCGATGAAGGCTTCTTCTTTGTTCAAGCAATCAAGTGGCCGCTTATAAAGTCTTACAACAAACTCAGTCCAGTAACATCTCGTGCGGCCATAGAGCACTCCTTTTTGACTCATCTCGAAGCCGAGATTAATATGATTAATCCAAGAGGAATAATTGCTCTTGGCAATGGAGCGTGGCATGCATGTCGTCTTTTCTCATCGAGACAAGAAAACCATCATCTCGATAGAAACGGCATTGAAAAAATACGATGCAAGCACCACAACGTGTCGGTCATGACTCATCAAATTCCATTGCACGTTACTTATCTTCCTGGGAGTGCTCACTGAAAGATTTCAGCCTGATCGAATTCAGAGCCTCAGCAAAGACATTGCAAGATTTCTTGATTGTATTTCTGGATTGAAGTCGTGCGAATCCTTTTGATTGCCAGGTTCTGTAATTCAGAGAGGACATGACGGCACTCATCAGCTCTTTATCTGAGTGGAAGCACTGGAAACGAAGAAACTTGTTGAAGATCGTTGGGGCCTAGACGCTGCGAAGGACACAGCTCAAGCTTCAAGATCAGTCCACTGGAAGCTCGCCATAGCAGCCTATCATGCAGAAGAACTGAACATAATCATTCAAAAACTTGCGCCTGACTATGTGGCCATGTCTGAGCAAATATTTTTACATGCAGGAGGAGGCCAACCGGCAAGAGCCTTCCTAGAATCACAGCTCAAAATTGAGGCGCATCTCGTTGCCTGCGCCCAAGCTTTACACTCGGTAGGAGACATCCTTTCACAGGTCATCTATTACGCCATGGGCCTTCGTCTTATCTTGCAGGAAGACGACGTCACACTATCCTCTGTGATTGGTTCCCTTATCAAGCGAGACGAAGCCATTACTTTGAGGAAAGAACTTCAGCTATTCCAGGAATCGGCAGCTTTCAAGTACCTTTCAGCCTATGTGAACACAATAAAACATCGACGGCTTGTGCGATCTCGAAGCTCGGTTCATTTCCAACCTCAGCCGCGAAAGTATGGATTTCGAGTTTAAGGATTCTCATATAAAGGAAATGAGTACCCACAAACCTGGACTGATGTCATCTCCTCACAATATAGATTCCAAATTCAAGACAAAGCCGTTGTTATCGGAGTCACACTCAATTCTTGGCTCAAGACCGCTTAGCGCACTCAAGCGAATTCAACTATGCTGGTCATCTGGTCATGGGAATCGGCTGTATTGCTTTCCCTGGCCGATCGGTCTATAGAAAGCTCGGGCTCGTGTTCATGCGGTCCACTCAAAGAAATTTCAACAGCGATGTCTATGTCGCCCGAGCAAGTTGAAGAAATCAAACACCATTTTGGCGTCGTGGCAGAGGCCCTCCGCAGTGACATTCGTCAGATAGCCGAAGGTCACTCTGTCATTCGCCACGACCTTCAAGAAATGCGACGTGAAGTACGGGACGAGTTTAAGGAAATGCGGGCATGAATGCGGCTTTCATTTTCGTAATTGGATCAATGTATCGGAAGTCTTGAAGCGGATCTGTCCCGTTTGAAAGCCCGGGTATATCGCCTCGAAGCCACCCGGAGATGAGAAATCCTTGTGAGATTTCCACTGCCATGTGCCGGAGTTGTCCTACCTGACTAGCGGTTCACCTTGTGCTTGGCCTCGCCTAAGTTGCTCTGTCAACATCGATTTATTTCGTCGAACCACCGATGCACGTCCTTACCAACAAACAGATCGCCCTCAATCTCGTCGGATTAGCGATGTGCATGGCTCTCGCCGTCTGGTGGTACTGGCAATCGACAGGAGTGCAGGCGGTCCCTGCGCTCATCGAACAACTGCACGACCCTGATCCCTCGACACGCATCGTTGCAGCCGACTGGTTGGGCCACATCGGACCGAACGCGACGGCCGCCGTTCCATCGCTGCTGGTCCTGGCGACGGAGGATTCCGTCCAACATGCCAGCACAACAGCCGCCGCCGCATTGAGGCGCATCGATCTCGCTGCGGCCCGCCGTGTCATGAATCACTATATTCCACTCTTGAATGCGGCAGACATTCAGTCACGGCGAACGGCAGCTGCCGTCATCGGAGACCTCGGACCGGTGGCCAAGCCGGCTGTTCCCTCGCTCATCACCCTTATGCACGACCCGGATGAACTGGTCCGCAGGAATGTGCTCGCCGCGTTGGGAAATATTGGGATTCCTGCCGGTGAAGTTTCCAATGCCTTATTCGCGGGTCTACGCGACCCCTCCGCTCTGGTTCGCCAAGCTGCCGCCACACAATTCGCCTTTGCGGTCCCACTTCCACGAGAACGGCTTGATGAAATCACGGCGATGCTCGACCAACAGGATGCCGCCGTATCCGGTCTGCTTCGCAGTGCCTTGGATAAAACTCGTCAAGGTGACGCGGCCCGCGTCGAAACATTCGTGCTCATGATCGGGCAATCAACGGGACGCGAGTACGCGTTGCATCAGCTCGCGAGGCTCGGTTCAACGGCGATTGCGGCAGCGCCCATCTTGATCACGGTCCTCCAGGACGAGCGAACCATGCATCGCTATTTGGCGGTTGAGGCACTCACCGCAATCGGAGCCGGTGGCGGACAAGCGATCGTGGCACTGACACCGCTCCTTCACGATCCTGATCCGATCGTGCGGGAGAGCGCCACCGACGCCCTGGCCGCCATCGACAGTCGATCGCCTGCTCTCCATAATGGCGCCGGTGAATCTCCCCGCATGAAGCCATGACGATGAACCAATGAATCAATGACTCGATGAACCAATCGTCATCAAATAGGTCCTATGTTCTCGGATAAAGCTGTTCGTTTCATGACCGTCGCCATCTACTGGATCGCCATTTTACTCGGCCCGCTCGTACCCTGGGCAAGCCTCATCCTGACAGATGTGGTAGTCCGTCACGTACCCCTCGCTCAGGCACTACACGACTTTCGAGCACACCTCTTTGCTCCGGGATACAATCTCTTCCTCATCGGCATGCTAGACTCTGTCCCCTTTATCGCCTTCGCCTTATTGGCGTTATTTCATCTGGGCATGTCGCGTTTGGAAGATTCCGTGCGGACACGCCGCCGGTTCGCCGGGATTGCGGGCGCAGGCCTGGTAATCATCGCCGTGAGCATCTGGATCCATGTGACCATCCTGTTACATCCGGACGCGCAAGGAGCCATCGCATATCTCTTCCTTCCGATGGTACTCTTGGCCCTGCTTCCCGTGGGCTATGTCGTGGGACGGCTCATCGGAACCCTGCTGGTCCATGCGAACACCCGGTGAATTGGACACGGGAACGTCCCCGAGTATAATGATCTCCGCCGCTCAACTTCCCAGGCCGGGGAAAAGAGCTTATACCCGATAGCATATAGTCAAGACTCGGAGGCCATGAGTCTCTTCGTGTTTCCTATACGCCAGCCATCCGAGGATACCGATACACGAGCCGGTCACTGACGGCTTAAGGGTGGGTGAGAACGAATGACGATCAAGCAAGTGCTCACGATCGCAGGATCGGATTCAGGCGGCGGGGCCGGCATCCAGGCGGACATCAAATCCATGTCTGCGAATGGGGTGTATGCCATGTCCGTGATTACGGCCATCACTGCACAAAACACGGAAGAGGTCACGGACGTCTTCGAACTCCCCCCCTCCATCATCGCGGCGCAGATCGACGCGATCTTCGACGACTTCGACGTTTCCGCGGTCAAGACCGGCATGCTGTCTTCTTCGGCGATTATTCAGGTGGTGGTCGGCATGTTGAAGCCGCAAAACCAGGCTTCTCTCATTGTCGATCCCGTCATGATCGCCAAGAGCGGACGCGCGCTCCTCAAGCCGGACGCGGTGGAGGTGCTCAAGAAGGAGCTGCTGCCGTTGGCCCTGGTGGTGACCCCCAATATCCACGAAGCCCAACAACTGTCCGGGATCGAGATTACCTCTCTGGCCGATGCGCGCCGCGCCGCCAAAGTGATTTACCAGTTCGGATGCAGGCACGTCCTGATCAAGGGCGGGCATTTGCTGGCGGAGCGAGCGACCGATCTGCTCTACGATGGACGGTTTTTCAATGTGTTTCGCGGCGAGTTCATCGAGACCCCCCACACGCACGGCACCGGCTGCACATTTGCCTCTGCCATCGCCGCGCATATCGCACGCGGCAAATCTGTTGTTGATGCGGTGCAAGCCGCCAAGACCTATCTGACCGAAGCCATTCGAAACAGCCTCGCCATCGGCCATGGGAAAGGGCCGACCGATCATTTCTACTTTCTCCAGAAGGATTAAGGCGAGGTGGTGCGGGCGCCGCAATCTCCTCTGACCTTCCTCTACATCGGATTGGGATGGCTGATCCTTTCATCCCTGCTCGGACTGGCGATTCTGATCGGCATCGTCCGCGGTACCCCCCTACCTCCCGCCCTACGGCTGATTCATGTCCATGGAGCACTGGTGGGCGGCATCCTCCAGATATTGCTGGCAGGCGTGTTCATGGGGGAACGGGGACCTATTTCAACCGGAACTCGCGCACCTTCTTTCGGGCTCAAGCTGGTTCTTTTGAACGCAGCTGCCATTGGACTTTCCGTGGGCTTCTGGTTACGCGACCATCGCGTGGTAGGTGGAGCAGGTCTGCTTTTGCTGGTCGCACTGCTCATGTCCACTCGTACTGTGTGGCAGATGATCCGACAGGCCGACCGCTCGTTTCTCCACCGGTTGTACTTCGGTTTGTCCGTAGGTGGTCTTTATGCCGGGATCGGGGTGGGACTAGCCATTTCGTTTCAGTTGGTGCAGCCGTGGCACGGCCATGCCAGGTTGGGTCATATTCACCTGACTGTGTTTTTGTTCGCGATACTGAGTCTGGTCGGATTAGTGAGGGTGATACTGCCGGCTGTCTTACGAGTCCGGCTTCGGAGCGCCCCCCTCGATCCGGCGATCCTGACAGCTCTTCTCCTGGGAACGGCCGGTCTCCTCACGGGATTTTTACTCTCTTCCATATCCGTCCAATTGGTCGCAGGCGGAGTGCTCTTGATCGGCCTCGGGCTGAATACCTACGATCTGTTCCGATGCTGGCTCGATGCCGGCCAGCCAGGAAATGCGTGGTCCGATCATCTCCTGGTCGCGATGTTTTTTCTACTCTTGACCGCACTCTTGGGTATCGCCGTCGGCATCAACTCCCTCTGGTATCCTCCACCCTTGCCCTATGGCACCTTGCATATCCTTGCCTATACGCACACGGCATTTGTCGGATTCCTGCTTCAAGGATTGTTCGGCGGTCTGTCGTACTTTCTCCCAATCTGGTTGGCTCAGCTGCGAGTCGCGAGCAACAAGAAACGTCCGGCCTACCTCGAGTCCTTGACCGATATCATGAACCGGTGGCGCGCCTTGCAGATTGTTAGTCTCAGCTTCGGCACGCTCGGACTGGCAGTGGTGGCCACCCTCACGTGGACGATCCCGTTGGGATCTCCTGTGATCCATTTCGCGACCTGGTTCAGCATGGGACTTCTTGCCATGAGTTGTGCGCTCTTTTGCGCGAAGGTTGCTCACATGTCCGGCTGCCACCCGGAAAGAGATCGGTCTCAGTAGCGGAGGAAGTCCCGGCCATGGAACAAGACGTTGTCTTTCACGATAGTTTCGGGCATCGCGTGTCCGGGATCCTGACCACTCCGAGTGATTCCACGGATCGACTGGCCGTGCTGTGCCATGGATTTCTGTCCAACAAGAATAGTACGACGAACAAGACCCTGACCCGGATGTTGGGCGAACGGGGTATCGCGACGCTTCGGTTCGATTTCTTCGGCCATGGCGAGAGCCAGGGACCGTTTGAGAACATCTCCACGACCATCGGCGTCGCACAGGGGATGGCAGCGCTGGACGAGGCAGCCGTTCGTGGATTTCAGCACCTCGGGCTCATCGGCTCGAGCTTTGGCGGCCTGGTCTCCATTCTGACTGCAGCACGCTGGTCCGACCGGCGCGACCCGCCACAGGGAACTGCAACCGTGAGACCGGTGCTCTCATGTCTGGCATTGAAATGTCCTGTGGTAGATTTCAGCGAGGAACTACGGCTGGAATTCGGCGACGAGGGGATGCAGCAATGGAAAGCAACCAACACCATTCCTAATATCCTGGGCGATCCCGAACCGATCAGACTCGACTACGCGTTCTATGAGGATTCCATGAACCTCATCGCCTACGATCCCGCACGGACGATTCATGTCCCGACCCTCATTGTCCAAGGCGACCGCGATGAACTCGTTCCGCTCCATCAAAGTCGCCGTTTGTTTCAAGCCCTTGCCGGACCGAAACGCCTCGAACTCCTGCCAGGAGCCGATCACCGATTCAGCCGTGGGGAGGATTTCCGTAGGATGACCACCCTGCTGATTGACTGGCTGTCGGCCCATCTCGCCCGTTGCTAGCTGAAATCCGTCGATCGTGAAACATCGTCCCCATCTCGTTCCTGCTCGGGCGTCTCACGCTTCATGAGATAGGCTTCACGGTAAGCCTGCTTTGCCTGCCGTGGACCCGCATTAACACCTCGTTGAAATACTTCGTTACCGCAGCATCCATCAGGTTTCCGCCCTGAGAGATGGTCCGCATGGAGCGAAGGGTTTTCCATGCATCGTCCTTCCTTCCTTGTACAAGCACTCGCTCCAAAACCAAGCCGGACGGGCCCTCCCGGTAAAATCGGTTCGTCAGAAAGCATTCTGTGGGCCGGGTCCGAACGAGGACGTGGCACATCGCTTGCTCGATTGCCTACGTGAGATTTTCGGGGAGGGTTACACCATGAATACACTGACACGGTTTACTACAGTTGGCCTCGCTGGATGTCTCTGTTCGACGCTGCTGTATGCGCTGGCACCGGGCCAACTGGCGGCAGGAGATAGGCCGCCTCACCATCGACATAGCTTGATCACCCGTCCCGAGGTGACTGCTGCCCAGGCCAAAGCACCGGAGACATCTCGCGATCCCAAGATCCCTGAGAAGGTCAAGCCGCTTTCGTTGCTGGCCCCGCGTACTCCAATCGATTTATCCAACCCGTCTCAGCCGCAGACCAGTCAACCGGCTCCTAGCGTCGCTCCCGTTGCTTCCTCAACAGTGACGACGCCTCCGAAGCAGACCACGACGACAGGGATCAGCATGTTCGGCTCCGCGGTGCTTCCCTCTGGAGGCGTAACCGCTCCATCAGGACAAGTGTCGAGCACGATGCCTGCTGCGAACAGTCAGGTAAATTCTTCGGGAGTTCGCACACCCAGCTCGACCAGTCAGTCCAATTCTCGGTCTGCTCGCCTCTTGCTGTCGCGCCCTGACGTGATGGGTCTTCTTGTTAAACCTCCGACTCCAAAACCCAGCACGCCTACTCCGTCGACCCCCACACCGGTGGTCACGCC
This sequence comes from uncultured Nitrospiraceae bacterium, assembly GCA_963795615.1. Taxonomy (GTDB): domain Bacteria; phylum Nitrospirota; class Nitrospiria; order Nitrospirales; family Nitrospiraceae; genus DASSBQ01. The sequence continues at coordinate 374,695 of CAWCIJ010000007.1, forward strand.
ACCGCCGCCCCCGCCCTCTCCGCCAATCCCCACACCGGTGGTCACACCACCGCCGCCCCCGCCCTCTCCGCCAGTCCCCACGCCGGTGGTCACACCGCCGCCGCCCCCGCCCTCTCCGCCAGTCCCCACGCCGGTGGTCACACCGCCGCCGCCCCCGCCCTCTCCGCCAGTCCCCACGCCGGTGGTCACACCGCCGCCGCCCCCGCCCTCTCCGCCACCCACGCCATCCTTTGGGAGTGCATTGCTGACATGGAACCCCAACACTGAAACAGACCTTGCCGGATATAAGGTTCATGTCGGGACGAGCTCGGGAACGTATACCTTTGCCGGACCCTTCGACACTCAGGGAACGACAAGCTATACCGTCGGCAATCTTCCGAAGGGTCAAACCTATTACTTCGCAATTTCTGCCTATGACAGGTCAGGCAATGAGAGCGCTTTCTCTGTCGAAGTCACCAAGAGCGTCTACTAGCTAGCCCCTATGCTGACAACCTGACTGTCTAGTGGCACGCCCTAGCAGGATGTCGAAAAAGTCCGCCAGCTTTGTTCTCGCGGCGCTTAGAGGCTCGCCGTACGTGAAAAGTACGATTCGCCTCTTCGCTGGCTGCGGCCGCGCTGGACGGCCATTTTGAACATCCTGCGAAGTTATTTCTCGTCCTGCGCGACATTCAAGCAGGCAATTTCCTCACGACGCAAAATCGTTTTTCAACAGCCTGTTAGGATAGTTGTGCACAGAGGGCTACTTGGAGGGACTACCGGCGCAACGGAATCCGGTATAACTGTTCCTCGTGCCGGGGGGAAGCTTGAACCGTCCATAGGTGAGCAGATACTTCGGCAGATCCGACCACGATCCACCTCGCAAAACCTTGAACTGTCCCTGCGCAGGCCCGGTGGGATTGCGAGGTGGGCTCTGCTCGTAATACGAAGTCTCGTACCAATCCTGCGTCCATTCCCACACGTTGCCTGCCATGTGATGGAGACCGTGCGGGCTCCTTCCACTTTCGTATTGATGGACCGGCATGAGCACCTGGCTATAACTGAACCTGGCGCCGAGAGCAAAATTCGCGCGCGCGTCGGTCGGATCCTGATCTCCCCAGGGATACAAGCGGCCATCGGTCCCGCGTGCGGCCTTCTCCCATTCGGCTTCAGTTGGTAACCGCTTGCCTGCCCACCGGCAATAGGCGTCGGCATCGTGCCAATCCACACCGATGACCGGCCGGTCATGATGGATCGTTGGATCGACTGCCTCCCACTGCCAGGGCGTCGGGCGAGTTTGATCCGCGAGAAACGAGGCATACTGGGCCGTGGTCACTTCAAAGAGATCGATCAGAAACGTATCGAGCCACACGTCATGCCGGGGCCGTTCGTCTTCGAGTGCCTGGCTGCCGTCGGATCCCATTGAGAACGGTCCTTCAGGGATGGACGCCATAGGCGTCTCCGTTTTCGCCGGCGAAGGAGGTGTGGATCTCTGCTTTCGCAATCGTTCCAGCTGTCCATAGGAGAGCTGATCCGGCAGAAAGATGGAGACGAGCAAAGGCAGTAGGACGAAGTAAAGACGGCGCTGTGCAGTCAAGCCATGAAGTCGCGACACGGCGGTCAGTAGATGATCCCCCCTACGACCCAATGACGGTCATCCGGCACATCGATCAGCAAACGGGACAGGTTCATTTCCGCCAATTGTGCCGCGATCTCATCTTCGGTGAAAGCGGCGAGCAATGAATTATAAAAATCCCGTTGCAGAATGGGGGGCTCGTCCGCTGCGTATTGCGAGACAATCGCCGCCGCCGCTTCCGCCGACTCGGGACGCAAAAGATCCATGACCAGAACGAACGAGCCCGGTTTGACAAGGTGCTTGAGCTTATACCAGAACTGGAATGGATTCGGAACGTGATGCAGCAGACTATTGGAAATGGCTGCATCGGCCGCCTCCTGCAGCGACACCTCTTGAAAACGCTCGCAACGGAACCGGATACGCTCTTCCAGTTTGGCACTCTTGACTGCTTCTTCCGCCAATTGAATCATCGGCCGGCTCGCATCAATTCCAGTCACACGAGCGCCCGGGAATTTGCGCGCGAATCTGATCGGAATATCCCCCGGACCGCACCCGAGGTCGATGACATGTCCCCCGGTCCACTCGGGGCAGGATTCAAAGAACAGGTCGACGAATCCCTGATTCTCCTCAGCAAAGTCAGCGCGCGCGTAGACCCGTACCTGCTCGACGTCCTCCATGAGCTCCGGCTCCAATACTCGCTCCATCATCCCTTTTCATCCCCTCGTTGCGAAGGTCCTGGTTCAACGCTGAGGCGGTCTCCCTGTTTCGCCATACCTTCGCGCAAGACCCGGGCATATACCCGGCTCCAGCCCGGATGGAGCTTTTGCGAGATACGACCGTAGTCACCGGTCGTGAACCATTGGGCATTGAACTGACAGGGGGCCGTATAGGTGGTCACTTCCAAGCGTAAGGACTCGCCGACCTGCAAAATAATCCCTGGTTGAATCCGGCCCCAGTCCACTTCCGCCAGGGTGAAATTTTCTCCCGATGATCCAGGTACAATGGTATGGCCTTCCATGCGAAGCGCCTGAATGACCTCCAGTGAAAACAGGCACACGGCGCGATCGACTCCTCCATGAACCCTCCGGTTCCGCTGGCGATCTCCGACGAGACCATCTGGAGTGACTCGAGCCTCCGGAACAGGAAGTTTTGGAACTCCGCCGTCCGATATACTGATCTGATGCAGATGCGCATATCCTAGTCTGTCCCCCATTGTCCTAGCCCGCATTATTCATGAAGGCTTCTACTCCAACCGCGCATACGCCGCTGCGACAAGCCTGGGCCGCGTAGATCCAGCGGCCAGGCTGGCGGGCTCGCCGCTCAGTCGGTCGACATCCTGTTCAAGGATGCCTCCCTCCTTCACCGCTCCACGCGCCCGTCTCGCATGGCGTCTCCGCGGTTTCGTGACGAACCCTCATGAATAATGCGGGCTAGCAGAATGCTGAAAAAGTCACTCTTCTCACCCGCCCAGCCCTGGTGCGCACGGCGCACCTTTCGCCAAGCATCGCTCTCGCATCGTTCAGAAGACACTGGGCGCTCACCGGGACACGGCCGGCTCACCGTCTCGCCGGCGTTCACAACCGTGACGCGCCTTCTTCGGCGCGTCGTGAACCTCGCGCCCGTGCGCAGACTTGAGGCGACTTCTTCGTCGCCTCGCGGACCTGTCATTCAGCCGTGACAGCAATTCACCGGGGTCGATGGTCGCGCACATGGTCACGTCTACCCAGTCTGATCGCATCTGACGTTACCGGCTACCTCTGCGGCAGATAACCGAGTGTTGACGCCATTCGCCGCAACCGGTATCGTCGCTTTCATCGTGACCAGTTCTCCGGCCTCCATACAGGCACCATTCCGGGAAAAACTGCTCAGACGACTGCTTCGTCGGCTGGAGCGCAGCATCGGTCATGGACGCACAGCAAGCGATCAGTTCACCCGTTGGCGACTTTTCGTGTTCGCCGCTGGTCTCATCGTTTGCATTATGTTGTATCGGCTTGGCTGGTATCAGACCGGTAATAGCGCCCTCCTCCTCTTCTTGGCCCTCTTCATCACGGTAGCCTGGTATCATAACAGGCTCGAAGACCGCATGCACCGTTTGCATCGCTGGCAAGCCCTCAAGAGCGCTCACCTCGCTCGTCTGCAGTTGGATTGGCAGAACATTCCGCCTCGTGCATGGTCTTCCGTTGAAAACCATCCCTATGCCCGAGACCTGGATTTGCTGGGGCCACACTCGCTGCTGCATCTCATCGATACCACGGTCTCGACGCAAGGCCGTGAACGCCTGACCTCGTGGTTTCTCTCCCAATTGTCGCCACCTCGTTCCTGGGGAGCTCGGCAGGCTCTGATCAGGGAACTCGCCCCCCTGTCCCTCTTGCGTGACCGGATTGCCCTGGAAGCCACCCTGGTCGACCAGCAGGAAATCGATGGGGCTCGCCTGCTGGCGGTCTTGCACTCTCCAGCCGGCTATTCGGGCCTCACCATGTTGCTCCTTATCGAAACCGCGCTGGCCGGTATGACGCTGGTCCTCTTGATCGGCGACCTCATGAACTGGTTGCCATCCTATTGGATGCTGCCCTTTGCTTTGTACGCCTTCATCTATCTCCTCGTCAGAGGGCGGACTAAGGACGTGTTCGACCACGCCGTTGCTCTCCATCATCATCTGGAAAAAGTGGCTGCTGTCTTCACGCGCCTGGAACGTATGTCCATGCATCACACCCCTGCATTGAGGGAGTTGTGCACACCCCTTCGCCAGGACGCGCTCAAGCCGTCTCATTCCCTGAAACAAGCGGCAGGGCTGCTCGCCCGGCTGAGCATCAAGGCTCATCCACTCGTGCATTACGCGCTCAACGCCATCGGCCCCTGGGACTTGTACTACACGTTCCGTCTTCAGGAGCTGCAACAGCGGATTTCACAATCGGTCCCGGCCTGGTTTGAGATTTTTGCCGAGTTTGAAGCCTGTTCCGCACTTGCAAATTTCGCGTATCTGCACCCTGACTATTCCTGGCCGACGTTGATCTCTCAGGACAAGCCATCATCTCACAACGGTGTGCCTGCCGCCTTTACGGCTGGCCGATTAGCCCACCCGCTGATCCCCAGGATGGCTCGTGTCGCCAACGATCTTCATCTTGAGGGTTCGGGACACATCGTGCTCGTCACCGGATCCAACATGTCCGGGAAAAGCACGTTTCTTCGAACTGTCGGGGTCAATCTCTGCCTCGCGCAAACAGGCGCGCCGGTCTGTGCCGAACGGTTCGAGTGGGCGTGGGCCCGACCCGCTTGCTGCATTCGAGTGGATGATTCACTTGAGACCGGGTTATCTTTCTTTTATGCTGAGGTAAAACGGCTCAAATCTATCCTGACGGCCACGGGCCACCCTGATTTGCCACCCGTGTTGTTTCTGATCGATGAGGTCTTTCGCGGAACGAACAATCGGGAGCGGCTCTTGGGTGCGAGCGCCTTCATCGAAGCGTTGGCGAAAAGCCGCGGTTTCGGCCTGATCACGACGCACGACCTGGAATTGACCGACCTTACGCGACAGATTCCGACGTTGCAGAACATGCACTTCCAAGAGACCGTGCACAAGGGCATGCTGCAATTCGATTACCGGCTTCGACCGGGACCCTGTCCGACCACCAACGCGTTACGGATCATGGCTTTGGAGGGTTTACCCGTGCCGGTCCAGAATCCGTAGCGGGATTCTAATGAGACAAGCAGCCGACGATGACTGATACATCGCGAATCTCGTAGTCCTACTCTTTCATCATTTGACCGCGGAGGAACTTATCGACCCGTCGGCTCGCGACCCATCCTCTTCCCGTCACCCATTGCGCGCGCTTCTCATTGCCCAGTTCTGCGGGGCCTTCAACGACAACGCGTGGAAACTGATGGTGGCGCTGCTCGGCATTCGCCAGGTTGCGGCAGCCATGGCACCAGGCGCGGATTTCGAGACTGCCTCACAGACCCAGACAACGATCGCGTTCGTCGTCTTCACGCTTCCTCTGATGTGCACGTCGATCGTCGCAGGAGTATTGGCTGATCGGCTGAGCAAACGAACGGTCATCATCACGATGAAGGCCGTCGAAGTCGGTCTGATGATTGCGGCGACGATCGCGCTGTTCCTCAATCCCGCCGGAGGCATCTGGCCTCTCGTGGTGCTTGCCGGGATGGGTGTGCACAGCGCCATTTTCAGTCCGGCCAAGTACGGCATTCTGCCGGAATTGATCGGCCATGAACGGCTCGCGTCGGGAAACGGTCTCCTGGAGATGTGGACCTTCCTGGCCATCCTCGGTGGAACTGCCGGAGGGGGTATGTTGCTCGGTCAAGCCGACTCCTCCCCATGGCTGGCGCCCCTCGGTCTTACGGTCATCGCGGTCATCGGCTTCACAGCCTCCTGGAGCGTGCCGTCGGTTCAACCGGCCCGCGCAGCCGGAGGGTTGGCTGCGACACTCAGCGGAGCTTGGTCGGCGCTTCGCGCGGACCGGATGCTGCGGATGGCGATCACGGGCAACATCTTTTTCTGGACCATCGCCAGTCTCTTCGCACAGGATATTCTCGTCTACGCCAAAGCTGTGCTGGGCCTCTCCGATACCATGGCCGGTCTCCCCCTCACGATGCTGTCTGTCGGGATCGGCGTGGGCGCCGTTCTCGTGGGCCGGCTCTCTCCTTCGCGCGTGGAGTATGGGCTGATCCCGTTGGGAGCGATCGGCGTCTTCCTGGCGTTGCTCGTACTCGGCCTCACCACGCCGAGGCTCGGCGGCACATTGGCATTGATGCTGATTCTCGGAATGGCCAGCGGTCTCGTGTTCATTCCGCTGAACGCTCTGATCCAGTGGCGGGCTCCTGCCGACCGCCGGGGATCGGTCATTGCCCTGGAAAACACCTGCGTATTTGCTGGAATCATGTTGGGATCGCTTGCCGGCGGCGCGTTGGCCAATGCGGGTCTCTCGACCAGCGGCATTTTTGTCGCGACGGCTCTGGTGACCTTCACCGGCACATCATGGGCGCTCTGGTTGCTGCCCGACGCCCTGGTCCGATTGGTGCTCGTGATCCTGACACACACGATGTACCGGGTGCGGATGGTCGGGCACGAACACGTTCCGCATCAAGGAGGAGCGCTGCTCGTCCCGAATCACGTCTCATTTATCGATGGACTGTTGCTGGTCGCAAGCCTGGACCGGCCTATTCGGTTCGTCGTCGATGCGGAGTACGTGAATCATCCGCTCCTCAAGCCCTTCATGAAGGCCTTCCAGGTCATTCCAATCGCGTCGCAGGGAGGAGCACGCGTGATCCTGAGAGCCTTGCGGGACGCAGGGCGGGCACTGGACGAAGGCGAGATCGTGTGCGTCTTTCCCGAAGGTCAGATCACGAGAACCGGGAGCATGCTGTCCTTTCGCCGCGGGTTCGAACGGATTGTCAAAGGCCGGGACGTGCCGGTGATTCCCGTCCATCTGGATCGGGTGTGGGGCAGCATTTTTAGTTACGTAGGCGGTCGGTTTTTGACCAAATGGCCCGAACGCATTCCCTATCCGGTCACTGTCTCGTTCGGCAACCCGGTTTCGTCCGACACACCGGCATCCGAGTTGCGCCGGCTGGTTCAAGAATTGGGAGAACAGGCCTGGCACTTGCGCAAACCAGACCGTGTGCCGCTGCATCGGTCCTTCATCAAGGCCATGCGCCGGCATCCGTTTAATCTGGTGATGGCGGATGCGACCAGGCCAAAAGTCACCGGCATCCAGGCACTGATCGGCAGCATCGCCTTGGCCCGGGCGCTGCGCGAGGCGTGGGGGAATCAACCAACCGTCGGTCTCTTGCTACCGCCGACCGTCGCCGGCGGGCTGATGAATGTTGCGGCCGCGTTGGCGGGGCGCGTCAGCGTCAATCTGAATTATACGGTCGGGAAGACAGGCCTTGAATCATGCGTGCGCCAGGCCGGGCTGCACACGATCGTCACCAGCCGGATGTTCGTCGAGAAGGCCAAACTCGAGGTGCCGGACGGGCCGCGGATCATCTGGCTGGAGGATCTTCGCCCCACCATCGGCACATCGCAGAAAGCCTGGGCGGCCCTGCTCGCCCTCGTGGCGCCGGCACGGCTCATCGAACGGTCATGCGGCCATGGGCGTGCCGTCACGATGGACTCCCTCGCCACGATTATCTTCAGCAGCGGAAGCACCGGTGAACCGAAAGGCGTGATGTTGTCTCATTTCAATATCGATTCTAATGCCCGGGCGGTCGCCCAGGTCCTCCATCTTGGATTCACATGACCGCATCCTGGGCATTCTTCCGTTATTTCATTCCTTCGGCTATCTGGTGTTTTGGTTCGTCACACTGAACGGAGCCGCAACGGTCTTTCATCCGTCACCGCTGGATGCCGCAGCAATCGGTGAGTTGTGCGCCAAACATGCCCTCACCTTTCTCGTGACCACGCCGACATTTCTCCAACTGTATCAGCGCCGCTGCACGCCGGAACAATTCAGCTCGTTGCGCGTCGTGCTGACCGGCGCGGAGAAGTTGCCGTTGCGGCTCTATCAGTCGTTCGAAGACCGCTTTGGCATTCGGCCGATCGAAGGATACGGCGTGACGGAGTGTTCACCGGTGATTGCAGTCAACGTACCGGATTTTCGCGCCGCCGGATTCTTTCAGCCTGCATCACGCCGAGGTACCGTGGGACAACCGCTTCCTGGCATCACCGTGCAGACGGTCGATCCGGAAACCTATGTCCCGTTGCCGGTCGGCCACGCCGGGATGTTGCTGGTCAAGGGTCCGAATGTCATGCTCGGGTATCTCGGCCGGGAAGATCTCACCGCAGCAGCCATGAAGGACGGTTGGTATATCACCGGGGATATCGCGACGATCGACGAGGATGGATTCATCACCATTACCGACAGATTGTCGCGCTTTTCCAAAATCGGCGGTGAAATGGTGCCTCATGGGCGAGTAGAAGATGCCTTGCACCAAGCCGGTGGATTTGAGATTCAGGTCTTTGCCGTGACCGGCGTTCCTGACGAGCGAAAAGGCGAGCAACTGGCCGTGCTCCATACCCTCGATGACAAGCAGATTCCTGATATCCTGGCCAAGGCGGCAGCCACGGGCATTCCCAACCTATTTCAACCGGCGCGCGGGAACTTTATCAAGGTCGAGGCGCTCCCCCTCCTCGGTACCGGTAAGTTGGACCTGCGTGCCGTCAAACGGGTCGCCATGGAACGATTGGGGGAACGTGAAGCGTGACGGTTCACGACGTGCAGAATAATGCGCGTCACGTTTGTGAACGGGCGCGAGGTTCACGACGTGCCGAATAAGGCACGTTACGCTTGTGAACGCCGCTGAGGTGCACGTCGTCACGGATAAGTGACGACACGTCCGTGCACGCCCGCGAGTGGTGAGCGGGCCGTGTCCCATGAGCCGGCGGTGTCTTGTGAGCGCCCAGTGTCTTACAAAGCTGGCGGACTTTTTCAAACCTGCCAAGGCCCAATGCAGCGCGAAGACATACTCGCCAAGCTTCGCGAAAGGATCGTGGCCTTCGCGACATCACGTCTATCGAGAGATCTCGCCGAGGATCTAGCGCAAGAGGTGCTGGTCCTGCTTCACGACAAGTACCCTCATGTCATGGAGCTGACCGAGCTGGTCCCCCTGGCCTTTCAAGTCTTGCGGTTCAAGATGCTGGACGCCCATCGCAAGTCGATCCGCCGTGGCGAGTATAATCAGGAATCGGTTGAGGACCTCCCGCTCGCCGATCCCGGCGACGATCCTGCGAAACAGCTTGAACGCAAGCAGACGGTCGACCGCTTCCTTCAGGCGATGAGCCAGCTCGGCGAACGCTGCCATGAACTCTTCAAGTGGAAACTGGACGGGAAAAGCTTCCCCGAAATTCAGAAGCTGATGGGCCAGAACTCGGTGAATACCATCTATACCTGGGACCATCGCTGCCGAAAGCAGCTCCTTGACCTAATGGGTGGAAGCTGGGAATGAGGAGCGACGTTCTAAGTTCTGAGTGCTGAGGTGCGCGAGGCAACGAATAAGTTGCCTCAAGTTTGCGCACGCCACCGAGCCGGTGAGGTGGCAGTGTCTTGTGAGCGCCCAGTGGCTTCATGACGTTTGCGGACGCCGCCGAGACGATGAGGCGGAGTGGTTTGAGCGTTTTGCGCTTCGCGCGTTAACGAGGTACGCTTCACGAGGACGATCTCCAATGGCTGAGCACGAACTGGAAAAATTGTTGGGCGGATTTGCGGCGGATACGCTGACACCGGAGGAACGGCAGAAGCTGTTCACGGCGGCCTTGCAAGACCAGCAGTTGTTTAATGCGCTCGCGGACGAGCAGGGGCTGAAAGAGCTACTGACTGACCCGGTTGTCCGGCGCAGGCTGTTGGACGCCCTTCAACAAACAAGTCTCTCGCGCTCAAGCGGTTCCCTCTCATGGTGGGAATGGTTCCGTCGCCCGGCTGGATTGACCTTCGCCGGTGGTCTGGCGGCCGCCATTGTCGCCGTCGTCATTGGCACAAAGGTCTATCAGGATAGCCTCAAGCAGGCGGCCCAATCGGTCGCAACTGAAGACGCAAGGCGACCGGCTTCTCCTGCTCCGGCGCCACCGGCATCCCCGCCCGCACCGCCTTCCATCGTGGAGCCACAGCCAAAGGCCAGGGAAAGTGCGGGACCGACAAAGGAGAAAGACGCGTTACGCGCCAAGATGGCCAAACAGGAGCGGCCATCGACTCCGCCTTCACAGCCCCAAGAACAGCGGGCTTCCGAGAGCGCCGGCGATCTCATTCAGCGAAACGAACCAGACGAAGTCCGCAGACAGGCCGACGCGCCGGTAGCGTCATTGAGGAAGGCCGAACGGGACGCCACTGGTTCCGATGACCGCACTCCAGCCCCGCCCCAAAATTCAGCGAACGCACCTGGTGCCGGCACGCCTACATCCCCCGTCGGCGCGAAGGCGCTGTTTTATGAGGAGGAGACGGTCCGCGAAGATCGACCGGTGTCCCTCGCGGAAAGAGAACCTCACGTGAAGTCCTTTGCCGAAGCGCCTCGAACCGGCCGGCTGGGACCGAAGGCCGAGCCGTTCGCTTCCGCAGGCCAAGCATCAGGCGAAAAGATGAGACTCAAACCGCTGGGCCTTCGGTATAGCTTCATGATTCGTGGATCGGATGGACAGGAACAGGAAGTGGACGCGATCACCGCCTCAAGAAGTCTTGAACTGATCCGCCTCACGGTGAAGACCAATCAGGACGCACATCTGCAGGTCTGGACAACGGCGCCCTCTTCAAAGCCTCAATTACTTTTCCCGAACAGGGAAGCCGGAAGGATTTCCCACAAGGTCTACGCCGACACTCGTGAAGACATTTCATTGCCGACTAATAGCGGTCCTCTCACCCTCACACTCCGCCTCTCGCGAGTTCCCTTCGGACCCATTACCAAGCAGGAATCTGCGATGCTCGACCGACACTCAGCCAATCAGCTCACTGAATCGGTCACGCCGGGTAGTCCAACCGGATCGCAAGAGCGGGCCACCTACGTCGTCAATCAGGACTCGACCCCGACGGCTCAGATCACTGTTGACATTCCCCCCGGCAGATAGAACATCCCGCACCTTCACAAGCCGTTCCACTCTAAGTTTCCCTCGCGGGCTTTTCTCTCTTCCGACTATCATGATACAGTACGAATTATGATATTCCCGAGGAGGAACTCTCAATGCCGATTATCAAACCCATTTCTGATCTGAGAAACAAAACTAATCAGATCTCTGAATTGGTACACAAGAGTCATGAACCGGTCTTCATCACGAAAAATGGTGAAGGCGATATGGTCCTCATGTCTCTGGCCACGTACGGCGAAATCGAGCGCACATTGGATCTATATGGAAAACTAGCCGTCGCAGAAGCAGAAGCCGCAAGAGGGAAACGGGGGCGTGCACTCAACCAGGTGATGGCCGACCTGAGGAAACGGATCCGTGCGTTCAGGTAAATACGCCGTCCGGCTCCTCTCCATTGCCGAGCAGGATCTCCAGGAACTGATCTCCTACCTTGCTGCGGAGAACTTCGGCGCAGCTGTCACAACGCTCGACCGTATCGAGGCCCAACTGCAAGCCCTGCAACACCACCCGTTCCTGGGCCGGGTTCCTAACGATCCCAAACTAGCGCGACTCGGTTATCGGGTGCTCGTCATCGATAACTACCTCATATTTTACAAAGTCAAAGGAAAGACGGTCCTGATCCATCGCGTGCTGCATGGCGCACGAGACTTCGTTCGTCTGCTGATGGACTAAAGGCCCCCAACGAACCAGCCGCTCAGCGATTTAGCTCTGTTCGATGGTGTAGGTGGATGATGACGGCCACGCGTCGCCAGAGGGGATTGAGATCGACCCAGATTTAAGGACCCGATTTAAGGGGTCAGACCCCTTTTGGTGTTCACAAAGCAAGGGGCCTGGACTACTCTTATTTGTAATGTGAGCGCCGAGAAAACGACTCCCGCACGCTCTCTCTTCGACGCTGTTCTCATAACAATGAGATTAGCGGCGAACCTCCATCCTGGCCTTGGATCGTGCGCTGTATCTCATTGTTGGGCGGCATGTCATGCTTCCGTAAGGCGAAGGTCGTCCGCGAAATCCGTTCTGATGGCGTTCGCAAGCGCGGCCCGCTGGCCGGTATCAGCCGAGAGCTCAACGACCCAGCGCGTCAGAGCTTCATGGATTTCACCGACCAAGCCTTGGGGGTTGATCAAGAGAACCCCTTCGATCTCCTCCATAGTACCGTGGCCTTCCAGCGAGAACTGGCCACCGCGTTTCAGCCGCGCCTCGTGAACGAGAGCGTTCCGGAACTCATCGTAGAGACGCGCGGCGAGGTTCGAGCTTCGGAAGCTGGTTAGCTCTTCGGCGACGAACCTCTGGAAGCGCTTACTCACACCACCGCCGTACCGCAACCGCGCCAGGGCATCGATGCCACTCACGAGCAGGACGCCTGCCGCAAACGCATGGTCTTTGTTGCAGCACTCTTTAGCCGGCTCAAGGTAGTACCCAGTAATTCGGCGCTGCAGCTGTTTGGGCAAGGTAGCGCTGTACAGGTCGACCTGGTAGAACGGAAGTCGGGTGCGAAGAACAGCTGATTTCCGATCTTCATGTCCCTCGCCTCGCTCTCAATGTTCGCCCAACGCCGCAACTCAGCGGCGCACGCAACCGCCCAAACCCATGAAAGCGGCCGCCGCAGTTGGGTTTCGGCTCCAGCCGTTTGTTGGGTGATCACCGCTGCCCACGATGTGTCGCCTTGGCCGATAGGAACTTCTTGAACTCTTCCTCAAGATGTTGCCGTTGAAATTTAAGTACATACTCAATGACCTCAAAAGCACATGCCTCTGCATCGCGATACACCTCGCTCCCGGTAAAGCGAAACACTCGTGCTTCGGTAGCTGTCATGAAGCGATCCCGGGCCTTATCGTGTCGAGCCTGTCCTTTGTTTTCTCATGAAAGTCGTGGCCATCGACCTCGACAATAACTATAAATGGGGGAGCGCCGTTCTCAGGATGAACCCACGTGCAGATTCCGAAATCTCCCCGATAACGATCGTATTCGGGCTGTGCGAGAAGCACCAGGAACCACCCAGGCCATCGACCGACTTCCCATCGATGATCGTTGGCTCGTCGCCATTCGAACCGAGACACTGAAGCAAACGCTTCGGCGAGACGGCGTTCCATCGGCGATAGGCAACGATCAATTCCGTTTAAAGAATCGTCAAATGCTTCTACCATGGCATGCCTTACAGATCTGCATGAGTCTAACGCGCGGCGCATTTTCGATGAAATCACTCACTCCGTCAAGCCCCGCCTAGGTAGTTGCCCCGTTATTGATTCCATTTTCGGCCGCGCTTATGAAAGTTTCCACCGGATGGCGGAACAAACTTCACTGGATGGAAGAGATGGGCACGAAGGCTTTCGCCATGGCGCTATATGCCAGCCCGGTTGCGAAATCAGGTGCCGTGGCGCTGATCATCTAGTCCGTAAGGCGCGCGGCCAATAGTGAAACACTTATGAGCAGCCTCGACTCATCGCATAATGGCGAAGCCGAGGCTCCCCGCTCGTCGTCAGCCGAGGCACCTCTGTGCCTGAGTGAGACTCAAGATGCGAAGATGCCACAACGCAACCTGGCACCGACGTGTTCTTGCGCCTTTTCCCTAATCGTGATACTCAGGAATCGGGAAAGGAAAGGTATCGATATGGAACCTGCTGCGTCTCCACCGCTAACCGACATTGAGCGAAAGATCGAAGATCTCCTAACTCGCCATCCCCCCGTAGTCATGGCATTCGTATTCGGTTCGCTCGCAGCCGGGCATGCTCGAAGCGACAGCGATCTCGATCTCGCTGTGTCGACCGTTACCCCTCTCGCCCCCCAAGCCCGAATCGACCTGATCGAAGACCTCGCGGTGGCCTTCGGCCGGCCGATCGACCTGATCGATCTCACTCAAACGCACGGCCCGCTACTGCACCAGATCCTGACGCGAGGTCGACTGATCGTCTGCAAGGACCGATCGCGATACGCCGACCTCCTCCTGCGCATGCTCTATGAAGAAGCCGACTATATGCCCTACTATCACCGGATCTTATCCGACAGAAGGGATGCATGGATCGGGACCTGATCGAGGCCAAAATTGAATCCCTCCGGCATTGCATTGGACGGATCGCTTCAAAGACGCCTGCGTCCGCCGATCAACTGGCCGGCGATCCCGACTTGCAGGACATCATCGCCCTGAATCTTCAGCGTGCCGTCCAACTCTGTGTAGACCTGGCCGCCCATGTCATCGCCGACACCAACGTTCGGCCCCCATCCACAATGGCGGAAAATTTCGTCATCCTGAAAGAACTCTCGGTGATTCATCCGGCATTGGCCGAAGGAATGATGAAGGCCGTGGGGTTTCGAAACATTGCTGTTCACAGCTACCAAGCGATCGACTGGAAAAATCGTCTTTCAGATCTGCCGCCACCACCTCGGCGACTTCAAACAATTTGCTCAGTCAATCACTCACCGGCTGCAATCTTCCTAACCCTTCTGCAATCACGCTTTCTTTGCCCGCCTCGGATGGAAGAGATGCCAAACATCCATGACCAGTCTTGCCTCATCGCACATGGCGAAGCCGGAGCTGCCCGCTCTTCATCAGCTGAGGCAACCTCCGCTCCCGGCTGACTCAGTGAAATGGCTGACATTTCGCCAATCTGATGTATAGTTGTGATGTACCTTCACTGAAACCAGCGGCAATCCCCCACGCCAGACGAGGAGAACCGGACCATGGAAGACGACGCAGCCACGACCAAGGCAAATCGAGCCCAGGAAGTGAAACTGGCGGCGCGGTGGAGCCTCGGGAACAACGGCAAAAGTCGAAAAGAGGAGCAAGAGCTAATTTATCTGCAACTTCCATGTGCATTTCTTCAAGGCGAGATGATCCTTTTCCCGCTGGTTCTGCAAATCACCACGCCGCTACCGAGTACCAGCTAACCACTCCTCATCATTCCAATGTGAGCGCCTTGCCAATCGTGTTCGAACAGCGATACCATAGCGATGGATCACGATTCGCCATCCACCTTCATGACCGACACCTCGTTATCGTTGTCCTCTCCCATCGAACGGATTTTTCATCCGACCGATTTCTCATCCGATAGTCACGTGGCGTTCGCCCATGCGCTCAAATTGGCGTTACTCGCCAAGGCGGAACTGACCATCATGCATGTGGACCCGACCGTCACGCCTGAGGGCTTCGAAGATTTTCCGCGCGTACGCCCGACCCTGGAGCGGTGGGGGGTCCTGCCGGAAGGGAGTACGAAGCAACAAGTGGTCGAGCTCGGTCTACGTATTAAAAAGATTCGCGCGCTGGCGGACAATCCGAGGACGGCGATTATCCATCATTTGACCCGTTCTCCTACTGATCTGATGGTCCTGGCAGCGAATCAGCGTGAAGGTCTTACCCGGTTGCTGCATGACCCGGTCGCGGCGCCCGTGTCACGCGCTGCCCATGTGACGACTCTGTTTGTGCCTTCGAACGTCCAAGGCTTCGTCTCTTTGGAACATGGTCGCACCGCTCTCCACCGCATACTCCTTCCCGTGTCTCGCGATCCATCTCCCACCCGGGCTGTCCAACTCGCCGCCGCACTAGCCACGCTAGTAGGAGGAGACGGGGTCTCTTTCAAATTGGTCCACGCCGGCGGTGAAGGAGGGGTACCGACCCTGGACACCCCTCAACATCCTGGCTGGTCCTGGGACGTCACGGCAGGGGATGGAAATCCGGTGGAATGGATTCTGGCGTCGGGAGCCGAGTACGACGTGGACCTCATCGCGATGATGACCAAAGGCCACAACGGATTTCTGGATTCACTCCTCGGCAGCGTCACCGAACGGGTGCTGCGCGGCGCCCGATGTCCCGTGCTGGCCGTGCCGGTCTAGCCAGCAGTGACAAAAGTGAGGCGCGACCTCTCCCAATAGGTTGCTCCCTTCTACTCAATCTCGCCACTTATTAACTTGGGGAGCGCCTGGACTTCCGGCATCTGAAACTTCCTGCTGGCCTCACGTTCGTGTTCAGGCTCCCGCGGCATTTTGCGCGTCGCCCGCAGCACGCTGTTAGGCAGCAGCGGTATCACGGCGTACCGCGATGAGGTAGCAGATGAACAGCACAACCATCACGACGTCTACAGTAATTGAGATGCCAGCCTGATGCCCGAGATATTGAGTACCGAAGGCAAGCACAAGGTAGATGAACGTCAACTTGCTGAGACCGGCAACCGTCAGAACTAGCCGGCGTGTCG
Organism: uncultured Nitrospiraceae bacterium; assembly: GCA_963795615.1. Taxonomy (GTDB): domain Bacteria; phylum Nitrospirota; class Nitrospiria; order Nitrospirales; family Nitrospiraceae; genus DASSBQ01. Next base: position 391,016 of record CAWCIJ010000007.1, read on the forward strand.
GCGGATTGAATGCGCCATAGATCAGCATCACCCCTACGAGGGCGATCAGTACGCCCCAATTGCGCACGACGATCTCGGCGACGGGACCCTCCAAAGTCGCTCCGAACACGGAGCGTAGCGCGGCTTGCGGCGCGATGGCGGCATAGATCATCGTGCACGTCAGTGCACCGGACACCAACATGATCCATTTAATCTTGGCGACAATCGAGTTCATGGTCCCCCTAGTCCTCCTGCCTCACGTCTTCGTTCGCCCGATGGAGGGACGGGACGAAGTGCCGTTCCCGACACTCTGGGGTAAGGGCTCGTTATGCGACTGGTTGAACAGAAGTTCGGCGACCACAAGGTTAGGCACCCAACAAAGCCATGCAACCACGGGGTAGGCAACCTCGAACGCGATGCCGGATGCAACGGAAGCCGGCATCCATAGCCGCAGGGTCACCGCTGCAAACGTAAGCGCGAAGTTGCGAACCATCCAACGGCGATGGGAGGCGATGTCACGGACACGAACGGCCAAGTACGCGCGCAACCCGGTGTACAGCCATCCAAGCGCCAGACCAGCAAAGCCAAGACGCGCAGCGAACCCGCCAAATGCATGTGCCGCCATGAACAAACCCGCAAGGCCGCCGACAAGGACACCCAGGCCAAGGTAGAGCCTCCCCAACCAGCGATGCAGCGCAAGGCGACTTGTGCGCAACCTTTCCCAAAATTGAAACGGCCCGAGGGCCAGTGCGACAACCGACGCGAACACGTGTGAGTAGATGCCAGTGCGCTGCATTTCGAACGTTGCGCGCATGTCCGGGTGCACCACAGCGCCCAGTGGAAGAAACCCATAGACAGCTATGGCGTAACCTGCGACGCCGAGTGAGAGGAAGATGAGCGTTACGAAACTCGCGAGACGCATAACAATTGAGCATGAGCATGCTGACCGGCACAGCACGGAAACGGACCCTGCAATCCCTTCTCTGATTCTCGTGTGTGCATTCGCTGGACTCCGAACTCTGCTCCCACCTCGCTCGAGCACATAGGTACAGCACGACGTCATCTTGGCCGCGTTCAGCGAACGCGTTCTTTGGATCTTTACGCTACAGGACAGTTCCTATGGAAGCACGCGATACTTCGGACTCGTCCCTTCCGGACGCGAGAGGGACCGGATCCCTCAGAACCTCTGATCGAACCGGCATGCCGTCCCGAAAGACGACATAGTTGGCCTGCGTCGCCGGGATGCGAGGTCCCGGTAGAATCACACCGACCAAATTCAATGGATCGGCGGCAGAGAGCTTGATGTCTATGCCCTGTCCAGCCCGCCTTATCGGATCTCCGCATGGCTCTCAGCGATTCCACTGCCTCCGGGAGAGCGAATTGATCCCCGGTGAATCCACTCACAAACCGTCCCCCGCGAACCTCTCCTCTCATTTCAAGGCGGCGCAAGTAACGAGGAGATCGCGCCACGGGAGACTGACCGATTCACGACCGAGCAAATCACGGAACACCAGACCATACCGACGGAGCAGTTGCCGGACGAGGCGGTCCACACACTCTTCACGGGTGACGGTCGACGCCGTAATTGATCTGAGGACGGTCCAGCGTCCCGAGACATACCGAGGCCTCCGCGCCCGCTCGCGGCCTTCCGCCCGACGGCGGCGGGGGTCAATCAATGCGCGCAGGTTATCAAATCCATCGGCGGTGACGAGTCCGGCTGCCACCAATTCCCACAGCCCGTCCTCAATTTCAGCCGGCAGCAACGCCGTACTTCGCACGAGATCCGAGAAAAAACTCGCGCCCTTCTCCCGGAGGAAATGATACACCGCCTGCGCGGTCGTGGACAACCATCGCTCCGGATCGTCCTGCGACGATTCATCACCGAATGCCGCCAGCAGCCACCCGCTCTCTTCCCTTGGGAAGACGCTGATGGGCGCCACGCTGGTCGGAACGACCCGCCGCCCCCGCGAGGCCGCCGGGTCCTGCCATGACTTCGGATGGGGCGAAAGCCTTCCCCACGCCACCGCTCCGCTCAAACAGACCTGATCAAGAAGGGCAGGATCGTACTTGGAGAGTCTGCTTCTGAAGCAGATGCGGTTCCCATGCGGAGGCTGCCGCTTCGAATCCGCCGAGCTGTCGAACCACCTCGAGCAGCCCGTCCTTGCCGTGCAAACGGGATCCGGGCGCCACATGCTGCCAATGAAACAGGAAGCGCATGAATTCCGCAGCGGATACCGGTTCGATTTCCTTGCGTAACTTTCCGATCGTCAATCGATGAATGCGCGCCAACAATCGTCGATGACACCACTCTACCGGCGCCGCGCCAGAGTGCTGAGTGCTGAGTGCCGAGTGCTGCGTTGGTCGGAAGCGCCCGCGTAACACCAGCCCCTGTCCTTCCAACCTCAACAAACTGCGATTCAATATCCCGGACCGCCAAATGGAGTCTTGCGGCCAGTTCATCCGCAGTGGTCGGTCCGATGCTTTCGATCCAGCCGATCACGACCTTATCGACGACATCGTCCCGTTCGGGCGAGCGCCGCACCATCATTGAGGAAGGCTTCCGGCGTGATGAGCGCATCGGGAAAGAGCACTCGCATGAGTGCACCATGCTCTCTCGCCATCCATCCGATCACGACATCCTTTGAATGCACCAGACCCAGCCGGTTGGTCGCCAGGAGATGTTCCGCATGGACGTTCCACGCAGACGCCTCTTCGACCGGCACCCACACCAATGTGAGCAGCGCGTCGTGGAGTTCATCCGGATCGCGCACCACAGGCCAGGCCTCCTCCGCCACTTCCTCGATCGCCCCTGGATCCAGCGCCCCCATTTCCCCGGCAAGTTCAGGGGGAAGACTGCGCCGCATTTCGACCGCGCGCGCCCGTCGCTCTTCCAGCGGCGCATCATCCAAGAACGCATAGGGATTGGCATTCAGGATCTCATGGCAAAACGGCGAGGGAACGGGCGTATCGACCGCTACGCAGGCGATGGTCCTGTCCTCGATCTGACACAGGACCCTGATGAGTCCGTCCAGATCCATGGCCTCCGTCAAACAATCACGCAAGGTCTCCCGGACGAGCGGATGATCGGGAATCTGCCGACCGGTCCGGTCTCCGTGAACATTATCCTGGCACGCGATTGCATCCGGAAACACGGCGCCCAACAGATCCTCCGCTCGCATGCGTTGTATCTGCGGTGGAACCTTTTTCCCACCCACAAACCGCAGCAGAGCCAACGCGCGCGTCGCATTCCATCGCCAGCGTGTCATGAACATCGGCGCCTGCAGCACCGCCTGGGTCAGCACCTCACGGACGGTTTCGTGGCGAAGAAACTGAAACACGGACTCCAAGGGAAAGCTATGACGTTCGCCCAGCGAAATAACGATGCCGTTGTCCGTGGCCGCCGCTTGGAGCTCGAAATCGAAGGTGACGCAGAACCGTTTCCGGAGGGCCAATCCCCAGGCACGATTCACGCGACCACCGAATGGAGCATGAAGAATCAGCTGCATCCCTCCACTTTCATCGAAAAACCGCTCAGCCACGATCGTTTGCTGCGTCGGCACCGTCCCGAGGACGGCCAGTCCCTCCGCGACATAGGTCGCCGCCTGTTCTGCCCCTCGCTGATCCAGGCCACAGTGGGCCTTCAACCATCGCATGGCGGCATAGGGTTCAGGTAATGCCAACTGTTGCGCGATCTCTTGACGGACGAGGGCTACTTCGGACGAGAGCTCCGCGGTTCTTGCCGGGGCCTCGCCACGCCAGAATGGAATCGACGGCGGTGCGCCGTGGGCGTTTTCCACACGCATCTTCCCGGTCTCCACGCCGCGAATTTTCCAGGAGGTATTCCCTAACAGGATGATATCCCCGGCGAGGCTTTCGACGGCAAAGTCCTCATCGACCGACCCCACCACTGTGCCTTCCGGTTCGGCGATCACCGCATAATTCGCGGTCTCCGGGATGGCGCCTCCAGAGGTGATCGCGGCTAGACGCGCACCGCGCCTGCCTCGAAGCCGCTGGTTCATGCGATCGTAATGGATATGACTGCGCCCTCGCCCCCTGTTGGTCGCAATACCCCCAGCAAGCATCTCGAGCACTTCCTCGAACGTCGATCGGTCCAGGGTGCGATAGGGATACGCACGCCGGCACAGCGCATAGAGGTCGTCGACGTTCCAGGTCTGGGTCGCCGCCGCCGCCACGATTTGCTGGGAGAGCACATCCAGGGGACAGGACGGAATCTCGATACGGTCCAGGATCCCTGCCCGGATGGAACGGATCAACGCGGCACATTCGATCAATTCATCGCGTGTCGTCGAGAACAGCCGCCCCTTGGGGATGGCCCTGATCCAGTGGCCTGCACGACCGACACGTTGCAAGCAGGTGGAAATGGCGCGGGGTGATCCGATCTGGCAGACCAGATCGACGGTGCCGACATCGATTCCCAGTTCAAGCGACGCCGTGGCCACGACCACTCGAGCCTTTCCGGTCTTCAGCCGATCCTCAGCCGAGAGGCGGATCTGTTTGGAGAGACTTCCATGATGGGCCGCCACGACATCCTCTCCCAAATGCTGTAATCGCGCTTCCAGATAGTGCGAAACCCTCTCGGCCAATCGGCGTGTGTTGACAAACACGAGCGTGGAACGATGCGCTTGCACCAGTTCGGCGATTCGATCATAGATATCCGTCCACACCGCGTTGGTGGCGACGGCTCCCAGTTCATCCTTGGGAACCTCCACGCCGAGGTCCATCTCGCGACGATGGCCGACGTCCACAATGACAGGCCGCGGCCGCCCGCCGACCAGAAGCTCCGCGACGGTCTCAATCGGACGCTGCGTGGCGGACAGGCCGATGCGTTGGGGCTTCACGGCAGTGAGCGCTTCCAATCGCTCCAATGAGAGGGCCAGGTGCGCTCCGCGTTTATTGGGTGCCACAGCATGGATCTCATCCACGATTACGGTGCGGACCGTCCGAAGCAACCGGCGGCTCTTCTCAGCCGTCAGCAGAATGAACAACGACTCAGGTGTCGTGATCAGAATGTGCGGTGGACGGCGAAGCATCTGCTGGCGTTCGACCATTGGGGTGTCCCCCGTACGGACCGTCACTCGCAATTCCGGCAGAAGCAGACCCGCCGCCAACGCGCCATTGCCGATTTCAACGAGAGGAGTGTGGAGATTCTTCTGTATATCGTTACTGAGCGCCTTCAGCGGTGAGACGTACAGAACATAGGTATGGTCGTCGAGGGCTCGAGCCAGCGCCTGTTGAAACAATGCATCGATGCACGACAGGAAGGCGGCGAAGGTCTTACCCGACCCGGTAGGCGCGGCGATTAAAACATCCTGCCCACTTTGAATGACGGGCCAGGCTTGCTGCTGCACGTCGGTAGGACTACCGATGCACCGTGTAAACCAGTCGGCAATGACAGGGTGAAATCGCGCGAGGGCCATCGCCCCCATCCTATCATCTCTCCGAGCTGGAACGTAAGACGACTCGCACGATGCATGGTGCAGAACGAGGGACGGCTTTACGCTTCATAGGCCAAGTGTCAGCACATCTCGGTCACAGATTGTGAATCAAGATCGTCACAAGAAAAGGAATCATGCAAGTGTCCAGACGGGTACCTTGCCAGAGCGAGCCCTAAGAATTCATATGTTCGCTGTTACACGCTGTGCCCCTCTGCTAACAATTGCAACACCTCTCGTTGACGTGTGGTCAACTCGGATCCTTGCGAGGGCGCCGCATCAGTCCCGCGCAGTAATCCATCGATGACTTCTCGCGTCACGAGCGGTGTCACATAATAGTTGCCGCTATCCACTGCGCGCAGAGCCTGGCTCAGCTCTTCGCCGACAGACCGTTTCAAGAGATACGCTGAAGCTCCCGCCTTGAACGCGGCCCGGACGTAAGCCGGATCGGCGTGCATCGTAATGAACACAATTTTGACCTCGGGGTGCTTGCTCTTCAGTCGTCGCGCCGCTTCAATGCCGTTCATGACCGGCATGGAAATATCCAAAATGATGATGTCGGGCTTGAGTTCGGATACCGCTTCGAGCAGGGCGCGGCCGTCTCCTACCGTCCCAACCAGATCGCATTTGTCTTCCAGCAGACGGCGGAATCCTTCGACCACGAGCGTATGATCATCAGCCAACAATACCTTCGGGAGGCTCATTCCACTCCTACTGGAATGGGAATCCGCGCATACACCTCGGTACCCTTCCCGATAGCCGAGTTCACTTCGCACGTGCCATGAAACACCAGCAAACGTTCTTGGGTATTGAGTAATCCGAGACCACGGTGACTACCCGTCATGGTATCCATGTCAAAGCCGATTCCGTCATCGCGTACAATCATCTCCACGAAGCGCTCGTCACCGGTCAACTCTAATTCCACCCGCGTGGCCTGCGAGTGGCGCGCGACGTTAGAGAGACATTCTTGTACAACGCGATAGAGGGCAGTGGCAATATCTTTCGACAGCGTCACGGGTAACGGCTGATGAACGAACAACACCTTGATCTTCGTCCGACTCGCGAATTCATCCACTACCCGTTGCAAGGCGGTTTCAAGGCCGAGATCGTCCAGGATCGACGGATGAAAGCGATAGGCCAGATGCCGGACATCATCAGACAGCGCAATAAGGTCGGTCAGCACACTCGATAGGCTGGATCGTGCTTCATCGGGCAACAGGTCCGCTTGTTTCTCTAAACTTTGCAAACCCAGTGTCAGCATCGCCAACCGTTGATTGATGTCATCATGCAAATCGCGCGAAATTCGTCTCCGCTCCTCTTCCTGAGCCGTAATGATTCTCCCGGTCAATGCATGCAGAGCTTCCTGGCTGCGTTTCAACGCCTTTTCACTGGTCGCAAGTTCCGCGGTGCGCTCCTGAACGCGCCGTTCCAGGGACTCGTTCGCCTCGCGTAGCAAGACTTCCGTACGGCGATGTTGAGAGATGAACGCCACGGGCACCCAGATCGCCACCAGGCTGATGACACGATTACTCACGCCGAACCACAGCGGAACACCCGGAAACAAAGGCCCGAATCCCGCTCCCAGGATCGTCAAGATGGAGCAACCGGCAGCCGTCAAGACGGGGAGAGCCGGGCGATTGCTCATGCCCGCAGCCAGAAGGACTACACCGCCGTATAAGACGGCGTCGGCCACAGCCAAGGGCAAGAAGAGGTCGATGACGAAGATGGCGAGGGATAGACTTGTGATGAACCCGATTGTCAGGTGATCGGACATCCCCGGGCGGGACATTGTGGGCTCCACGACGTCTCCCAGCAGTTTCACTCTCCTTACAAACAGCAGTCTAGCATGATACCTTGTTCCAAACTACGACCCGCTCGCCGCGGATGAGTTGATTCGTCGGTTTGAGACAAGATTCACGAAAGATGTCACGAACGCGCCTGCTCATCGTGGGGTCTGGTTATACAGGCAGCCATCTCTATAGGTTGGCAAAGGCATGCGGGCTACCGGTGTCGGCTACCAGCCGGCATCCCGATGAGAACCTGCCTTATGTCGATTCAGACGACAGAATCTTTTTTGATCTGGAGAATCCTTCGACTTGGTCCGCACTTCCCCGCGATTGTCCCATGATCTGGTGTTTTCCCGCCCGGCCGTTGGCATTCGTTCAAGAGTTCGCCGAACCTCGAAGAGGATCATTTCCGCGCCTGATCGTTCTTGGGAGTACCGCTGCCTATAGCATGCCGGTGGGAAATATCGATCGTCCTCCACCATGGCTTGATGAGTCGGCGGCCGTGGATCAATCATTGCCGCGGGTTCAGGGCGAAGAATACTTGCGTAGTCGGCACGGCGCCATGGTACTCCGCGCGGCGGGAATCTACGGGCCTGGTCGCAATCCTCTGGATTGGATCAGACAAGGACGCGTGGGGATGTCCGATCGCTACGTGAACCTGATTCACGTGGCGGACCTGGCGGGCATTTGTCTCGCGATGCTGCATGAGGACACCTCCGGAGAGATCTACAACGTGAGTGATGGATCGCCCCGAACCTGGGCAGACATCTGTCGGACGGCGGCTGAGCATTGGCGAATTATTCCTCACGACAAACGCGCAGACCAAAGTCGCGGCAAGCGGATTTCGAGTCGAAAGCTCCAGCACGCCTTGACATACCGCATGATGCATCCGGATCTGTTCGAAGCGCTCGCTGCAATTGAACCTCCGCCCTCGTCCAACAATGACACCGCCGGTTCATGAGATTCTCGGCGTCATTGGGAGGTACAAGTCCTGCAGTCCTTGTCTCGCCTTCCCACGCGAAAGCGCCCGGTGAATAGCCTCCGCTGCAACCCTGTGCCCCATCCGCTGTCCAATGAGTATCGTCAGGCAGGTAGGTCGCGATTCCCTTTCGAGATTCCGCTTTGAGCGCTGGGGTCAAGTCAATGTATTCAATGTCCGGCGACAGGTCGGCCAGCAGTCGACGCAGGAGGCGGGGCAGATCGTGCACCGTCCAGGACCGGAGTTCATCGGTGCTTAACCTCACATTGCTCAGATCATGGTAGACCCTGTATTTCTCGGGAACGAAGACAACCATGAAACGGATGTGTCGATCCCGGCACAACTCGTATGCCTCTCGAAGATACGATTGCACTTCCCGTACTGTTTCTTCCGGATACGACACGACTTCGGAAGGAGCGAAAAAGACCGGGCTTGACGAATTGTTCTCGTCCCTGAATTCCGCCCGGTACTCCTGGATACGCGCATTAGGCACGCATTCGTTCTGGAGTCGAAAGTAAAGAGCCAACAGGTTTCTGGACAACGAGCGGAACCAGAAATCCTGCCAGAGCGCATGTTGGCCGGCCACTCGCGCGGCCTTCCCGGGATACTCCTCCACGTTGCTCAGGTCATTGCCCTCAAAAAACGCCCATACGACCACTTCGGGTCTCAGCGGAAGCCCAAACCGCTTCAGTACCGCCAATTCCTGTTGGGGACCATACCCCCGAGTTTCCAAGATTCGCTACTGTTCTGCCCTGGAGACCGGCCAGTACAGTCGTGCTGAGCGCCTTGTCGCGAATCATCGGGGCTTCGACATAGGAGTCGCCTATGACGACAATGTCGGCCTTGTCCAAGTCTGCGGCGTTTCGAAATCCGTTCCGGTCATATCGAACAGCCACCCGTCGCGAAGCGTCCCGGGGAAGACAGAGCGCGCGGCCGAGATTTCCCTCATAATCTGCCTCAAACTGATAATACGGCTCATGTAGCCAAAGAAGCTCACGGTCGAACACCCGGCCTGCGCCGCTCAATGCATGTGTCTTTCGAACGTACCAAACACCGCGCGATAATCGACGAACCGAAGCACCGCAGTCGCCTCCGCCAACAGGAAACACGCGCCTATCGTCATAGTCATCACAATGAACCGCTTGCCAATCTCCTTCCGCGACAGATTGGACAGCATGGCGTATAAGCCCCATGCAAGCAAATATCCCGCGATCAGATTATTGATCAAATGCCGCATGCTGGACACACTGCTCCACCACATTGCCCCGAATCCCAAGGCAAACAGAGCCACGGTCGCGATTCCTACAACATGTTTTCGTACGAACATCATTCCAATCTTGATGTCGGGGGGTGAGTCAGTAACAACGTACAGCTACACTGTACACATTGAAGCAATACTGATCAAGCATCGCCGATCGTGAACGAGATGACCGGAGACAGGACCACGATGATTGGCATCCGACATGCCAGGTAGTGGCTGTTGCCCACTACCGACTGCAAGAAGTCCCTTGTCATTCGAGTGAGGCCTATGGTACAGAGGCCCGCACGCGGAAGATCCGACGAGCACGGCATGGTAGAACGCGGCAGTCACAGGGGCCTGAGCAAGACCGAGCTACACGTCGGAAAGATGGTCCGGCGATTTCGCGCACTCCGCCAGCTCTCCGTCAGAACATTAGCCGACAAATGCGGGTTCTCCCCCAGTTTCATCTCACAAGTCGAGCGTGGACAAGCTTCTCCCTCAATCGCCTCAACCGAACGAATCGCCACAGCCCTAGGCGTCACATTGGGCGAGTTTTTTCGCGCCGCATCGCCTTCCCTTCCCGCAATCGTCAGAGTAAAGGATCGGCCGGTACTGCAAAGTCAGTGGTCTAACGCCAAAGTCGAGACACTCGGGCCGTCGAGCCAGGACAGCAGATTGGAATCCTTGCTCATCACATTAAAGGCGGGGGGTGCCAGCGCCTCTCGCCCCTATACTCGCCAAACGGAGCAACTCGCAGTTGTGCTCCGAGGATCGGTGACTCTTCAGTTGGATGATACGGTGCAGGTGCTGGAAGAAGGGGATGCCGTCTCCATCCCGGCTGGCACGCACCACTGCTGGAACAACCGTGCCCGCAAACAGGTCCAGGTGCTCATCGTGACTGCGCGACTGCACTCATAGCACGAGAACATCCCGTCCGCAGCTTCGACCTATCACCAGGATTCGGAAGAGGACCAGAAAAGAGCGGCAGGCTGTAGACTAGGAACGCAGCAATGCAATCACACTGAGGCATACGAGCAGGTTGTTGATGGCATGGCCGATCATGCCGGGCAACAGACTCCCGGTTCTTTCGTAGACCCACGCCCAGATGACGCCGCTCCAGAAGACACTGATGAACCCGATGAGCCCGTACCCATGCGCAACGGCGAAAATAGCCGCGCTGAGCACGGCCGCTGGGCCCCATTGAAACCGACGGCGCAACACTCCGAACAGCAAACCGCGGAATGCCAGTTCCTCGAATACCGGAGCGAACAGCACATACTCCACAAGGCTGACAGCCATCACCGGGAGCGGCGCCCACACCAAGTCGGCATCAAACCATTCGGTCCAGTGACTTGAGAGGTTCAGGGGCTCTGCGATCTTTCCCATCACCCATTCCCCCAACAATCCCGCCGCCACTACAGCGCTCACGGCAAACACCAGATTGCCGACCTTGTCGCGTTCCAGGCTAAGGCCAAATCCCTCGCCAAATGTGAGGCCTTGCGGTTTGAGCAAATGTACATAGGCCAGGAATAGGAGGGGCACGTTAGAGAGCGGTACAACCAGTACCCGAAGCGACGCGAAATCGAGCGCGGCAAACAAAAACCCGAGGGTCAAGACGGCGCCGATGGCGCCTCCCCGGAGGAGCACCGCCGCCCCCAGTTTGCCCGCCCATATGGGAGGTAATTCTGCGTGACCGACACGGAACAATTGACGCTCCCCTCGTCGGTGAAACCAATACAGCAGAATAGTCCCGCCGAAGATCATGAACGCGATTTCGATCGAAGCAAATATGCGCGACCGGCGTACGATTGCATCCGCCCGCGAATCGGCCGAGGAACGGACGGTGGCAAGCAGAGACGAATCTCCGGCCTTCTCCGCGAGGCGGAGTGCCAGCCGATCATAGAACCATCCCGCCGGCAACAGTTCGGCTAGCTGTGCCTGAAGCTCTCCTTCACTCTGCCGGGGCACGTGGTCATCGAGATACCCGGCCTGCAGTATATGGGCAAACAGCGGGAACGGATCCTCCCGACCCGTCCACTCCGTGACCTTTTTGGTTACCTCTTGAACGCGCCCCGACTCGGCCAACAGGATTGCGAGATTGAGGTCAACCCGGGGATCAGCGGATACCTCGACCAGTTCTTTATACCAGGCGATCGCCTGATCACGTTCGCTGGTATCGCTTCCCATGGTGACTTCGTAGAAAAAATGTTCCCATGCCGGCAGGCGCCTGAATCCCTCCTCGACGTCCATAATACGGCTGACCATGTGTTCGAGGGCTTTTTCAGCGTCCGCCACGCGACCAAGCTTGGGGATGTCAACGGCGAACCAGACAACGAGTGTGACAGAGGCGGATAACACGATAGCGGAAAGGATGGTGACGGCCTTCGAAAATCTGGGATCGTACCAACGCGGTGGGGGAGAGGCTCCCACATACTGCGGTTCAGGCATCACGGGCTGGATATCCATGGGCTGTGCATCAGACGAATTCACCGGCACCTCGTGTGAATGGAGTATAGCATCGGGGTTCCCACGGTGAAACTTCACTACCGGTCGAACGGGACGCGCGAAATCGGCCCGATATTCTCATGGCTGAACGGTGTCCGTTTCGCTATACTAGCAGGGTGTTGAAAAAGAGCCGCCAGCATCGTTCTCGCAAGACACTGCCGCCTCACTATCTCGGCGGCGTTCACAAACGTGACGCGCTTTATTCAGCGCGTCGTGAACCTCAGAGGCTCAACGTACGGCCACGGGTAAAGAGCCTGTCTCGGCAGGCTCGGGGCGGGCGGGTGAAAATGATGACGATTCGCCCCCAAGACACTGCCGGCTCACCGCCTCGCCGGCGTCCGCAAACGTGACGCTCATTATTCTTCGCGTCGCGGACCTCACTGCGGCCTCGCTGGACTGTCTTTTTGAACACCCTGCGGGCACCTCAATAGGCACCGCTGCCAGTTCTATCTTCCCTACCGAGCGGGTTCAAAATGGTTTTTCAACAACCTGCTAGGTCTTATTGGTCTTCAGATCGGGGTCCGCACCGCCTGCGTCGTTCCCCCTGGGTGATAGCCCCTCTGTGATGACAAGCTTGAGGAATTCTTCAGCGGCAAAAGATTTTCATCCCCCTCGCCGACTTCTTCTTGGGCCTGGTCCAAGCATGGTCCATTCCCGGGTGCTGCAATCATTGTCGACCCCCATCCTGGGGCATCTCGATCCGCTTTTTCTCACCGTGATGGATGACGTTCAGCATTTGCTACGGGAAACATTTCGGACAAGCAATCCCTTGACTATCGCCGTGTCCGGGACCGGATCAGCCGGTATGGAAGCCGCAATTACCAATCTGATCGAGCCAGGCGACACCGTAATCGTGGGCATGAACGGTGTATTTGGCGGGCGAATAGCATCCATGGTTGAACGGTGTGGCGGCACGGTGGTTCATCTGGAAATGCCGTGGGGGTCGATCATTGACCCCGACATGCTCCGCGAACGGTTGGCGAAGAGTCACCGGGTAAAGGCGGTTGCGCTGGTGCATGCCGAAACCTCGACGGGAGCATGGCAGCCACTCCAAGACATTGCCACACTGTGCCACGACCACGGGGCGTTGTTGATCGTCGATGCCGTGACGTCCTTGGGAGGGGTTCCCGTGGAGGTCGATGCCTGGGAGATTGACGTCTGTTACAGCGGCACTCAAAAATGCTTGAGCTGCCCCCCTGGACTCGCGCCTCTGACCTGGAATAGCCGGGCCATGGATGCCATCAGGCGACGGAAATATCCGTGTCAAAGTTGGTATTTCGATTTGGCGTTGGTGTCTGAATATTGGACTGAGGGTACCCGTGCCTATCATCATACCGCCCCGATTTCCATGTTGTACGGTCTTCGAGAAGCACTACGCTTGGTCCACGAAGAGGGGCTTGAACCGCGGTTCGCACGGCACCGCGTCAATAGTGCGGCGCTCCTATCCGGCTTGACCGAATTGGGTTTGACTCCTCTTCCGGATCCTGATCACCGTCTTCCCATGCTGAATTGCGTGCGCCTTCCAAATCAGGTCGAGGATGTCTCGACTCGGACCAGGCTCCTGGAAGAATACGGCATCGAGATAGGCGGTGGGCTGGGGCCCCTCCGCGGAAAGGTCTGGCGCATCGGCCTGATGGGTGAGTCGAGCCAGCAAGCGCATGTCTTGACCCTGTTGAACGCGCTCGAAGATATTTTTGCCGGATCCGGTTGGCTTTCGACACCGGGCGTCGCAGTCCAGGCAGCAGTCGAAGGTTTTCACAATCCATACGATTCAATACGGAGGACGGCATGAGCCGAGAGTTGCGATGGGTTCTCGCGGCTGCGGTGTTCGGCTTCACGGCTGCGGTGACCTACTGGATCCTCGCATTGGTCATTGCCGAATCCAGAAAGCCTGAACTGGTTCCACCTGAACGGGTCACGGAGTTCATTCACGCGGTTATCGAAGCCAATCGCGCCAACTATACGCAGAATGTCGTCGATAAGTTGCATCGACAAGGAGTGGTCGAAGCCATCGAACATTGGAAGGAGGAGAGAGGGCTCCCGTTGCCTGCGCAATTCCTGTTGGAATCGGGCCGGCTGGTGGCGCAGAAGGATTTGAAATTCAGCTTCCGGCTGGCAAGCCTCACCCCGATCTATGTGTGGAACGGCCCTAATAGTGAGCTCGAGCGCCGAGGCCTTGAAGCGATTATCAAGAATGCGGAGAAGCCGTTCACGGGGTTTATTCAACAAGCCGGAACCCGCTATTTCCAAGCCATCTACGCAGACCGTGCCGTGTCAGACAGTTGCGTCACCTGCCACAATGCCCACGCGAATAGCCCCCGCCGCAACTACAAATTGAATGATGTCATGGGCGGGATCATTGTGACGATTCCTCTCGGTGAATAGGGATGGATCTCGCCATCACCGGAATTCGTGTCGTGGATGGACTCGGCTCCTCACGCGACAAAGGCGTCATTCTTATTCACAAGGATCGGATTACTGCGGTGGGCACAATGCGCGACGTGAGAATCCCACGAAATGTCCGCCGAATCGACGGACGCGGTCTCACGGTGCTGCCCGGCTTGATCGATTGCCATGTCCACTTGTGCCTGGGTGGTGAGGCCGATGTCGTCGGCACCGTCGAGAAGGAATCCACGCAGGTGACCCTGCTCAAGGCGGCCGAAATGGCGCGACGCACGATCGACGCAGGATTCACGACGGTGCGGGATCTGGGCTTTCGCGATCATTCCGTGTTTGCACTCAAGCTGGCGATTGATTCCGGACTGCTGAAGGGTCCACACATCCTGGCGGCGGGTCTGGCGATTTGCATGCCTGGCGGGCATGCGCGGTTCATCGGACGGGAAGCGGCAGGAGCCGAGTCAGTCCGTACCGCAGTCCGCGATCAGGTCGTCGCCGGCGCCCAAGTCATCAAGGTGATCGCCTCCGGAGGCGTCCTCACACCCGGCACATCACCGGATGACGCCCAGATGACCGTTGACGAACTGCGTGCGGCGGTGGACGAAGCCCGACACCATGGCTGCCCTGTCGCTGCCCATGCTCATGGTGCAAGAGGAATGAAAAATGCCGTCCAAGCCGGCGTCCACTCGATCGAGCATGCCACGCTCATGGACGACGATGCCCGCGCCATGATGAAGGCGCGCGGGGTCTACATGGTGCCGACGCTGTCCGCGCTGGCGACGACGGCCGCGTGCGGGAAGGGGTGCGGCATCCCGCCAAGCGCGGTGGAGAAGGCCAGGAGCATGGTCACGCGCCACGAACAGAGCTTTAAGAAAGCCCATACGAACGGGCTGTCGATTGCACTCGGGACGGACGCGGGGACACCGTTTAACCACCACGGCGACAATGCGCAGGAACTCGAGCGCATGGTCAGACTCGGGATGACGCCGATGGAGGCCCTCATCGCCGCAACCTCCTCAGCCGCACGCTTGCTGGGAATTGACCGCGAGAGAGGCACCATCGAAGTCGGGAAAGTGGCGGATCTTCTCATTGTGGAAGGAAATCCTGTTCGCAGAATCGACCTCCTCATGAAACAAGACAGGATTGCGGGAGTTATGCGCGGCGGCCAATTTGTCGCCGGGTCTCTCGCTCACTCGTAAGGCGTGAGGAGTGAGGCGCTATCCCGCTAGTGTCGTTCATAGAACAATTCGAGCGCCACGGAATATCCATTGATCCGCCCCTTTTTAAACGTTTCCTCCAACCGACCGCGCAATGCTCTCATACCGGATTCGTCGCCGCGTTTCACCACACCTTGTGAGACCATCATCTGGAGCGCCACTTCCAACAAGCGCTGCATGCGACCGTCCATTTCCTGGGTCAGGACTTCGTCCATGGCTTCCGAAGCTCGTTCATGGACAACGGACTCCTTGAACGAATCATAGCCCTGTTGAGCAACGGTCCGCTCGCGGATCAGCGCCAGTTCAGACTTGATTCGTGTGATATCTTTCATCAGCGTGGCAAACACTTCCTTTCGTCCCTCATCGAAGAGCTTCTTCTCCATTTCATCGAGAATGGTGGCCGGGTTCGCGGCCTCGTCACGCGGTTCATCGCCCCAATGAAGACGATCGTAGGTTTTGCGCCGTTCTGCATCCCCAATGACTTCATAGGCGGAATTGATCTCGCGAATCTTGGCTTCTGCGTGGGCGCTGTCGGGATTGCGATCCGGATGATGCTGGAACACGAGCCTGCGATAGGCCTTCTTGATGTCTTCCTCCGACGATTCCCGGGATACGCCGAGGATTCTGTAATAGTCGATACGAGCCATGGTGAATGGGACTATACCACGGGCCCGGACGACGTTCACCTTGACACGGAGAGACAACCTCCGTAGCCTTGCCGCGCTCTCATTTCCAATCGCACATATGACACGTTCATCCTGGACACATGGAGTGACGGGCTATCAATGGCTCGTGCTCTTTATCGCCTGGCTTGGCTGGGTATTCGATGCGATGGATGCCACTATCTATGCCATCGTCCTGCATCCGGCGCTGCACGAGTTGCTCGCCGCCGGCACTCCCACGGGAACCGTTCCTGCCGAACACATCGGGTGGTATGGCGGAATCATTTTCTCCGTCTTTCTTATCGGGTGGGCCATCGGCGGAATTTTCTTCGGCATGCTCGCCGACTATGTCGGACGAACCAAGACTCTTATTCTGACCATTTTGATCTATGCCCTCTTTACCGGCCTTGCCGCGCTGGCCCAGGACTGGTGGCATCTGGCCATTTACCGATTTCTCACGGCGCTGGGCATTGGCGGGGAGTGGGCAGCCGGCGCCGCGATCGTGGCGGAAACATGGCCGGAGGATAAGAGGGCGAAGGCGGCGGGCATCTTACAATCGGCTTGGGCGGCAGGTTTTTTCCTGGCAGCCACGTTCAATTTGCTGTTGCACGATTACGGATGGCGCGCGCTGTTTCTGGTCGGCGTGCTGCCCGCCTTCGTCGCCTTGCTGGTTCGTTGGTGGGTGAAGGAACCTGATCGTTGGGTCCGTGCTCATGGCAAAAACGTCCGGTCTTCCCAGGCCGGCCTGGTGCATCTCACCGAGTTATTTCGTAGCGATCTCCGGCGTGGAACTTTGGCGGGCTCCATTCTCGCGTTCGTCGCCGTATTCGGTTTGTGGGGCGCAACCAACTGGGCGCCGACCCTGGTCCGCGCGATGCCCGATCTACAAGGATTCGATTCTGCGACATTGGCCAAGGACGTCAGCTACGCCATCATGGCGCTCAATGCCGGGGCGCTTTGTGGCTATCTGGCATTTGGACCTTTGGCGGATCGCTTCGGCCGACGGACCGTGTTCGGACTGATGTGCCTTGGCAGTCTCATCATGCTTCCCGTCACTTATCTCGTCCCTCAGACATATACTGGCGTGCTGCTCCTATTGCCGGTGCTCGGCTTCTTCAACAACGGCATCTTCAGCGGCTTTCCAATCTATCTCCCGGAACTGTATCCCACGCGATTGCGGGCCACGGGAGCGGGCTTTTGTTTTAATGCCGGCCGGGTGCTGGCTTCGGTTGCTCCATTCGTCACCGGCTTTCTGATCGCCGCACTGGGATCATTCAACAAGGCCGCGAGCATCATCGCCCTAATCTACGTATTAGGTCTGGCGGTTCTTCCCTTCGCGCCGGAAACGCGAGGGAAGCCTCTCCCTGAGTAAACGCGTGCCACGGACATTGTAAAGGACCACCGGACCCTTGAAACGCGCTCCACCTTGACATTGCTTAGAACCGATCTATGATTAGGATCATGCACCCTGAACCGACTGTACGCTCGCTGACCTACGACGAAAAGAAGGCCGCCGAGGCCGCATTCACAGGACGTCCGTTCAATCCGGAATGGTCTGATACAGCCCGCAAGGTGTACGACGGTATTCTGAATGTCATGGGAAAGACATCGACAGAGGTATTCAGTGAGGGCGAACTCGAACCGGCTGAGCCGGTGGCATAGGACTCACATCGTTCCACTCCCATTTCCTTCCCCGTCACCTCACGCCTGTCGGTGCTCCTAACCCGCATTATTCATGAAGGCTTCTACTCCAACCGCGCATACGCCGCTGCGACAAGCCTGGGCCGCGTAGATCCAGCGGCCAGGCGGGCGGGCTCGCCGCTCAGTCGGTCGACATCCTGTTCAAGGATGCCTCCTTCCTTCACCGCTCCACGCGCCCGTCTCGCATGGCGTCTCCGCGGTTTCGTGACGAACCCTCATGAATAATGCGGGCTAAAGCTCTTCAAGCAGCTCTACCTTTGCCGGCAACGAAGACGGCGTTGTAGCCATACCAACGATCCTGCAAAGACGATACAGGGAATCCAAATCCAGACGATTTCGCTGCGGAGGACTTTCACCCCTACTGCTGAGAAGGCATCTCGCCAGTACAGCGGGGACACGACCACCGGACGAAACCAAACAAAATAGCGGGTGTTGTCAAAGGGAGCGTAGAATGCCACGCCGAGCCCGCCATCGGTTAAGGCATCGCACAATCCATGCGAGGCTGTGGCAAAGAAAATATACAGCCACAGCCTCCCTCGACGGCTTCGCCACTCAACCCCTGAAAAACCAAATCCGACGACCGCTCCCGCCAACCATCCCGCAAACAAAAGTGAATGGGTGAATCCGCGGTGGCCGAGCGGATGTCCATAGGGTACGCCGAACCAGAAGCCGATCACATCAAGGTCGGGGATCTCCGCACACACTACACCAAGAACCAAGACAGACCAAGCCGGGCGTGGACAACTCCAAGCGGTACCGAGGGAGAGGGCGACGACTGCATGGGTGAGAGGAGATGCCATTACACCGGATCAATGCATTCTGCAGGATACAATTGAGCACTTTCACAGGTCTTGAAGAAATCCCAACGCGGACTGTAGTCTGAAGACAGGAGGCCACTCCCTCCGTTCCGCCACATGAGGAGCCACATGCCCGGAACATCTTTCAGTTCGTACGGACCTACGTTGCGCATATGGAGAGCAGCAGTCATTCCCCTCATTTTCACCGGATGTGCAGGCGTACAGGGAGAGCGGACGACGAAGGCCCGATCAGCAAGTCTGTCCGGGCCGCGCTCAACGACGTCTTTTCAAAGCTCGAAACCGATACTCGGCTCACGCTGCTCTAGCAGGGTGTTGAAAAACGATTTTGCGCCGTGAGGAAATTGCCTGCTTGAATGTCGCGCATGACGAGACAGAACCTCGCAGGATGTTCAAAATGGCCGTCCAGCGAGGCCGCAGCCAGCGAAGAGGTGAATCGTACTTTTTCACGTACGACGAGCTTCTAAGCGCCGCAAGAACAAAGCTGGCGGACTTTTTCAACATCCTGCTAGGGCACTTTCGTCCGTGACACAAATCTCCGTACCATCCTCCGCTCCTCAGCCTCCGTCCTGACTTCTCCATTTAGGCGAGCATCCCTCAATCGCGATAGAATGCGCGTGAACCGTGGGCCTGGTTTCAACCCCATTGCCTTCAAATCCTTCCCTGTGGTGACAGGTTTCACCTGCTGATAGATGTCGAAATATGCGGAGAGCTGTCGTTTGATGGAGCTGGACTTGCACATGGCCATAAGATACACCAGCACTGCATCGGCAAACCTTGATAAGACACGATGGGTATCCGCCGGACGAGGCAGCGGCCGCCTGCTCAACCGGCGAGCGATTGTGCTGACCTCAAATCGAGCCGCCCTGATGCATTTAGCTTTCAACTCACTGCATGCAAAGCGTTTCAAGGCTTCCTCGACTGCGCGTCGAGGCAATATCTCCATGAAAGCCATCATATACAGTAGCCAGCTCTCTATTTCGCGAGCGGGATAGCGCTCGGCATACCAACCCAGCGCTCCTTCCACTCTTTTGAAGACACCGTCTAATCGGCGAGACCAGGCCAGTTTCGGATGGATGAACCGAAGCAGATCGAGTTCGGCAAGCCGGCACATCGTCAATCGAGGAGCACGCTCTGACAACAAGCTTCGTAACTCACCGAAAAGTCTCTGGCCGGAGACCCGGTCGATCAATTTCTTCTCTACTACTTCCTTGATCAATGCCAGTGTCTCGTGACTGATCCGAAAACCCAATCGGAGCTCAAACCGGATTGCACGAAATATTCTCGTCGGATCGTCGATAAAGCTTCGGCTGTGCAAGACACGGATGGTACGTTCCTTGATGTCACGCTGCCCACCGTGGAGATCGAGCAATTTCCAGAATGACCGGCTGTTCAAACAGATCGCAAGCGTATTGATCGTAAAATCACGCCGGTAGAGATCCTCCCGGATCGAACTCGGTTGGACCGTCGGCAGTGCCGCAGGGTGCTCGTACCATTCAGTTCTGGCAGTGGCAATATCAAGCCTGAATCCATCAGAAAAAATGACCGTCGCTGTCCCGAACTGTTCATGCACCTTCACCCGAGTACGAAGCCCTTCGGCCAACGCTCGCGCAAACTTCAGCCCATCACCCTCCACGACCAGATCGAGATCGAGGTTGAGGTGACCGCGCAAAAGGTCTCGAACAAAGCCACCGACCGCGTATGCAGACATGTCGAGCCGGTCAGCCAATTCGCCCACATCCCGAAGGAGAGTCACAATGTGGCGAGGCAGGTGTTTATACAATGCCGCATTGAAATTGTGCCGACTGGACACAGGCATCGTGGCGCCTTCATCGATCCGTCTCGAATGCACGTGGCTTCCTCCTCGGGTCGCGTTGGAGAAGTCCCGACTGATCACTTTTGTGATCGCTCCGGCGACCATGTATCAACAGTATGAAACGTGGCGTCCAGGAAATAGATGCAGCATATTAGCAGGATCGTGGGAGCGGTTCATTTGGACACGAGCGGCGGAGGGTGCCGTCCTGCTGGCGACATATCGAGCTGACTCACGAGAGGGCGACTTAAACCGGCAACGACAGCGAAAGGGATAATCGCCGCGGTCGAATGGGATCAGTCAAGGAACCCACTTCAGCCTCGACAAATGTGAGGGGACAAAACAAACCGACGCCCGGCATGCGAGCCAGGCGCCGGTCAAGTTTTCGACATCGACCGCGACAACGCTTGAGCATCCTCGTCTACTTCAGAGCTGCGCGAAGCCGGATCGGAACGGCGATTTATTTAGTCTGCTGGTCATGCTTTTGACGTGCGATTTTCCGCGACGCATGATCTTGCGCAGTATGAAGCTTCTTACGTTCCTTCTTCGTAACGACTCCATCCGACTTGACCTTATCTTCGATCTTGTTGATATGTTCCTGCTGGTTGTTCAGACGATTGACCTCCCGACCGGTCAGTTGTCCACTGGCAATACCTTTATCAATCCGTTGTTCCTGGTTGGCTTGACGCTGATCGATGCTCGGCGTATCCGCCTGGGCGGATGCGATCGATATTGCCAGGATCGACGCTGCTGACACAGACCACATGACCTTGTTCATGAAACCCTCCTTTGGTTGATGGGTTGCTTCACTGCCTACAACGTACAACGCCTCAGGAGGGTTGACAACGAAGTAACGATTCATCACTGGTGTGGTATACGCCGCTGTTGCCGCAGTCTGGGATTGAAATTCATGATGGGTAGTCGTTCATACCCGACATGAGAGATCGTCAGGTACGGTTGGTCTGTCTCGATTTTGACATCGGCGGGTGCACCGCGCGTAACTAGTTTCGTCGACCTCCTGTTCCACTCCCCGCTCCACGTCCTTGACGATCGTCCCCTTCTGCATTTGTTTTCGCCTTGGCGCGCAACTCCTGACGAGCTCGCTGTGCTTCGGTTACCACCGGAACGAGATCAATACCCAATTCGTCGGCAATCTCCCCCCATGACTGTTTTTGTTTCCGCAGATCCCCGATCTTGTGTAGTGCCTGAACAAGGTTCGGATGGCTGTTGGGAATCAATTTGTAGGCCTCTTGTGCGAGTACCAATCGAATCGTGATCTCACCCCATCCTTGTTTCCTTGCACGCAAATCCTCGACAAGGTGCGGATCAATCCTGAACTGTTTCGTGACTGCTTCCACATGTGATGCCTCAGGACGCCCGGCTGCATCCTCATCGATCTCTTGCTTGATCACCTGTAGCTTTATGTCATTGGATGCCGGGGGAACGAACTGCGCATGCAAGGGCACGGGCACAGACAAGAGCCACGCGCCGAGCATGCAGACCATTCCTGATCTCACCAAAAATCTCATCGCCTTCTCACCAATTGTGAAAGATCTGTGTACCGATTCTATGGAGAGTTGCATACGATCGAAGGTTTTCTACCGGACGAGCAAACCAGGCGTCAACTATTGCACGGGTCACCGAACATCCTGAAAGAACGCACGAGGAAGGACCGGCAGACCGAATTCGACGTGCAGAATTATGAGGAGGACGCGCGCGAAGCTTCGCCATATTCCCATTTTGATAAACTTTCTCGCGTCGGTGACGACTGGTGGCGCAAACAAGACCGGCGTCGTCACGCAAAGAAGTTTTTGACAGAACGCCACATCTTCAAGTATCGGTACCTCCGGAAACCCGCCAAGTCGCTCGAACAAGGCCCGGCGAACGAACAGCGCCTGATCTCCATAGATAACTCGACTTCTGGTGCACCGGAAGTTATCCAACGCTGAAATCATCCGCAACCGCCAATCGGAACCGGAGAAACACTGCAAAAACCCTCCGGCCTCAACCCGAACATCCATTTCGAGATCATTGAGCCTGGTCAGGGCATCTTCTGGGAGGTAGGTGTCTGCGTGCAGAAACAACAACCATTCTCCCTGCGCCTGTTTGGCCCCCACATTCATCTGCGAGGCACGGCCTTTCGGGGCAGATACGACCTGCACGCGCTGGTGCTGCGAGGCGACTTGCACGGTGCTGTCCCGGCTGCCGCCATCAACGACAAGCACTTCATACCGACCAGACATCTTCAACAGATGCCGGAGCGTCGTCGGGAGCGCCTCCTCTTCGTTGTAGGCTGGTATAATGACCGAGATCATGGCGTGAGCCAGGTCGGGACGAATGTTCGCACGTCGGCAGCCCAAGAAGTCGCGTCTTCGTCGATCGTATCAAAGACATCGTACAGCGCAAGCACCATTGCCTCACACAGGCCTAGATACTCCTGCGCGCGCCCACGCGTCGCTTTCAGATCCAATGCATTTGCCGCCATGGCGCGTTCCAATAGACGAAGACCGAACGCGTGATGGGCCTCCTCTTGCAGCAAAAGCATTCTCCGAATCCGTCCGAACGGAGCCGTTCGCTTTTGTAGACCCTGCTCAATACGCGTCAAAATTGCTTCCCCGAGCCCCTCTAACATCACCTGCTCTGCCAGGATACTCTCGATGAGATCTCCACGATCGAGAGCCTCACACAGAAGAGACCTGAACTGTTCGAGCGCCGGCAGAACGGGCAAAGCGCCGAGATGCCGTGGGGCAAGCCATGCGATGGCTCCCTTGAATACATACGCATGCATGGTCTCCTGGCTGGCCTGGTTGTTCAAAAATCGGCGGGTGCCGGCATCAGATGCCAGTACAGCCTGCCGTCGTGCACACTCAGCCGCCAGGCGTTCCCCGTGCATGAGGAACGTCAACAGCCTGGCTATAGGGACGTTCTCATGAGGTCGAACGATCATGCTGGTCCTTTCGCGGTGGTATTCCGTTCAAACTCCAATCGTAATCGAGGAACTCCACGGTGTAGGGTACGTTATCCAACTCCTTCGCAAGCTCAGGATCATCTACGTACTTCCTGACGTAACGCTGTAACGATCCGGATTGGTCGACGAAGTCCTCGGCAAACCAGTCAAAGATCTTCGACAGGTAGGCAATCCTTCGCTGGCGATCGAACCGGTTCCGTTCTGGATCGTTCACAAACAGGCGGGCAACGTGGTCCAACTGCTCGTCGATGCGTTCGGGTTGATAGGCCCATGATTGGAGGCGGGGGCAGGAGGCGGAGGCGCATACGATGGCAAAATGAATGCGGGGATCGTGAAATGGAATGAGAATCCTGCGCTCCAGATCGTAGAGGTTGACCGCTTCCCCTCCTACCCGGTACTCCCGCGCGATGAAGTAGCGATAGCGGCCCCAGAGCGTCAACGGTGAGCCGCGATCTAGGATGCCTTTGATTGCAAACGCATTATAACTATTGATCCAAAAAGCGAGCCGGCCACTGGAGGCAAAGGCATTGGGATCGACACGATCGAGGGAGGCTAGGTAAGAACTCAAGCGGCCATTGGCTCCGATGCCGGGATAATCGACGCTGCCCCCCTGTACATGCGCGCGTAACAGTTCGTCAAAGGTCTGGTGAGAAAATTCGCCGACGGGTATCGAATTTCTCGGCGAGAATGACGTTGGAACGGTGGAACATCCCGCTAGAACGAGCAGGGGCAATCCTATCGCTGCCCACCGCATGATCCGCTCTTTTCTCATCGAAACGACACAGGGGTCCGCCAAGCCGTGATCAGATGCCTTAAGACCGACCCGACGACCAAACCATTGAGCCGATTGCACGACGACCGCGGAGCACGCCTGGAACTGTAGCGGCCGGCGTCCTAAGAGTAACAAGCTCCTCTTCACGGGCCATTTGACGTTATCCTCTACAAATTGGCAAAAGTATCCGGGAGGAATAGCCTTCTCATCCACGACGACCGCGGAAAGATCCTCGAGAATGTCCGCGAGCCATCAGACTCCATGAATTAGCTGAGCAGATTTGAACAGCTTCCGGCCGTTTTTTCTCCTGAGCAATCGATTGCGGCTCGAGCCTATGAAACGATTTATTCTACAAGTATTTGAAAAGGCAAAATATGCATCGCAATTTCTTTCGGCACGGGGTTTGCTGGAAGACCAATAAGATCCACTACCCGGTCGAAGGAGGCTCTCGATGACGAAGAATGCGAACAATCTGATAATTCCGGCCCTTGTTGCCGTTTTTGCGCTAGCCAGTCTCGACAGTTCTCCGGCCTTGGCCAAGAAGGCCGCCAAGAAATCCTACAGCTCTTCTGCCGCAGCGGCAGCGGCGGAAATGGGACCAGTCCCCGCCACCTCCCCCGCACCCAAGGCAGGCCAGTTTGACACGAAACCCGGCCCGGCTTGGAAGACGGTCGGCGGAACAGTGAAGGGTATCCAGGGCGATGTCTACATGGTCGAGGATTATGAAGGAAATCCGGTCAAGCTTCATGTTGGCCAGGGTACGAAACGCCTGAAAGGGAATAAAAAGGTAGGCGACACCATTCGGGCTGAAGTCACACGCGGTGGCTTCGCCAACTCGATCCAATAAGCGATTCCTTCTGCGAGCTGGCAGCAGACCGCTGATAACTTTCGATGGGCTGATCGTGCACCGATCAGCCCATTTCTTTTTTGGGAGCATTGTTCGCTCCCTCTCGGCCATCGGTTATGACTCCTCGACCGTCACCGTCACCTGATGGAGGCCTGAAGCTCCTTCGGGAGCCCGGTTCCGCCTCCTCCGACATCTGCAATTTTCCTGTCCCATCTGTAGCCCTGACCATGAGCGTGTAGCGAGCCGGTTGACGCACAATGTCGCCAAGCAAGACGCTGCACGGCCGACCCGCTTTGGCCAGGTCGCGGGATATTCCCCAGAATCGAGCGATGTCACCTACCCGTTGATCTATCCCTGTGATGCCTGCAGAAACAGAATGTCACCGTAGTAAGCCGTGGCGCTTTCCTTCGTGTTATCCGTATCGGTCATGATCGCCACGCCGTTGATCATCGGGGGCTCCTCTTCGAATGCCAGTTTATAGTCCTCGTAAACATTTCGCTCTTCCTGCATCCACCTACCTACATCTTGTGACCCGCTCCGCACTACAATCATCTTCGCAAAATCGGTGTATGCATTGTCGACAATGGTCCCGCGTTGAGTCTTGCCTTCCCAAATGTAATTCAGTGCACCGATCGGAATCGGCCCGAAGAGCGCCTGCCCAACCACGTACTTCAACTTCTTGGTAAAACTCACTTTGGCCGGGTCATATTCGAATGTGATGTAGAGTCTCGCAGGATAATCATCTCCGTCCTTCCGGCTCACGTCACTCTTCATTAATAGATTATCGATCTTCCATCGCCATCGGACGATCGGATAGTCTCTCGGATCGATCCTGATTTCCCGCGTCAACCCCGATGCGGATGCATCGCTTCGTGCTTTTACTACGACGGTGTCCCCATCCCTTATCAACTCGTAGATAGTGTACCGGCTAATTTTTTTGAATAATAACGGTTTCCAGCCATCGGGCACCGTGTGACCGACAGGTTCCGTCGAAAACCTTCCCACCTCTAAAATTCTGGACGAATCTGCAAAGAGAACCGATGGCAGGCTAAGCACCGTAACCAACAGACAGCCATATGGCCACCCCTGAATCATCGATCCTCCCTGGCGGCGTTTGTCATTCTTTACGACACCAGGCAAACCACTTTCGCAGGATAGTCTTTTGGCCCTCCGTGAAGTGGGCCTTCCGCCAGAGGTTCACAACCTTCCTATTCACTTCGGCTTGAGTTGGATAGGGATGAATTGTGCCAGCGATCACTTTTGCCCCGAGTCCTCCTCTCATCAGCACCGTGAACTCGTTGATCATGTCGCCGGCATGAGCTGCTACGATCGTCACGCCCAGTATTCTATCGCTCCCTTTCTTCACGTGTATCCGCGCAAATCCTTCTTCTTCCCCATCAAGCACGGCACGATCGACCTCGTTCATGTTGAACGTATAGGTCTCGATTTCGATTCCTTGGGTCTTAGCGTCTGCCTCATACATTCCAACATGTGCTATTTCGGGGACTGTATAGGTACACCATGGAATGATCAATGATGTCGTGCTCGCATATCCTAATCCCAAGGGATGGGGGAAAAGCGCATTTTGTATGAGAATTTGTGCCATCGCATCTGCGGTATGCGTGAACTTAAACGGAAAACACACATCACCTGCGGCAAAAATCCTCGCGTTGCTCGTTTGCAGGCGCTGGCTGACCTTCACACCTTCGCGTGTATCGAAGTCGACCCCTGCACGGTCAAGCCCCAATCCTTCTACATTGGGGGAACGTCCAGTTCCGACGACAATTTGATCGACGACTAGTTCCTTCACCGCTCCTTCCGTCTCATATGAGATAATTTTTTCCATCCCGTTCGTATCCACTTTTGTCACATTGGCGTGAAACACGAATTCCACCCCGTCCTTCTTCATTTGGCATTGGACCGCTTCTGCGGCATCGACATCTTCGCGCGGCAGGATATTCGCCAGTCGTTCGAAAAGAACGACCTTGCTACCGAATCGGGCGAAACTTTGTGCCATCTCGCACCCGATCGGTCCGGCTCCAATGACCGCGAGCCGACGAGGCAGTTCGGTCAGATTGAAGATTGTTTCGTTGGTCAGGTACCCCGCCTTCTCCAGACCGGAAATGGGAGGGGCGGCCGCTCTGGCCCCCGTACAAATCGCTGCTTTGGAAAACCGTACCGTTCGTGAACCGGCACTGCCATGCACTTCGATGGTATTTGATCCGGCGAAACATCCGTTGCCGAGAAACACATCTACCCCCAACTTCTTGAATCGGTGCGCGGAATCCATACGACTCAGGCTCGCTCTTAGCCGTCGCATCCTGGTCATCGCCGTGCCAAACTCATATTTGACCCCCGGAGGGATATGCACCCCAAAATCTTCCATTCGTCGGAGATCGCTCCAAGCGCGTGCAGCACGAATGATGGCTTTGGACGGCACGCATCCAACGTTCAGGCAGTCTCCTCCCATGAGTTGTCGTTCAACCAAAGCGACCTTGGCACCTACACCGGCTGCAATCGCCGCGGTCACTAGGCCCGCGGTGCCCGATCCAATCACGACGATGTTGTATCGGCCGTCAGAAGTTGGATTGACCCAGTCAGGCGGATGCACATTCCCAACCAGCGTACGGTCGTGACTGTCATCGGGGAGCAGCAAATACTGATCAGGATCATTCGCAATCATAGCTTCGGTCTTTTTTGTCAGGAGATTTCCACATCAGCTGTTCTCCTCGCACAATACTAGATGCGTCATGCCGAACCATTGCTCGATGGACATAAAATCCGAGATCAAGGTGGTTCTTCTGGCCATCAAAGGCGGTATCATGGTGTCTGCTCCGATGCCTGTCAATGCTATCCTTACGGTCGTGCCAATGCGACTATGTTCGATAGATGAATGTGACTTACTGTAACTGCCCCTGACGATGCTTACCAGCAGTCCGAGTTGGCATGACCTTACTCCTAGAACCAACATGTAGAGATTGAGACAACTATAGGGACGACGTGCGATCGGCGGCAGGGAAGCAGAACGACTGATGATTGGCCAAGTGTGAGCACATCTCGGTCAGATCTTGAGAATGAACCATAAGCCGGGAGCGTTGTTTCTTGTTCCAGGACCCACATTCAGGTAACAGCGAACATATGAACCTGAATCCTGCGTGAGTCGATCGTGCGCTCTTCTGTTCAACTCATTGTGATGGCTTAAACCATAAGGAAAGATGCCCTGAATGAAAGCTACCGTTTCGGTAGCTTTCCGTCCGATGGCCCGAGGCGGTACGCCTTGCGAAAATCGAGAGGCTGAAACCGTAAGGGTATCGTTTTTCACGCAGGATTCAGGATGAATTCTTAGGGCTCGCTCTGGCAAGGTACCCGTCTGGACACTTGCATGATTCCTTTTCTTGTGACGATCTTGATTCACAATCTGTGACCGAGATGTGCTGACACTTGGCCGATGATTGGTGACGTTAGAGAGGCTTTTGCGTATGTCCCTTCACCGACCTCTGTGGAGGTACCGCCCGCGGCTTGTTTTTGTCGATCCTCACTGGGCTTACCATGTGCCCGGCTTTGCTGCGGTCTTGTAGCCACATACGTTCCATCGCCATATCGCGTTCTCGTAGTCCCACATCTCCCACATCTGTCATGCCAATCCACCCAAGCGCGTATTCCATTGGGTCGATCATGCCATCGTTATTCCGATCCATAAGGAGGTTTACCCTGGCGGTGCCAGACAGGAAATCCTTCTCAAACCGGTACTCGGGTGTTTTCTCGAAGCGAGTCAAAAGTGGATTGGCAATGGGCGTCGCTTCTGCGGACCAAGCGGCGCTGGCTTTTGTACCATGATGTTGAGCGTTGCTCCTATTGGTGGGCTGAATACCGAGCTTAGTCACCGATGAAGCGGTCATACTCTTGTTGGCATTCGTCGCGGCCTCATGTTTCGGACGAGCCTGCTTTCTAACCGCTTTCGATCTGTGAGCCCTGGACACAGTCCTCCGAACGGATTCCGGAACCTTTTGAGTATGTTCTATCCGAAGTGCCTCCCTCGGCACACTTGCTTTCCCACTTGCAAGGCATGGCAACATTAGAGTTATGCACAACGTGAGGTGTGAGAGGTTTCTAGATACCTGACATTTCAATCGTTTTTGCATGTGTATAAGTGTAGCAGGGGGGTTGCACAACGTTTGGTGGATCTGAACCATTCATAAGTTATTGTTCACAATCGATTTAACTAGCTTTGTAGACGGGTCATTGCCACGTCCACTGAGGCAAAAAATCGTCTTGCGGTAAGGGGGAACCCTCGAAAAATCAAACGACCTTCGCTGGGGATCAGATTGCTGTTCAATGGAATTGTCATGCACTTGTCAAATCCATGACAAATATTCTGATATACCGGGATAGCGGCTCAAGCTTGAGTGTCGCAACGAAGCGGCGCTCCTCTCATGCTCTACACCCAGCCTGGATTGGGCCTTCTTCCCGCATTCGTAGGATCCATATCCCATTTACCACCACCAGCACGTTGAATTCCGTGGACAAAGACTTCAACTGCGCGAGAACATGGGATTTTCTTGGATGGAAGCGTGCGAGGGTTCTCTAATTCTGGGGAATCAAGGGTGAACATGGCTTGTGATAAGTCTCAGAAATTTCTGTATTGACACAGGCCTGGTCGATCCGGCACAAGTCACGCGATGACAGTCACTCGCGCCATCACGTGAGGGCCTGGTATATGCAAGGCGGATTATGATTATGCGGGTCTTAAGGAAAAGATCCACCTAAAGAGCCTGTTTAATTCCTCCGAAAGCTGTATAGCTGTTCTTATCAGTAGGAGGTACCTTTGCCTGTACTAACTCCAACACTGGAATCGAGCTCTACATTGATAGACACTCACTTTTTCATACAGGTGGAAGATCGATCTTCTCAGCCTATCGAATGCCGCAGTTATGTATGGATGCGCTTCTGTCCTCAATGCCGGCAGAAACTGCGTAAGAGAGAGCCTGAAGAATCCTGGGCTTGTACATGCAGTTGGCGCTCCTCATAACGTGATACAATTGGATCAACGGGAGGTGCGGTTAGATGGTTCCCCTCTCTATGCATGATCTGAAGGGCGGGTTTTTCCTAATCGCCAGCTTTGGTCTTCTTGCCATGATATGCGCGATCGCGGCATTAGGAACAATCATGCGACCCCAACGGTGGTGCGAGCGACAAACCAGGCTGGTCGTTTGATTCAGCTCTCGTAGATCTGAGGCGCGACCCACTGCTGTCGGACTCTAGTCTTCCCCCCTCCGTTCTTCAAGGACCAACCCCGCAGTTCAAGCCTGGCAACAGAGCATTGCCGCTCATCGGCGAGGCGCACGCCTAGACTAGGTCATGAGGTGTCATGTACTTTTCAGGTAGTTGTTCGGGTTGCAGCCTTGGCGTTCTCATGCTAAGAAGAGCAGTACTAATACCGTGCCGTTGTATAAGGCAGACGAGGAACCTGTGAGCAGGATTGGGATTCATTGTTACACCGTTCCTGCGATTGCATGCGGCCTGGCTTCACGTGTCACCTAAGACCGCTCAGTCCTGCAAGCCATAGGTATGATGCACCAGGCAGTCGCATCGTGACTCTCAGTTCATTGCTGGCACGACACGACCGTTACAAGTCACCTGTCTGAGCATTTGCGCAGCCTGTAGGAACACAAGGGCCAGCTACGTAAGGAGAGCCTACGTATAATGAAACGTCCCACGCGATCGTCACACCACAAAATCGGCAAACCGAGTAGAGAACACGGCACCCCGCCACTCCCCTCTGTCAGACCCCTTCGCAACATTACCCCTCGTGAGACGCAGATTTTGCAGCTGATCTGGGCTGGCTACATGAACCGCGACATCGGACACCGTCTCAAGATCAGTGTGAGAACGGTCGAAGCGCATCGTTCGTCGATCATGCTGAAATTGGGTGTGTCCAACACCGCGCAGCTGCTTCGGCATGCTATACAGCTCGGGTTTATCAAAACCAGTTCCCCCTAACCCGCATTATTCATGAAGGCTTCTACTCCAACCGCGCATACGCCGCTGCGACAAGCCTGGCCGCGTAGATCCAGCGGCCAGGCGGGCGGGCTCGCCGCTCAGTCGGTCGACATCCTGTTCAAGGATGCCTCCCTCCTTCATCGCTCCACGCGCCCGTCTCGCATGGCGTCTCCGCGGTTTCGTGACGAACCCTCATGAATAATGCGGGCAAGGGTCGGCGGCGCGCCGATAACTTGATATCCTTGACGGCCGAGAGCGTCGTAATATCCCCTGTGCCCTTGGTAGATAGAAAGGAAGTTTACGCGCGACGGGGTCTTGCAGGCTACTCAGACTTGGCCTACTCTCGAATAGGAGGCCATCACCATGGATGAAAATGAGCGGTTAATCAAAACCAAAGAGCATTGGGCCAAGGCGAGGCGCGGTGGGGAAGAGCGGGAAGTATTTTACGAAGGCGATGATCGGCTACCGCCGGGGCAACATGTGGTCGAAACATGGCCGGTACTCGATTTGGGACGAAAGCCGGATATTCCCCACGCGGAATGGAAGCTACGCGTCGAAGGATTTGTCGCACATCCGATCAGTTGGACCTGGGAGCAATTCCTGGAGCAGCCTCAATTCAAGAACACTTCCGATTTTCATTGCGTGACAAGCTGGAGCCGGTTCGACAACGAATGGGAAGGAATCAGTTTCAAACATCTCCTCAGTGTCGTGCAGCCACTATCGCTGGCCCGATTCGTTCTATTCTCCTCCTATGACGACTATACGACGAACCTTCCACTGGAAGCCTGTGACGACGGCGATGTCCTGCTCGCGTACAAATGGAACGGCAAACCACTAACGAAAGAGCACGGCGGCCCCGTGCGCATGATTATCCCAAAACGCTACGCCTGGAAAGGTGCTAAGTGGGTGAAAGCGATCACATTCTCGGATCGCGATGAAAAGGGATTTTGGGAGGTTCGCGGCTATTCCAATACCGCGCTCCCTTGGAAAAACGATCGTTATGGATGAGCCTCTCACCCTGCGGTATTGAACCCATAGCGTTGACCGCTCTATCCTGGCACGCCAATCACAGAAACCCTTCTATGATATCTACCAATCGTGCCGACACGTTCACGATAACGACCATCGAATTCTGGCCGGTGGACGTGCCCATCACTGATCCTTTCGCGGTGGCCACCGGCACTCGCATTACAGCTCAGAACATTTTTGTCCGGGTCACATTGGCCGGTGGCCATCAAGGGTATGGAGAAGCAGCACCCTTTCCGGAGGTGGGCGGCGAAATACGCGACGACTGTCTCTTAGCTCTAAACCATTTGGGCGCCGCACTCATCGGCCAACCGGCCAGCCGATATCGCCATATTGCGCAACGGATGGCCGAAGCATCTGGATCATCACAGCAAGCCGCTCGTTGTGCCCTTGAGACTGCGGTCCTGGACGCCTTCTGCCGTGCAGCCGACCTTCCTATGTGGGCACTTTGGGGTGGAGCCGATGTCCGTGCACGGGAAACTGACATCACGATCCCAATTACATCCATCGATAGAACGTTGCAACTTGCACAGAAGTGGCACGCCAACGGATTCCGCCTGTTCAAAATGAAAGTGGGCAAAAAGGTCGATGAGGACATTAAGCGCCTTGAAGCCCTGCATCGAGGCCTTCCTGGCATCGGATTTATCGGTGACGGCAACCAGGGATTCACGAGAGAAGAATGCCTGACCTTTGTAAAGGGCGTGAAGCGCTTCGGCGGGAATCTTGTCCTGCTCGAACAGCCGGTTGATCGGAATGACCTCGAGGGGTTGGCTGCCATACGCCACTTGACCGGCATTCCGGTCGCAGTAGATGAATCGGTACGCTCTCTCGCAGATGCACGACATGTCATCGACCAACAGGCGGCCGACTATGTCAACATCAAGATCATGAAAACCGGCGTCATCGAGGCGATGGACATCGCAACCTTCACGCGATCTTCAGGTCTCCGGCTCATGATCGGAGGGATGCTCGAGACCCGTATCGCAATGGGCTGCTCGTTGAGTATGGTGCTGGGGCTGGGGGGGATCGATGTGCTCGACCTTGATACGCCTTTGCTCATGTCGGTCGATCCGGTACAAGGAGGGTATCGCTATGACGGTCCCCGACTGCTTCCATGGGACGGCCCCGGTCTCGATATGCGGATCGAGCCTGGCGGGATAGTGACTGTCGTCGATTAGGATAGCTGTCCTGAAAGCACTTCGTAAGCCGCTTCAGCTCTGCGCATTTCAATTTTCCATAGGACCTGTTCGCCCTGCGATCCAACAGCCGGCCCACAGGCGTCCCGCTTCTCTCTGATTCTCCGGGATGATCGGCCTGCCCCCTTTGCCTCCTGCGATTTTCTAGAATTATTTTGCCGTTTAATATGTTTTCTGGAACATTAGACCGTGGATCACAGTTGTGGGCCAATTCCTGTTCGAAGGACCGTTCGCAATACACTCAGCTACGAGGTATAGACCTATGAGTTCAATCGGCCTTGCCAATCCACTACCACCTGCTTCCACGAGCCGCCCCGTCATATGGCGAATTTGCACAGCAACCGCAGTCTTGTTATCTCTCGTCGGATGCGTGTCTCAGAGTACTTACGACACCGCAACGTCTGAGGCCGACAACATCAGGACGGAGCTCAATAGGGTACGCATGGAGATTCAGACCCTCGAAGAGCAAAAGGAGGGACTACACAAGCTGGCTCTTAAAGGGGAGACAGTGCTCGCCGGCATCCGGACAGAGTTACAGAGGGCCCGAGAGTCCTATGCGCAACACAAGGCCAAGTTGAATAAGCTGAGCGCTTTGCAAGACAAGGCCCGCACGCTGAGCCAACAACGTACTACGTATACGCAGGATATTAAAACGGCAAAAAAGAACGCAGTTAAACTGCAAGACGACATCAATCGTTACGAGAAGGAGGTCGGCCTGATTCCGGGCGGGGTCGAATCTTTAAAGGTGTCACAGACCTCTGAGATAAGTTCCGATACCTCAAAAATAGTGGCCACGGTATCACCGCTTTCATCGATTCCCTCCCCGGCGCCGCACAACTCGGCACCAAGCTCGCCCCAATCTGACCCGACACCGTCTCCTATCCTCCCAGTCGGTACCAGCCAGGTGTCGCCCCAATCGCCTGACGTCTCAGCGTTTCCGACCCAGTCTCAACCATCCAAGCCCGTTTCAGCTACAACCGCATCGACTGCGCCGGCACCTCGTCCGCAGCAACCCGTGGACGAGTCGTGGATCGCAAGTCTGAGCGGATGGTTTTCGTCGGTCTGGGATTGGATTTTCTCGTAACGTCATCTTATTAATCCTGTCCATCGCATTTCTTACAGTTCAACACGGTCCCTAGTCGTTGACGTCGCCCTTCCTCGGTTAATACCCATGGCCGCGAGGTCATCGGCGGGTGATGCCGCACATGCTGACCATGACCGCATTGCAAATCCGCAACCCAGTGCCCCTCTTCATCTTGATGAAATCCGATGATCGGTTGGTTCATGTCACACGGTCGTTATGGTACATTTCTCGGACCATTCTGCGGGACATGGTCCTGAGAAGAGGCGCACATGAGGGTCTTCGCGGGTTTTCGCGGACCTGGTTACCTGGGTTGAACAAGGGGCATCCTCACAATCCTTCCGTCGTTCTGGTGACAATCCACCGGAATTCTCCCTCACCCAAGCATTGTTTTGCCGGCAAGCAGTACCGGAAGTTCTGCGAGACATCGTATCAGCTTTTTCGCGTCTGTATCGATCATTCGGCATGAGAAGTGTATGATGCGTATCGATTTCGCGCTCCGATACACTTCCTGCAAATGCTGTCGTATGCCGAGCCGGTATGGGTAGATCGTCATCCTGTCGTCCGTCAGCTCAAGACTATGCCGGACATCACGATTCTGGACTTCGGCTGTGGGCTTGCCCAGCGTTCGCGTAGCCTGGCGACAAAACTCACGGGTGACGGACGTCAGGTGACGCTCGGTCTGGCAAACATGCATGTCTTGACGGACCTGAGCGTCATACAATCGCGGTTAACCTCCCTTGACTTCCAGGGACTTGATCATCAGCACCCCTATCGCAAGAAGCCAGCATGACAGGAATCCAAGACGTACGCATAGTGACACGACAACCTCGAATACTTTGAAAAGGTGCTCAATGATGTCACAGTCCGAACTCCGGGTCGGTGTTGTAGGCGTTGGCCGGATGGGTGCAAATATGACGCGTCGGCTCAAAGACCAGGAATATTCGATCGTCGCCATCTATGATATCGATCAGGCCAGATCGGCAGCACTTGCCGGAGAGATAGGCTGTGAGGCCGCACCGACACCAGCGCGAGTCGCAGGACTAGCCAACACCGTTCTGACCGTGGTCTCCGACGATGCCGCCATGCGCCAGATCTATTCGGACGGTGGCCCCGACAGCCTGTTACAACATGCCAAAGACCGGTTGTTTATCAACTGTGCGACACTCTCGCCCGGCATTCATATTGAGGTGCAGTCGCTGGTCGAGGCAGCTGGCGGACTCAGTTTGGAGGCCTGCATGGCGAGCAGTCTTCCCCAAGCACGACAAGGCACGCTGTTCCTCATCTGCGGGGGGCGACCCGAGGCCTTTGAACGGGCAAAACCGTTGCTTGCATCGCTCAGCGCCGACCTGCGTTACGTCGGAGGAGCCGGTGAAGCGGCAAAGGTCAAAGCCTTGGTGAACATGGTGATGAATTCGAATACGGCTGCGTTGGCTGAAGGCCTCGGCTTCGCCGCCGCGCTGGGCCTCGACCTCACAATGGTGCGCGAAATCTTTGCACAGACGGGGGCCAACTCACGAGTGTTGGAAACGGATGGAGAGGATATGCAGAACCGTTCGCACGACTGCTACTTCTCCGCAGCACACGCCGCCAAGGATTCAGGTATCGCCCTTGCCCTGGCCGAACGTGCCGGTCTGCATTTACCTCTCGCCAAGGCCACGTATGAGCAGTATCGACAACTCGTGAACTTGGCAAGGGGGAACTCGACAAGTCCGCCGTAGCGGAACTGACATTCAAAGGACGCATCCCGTAAGATATGTCCACCTATCGATCTTCGGATAGATGTTTCCGTCATCTCGTCTCCGGAAGCAAATTTTGGCTCTGTCGGTTCAACCTAGAACCAGCGGTCTCTTCTTCATTGGGTTCATTCCCACCTCATTAAGCATTTCGATTGAGCGCTCATAGCCTTTTCGCAAGTAAAACACCAGCAAATTGATGGGTTAGCCACCAGTCTTCCAAGCAAATCCCTCCCTATTTTTTCTCCTTCCAGCGAGTTCGCTCCAGGTCCAGCTTTTGCTGTGCCTCACGGTTGTCGGGCCATCGCCCGACTATGGAATGGAGATGGCGCCGCCATGTGGACAGTAAAAGCCTCAACCAGCTCCCTGAATTTGCACAGGTTGATGACCTTGGTAGGGATTCTGATTCTGCCGACCATCATTGATGGAACGTTGCCCGCGCCGCTCCAATCTCATGACGGATCAAGCCATCGATTCCTGGTCTTACGAGAGTTCCAGGGGGAAGCCGTCTTGGACCGCGAAACGCAACTCATTTGGGAACGTACTCCGAGTCCCGCCGAAACCAGATGGAGAAACGCAGGGGTGTTGTGTGCGCTGAGGTCGGTCGGCGATCAACCTGGATGGCGACTTCCAACCTTTTTTGAATTGATGACACTGGTCGATCCCGCCCGACGCGACGCGACGAGCACACCCCTGTTACCGGTCGGAAATCCGTTTACCGGTATCGGCGGTCAGGGTTACTGGAGCAGTAATACCCATG
This sequence comes from uncultured Nitrospiraceae bacterium, assembly GCA_963795615.1. Classification (GTDB taxonomy): domain Bacteria; phylum Nitrospirota; class Nitrospiria; order Nitrospirales; family Nitrospiraceae; genus DASSBQ01. The sequence continues at coordinate 427,950 of CAWCIJ010000007.1, forward strand.
CGACTGAGGCGACCAAGGCCTATGTCGTCGATTTCGCGCTTGGCGATGTTGCAGCCGATCACAAACACACGACCCACCGCCTTTGGTGTGTCCGTGGTGGCTTAGTACCGCCTGCCGACAGGAAAGAAGAACGGGTTCGGCGCAGTCCTCAATGGTCATAACACGCGCCCCTTCAACTGCGACCAATCCATAGCCATAGGGCCGTGACGCCTACACTCAGCTTATCGCTTCTCCTTTCCCCATGGAACAGTGCCCTACACACCGAGAACCAAATAGCTTTAGGAATCCTCCCCTAGAAGCGCCTTGACAAGCCCTCCTCAGAAGAGCACCGTAGGGCACCGTTTGCACCAATTCGGCCTGACAACCTAGTTCAATTTAGGAGGTGTTGCCATGAGGGGCAGTAGACGACCTGTCGGCATCCTGACATTACTGATAGTCATCGGAATGCTTGTCCCCGCAGTATTTGCCGCAGAGTTTACCCGAGAAGCGGCGGCCAAATACATCTTGGCGACGGCCAAGGCTTTCCGCTCCGTCTATACCAAGCAAGTGGTGGGACAAGTCTCGAAATCCAACGTGAAGCCTGACGAAAATTGGATGAAGGATGACCATGCAGTCATGTTGCCGGCCCAATTCATCAAGGCCGCAGGCGCGGAACTGAAGGATTTCGAACTGGGACTCATCGGGCTCACACCGATCTACAAAGCGAACCTTCCAAAGACTCCCGCTGAGGAAGAGGCCCTGAAAAAACTTGCGGCCAACCCGGATGCCGGAGTGATCACGTTTGAAGACGGCGGTCAGTTCAAGGGGATCTCGGCCGATGTGGCGATTGTAGATTCATGTGTCTCCTGTCACAACGCGCATCCCAGCAGCCCGAAGAAGGACTTCAAGAAAGGCGACCTGATGGGGGCCATTGTTGTGAGATTCAGCAAATAATCGTTCGTTCAGCCACCCGGCACAGACGCCTCAACACAGACGGGGCTGGACCAGCCGAACGGCATCCAGCCCATTTTCTTTCACCCATCGTGATCGGCAATCTTCCCGATCTCACCCCGCTTCCCCGGTTCCAACGGAACCATCGCCCCCAAGCCGATCCTGATCTGGGCGTGCTACTCAAAAATGTAGAGATGCACGAGGACCTGTAGCGGGACTCTCCTAGGTCATGCGGTGGGTCCTCAAACGCCACGGATTGCACCACCCTGTCCAAGAGTACTTTCCGATGGGTGGCTGCCTCCTTGGCAAATCCTTCCGTTTCCGTACCATCATCGTCAACCCATTCTTCGGCTTCACTGTCACCGCGACTTCCGGCTCCACGACCTGCTCAGGCGCTAAATCGAGCTGATACCGCTGCGCGATGAGGGCCAGCAACAAGGGCCCCTCGATCATCGCGAAGTGATTGCCGATGCAGGTCCGATGTCCGGCGCCGAAGGGCATAGAGGCGAGCGGCGGTCGCTCTGTCGATGCGCCGCCGATAAAGCGCTCCGGGAGAAACGCATCCGGGTCGACCCACACCTCCTGATGCCTCTGGATGTTCCAGAGGCTGATAATGATCAGTGATCCTGCTTTGACCGGACACCCGGCCACACTGGTATCCCTGAAGGCTCTCCGCTGAAGCGCAGGGGCCGGGGGATAGAGCCTCAGCGTTTCTTCGAATACCGCTCTTGTATAGGGAAGACGCGAGAAGGATTCGAGATCCGGCACACGGTCGCCGAGGGCGTCGGACAATTCTCGATGGAACCGTTCCCGTACGGTGGAGTGCCTCGCCAGCAGGTACCAGGTCCAACTCAGGGCATTGGCGGTGGTTTCATGGCCGGCCGCGGCAATGGTAAGCAATTCATCGCGGAGTTGCTAGTCGGTCAGTCCGACGCCTGTGTCTTGGTCGACGGCATGAAGGAGCCGATCCAGCAGATCGTTGCGTCGCATCGCGTTCTGCCGGCGCTCGCGAATCAATCCATAGATCAGCCCATCCACGGAAGTTTCGCTTTCCGAAAAGCGCGATTGGCCGCGGTCGGCACCCACAGCGGCAGCAGCAAAGGATTGTGAAACGACCGGAAGGCATAGCGAATAAGTGTCGTGAGCGCAGGAGCGAGGTGGTCGGCTTCATGAAGGAAGCTCGTGCTGAACATAGTACGCGTGATAACATCCAGCGTGACCTTCATCATTTCTGCTGCAATCTCCAGCGGCTGTTTCAGGTCCAGCCTTCCCCAGCGATCGAGGAGCCGTTCTCCCGCCGTCACTATCTCCTGTGCCATCTCGGACACGTGCTGCCGCTGGAACACTGGCTGAATCAGGCGGCGGTTCTTTTTCCATACCGGTCCTTCGCTGGTAAGCAGGCCGTTGCCCAGCACGAGGCCCAATCCGGTCGGCTTGTCGGGATCGTAGATTTTTCCGAAGTCGTCGGATTTGTGATGGAGAACCTCTTCCGCCAGGTCTGGGTGACTAAGAAGATAGAAGGGTGTCGTGCCGAGTCGAAACCGTAGCAGATCGCCGTACTGGTGTCGCCACGCCGCCATGGTGTCAAGCGGGCGCTGCTTGAAACCCCACAAATGCCCCACCAGCCAACGGCCACGAGGCACCTCGCTTACGTGAAACAGGCACGATTCCGGAGACATGGTACGGCTTTCTGATCGTTGCGTGAAGCGTCGTTCGTCTTTCCTGGGAGCGCCCACACCTAATCCTTTTCAGAAATGGTCTATCCTGCTAACCAGCATACACATTCGGCCGCACTGGATCGAGCCGCGATTGACAAGCCGCTCCGTTCCGGCTACGCTCTAACTCGTCTTGCCGACACCAGACCGCCGCCATCAAAAATCCTTCTTCGGTGCGCGTGCCCACGCCGGACTCGGGAGCGTGCGATCCGCGCTGATCCTCATCAGTCTATCGTTTCTTTTCTGTGCGGCCGCATCGGCAGTCGAGCCGGAAGTCACCTCCGATCCACTCGTCTCCTCCACGCTGATCTACGTGTCCGACTATTTCTCCTTCATCGGTTCGGACAGCCAAGGTCGTGTCGCCTTTGCCCTGGATACCAACCGCGGCCGCGACGGTTCGAAATACCAGGCTGAACACTTTGTGGTGCTGCACAACGAGCGGCAAGGATGGGTGGCGGTCGAAGGCATCGGGTCTTATCCGAACCCAAAACGTGAATTGGCAGGCATTCCCGATTCGGCCTTCTTTCACTTTGAGGGGTCGCCGAAGTCAGGCCTGACAATCGTCAGCGCCAAGAACGATCTGACTCTGAAGATCAGCGGAATTCCGCTACACACGCAATCAGCCCACGCAGGATCCGTCACATGGATGGGGTCGGCACCCGCCGTCTTGACGTGGCATGGCCGGACCATCACCGGCAGGGTCATTTACGAATACCTCATGATGCCGAATTTCAATCGACTGAGCCGCACCTATTGGGGCATGTGGAAAGACTACCAAGGGCTGTACCTATCCGCCGACCCAGATCATGATATCTATTTGCATAGCCATCACAGCGACCGCCTCGCGCAGCTCATCAGCAAGCTCACCGGCTTCGCCGTGTTCGGGGAGATCCCGGAAACCCTTCAGGACCTCCGGTGTGAAGTGATCGAGACCGATTTCGCGCCGGGGTTTTATCGGTACCCCAAGCTATGGCGGGTGACGTGGACCGGAAGCGCAGGACAAGGCACTATGATGCTGGGGCTGTCCTATCGAAAGAACATCGCCAACTGGCTGATCGGAGGGTTTGCGATGGCGATAGTGACCGGCGACCTGAGCTACAACGGCAAATCCTTTCCGATTTATGGGTTAGCCGAATTGATCATGTAATCAAAAGATGGGGCTAGGTTACAATCCAGAAGATCTGCAAAGATTCGACCGTTCAACGCCGGCAATCGACCGGTCATGGATCATACGAAGCCGATGCCCCTTGTCCCCATTGCTTCCCTTGTCACCTAAGGATCCTGACGCTCATTACAGACATCATGTCGTGTGTGGGCTAATCGACCCCGGAGTGATTCTGCTCCGTGCCGCCAAGAATCAAGGGACATGGCCAATCCACATCGTAAGCCATTTCCGATCTCATCTCCGCTTAGAATCGTAGTAATATTTTGACGGACCGACCTCCCACTCGATTGACCACCAGATGCTCTGACAGCCTGCGAAAGCCAACGCGCTCGTACAGTCGAATGGCTGGGCTACCTTCGCGTACCGTCAATAGGATGTCCGAAAAATGCTCGCGCGCTCCTTCCAGGACGCGATGCAGTAACTGCGTACCTACTCCTCTTCCACGATGTTCAGGTACGACGCCCACAGCGAGTTCGGGCTTGTCACCATCAAGGCCTCCAGCCCCCTGATCCTGACCGATGGACCGGACCCAGGCCGCTCCTACAGGCAAGCCGGTGGCAATGTCGAACGCGCCTACGCCGGTGTCTCAGGTCGCCCCCACCCTTGCGCATATCGGGCTAGGAACGGATCCCCTGTAGCTGCTCATAGGAGATGTGCCCATCTTCGGCCATGCGAGCCGCTTCGTACAGCATGCGCCATACGACTGGTTCATCGGCGGCGGTCAGCCGGCGATACGAATAGGACGAAGACATATTAACGTTTGTCAAAAGACTGTTCGGGGCGCAACTCGGGAGGAATGAATCGCCACTGTCGCCGTCCATCGGTGTCAAAAGCTCCGAGAAACGTCTGTTCCTTCTCAAGATGCTGGAATTCCACCAAGTGGATGGTGCAGGTCCCTTTCGGCAACACGCGGGCATCGAACTGTCCGATGACCGATAGCGCTCCCGATCGTGTCAGATATACATTTCTCCGACTGGCCATGCCTGTGTCAGGAAACAAATCGCTTGACGCCACACAGCCATCACGCCGTTCCACTCGCAGCCTCAGATTGTACCGGGCACGAAACGGCTCGGTTGCGGTACGTACCACGGTGACACGCAACCCCAGGGAGGGAGATTCCATCGTGGCGGGCTCGGGCACATCACTATTGCATGCGCCCGAGAGCATCGAAGCAGATACCATCACGAGGGCCGGCGAAAAGATCTCGGGGCTCACTTGCCGGCTGGGATCTTTGACGCTGCTCCGATTGCATCAAGCCCCGCCTGCGCGCACGCATCGTCCAGATGCGCGCCTGGAGCACCGCCGACTCCGATTGCCCCGACCATTTCACCGTTCATTTCGATCGGAAGTCCGCCACCGAGCATCAGAACATTCTGGTCCATGTCCCGAAGTCCCTGGAGCGCCGGATTTTTCGCGATCATGTCGGCCAGATCGCTCGTGGGACGCTTCAAGGTAGCCGCGGTAAATGCCTTCTTCCGACTGCTCTCGGTCGTATGCGGTCCCGGCCCCATCAAAACGCATCATCGCTCGTAGCACGCCTGCTCGATCAACGACCGAGGCACTGACGCGATAGCCGTCCTTCTTACAGAAATCAACCGCGGCTTGAACAGCTTTCGTGGCCAAGGATACGGGTAGCACAGACTCCTTTGGAAGTTCATCAGCGGCATACGTCCGGCCGGCCAGCAACACCATCAACGCCGTCAAGAGCAACCATCTGTGCCATCGATGAAATCGACTCCATTCAGTACAGATGCCCATGCTCTCTCCTTCCTAGGTTGAATGAGTCAAGAAGGCCAATGATGACAGCTGTGAGGAGAGTACGGAGTAGCAAGACGCCTGTCAATATGGACACACCGGAGGGCGCGGGGCGCGAGGGAAATCGCCTTGGGGAGCGGGCAGGGAGGCAAGATTGATGTGATGCCATCACGGTCGAGACAATGGACGTATTGTCCATCTCCCATCTCTACATGCCCGAAGCAATCGATTATTCCGAAACGATCAACTTCTCCTTGCTACAATGCGACAACTTGTAGATGATGTCGTCCATTGTCCATACTCAGCGAGGTGAACCAATGCGCGTCATTGGTCTGATCGGTATCTGTTCTCTCGTACTCGGTGTGTCACTGGCTCTGTCTGCAAAAGAGCAGCCGCTGCCCTACGGCACGACGGTCCGTGTGCAATCCCCTGAGCTGATACCGGGTTGGCATATCGGCAAGATTGAGTTTACCCAGGAAGGCTGTGGCATGGTGTGGATGTCGGCGTCCGAGGTGCCTGGCGGGCGGAGAGGTCTCGGCCTCATGTTTCTCGCCAAACTGGAACGGCAGCAAGGGACAGCATGGATCGACGTGCCCGTCGCGCCCCTGCTGGCGAAGGAGCCAAAGACCTGCCAGAACGGCGCAGGATGAGAAAAACCCCCTACAAGAAAATGCAGTCGCTCTTCTAGTTGCTGGAAACGTCAAAGCCCTTGATGCCGCTACCCGCAATCCGTGGCAGCCACGCAACAAGCCCGGATAAAGAGGAATTGATCTACAGACTGGAAATCGGGTGATGGCTGGATTCGGAGGCTTGCGGAAGTTCTCTCATCCAGAGTTTAGCCTGTTCCACGTAAAAAGCGTATTCCATCTCCGGATAGCTGTACACGAGGGAATGAAGGAGCTGCTCGGCTTCTTTATGCCGCCCGGCATCTAGGCTCGCACGAGCCGCTTGCAAGGTGCATGAAGCGGCCATTGCTTTGGGGTCGACGGTAGTCCGAACGGGCTGTTTTCTTACCAACCGATCAAGCCCACCGGGCAAATCGGCGGTCGGTAACACATGCGTATCCGCCGACTGCCGGAGCCGTTGGGCCGCTGAGAGGGCGTCTTCCACATCGCCGCTTTTTTGGCAGTCACGATATAAATCCCATAGGGACATTACGGAAGGGGATGAGGAGACGTGTTCATCCGGTTTGGACAATGCCTGACAACCGGCAAGCACGAGGCTCAGTAAGGTAATGACGACTTTCATATGCCAATGGTTTACGAACCTTATTGCTTACAGCAAGCCAGCCTCAGCTGTCAAGATCGGCGGGAAGAAATGCCAACGACGTGCGCCTTCGCGACTCACACTTTACTCACCGCTTTGCTGAATCAATTTTGCCACAAGGGCCGTCCATCCGGTCTGATGATTCGCTCCCAGCCCTGCCCCATTGTCGCCATGAAAATATTCGTAAAAGAGCAGCAGGTCTTTCCAGTGGGGATCGTGCTGAAATTTCTTATTCCCTCCGTATACCGGTCGGCGTCCGTCAGCATCACGCAGGAAGGTCTTTGTCAGCCGGCGCGACAACTCGGCCGCCACGTCTGCCAAGGTACGTTTGGTGCCCGACCCAGTCGGATATTCTACTTTGTAACTGTCACCAAGGTAGTAATGAAACTTTTGCAACGATTCGATGATGAGAAAATTCACGGGAAACCACACGGGGCCCCGCCAATTGGAATTTCCCCCGAACAGCCCCGTCGTGGACTCCGCCGGCTCATAATCGACCCGATGTTCCATTCCCATGACCGACAGGATATAGGGGTGATCTCTATGGTATCGGGACAAGGCCCGCACCCCGTAAGGGGACAGAAATTCGGCTTCATCCAACATATACCGCAGAACTTTCGTCAGCCGATGGCGATGGACCAAGGATAGGAAACGACGGACGCCGCCGTCCTCCGTCTGGGTCTCGACATGGCTGCTGAAGTCCGGCCGGTTCTCGATGAACCACTGCATGCGGTGTTTGAAGCGCGGCAGCTTGTCGATGAGTTCCGAGTCCAGCGTCTCCACCGCAAACAGCGGGATCAACCCGACCATGGATCGAACTTTCATATGGTAGGTAGGCCGATCTGGCAGGTGCAGCACGTCGTAAAAAAAGCCGTCCTCCTTATCCCACAATTCGATCTTTTCTCCCCCGATATTGTTCATCGCGCGGCAAATATAGACGAAATGTTCGAAAAATTTGCTGGCAACATCCTCATAGGCTCGGTTGTCCCTGGCCAGTTCCAGCGCGATCATGAGCATGTTGAGACAATACATCCCCATCCAACTGGTCGCATCGGACTGCTCGATGTGACCCCCCGTCGGCAGCGGCCTGCTGCGATCGAACACGCCGATGTTGTCCAATCCGAGAAATCCACCTTGGAAGATGTTCTTACCCTCGGTATCCTTCCGATTGACCCACCAGGTAAAATTCAACAGCAGCTTGTGAAATACGCGTTCGAGAAAGACCCGATCCCCCGTCCCCTTCCGCTTTTTCTCAATTTTGTAGACCCGCCAGGCAGCCCACGCATGGACCGGTGGATTCACGTCACCAAATGCCCATTCATAGGCGGGAATCTGCCCATTGGGCTGCATATACCACTCGCGGAGCATCAGTACGAGTTGATCCTTCGCAAATGTGGAATCCACCAGCGCGAGAGGGATGCAATGAAATGCCAGATCCCAGGCAGCATACCAGGGATACTCCCATGTGTCCGGCATGGAGATGACATCGTCATTGTAGAGGTGGGTCCACTCGGCATTTCTCCCGGATAGCCGTTCGCGTGGAGGCTCAGGACCGGCAGGATCGCCCTTCAGCCACCGGTCCACGTCATAGTGATAGAACTGCTTGGTCCACAGCAGACCAGCAAAGGCCTGACGTTGCACGTTCCGTGCGTCCTCGGAGAGTTCCGCCGGCGCCAGGCTGTCATAGAACTCATTGGCTTCCTGTACCCGTCGCTTGAACACCGTTTCGTATTCTCGGACAGTCAGCGCGGTATTGTCCCCTTGGTCGGTCAGACGCAACCGAATGGTCGCGCTCCCACCGGAAGGAACATTGAGGATGTAATGAGCCGCAGCCTTCGATCCAATACGATCAGGATTCACGGCTTCCTTGTCTCCAAGTACGACATAATCATTGATGCTGTCTTTCACGAACCGGCTCCCCTCCGGATCACCATAGAGACGCCGGGTATTCGTTTCGTTCTCCGTAAACAAGACATTGGGAGCACCTTCGCACAGGAGACGCCGGTAGCCATAGTAATCGTGATGGAACTCCACGACGCTCAGGTCGGTCACCGGTTGTCCCATCCTGAGACGTGGCCGCCGGACGTCGAGTCCCCACGACCATGTATTCCGAAACCATAGAGTCGGAAGGACGGTTAACTCCGCGGGATCCGGCCCTCGATTTACGATGTGTATCCGGATCGTCAGATCCTCGGGTGACGCCTTGGCATATTCAACGATGACGTCGAAATAGCGGTCTTCATCAAAGACTCCCGTATCGATCAATTCATATTCCGGCTGTCCGCGTCCCCGCCTGCGGTTCTCCTCCACCAACAGCGCATAGGGAAACGCCGCCTGCGGGTACTTATACAAGCATTTCATGTAGGAATGAGTCGGGGTTGAATCCAAATAGAAATAGTACTCCTTGGCATCTTCTCCATGGTTGCCCTCTGGTCCCGTCAAGCCGAACATCCGTTCTTTCAAAATGGGATCACGGCCGTTCCAGAGTCCTAGGGCAAAGCAGACATACTGGTGCCGATCACAGATGCCCGCCAGGCCATCCTCATTCCATCGATAGGCCTTCGAACGGGCATGGTCGTGCGGGAAAAACTCCCACGGAGATCCACCGGCGCTGTAATCTTCCCGTACCGTGCCCCAAGCACGTTCGCTGAGGTACGGCCCCCAGCGCTTCCAATGTTTTTGACGCCGGGCGTCTTCGTCGAGACGGACCACCTCTGCCAGGGAGGGCTGATCAACCGGCGGATGGTTCGGTTCGGAGGACCTGCTCATTGGGACCTCTCAGGATGGGGTTATAAACTGGTATAACTGCTCATAAGATGAAGCATGCTCCTTGATAGGTACGGATTCAACGTTGATTGTAGTCAGATAGCCCCCCTCTTCCTCCAAGGAAACCAACCAGCTGCGCCACACTTGAGCGCAAGTCAATCAAATCCTAGCTCCTAGCCAGTGAGTCGGCCGGCAGGAATCGTTCTTACTGCCGGAGGATGGCGACATGGAACTGATGGATATGGTGCGGTGAATCCGATACTTGCGATGGGGTAAGAAGAAAGAAGCTTCGGGGGGACTAACTCCAGACGACACTTTCTTGATTCATCAGGTAATCAATGACTTCTATGCTGTCGCGCAGTTGGATCTGTGCCTGCTCGGACATCGGTAGAATAGCACCCAACAGTTTGCCTGACTCGGCTTCCTCCAAAGAAGGAATTCCGTCGGCGTTGCGTTTGTCCAGATTGGGTCGATAACTCGCCACTGTGAGCCCTCTGATGTATTCTCTCGATATTAAAGGAGCAATTCTTGAGCCAAGGAGAATCCGGCAACCGTCCCTCTACATTGAAGCATAGCACATGGTTTTGATCCAATTAGAAATACTTCTCTAACCGGTGAATATTCTGCAAATTTCCTGACTGGACGTCAGTTCGATTCTGCCACTGGAGGGAGCGCACCAAGGAAAGAAAATCCGCCGATCTTGACCAGCGTCGTATCGGCACGAAGGCGATAATCGTCCTGATTTGTGTCAATAAAGCCCGCATCCGCCGTCAAATCTGAGTCGGCTTTGAGCTCGGGTGCAGGCTGAGGAGGAACACCGGGGCGGGCATAGTTGGTGTCGGTATTGGACAGGGCGTTGTAGTCAAGCGTCACATGGCAGGACGGGGAAATAAGAAATCCGATCTTATTCTGGCTCAAGATGTTGCCCCGTGCTTGAACCTGACATGTACTCAGAGAGGCCACGCCGCCGCCGTTCTTCACAATAGTATTCCTGATCAACTCGGCTTTCGATCGGTCTGTGACCACGACAGCCTCGAACAAGCTCCGAGTGATGACGTTCCGTTCGAGCCGCACCTCGGATTTGCCGACAATGTTGACACCGTGATCATTGTCGTGAATAAAGTTTCCCACCAGCTCGGCACGCGAATCGACGAATTGTACGCCGGTCGTTTCGCTTCCTCCGAGGACACTGTCTTCGATTCTCACATCCTCAGCCTGCTGGCCGAACACCATGCCGTTCACCCTGATCTGCCGAAGCAGAATGCGCCGCCCCAGGAAAATGCCGAGTGCATGGCCGCCACGCTCGTTGATCGTCATGCCGCTGATTTCTATATCGGCCGCGCCATATGGGAGTTTGCCGACATGGAGGACCCCGACGACATCGCTGCCCAGAAGGGTCACCTGATCGACCCCGGCCCCGATGAGTTTCAGGTGCTCCTTGTTATGAATTTTGACGTCTTCACGATAAGACCCAGGTTGGATCCGGATGGTATCGCCCTTTTTTGCGTCGTCGATCGCGCTTTGAATTGAACGGTATTGACCGGACCCATCCAGAGCCACGACCAGCGTCCGCGGGCCACGAGCCGCCGGCTCCTCGCCGGCAACGGCCGCCACGGCGACGAACATCATCACGACACTGAGGCCGATCCTGAGACAGGACATCACCATGCTCTTACAGGCCGACATATCGGGTTGTCAATCGACGCCGTTGCGGGGTGCGCTTGCTCATGCTATCTTCCGCGCCGATGATCCTCGTCGGACTAACGGGAGGGGTGGCAACCGGCAAGAGTACGGTCGCGGCCCTGTTCAAACGGTGCGGCGCCAAGATTCTGGATGCCGATCAACTGGCGCGGCAGGTCGTGGAACCCAGAAAACCTGCCTGGCGGGACATCGTTCGCACGTTCGGCACCACCATTCTACGCGAGGACGGACATCTCGATCGACAGCTGCTGGCCGATGTCGTCTTCAAATCCCCGGACAAACTTCGCCGGCTCGAACGCATCATCCATCCTAGGGTTTCATCTCTGCAACGCCGGCTGACGAGAGACATCGCAGCCAAACATCCTCACGCTGTCATCGTCTATGAAGTCCCCCTTCTCTTTGAGGCCGGAGTCGACAAACGGGTCGATACGATCATCGTCGTCACCGCAGATAGGGACACTCAGATCGCGCGGCTTCGGCAAAGAACCGGCCTCTCTCGCCCCGAAGCGCTTCGCCGGATCAGAAGCCAGATGCCGCTGGCGAAGAAGGCCAAAATGGCGGATATCGTCTTGCTCGGTACGACACCTCGTGCCAAACTCCAGCGTCAAGTCATTCGGGTCTACGATCAGTTACGGCAGACGGCCTGAGAGATCCCTTGCCCCTTACCTCATCCAAATCCTACAATGTCTCTCATTCACCGCAGCGTCGCCTACTATCTTCAACCATGGAGGTGCTTATGCCGACCTATATCAGCCTTGTGAAATTCACCCACCACGGACTCACCACGATGAAAGAGAAGGGGATGGAGCGAGCAGACATGGTCAAGAAGAACGCCCAGGCCTTGGGTGGGAAATTGATCCAAGCCTATTACTGCTTGGGCGAGTACGATGTCATCGCCGTCTGGGAATTTCCCGACAACCGCACCGCCATGAAAGCGGCGGTGCTCAATGCCTCCATGGGCCATATTCAAATCACCACCATGCCGGCTGTCGCCCGGGAGGAGTGGAAGAAGGTACTTCAGGAAACTCTGGGCAAGCGAAAATAACGGTCGCACGGCTCCACGGTACAACGCTGTCGCCTCGTGTGGTGAAAGTTTGGGATCCTGTGTTAGATTTCTAGCATGCACGATATCGTCATTATCGGGTCCGGCCCGGCTGGATTGACCGCTGCCATCTATGCGGCACGGGCCAATCTGGCGCCCCTCCTCATTGAAGGCTGGCAGTCCGGCGGCCAACTGACGGCGACGACTGAGGTGGAAAATTATCCCGGCTTTTCCAAAGCCATCATGGGACCTGAGTTGATGAAGGAAATGCGCGCTCAGGCCGAACGGTTCGGGACTGAGTTCGTCACCGGTGACGTCACCGCCGTCGACCTTACGGTACGGCCAGTTATCGTCAGGATCGACGACGAGCGGTCCATCGAGACCAGGGTGCTGATCATTGCAACCGGGGCTTCACCGGTCAGCCTGGGCGTGCGCAACGAGCAGCGCCTGTGGGGGCATGGCGTCTCGACGTGCGCGACCTGCGATGGATACTTCTTCAGAGGGCGGGAACTCGTGGTGGTCGGCGGCGGCGATAGCGCGATCGAAGAAGCCAATTTTCTCACGAAATTCGCCACGAAGGTCACGGTGGTCCATCGTCGCGATAGGCTGCGGGCCTCCAAGATCATGCAGACTCGAGCGATGAAGAACGAGAAAATTACCTTTGCGTGGAACTCCGTCGTCGAGGATATCTTGGGCGACGACGTGGTATCCGGTGTTCGTCTGAGAAACGTCGTGACGGGACAACTCACCGACCTCCCCTCCCACGGGGTGTTCATCGCGATCGGCCATGAACCCAATACAGCCCTCTTCAAAGGCCAACTCGAGATGAATGAGGCGGGCTACATTCTGACAAGAAGTGGTACCTCCACCAGCGTTCCCGGGGTCTTCGCCGCCGGAGATGTGCAGGACTTCACCTATCGCCAGGCCGTGACGGCCGCTGGGTCCGGTTGCATGGCGGCCATGGATGCCGAACGATATCTTGAAGCCGTCGAAACGTGAAGCGTCGTTCGTGAAGCGTTTCTCGTCGTTTCGCGAAGGATTTATGAATTTGTTGATTTGCTGATTTATTGAATGTCAGAAGTTCATCAGATCGCCAATCAACAGATCATCAGGTGTTTCTTTTTTGCGCTTTACGCTTCACGAAATACGAGGAACACTGAAGATGCGCTGCGCCATCATCCACTATCACGAACTCGCCCTCAAAGGACGGAATCGGGATTTCTTTGAGCAGCAACTCCTTCGCAACATTCGGCGGGCATTGAAAGATCTTCACGTCAAGGGGGTCGATGCGCTGCAGGGACGGATGCGGGTGCGGCTGCCCGATGATCTACCCGATCACATCGTCCGCGAGCGGCTCGCACGGATTTTCGGTATTGCCAATTTCTTCGTGACGGAAGCCGTGCCGCTGAATCTGTCGCATCCGGATCTGGAGCCCATCAAGGAGATGGCCGTGCGGCAGGCCGGAGAGCGAGTGTACGACTCATTTCGCGTCAACGCCCGGCGGGCGGACAAACGCCTCGCGCTCACGTCCATGGAGGTGGAACGGGCGATAGGACAGCATTTGTGCGACACGACCGGGAAAAAAGTCGATCTCCGCCACCCGCAGCTGACCGTGCACATCGAGCTGCTCTCATCCGAAGCCCACCTCTCGACCGGAAAAGAAGCCGGCCCCGGCGGCATGCCGGTGGGAGTCAGCGGCGCGATCGCGGCTCTCCTTTCGGGAGGGATTGATTCTCCTGTCGCCGCTTATCGCATGATGAAACGGGGATGCAGGGTTGTCTTTGTTCATTTTTCAGGACGCCCCCTGGTCAGCCGCGCGTCCGAGGACAAGGTCCGGGACATCGTGCAATTGCTCACGAAGCATCAGTATCACTCCCTGCTCTATATCGTGCCGTTCGGCGAGATCCAACGAGAGATCGTCGCCGATGCTCCCCCCGCCTTCCGCGTCATTCTCTATCGCCGGCTGATGGTGCGGATCACCGAGGAATTGGCCCGGCGCGAGGACTGTTGGGCCCTGGCGACCGGAGACAGCCTCGGGCAGGTCGCCTCACAGACACCGGAGAATTTATCGGTCGTCGAAGAGGCGGCGGAATTGCCCATCCTTCGTCCGTTGATCGGGATGGACAAGGTCGAGATTACCGCGCAAGCTCAGGATATCGGCACCTTTGAGACATCGATCGAGCCCGATCAGGATTGCTGCAAACTATTCGTGCCCGCCCACCCCAGCACAAAGACCAGATTGGACACCATTCGAAAGATCGAACGCTCGTTCGACACCGGCCTGCTCGTGAAGCAAGGCCTCGACAAAGCGGAACGCTCGGAATTCACTTTCCCTCCCTCACCCGGTCGTTCGCCCGTTCAGTGACGATTCTAAAATGTGCTTCCAGTTCCCTTCGCATGGCCATGGCGATAATCCAGTCGGGAACAATCGTATCGATTTCTACGATCAATTCGAATTCCGCACGCGTACGATGCGAATCGTCCATGGGGAAGAGTTTCCACACGCGATGGTAGCGCTTAAAATCCCCCCCTTTCAGATCCGTCACCAAGCCGCCGGCCGGTAGAGTATGTGAATCGCACAACAATCGTCGTTCACCCGGCATGAGCGAATGCTCGATATAGAGATCCGTCACGACTCCGCCAGGATGCTCTTCCAATCCGGCCACACGCATGCGCACTTCGAACAACTCAGGCCATTTTCGGTAATCCGTCAGAATAGACTGCACGGCGGGAGGAGGCGCAGGGAAAACAATGGTAGCCGTGGCGCGGACACCACCGGCCGGATCTGAGATGACCTTCAGAGCACGGGTCGATGAAATAGGTTCCGAATCGGTCACGGCAATCACGGCCGGCGGGAACATCCCTCCTGCCAGCATCAACACCATGAGGAGAGGCCATCGCACCGCGATCGCTCCTATCCCGTGACTACATCGAGCAATCGTTGGTGCACACGACGCACTCGCTCCAGCTGCCCCTTGGCCGGAAACCGTTCATAGAATCCTTCTGCCCGAAATTCCTTTCCCAACGTGGCCCACGGCTTGAGCAGGTCGGCAAACGGCTTCGGCGAACGGAGTTCCTCCCAATCGCCCATCAATTTCCGGTCCACGATGAGATCGTCCAACACCCGCATGAGCGCCTTCAACGTCACGTCTCTGGTAAACATGTAGCGCTCGTTGTTGCCCCAGATGTCGCCCATGACATCCTTCACGCCTTTCAGATAATCCCGCACTAGGGCGTAGCAGCGATCGGCCTTCATTCCCAGGTGCGACTCCATCCACCGCTTGTGGGCCGTGACCACCTTCAAGAGCTCATTAAAGAGTTCAGACTGCAGAATCCATTTCTCCTGTTTGCTACGACCACCCAGCCGGTTGATCTTGTATTGCAACGGTGAATCCGCTTCGGCGTAGAGCAGATTGACGACCTTGGCGGTAAATTTCTTCTCCGGGCTTTCCCACGACACCTTTTCATACAAATCCACCAAGTGCGATCGATTGATGCGGGTATGGGTGGAGTTGATGATGACGAACATCTCCGTCGCGAAATCCGCGCTCCGGCCATCGAACAGCAGACAGGGCACCTCGACCTGATCGATCTGATCCGGATGCTGATCGCGAAAGAAATGAAGGCCGGCCAAGCGATGTTGGCCGTCGATGATCAGGTACGTTCCCTTCGGCTCGCTCAGGTGTCCAAGCGATTCGGAATCGCCGAGTTTCTGAAAGCGTAAGGTCTCGTCGGTAAACAGCAGAATCGTGCCCGGCACCATCGGCTGGGAGACGACCGTTTCAAAGAAATTCACGATCTGTTTGATCTTTTGCCGGTTCAGGACACGCTGAAATCCCTTCTCGCTCCGCTCAATTCCCGCAATGAACTTGGCGACTTCGTCGTGTTCGGAAATGGCGGCAGCCGGAATTTCCTCTCCTTCAAAATAATAGCGGCTCGTGAAGCGGATCCTTTCTAAGAGCGCCGCTGCCTTGTAGGCCACGAAATAGAACGTGCCTTCTTTCTGCCGGATACGTGTCGCGAGCATGGCCCGCTCCTTTCTGTTGGAGTCCGGAGGGTGTCGTCACCGATAGCGAAGGGCTGGGCACTGTCTCACCCCGCATGCTTCCGGCGAGTCTTTCTGATGCACCAACCGGTGGGATGACATGATACCTGAGCAGTTTGCGCGACGCGAGCGCCTTCAGGAGGGGGCTGTGAGGAGTGATTAGGAGCTAGCGGTGATTTGTCGGAACACGACCACGACGCCTGACGGCATCCCCTGGGCATCATGGATGAGCGCCGCACTGTCGCTGATCGGGAATTCCTTGCCCTGGCGTCCCATCAGGAGATTGCTCTGATGGCTGAGATTCGCCGTGTAGCCTGTTTGAATGGCTTGGAGCGCAGGATTTATCACAGGGCGGCGTGTCACGGCATCCAGCAAAATCATCACCTCGTCGATCGGCCGCCCGATCGCATCGGACTGCGTCCATCCCGTCAACACCTCTGCGGCAGGATTCAGCATGGTGACCTTTCCCGAATAGTCGACCGTCACGACCGCATCCCCCATCGATTGGACGACCGAATCCAACCATCGCCCCCGCTGCTCCGACACTTTGGCCACGCGATGCCGGAACAGAGCGAGCTCCACCGCGGCTCGCAAATCACTGCTGACGAAGGGCTTGATCAAATATGCCAACGGCAAGGTATGACGGGCTCGCTCCAAGGTTTCTTCATCGGAGAACGCCGTGAGGTAGATCACGGGAATGTCGAACATCAGCTGAATGGATCGCGTAGCCTCAATTCCATCCATCGCGCCTTTCAGCTTGATGTCCATGAGAATAAGTTCCGGCCTGTGCTCGCCGGCCAAACGAATCGCATCGGCTCCCGACGACGCCACCCCGACCACGGTATATCCTAATGACCGTAGTTGCCGTCGAATATCCTCGGCCACGACAACCTCGTCATCTACGATGAGTACTTTCGCCTGCATCATCTGATTCTTACCTGCACTCCCGATGGACATTCAAGCGATCTCACCGGGCCTATTCAGCTCTGTCTCCGGTTTTGTCGCTAGATCCATTCAGCCCTGTGTAGCGGGTCTTAAACAACTAGTTTGCCGACTGTATTCCAACGCAACTACTGTGCCAGTAAAATCCTTGGCTCGACAAGAACCGTATGCCCAGCAGCGTCTGCGAATTCGAACGGTTCGCCCGCTTTTGAACGGCCAAGAGCTTACGAATCATTTCGAGCAGGTGATCCACTAAGGCCATTCGACTCGGTAGTCCATTGTGAACAAATCTCCGCGGAACGCGAGATACGCCTTCATCAAAAGAGGACTTGACGCGGAAATCTGGCCGATCGCAGACAGGCTTCCCTTAAACAGGCGCCTTGGCTTGAAGAACCATCACCGGGGATCCTCTGACAAATATGCACGTCTGCCGGTCTGATGCTTCCCAACAGTGTGCGGCGTCACCTCTCATCGCCTCCTCCGACCCGCTGTGTTAGGATGCCCGCTTAAGAAGGGAGAGCCGTCAGATGATCGGATTCAGGATGTGGAGTGTCGTGCTGGGAAGTCTTCCCTTTCTCATGGCGGCAAACGGCGGCCTCGCACAGGCTCAGCCGGCGAATGACTTTGCGGCCACCACCGAGCAGTCTTGCAGTTTTGGTATGGCTCAAGGCGAACCCGCCCAGCGTTGCGAGGTACCGTTTCCGAAAGGGTGTGTCGTGGTGAACTTCCCCGGAACAACCAAACCTTGGACCACCGTTTCGAAGGCCGGGAAAACCTTCTGCCGGTTTGATCCCAAAGCATCGGACTGGAAAACGAGAATCAGCGGCGCGTGTGGCCGTTGCGAGTCAATTCGTTGTTCTGCTCAATTTATTGTTCGATTCGACTGCTCTCAGGGATGATCGTGTACCGCTCGCTGACTCAAGAGATCAAGCAAAAAGCCCTCGCGGTGGGATTCGATGCCGTAGGCATCAGTGCAGTGCCTCAGGTCCGTCCCCATGAACCGGTCGCCGTACCCGACGCGTTTCTACCCCGCCTTTTGGCCAGACTGCAACAGTGGCTGGGACAGGAATTTCACGCGACGATGAGTTGGATGGCATGCGACCCCGATCGCCGCGCGAATCCATCACGGGTTCTACCGGGGTGCCGCTCGATCATTTCTGTTGGAATCAATTACTACACGGATCACCGGGCCACTGAACGTGCCGGAGAGGGACGGATCGCCCGCTATGCATGGGGACGCGACTACCATGAGCTTGTCGGGCAACGATTACAAAAACTGGAAGGGTATATCCGAGCCATCGCCCCCCATGAGGTGACACGCTCGTATGTCGATACGGGCCCGATCATGGAAAAGGCCTGGGCGGAGCGAAGCGGTCTCGGGTGGATCGGAAAGCACTCCAACCTCGTCTCACCGCAGTTCGGATCGTGGCTGTTGCTGGGAGAAGTCCTGACCACGCTCGAGCTCTCCGCGGACGAACCGGGAACCGATCTCTGTGGGAGCTGCACCCTCTGCATAAGGGCATGCCCGACCGGCGCGATTACCGAGCCGTATGTCGTCGATGCAAGTCGCTGCATTTCCTACCTCACCATCGAACTCAGGGATGCCGGCTCGATACCCGATGACCTCGCCCGGAACCTTGGCAATAGGATCTTTGGCTGTGACGATTGTCTCGACGTCTGTCCCTATAATGTCAACGCTCAGGAGAGCCACGAAGCCGCGTTTCAACCGCATGACATGACCTTGTCTCCCGAACTGGATAGACTCGAAGCCTTCACCGCAGCCGAGTTCGCCTCGGCCTTCCGGCACAGTCCAGTGCGACGTTCCAAATTCAGCGGCTTTCAACGGAATGTCTCGCTTGCGCAGGTCAACACCCGTGCGCATCGGAAGTGACGTGTTGACCCTTCTCCCCACCCCTCCAATAGTGATACGCTAGGGAATCGCTCGCGGAGTCAGTGCCGACCGGATATCCCAATATGCACGCTCCAACCCTCCTGATCGTTGAAGATGAAGAACGCATGCGGCGCCTCCTTGAGCTTGTGCTCAAGCCGGCCGGCTACGAGCTCATCCTCGCCAATTCCGGAACCGATGCCATCCGTTTGATCCAGGATCAAACGTCGTTCGATCTCATCGTGACCGATCTTCAGCTCGGAAACGTATCCGGCATGGACGTGCTCGAGGCAGCGAAACAGCATATGCCGGAGGTCCCGGTGTTGATTGTCACCGGATACGGAACGGTAAAGTCCGCTGTGGAGGCCATGCACAAGGGAGCCTATGATTACATTGCCAAGCCGGTGGACAACGATGAGCTCAAGATCATCATCAGCCGAGCGCTGCAAGTACGCCGCCTCGCGCAAGACAATCGGGTACTTCGAGCAGGTCTTCAGGAGCAATTCGGATTCGATCGTATCATCAGCGTGTCTAAACAGATGGACCTGGTCAAACGTCTCGCGATGGAAGTCGCCCAGACCGATGCCACCGTCCTCGTGACCGGCGAGAGCGGAACCGGAAAAGATTTGCTGGCGCGTGCCATCCATCTCGCCAGCCCGCGCGCTCAGGGACCGCTCGTCGCGCTGAACTGCGCAGGCATTCCGGAAAATCTTCTCGAGTCTGAATTGTTCGGATATGAAAAAGGCGCGTTCACCGACGCCAAGAAGGGCAAGCCGGGACGCTTTCAACTGGCGGACCGAGGGACATTGTTTCTGGATGAAATCGGAGAGATGAGCCTGACGGCTCAAGCCAAGTTGCTTCGAGTCCTCGAACACCACATTGTGGAACCGCTCGGGGGTGTGCGGGGGACGAAGGTAGACATCAGGGTGATTGCAGCAACCAACCAGGAACTCCCGGATCTGATCAAGAAGGAGCGCTTTCGGTTGGATTTATATTATCGGCTCAACGTCTATCAACTCAGGGTCCCCTCCTTGCGGGAACGGCCGGAGGACATCGAACCGATACTCAATTCGTTTCTCGACACCGCCCGGCGAGAACGGGGCAAGCGGTTACGCGGCATCAGGCCCGACGCGCTTGCGCTGCTGCAGCGTTATCGCTGGCCAGGAAACGTCCGGGAACTTCATAACGCCGTCGAGTGGATGACCATCACCTGCAAGGAGGGCGAGATCACACCGGAACATCTTCCCGGCACCTTTAAGGGGACCGGGACTGAGTTCGACCCGCAACACTCTGGAGACCGCTCATTGCTCTCACTCGGGCTCTCTGTGGAAGAAATCGAAAAGACCATGTTGCAGGAAGCCTTGCAACAAACCAGCGGCAATGTCTCGGAGGCGAGCCGCCTCCTGAAAGTCACGCGAAATACTCTGCGTTACCGCATGGCCAAGTACAATCTCAAGTGAAGCCACCGGCTCTATGGAACAGCCACACGGGGCAGGTGTCCTCCAGAAAAAATTCTTCTTCTCCCTGCTAGTCGTCGGTATCGTCCCCGGAATCGCCGCTCTTATTGCGACCTATTTATACAGCACCGCCGCGTTGAAAGAGGCGATCGGCGAAGGGTTTCAGGAAATCGCGCGGTCTACAGCCATCCGTCTCGCCTCCGCGGTCGACGATGAAATCGATCGCGCCGTCAGGCTGGCCCTCGTGCCGGTCCACATCAAGCAGAGGGTCGCGGCTTCAAACGCGCGCTATCGCGAACGAAACGAGTCGAGCATACGCCGCCTGTTGTCGGAGGGCGAAGCCAATTGGACCCTCCGTGCGAATCAGGGCGATGAATCCTCCCTCGTCCCGACCACACGGTATCTGCAAGAATGGGCACAGCAGGCTGGGTACACCGTTCGTGTCATGGTCGCCGATCAGCAAGGCGCGTTGGTCGTGTCGACGGATCGTCGCACGCCATATCTACAAACCGATCAGACGTGGTGGAAGGAAGCGATGAATTCCGCGCCGAACAGTGCGTATGTCAGTTCTCTCCTCCTCGATCCACAGCTCAACGATTATGTATTCGAGGTTTCCGTCCCCGTCCGAGACGAGACCAGGACGGCTGCTATCGGCGCGGTAGGCCTCGTCATCCAGCGTGATGTGCTCACTAATACCATTCTTCCGATTCACATCGGTGATACCGGTCACGGCATGTTGCTGGATACCCAGGGCACCCCACTCATCTGCCCCGTGCTCCCGCCGACTTCGCACCTGATCCCTCAACAGTTGTTGGCCAAGCTCGCTGTCACCCATCCCATCTGGCTTGTGGCTGAGGACGACGCACATGGAGGGAAAAACGCGATCGTCGGAGCGGCCCCGGTCAGCTTTGCCCATGCGCTCACTCCGTCCAGCTTGAACAGTGACCGGTGGTATGCCTTTGTGCGACAGGCTCCAGAAGAAACGTACGCTCCGATTTATGCCTTGCTGCTTACGGTCGGCATGCTTGGGCTGGCACTCGTCGTCACGCTGGCGTCTCTAGGATTTACCATCGGCTCTCGAATCGTGCGTCCTCTCACCTCATTGCAGAGAGAGGCGGAGACGATTCGACGGGGGCTCGACCATAGCTTGCCTGATTCGGCGATGCCGCCGACCCTGCTTCCCCAAGCCGAGTATCGCACCGGCGATGAGATTGAAGACCTGGCCAGAAGTTTCACGGCCATGCGATGGGCGCTCGAGGACAATCTTCGGACCATCAAACTCCAACAGACTGAACTGGTCCGCCGCGAGAAGCTCGCGTCCGTCGGGCAATTGTTGGCGGCCCTCGCCCACGATCTACGCAATCCACTCGGCGTGATTCGAAGCTCAGCCCAGTTGGTTCTGGAAAAGGACCAGGAGCAACCGGTGAAAGAGGAAGTGGCACGGTACATCATCGAAGAGGTGGATAAATTATCGCACCGCATTAATGACTTTCTCCGCTATGCGCGGCAAAAACCTCCCGATTTGCGAATAGTTGCGGCTGGTGACGTCGCACGCTCAGCCCTCGAACAATGGAAGGCTCAGGGTAGCTTGGGCCGCCTTCACGTGCAGACCGTATTTGGAAGGAACCTGCCGCACATTCACGTCGATCCGGAACAAGTCAAGGAGGCGCTTGTCAATCTTCTGATCAACGCCCGGGAGGCCGTACCGGACGGCGGTCGGGTTACGCTGACCACTGCTGCCGGCCAGAACGGATTCGTCGACATCGAGGTGAGGGATACAGGGTCAGGTATCTCCGCGGACAACTTGTCTCATATCTTTGAGCCATTCTTCACTACGAAGGAGTATGGGACCGGCCTCGGTCTCACAAATGTGAAACGACTGGTCGAAGACAATGGGGGGTCTCTCGAGGTCACCAGCAAAGAAGGGGAAGGCAGTGCCTTTGTGTTGCGGTTTCCGATTGCCTCCTGACCGCTCGACCCGGTCCAGGGGACTTGTGCCGGAGCCGCGACGAGACTAGAATTGTCCTCAACGTCATACCAGGTGAATGAGCATGTTCTGGGAAAGTCGCCAAACCAAGAATAAGCAGGATCGGCAGTGTTCCTTCTGCGGCAAGCGGCAAGACACCGTCAAGAGTTTGATTCAAAGTCCCTCCAACCATCAATGCGGGTCTTGTCAGACCGATTCCACCCTGCTGATTTGCAATGAATGCGTGACGCTCTGTTCAACATTCCTTCTGGATGAACAGAAGGAGCAGGCTTCGAAGACCGATGGCGCCGCATTTCTGCTACCCAAACCCACCGAAATGAAGCGAGTGCTTGACGAGTACGTCATCGGACAGGATCAAGCCAAGAAAGTTCTGTCCGTCGCCGTCCACAATCATTACAAGCGCATTCTGAGCCGGGATCGGCTCAAAGGGATCGAGATTCAGAAGAACAATATTCTGATGATCGGGCCGACCGGAACCGGCAAAACCCTGCTCACCCAAACGCTCGCCAGGATTCTTCATGTCCCGTTCGCAATCGCCGACGCGACCACGTTGACGGAAGCCGGCTACGTCGGTGAAGACGTCGAAAATGTCGTGCTCAAGCTCCTGCAATCCTGCGAGTATGATCTCAAGCGCGCCGAGACGGGCATCATTTACATCGACGAAATCGACAAGATCAGCCGGAAATCGGAGAGCGCGTCGCTCACACGCGATGTGTCCGGCGAAGGGGTCCAGCAGGCGCTGCTCAAACTGGTGGAAGGCACGATCTGCAATGTGCCCCCGAAAGGCGGTCGCAAACATCCCGAACAGGAATATCTCCGCGTGGACACCTCCAACATCCTGTTTATTTGCGGCGGCGCGTTCGTCGGATTGGACCAGATCATCGGCCAGCGTACGACACAGAAACGACTTGGCTTTGGCGCCGATGTCGCTCCGCGTCACAACTGGAGTCTCGGCGGGCTGTTGGAACTCCTCCAACCGGATGACCTGCTGAAATATGGTCTCATTCCGGAGTTTGTCGGGCGATTTCCCGTCTTCACCACCCTGAGCGATCTGGATGACGATGCGCTCGTTCGCGTGCTGACGGAACCGAGAAATTCCTTGGTAAAGCAATACCAGGCCCTGTTTGAACTGGAGCACATCGACCTTCAATTTACGGAGCCGGCGATCAAAGCGGTCGCGCACCGGGCCCGGTCACTCAGGACCGGAGCTCGCGCACTACGGGCCATTTTGGAAGAAGTCATGCTGGACTTGATGTACGAGGTTCCTGCATTGCAAGGCGTCAAGTCCGTCATCATCACCGACGATGTCGTCCACGGCGTGGGGCAACCGTCCATACGGACCTAGCCCGCCGGAACCGGTTCGTTCGCGTTGCATGTCCGGCCTCTGTCGCCGGGCCATATTCGCTGTTCCGTTACGCGGGTGACCATGATGCTCCCGGACCTCCACCACCCGGTCAAACCGAAAATCCTGGTTGCAGATGATGAACCGAGGTGGCTGCGCGTCCTCTCGCTGTACCTGAGCAGGCACCAATGCGAGGTCGACACGGTATTGAATGGACAGGAGGCGATTCAGAGAATTGAAACACACAGGCCGGACCTGATCATTGCCGACATCACAATGCCGGGGATGGATGGGTACGCACTCTGCCAACATCTGCGCCGCAACGCATCAACCCGCACGATTCCCTTTATTTTCCTGACGGCCCGAGACCATGAAACGGAGCGGCTAAAGGGCCGACGTATCGGAGCCGACGACTATCTGACCAAGCCCTGTTCGCTGGAGCGGGTCATGCAGAGTGTGGAAACGGCGATGGAGCGCATCGAACAGGCGAGGAGTCTTTCACTCGAGCGAATCGGAATGAACGGCCGAATCGACGACATCGACCTGCTCGATCTCATCCAGGCGTTGGAACTGGAGCAAAAGACAGGAGCACTCGTCCTAAGCCATGGTGACCGCACGGGAACGTTATATCTCAAGGACGGTGTCATCGTCGAAGCCGACATTCGTTCACCGGTACGGGAAGAACCCCTGTTTCGTTTGTTGGGTTGGAAAACAGGCCGCTTCGTATTTGTGCCCGATGCCGTGCCGGATAGGGCGCCGATCACGGCCAGCATGGCGCATCTGCTGTTCGAAGATCTCCAGCTGCTCAAGGAACATGAGCACAGGCTCGCAGATCAATCATCGGACGCGCCAGGACAGGGCGAACCTGCCGCCGACGACTCTGCGATCGGACGCCTCCTGGCACAATTGGAATCGATCGCCCAGCAGTCTTCCGGATCCACGTTCCAATCTGGAAAACCCTGCATCCTTCGCATGCTTGTCGTCGGAACGGCCGCGGCCGCCACGAGCGATCTGATTCAAGCCCTGGTCATGGACCTGTCCCCTGCCAAATGGGCGGCGCTGGAGACGCAGAAACCACACCTCTCTTATCGGCAGGAGATTGGAAGAGTTCGGTTGTCCGCTCGGACGGCTCTGCATCTGGCCGCAGTTCGGGGAGAGCGGCGATTCTGGTCCGTCTGGGAACAGTGCGTGCCGGGCTCCGTCGGCGCCATCGTCGTCCTTCCCGGCTTGTCGGAAACGGATCGAGCCCATCTTCGAGGCTTTCTCAGCGCCCGCGATATCATCGAACCCGGCATGCCGGTTGTGGTGTCGGTACCGGAACCAAATGAAGGGGAAGAGAGGGGAGAAACCGTTGGGGAGCTAGGGACGGGACCTTCGCACCTTCCTGAAGTCACTCTCGTTGCCGGTTCCCTTGCCCAGCAGCCGGTCCGCCTGAACCTTCTCTCTCGACTGTTGGAACTCCGTCTTACTCTCCATTCCAACTGACCGCTCGAGTCCGGACCCATCGCGTCCGATCGGTCAGATTTTCTTCGCCATCCGTCCAAACCGGTCGGCCAGGAAGGATGCCGTTCCCTTTCAAATTGTTGGCCTGGATGACCTGCTGAACCGCCTGGATGCGTGCGGAAAAGTTTGGATGCGTCTTGAAAAACGCACGATCGTCCCCCTTGAGTTCGCGCAAGCGGGATAACAGCGCGACATAGGCACCGGCATCGTATCCCACCCGCGTGGCAAACACATTCCCGAGCGCATCGGCCTCCGTCTCCTTGTCCTGATCCAGCCCCTCATCCAGTAATTTCTTGTGCGGGGTGAAGAAATGGTGTCAGGAACCATTTTGCCTCGACGCAAGCCGCCTGCGGATCCCTGCCCTTGTTCTCGCCTGACCGGAATTGATTCTTGACACCGTTTTCGCCTCGCTTCATCCGTATCCCAACGTGCGGTTTGCATGTCAGCATCCAAGGTAAGAGCCGTATGCGGTAGTGCCGCACGTACGGATCTGTGCGGGGGGCGGTCAGCAATGACCGTCCCTACCGCGATAACCGTTTCGAGACCCCGATGGTAATTCCCAAATCGCACATTGGGGGGGCGCCCCCACGTTACTCTCAGCTGGCTGAACAGTCCAACCATCGAAACGGTTCCTGACACTATTTTCCCTATTCTATTTCCCCTATTCATCTGGGGAGAGGGAAGGGTGAGGGGGCAAATCTTCACGGGCCCACCCTCACCTTTCTCCTCTCCCTCCCCCGGATGGCGAGGAAGCAGGATTGACGCTGGGAGGGGTCGCCTCCTCAGCAGAAATTATTTTCGGATTAAGGTTAATTCGTGGGAATCGGCTGCACCGGCTTACTAGACATAGAAGGTCGAGAGCGTCGCCTGTTCTTGCGGCGCTGTTCGTAGTCGAGAAACGCTTCCTTCCTGTCTTGATAGACAAATCAGACGGGCCTCTTCGGACACAGCCCATCAAGTCCCGAACCATGTCAAAGGGGCTTTCCGCCTTCGTTTGTCCCTTGTTGCGGGCGAGTTGGCGAATCGCTCGTTCTGTCTTCGTATCCACACGTACGCTTAATGGCATCTGATCACCTCTGTATGACATGAGTGTACTACAATCGTTTATGTTGCTCGAGTGCCGCATTGGCCACTTCTGGCACGTCATGTTCGTCGACTGAGCCAGCCTCGTGTCGTTCTTGTCGTAATCTTTCCCATGGCTGACGAGTTTCTTGAACACGTGGTGTTGACGGATGACCCACGCCGGCATCGGGATATGGTTTGTGGAGCCGGCGCCCAAGTTCAAACGCGTAGCAAGCAACGTTGATTGTTCGGTGGGCTCACCTTCACTGTCAACGCGGCGTCAATGCGACGTGACGGAACTGGATCGATCCGGCAGTCACCCGATGCCACTGCGATAGCCAGCCGCCGCACCGACTGTCTCGTGCACGAACCGTAGCTTGTCGATCGCCGGGGCGGAAAGGACGAAAGGATATCCGTCCGGCAACCCCAGACCGCGGTTGAGGTTGTTGAGCATGTAGGTCAGCGGAAACCAGTTGTCGATCATGCGGTCAAACGAACCGGCCCATCCGACGCGTGAGTCGGGGTCGTTCTTGAGCATCGGCTCGTCTGAGCGGCGGGGCCGGAGCGACAGGCCACAGGCGGCGGCCGTTTCCAGAGCGTCGGTCATGTGTAGGTAGTGAGCCCAAGTTTCGGCCCAATCCTCCCATGGATGCGTGCTGGCGTAAGCACTCACGAAGCGCTCCTGCCAGTCGTCGGGCGCGCCCTGGCTGTGATGGTCCTTCAAAGCCTGCGCGTAGTCCTGCCGTTCGTCTCCGAAGAGTTGGCGAAAGGCGTCGCGCCGTTCACTGTCCCTGATTAGCCGGTCCCAATAGTAGTGACCGACCTCGTGCCGGAAATGGCCCAGGAGGGTGCGGTAGGGCTCGTGCATCTGGAGCCGCCGTTTCTCGCGCTCGGCGTCGTCGGCCTCTGCCACGTTGATGGTGATCACCCCGTCGCTGTGCCCGGTCAACACGGGGGGATCGCCCGGCATGTCGGGGTTGGCCAGAAATTTGAAGGTCAGGCCGTGTTCGGGGTCGTCGATCTTGTTCGCCACGAGCAACCGCAGGCTGAGGAGACTATAGACCAGGCGGCGCTTGGCCACTTCCAGGCGGTACCAGGCTTCCATGTGTCCAAGCCGGTCTAGGTTAGGGATCACCCGGGTGAGGCGGCAAGACAGGCATAGCGTGTGAGGGTCCTCGGCGGGAATGGCCCAGTTGCAAACGTTCTCATGGCTGTAATTGCGGCACAGGCGATACGCCCGCTCCTCCGCGCCGAGGGACCGCCACAGGTTTGCGCCGGCGGATTCCAGCGATCCGATGTCCGCTAGGTCCGGCAGGTACGCGAGGGCATGTTCGCAGTTCACGCACCGGCTGTTCTCAAAGAAGACCAACTGCTGGCAGTGATCACAATGAAAGATTCTCATGAAGAGTCCTCGGTAAGTCGTCGCCGGCGATCTGGGCTCGGTTACGCATCCTAGCCCGCATTATTCAGTGCGCCGTGCAAAGGCGCTGTGTGTCTGACAGGTGCAAGTCCTGTCTGAGAAATTGTCGGGACATCTCAGGAGCTACCAAGACGGCCAGACGGGGTCACCAACTGGTCGAAGCTCTTGGGACAGAGGCCCACCGTGGGTGGGTCGGCAAGCCGACGGGCCGCAACATGTGTGAAGCCTGAGGAGGCCTCGAACGGGAAGTCGCGAGGGCCGACCGGCCTGAATAACCGCCGGGACGTTCCCTCGGTTCAGTGCGTCGGCGATATCGCGAGGAGAGAACCCATCGGCATACCACTCGAAGACTTGACGCACCCACTTCGCCTGCTCCTCGTCCTTTTCTCGTCGGGCCGCTACGACGCGAGGTCTTCCATACTCGTCCTTCTCGGTTGGCAGCGCAACAACGAAGGCGAGAGGATCCTTTTCACTGCATGAATCTTGTTAAGTAAGCGTGATTCTCCTGTACGATACGGGCGGTTTACGGGGCAATGATTTGGAGTGGGTTCTTACGGTTGGAAGGCACTGCAACCCGAGAGAGGACCCTCTTTTAGCTTGCACTTTTCTTGCGCAAGCCGTTGAGCCGCACAGCAGTTCTGACCTTTTCAAGAAGTGTGGCATTGGTAGCTGGCTTGCGTACCCAATCTGAAACACCCTCCCGACTTATGACATCCAGGTAGTCAGCGTCAGTCGCACCGCTCAGGACCACAATCGGAATGCTTGGATACTGAGACTGCACATGGCGAATGAGCTCAACGCCTTTCATGTTCGGCATGTCGAGATCACAGAGCACCGTATTGATGCTGTCCGCATTGTCCCTTGAAGCAAGGAGAGCAATGGCCTCTTGACCATTATCGGCTAAGAGTACGTTATAGCCAGCCTGCTCTAACACGAGGCGGACCGTGTTCAGGATGAAGGCATCGTCATCCACAACTAGGACGCGACCGTTAGTCATAAGATAAATCCTATGATTGACCAAGGAGCTATGTCCAAGCTGGGCCACGACAATACGGAAATAAGCGAAAAACTGCAACACCAAGGGAGGAAAAGAGAC
This sequence comes from uncultured Nitrospiraceae bacterium, assembly GCA_963795615.1. Lineage (GTDB taxonomy): Bacteria > Nitrospirota > Nitrospiria > Nitrospirales > Nitrospiraceae > DASSBQ01. The sequence goes on from CAWCIJ010000007.1 coordinate 457,032, forward strand.
CATGACCTAGACTGAGCCGCCTGCTGGGCGTGCGTCCCCCCCCATTCCACGTTGGGATACCTGTGCCCCATAGACTCTCCCGGCTTACTTGACACACTTTCCACCACTCCGTAGACTTCCGGCGCCCTTGCCATATTGTTCGGATCGTTCAACCGTGGGTTGACCTGGGCAAACCAGAGAAGAGTGAAATTGACCATGCGACTCCTTGTGGTTGACGATGACCCGGACATTGTCATGAGCCTGTGCGATAGGCTTCTCCAGATGAGGCACGCCGTTTCCTCTGCAGGCGATGGGGAAGCAGCACTCAGTGCACTGAAGCGCGACCCGGTTGATCTGGTCTTTCTGGACGTCGATATGCCTGGACTCAACGGAGTCGAGACCCTTCGACTCATCAAGAAACGCTGGCCGGAACTGCCAGTCATCATTATGACCGGCCACGGCACGATCCAATTGGCCGTCACCGCCATGCAAGATGGGGCGACGGATTTCATTACAAAGCCACTTCAATACAGCCAGCTGGACGCGACTATTGCTAAGGCGATGGAACGAAATGAGCTCCAGAGTGAGATTATCCGACTGCTCGGAACGATCAGTCACGATATCAAGAACCTGCTCATGCCCATCGTCTCTGGCACAGATCTCCTCTCGGATGAAATTGTGGACTTATTTAAGAAACTCCCGGAGATGGAATCCGTGAAAACTCAGGAGAGTCATCAACTGTGCGACGAAGTCATTGAAATGTTACGCACGGCATCCAGCCGCATTCAAACCCACATGAAGGAGATTGCCGATTATGTGAAGGTGACGCAAGCACCACACCGCTTTGCGCCCTGCCAGATCGCCAAGATCGCTGAATCTGTGGAAGTGACCTTGCGACCTCTCCTCCGCCAGAAAGACATGACATTACGGCTTGAAGGCTTGGATAGCTTGCCTCCCATCATGGCCGATGAAACCAGACTTTATTCGGCCTTCTACAATCTCACACATAACGCCATCCCTGAAGTCCCTCCGCAGGGCTCGATTACCATTCATGGCGAATTGGACGCGGCCACCGCTATGGTCATAATCACGTTCCAGGATACGGGGCAAGGGATGCCACCGGAAATCCGTGACAGCCTCTTCACCACGGGAGCGATCAGCCGGAAAGGCGGAGGCACTGGCCTAGGAATGAAGATCATCAAGGATGCGATTGATGTTCATGGTGGCCGGATCTCCGTGCAGAGTGAACCAGGAAAAGGAACCACATTTGAATTACGGTTGCCCGTTTCAACCAAAGTGTAGAAGGTGACCTTCTAACGTGAAAACACCAGTAAAGAATTTGCCGGTAGAGTGACAGCTGCCGAACAATCGAATTGCAACGAGCCTCGTTCTGCGAACACCTCTCCACCATTTCCTGTCACTTGTGGATTGACCCCAAATCGTCGTGGCTGGAATAGGTTTTGCCACATCGCTCTCACCTATCCAGATGTTCGCCTTCGACCTGCCCAATGAACTGGTGAGCGCCTTTCCACTGGTGGTGGTGCCGACCTATCTCGTGCCTCTATCGGTTCTTCTTCATGTTGCTTCTTTGAAAAAGCTACACCGAACCGTCCGGCACCTGGAGGCACAGCACGCGATGTGAAAGCCAAGGCAGAGGAATGATTGAGCGATTGACCTGCGGTTTGTTTGTCCGCTCCGCGTGCCGGAAAGGAGGGCGACAAGGTTTGCCGTATCAGGTGTCGCGGGGTTTCGCCTACAGGTCAAGGTTTCGCGGTGGGTTCTTACGGGTGTGAGGCGCTACCCTGTTCGTTTTGGATCTGCCTGATCGCCCTGCTTACCACGCGCCCCATCGAGATCAGAGCCATTCCATGAGTCCACTTGTGAGACGAAATGGACGAAACACACAAAGAAAGTCAGAGAAAGTATAGTTCGGTACGCTGCCCCCGCTGCACAGGATCACGGTCCTCCACTTCCGCATGAGGCGCACATAGCCCACCGTCAAGACGCACCAAATCATGAAGTTCAACATGGCGGCCGCGTACTGGGCGGCGTGGGGGTGGTGTTGTACATCATGCCGCTCGTCCCATTGCTCCCATAGTAGTAGGTGGGCCCGCCGGGCGTGAGTTAGTGCGCACTCCAACTATTCCCCTGATTGTCGTACCCGTGCAGCGACTGCTGGGCCACAGACGGTTGTTCAATGGAACCTAGAGTATAACCGCCAGCCAACAAACAGAATGCGAGTAGGATTTTCATGGGCACCTCCGTTAGGGCGGGGGTGTTCAAGTAGCCTATGAGTGTGTGTCAAACGTGGATCATGGCTCCATGCAACTCACCGTTCCCTTGAACTCAACCACTTTTCCCACCTTCACCGACCGATGACAAGCGATGTCTTGTTCAATCCAAGAATTCATCACGTAGAGCGCATCAAAGAACCTCTCGAATACCGGCCCAGAGTCGATCTTGCGGCCACCCAGCAGACAACCTTCATCAGCTGCCTCTACGACTGGCATATAGCCTTCCATGTGCTTCATGGTGTGCTTCAATGTCATCCAGTCATGTTCCTTTCAGTGAGATACAGGTGACTGTGTAGAAGTGAGAAGTATTGAAGAATCAGAAAAACAGCAAAAATAGATTTTCCAAATGGGGCGGTTCACTCCAACAGGCTCTTATCATTCGGCCATCTGTCCAATTCCCTAATCTCCTCGCCGCTAATACTAAACAACGTCAAAGCCCCGGTCACTCTATCAAGACGAATTACGTGGTGAGGATTTGCTGATATTTCGTAACGGGATGCGAAAGACACATAGCAAAGGGCTACCGCTGCGAGGATCGCGCTCAATCCTACAATTGCCTTGAATATGCCCGTCATACGACCTCCATTAGTTCTGAAATACGATGTACCCGGCTGCGTTGAAATTCCGAAGCGGCCGAATTATAGAAAAATTCCTCTGCCGTCTCGCTGTTTGTTTCGTGCGCCATGAAACCGATACATCATGGGGGATATCATAAGACCGATACAATGACCTTCACGTCTACTCTTATTGAGAGCAAAATTCCAAATTGGCGAAATCTGGAAAATTTTATGTGGGCATTCCCAAGCGAGGATGGAAGGCGAGTTTTTGGGGGTGGGGGGCTATCTCTTCTGTCTAATCCACACCAAGGGAATTCTGGCTATTCGTTCCGCGCACGGATGGAACACCTCTATCTCCCCGTCCTGGTAGACCGCGAGCACTTCTCATGAGGTATCCAAATAGCGGGGAATCCCACGCGATAGATGCCCAACTCGGAGATTTACGACTCAAGAAGAGTTGTGAGAAGGGGGAGCTGATAGATCCGGCGTTCAGAAGTGACGAAGCAAGCCCGAGTGTGAAGGAGGGGCGCCCCGATAGAGGCGCCCCTGTCATTTCTCGAAAATCTAGAAACGGTTGCGGCTGCCGAAATCCTTGTCCCGTTTTCCGCCGCCAAAGCGATTGTCTCCGCCGGAGCGAGGCTCTTGCGGTTTCGCTTCGTTCACGGTCAGGGAACGGCCGTCCATCTGAGATCCGTTTAAGGCCGAGATCGCAGCCTGGGCCTCTTCAGACTTGGACATTTCGACGAAGCCGAAGCCGCGCGATTGCCCCGTAAACTTATCCGTAATCACGCGTGCGGAATCGACCGTACCGTGCGTGGCGAACAGGATGGTGAGTTGAGATTCGGTCGCCGAATATGGCAACCCGCCGACATAGAGTTTTGAACCCATGGGGGTTCCTCCTTCTGAAAATGACATTGTCTGAAACGCGAGAACAAGTTACGAGGGGAAGGAGAAGGCCGAAGACGCGACAGCGGGCGGCTTAACTCAGGCTTCCGATCAGATTCTCGGTGAGAACAACATCGGTAATGGGCCGTTCAATTGACTGTTTCATCCGAGGCCCGCCGTGATGAAACGAGCCTATCGTAACAGATCATGGATGAGATAGCTACTGTCGCATCGAGAGAAGAGATTAACCGGTCTTCGACTACGAAATAAGCGAGATAAGCGAAATAAGACCTTTGTTCGCTTAATTCGCTTTCTTCGCCCCAGGCCTCCAGGCAATAGCCATAACCTCTTTTGACCTCGACATGGCATCGTCTCTCATACCAATGCGTTACAACTCGCTCAAAACCTATCTTTCCAAACATCGAGACCGGTTTCCCCCGCGATACATGCTGACATACGGCCATCGGCGGATACGCCTGTTGACGGCTAGCGATGTAAAAATGATACGGGCGGCGGTGCTTCGTGGACCAGGGCGTCTCTCCATATGATCAGAAATCGACTTTCGAATCTATTTTTGCTCCAGATGATTCTGGTTTAAATAAGGCGTCATTGGTGCTTCCGCATCCCTACCCTTGCCTTTCCCCTGATGTCGAGACCGACTACCCTTACAAAGCTGGCACAAACTGAGTATCAACATAACGAATCCTCAGCAAAACAGGGGTGCCATGCGGGCGAGATACCGTGAGCTCGTGCAACACGCCCATAGCTATTTCCCTTCCCTGCCAGTCCTAACCAAGCTTCAGCGATTCCGGAATCTGCAAGCCACGAAGAATCCCTCGAATTCCATCTTCATGACCGGCATCAGAGCTCTTTGTTTGTAATCGGGCCTCACGCTCTGACACGTTTCCAACACGCCACGAAGTGCATGCACTTTCCACCTCTCGCAACAAGTGGGAGACAAGGTGGCTCGCATCCTTGAAGAAATCGGCAGGACCTTGGCCAACTAGGACTCTGAGTCGGCGATAGATTCGCTCTTGTCTAGGGTCGTCAAACTGGGATGGTTGGAGGTTCCATTGACTATGAGAATGCGTGCGGAATGTCTGTGGAATGGCTCAAGACAGAAGGTCACTTATCTCTTTCAAGGCATATGTTTTTTCGCCTTCGGATATAATCCAGTCTGAGTATTTGATGCGGCAGAACCGCCAACCGGCTGCCTCTAGCACTCGTTGCCTTTCCTCATCATCCTCCACATAAATGCCATACTCTTCGTCTATCTCATCCTTGAAGTGAGTCGGGCCGTCACATTCGACAGCGATCTGTGAGCCTGTTCTGGCGTTAGAGATAACGAAATCAATCTTAAAACCACAGCTCTTGACCTGATTCTGGATGCGATAGGTTGCGCCTAATGTAGTCTTGGCATAGGCATAGAATTCCTCCTCAAAAAAAGAGTCGAACGGATTAAGATCAGTTAAACGATGAGAGATGTCGCCAAAGTCAGAAACGTATTGAAGATATTTCTTAATCCATATTTTCTCTGGAACCTCAGAGAGGGGAAGGCTCAAGAAGCAGTGTGTTTGCAGGCGTGCCCGAGAGAAGGCGACGTTCACTCTGCCTCTATTAATGTCGCCAATCACATCGCCTCCCTCACCGGTCAATGGTTGGTAGCGTTTCCTGTCTTGAGGACTTCGCAGCACAAAGGAATATAGAAGAATATCTTTTTCATCTCCTTGGATACCTTCAACGATGCTGACTTTATAATTATCGTCATGCTCATCGAGACCTGCTTCTTGGAATAGTTTTCGAATATAGGTGGCCTGGGAATTAAAGAAGCTCAGGATGCCGACTGACTTGTCAGCATAGAGAGGGTTAGCCCGGAGCAATCGGAAGGTTTCCAGAATCTTACGTGCCTCAGCGACATTCACATGGTCCGCAAACTCCTCGTTGATGTCTGACTGGACCTGATGGAGAAGCATTAATCTGTTTGTCTCTTCGAATGTCAGATAGGTATTGTTCAGTGGGATGAGAGCCTTGCCCTTCGGCTTATAAAAGTATTTATTGCTGAAACCGATAAGCTCAGCAGGCGAACGATAGTGGTAGCGTAAAGGGACCGACATCAATCCCCGCAGCGCAGCGATGTCCAGGACCGATTGCACCGATGTACCTGTGGCCTTAATTTGCAGTTCGTCGGGGATCTGATGTTTGTGAGCCAATTCGTCAAACGCTCGATTCGACTTAAACATGATAGTGCTGTCTTTCATTTGCTCACTATCACCCACGAAGAGAGCATGTCGAGCACGAAACATGACTGGCAGTGTATAGGCGATATTGCACTGAGACGCCTCATCTAAAATCACGTAATCGAATATTTTCGGTTGAAGCGGAATGATCCGGCTGGCATCGTCGAGTTCCATGATCCAGACGGGAATGAGCTCGTGAATGGTGAGAAAGTTTTGAGGGTCCTGCCGAATCTTATCGAAGGTTTTGAAAGCCTTTTTGGACTTTCCGAATGCCTTAGCAAGGAGTTCCACGAGGGCTTTTATCTTCCTTCCGGCTTTCCAAGTAGCGAGTATCTTTTGATCGATTAATCTTTGAAGATATCTCGCCACCACCTTGGTTCTATCTTGCGTGAACTGTTTGAGATACGTACTAATCTCAGAGAACTTTCCTGACAGCTCCAACCTCTGTAAGTCTTCTTCTACTTCGTGCAAACGGAGTATCTTCTCTTTAGTTTTGTGGATCTCGTGAGAATTGTGGTTGGGTAACTTTTCCAGTGAAGTATAGGCTTCGCTCGTCAGGCCCAGAGCAGCAATCAACTTCTTGAAGTCAACTCGCAGCCGCTCAAGAGCCGCGCAATTTTGCTTGTACTGAGTATGGACAAGTAACGCCTGAATCTCCGCTGCCGCTTGACTACGTGACACATCTTGATTGAGGGTCCAGTCGATGAATTCCCGAAACTCTCTCGGCAGCTTCGATCGGATCGTAACCAGGCGGATTTTCCGGATGGAGTTTACCGTTGACCGAAGGAAGTTCGAAGAACCATCATACCCTCTCTGCACAACATCCTGATAAATCTCCTGGACAAAGACACTGTAGTCTCCTCGTGTCCAATCTATACACTCAAAATCTCGATGATCGGGGAATGGTGTTCCGTCCGCTTCGTATGTTTGTATTTCTTTTTCTAGCTTGGAGATCCTGATCTCGAGCGCTTGAAGTTTCCCCCACTGGTCGGAGGAGAAGTGTTGTGCAAAGCGAGTCCAGTTAGAGATAGGGAGCGCAAACTCGCGAAGTGCTTGTGCTTCCTGATAGAGAGCCCAATATTTTCTCTGATTCTCGACAATGCGATTGAGACATTGACGACGATCATGGGTGGGATTGGACCACTTCGCTCAGCGTAGCGGGTGAGCCTTCTGGAGCTTTACTTCCAAGACTCTCAATGTGTGACTTTAGGGCAGTGAGCTGGGGAGCGATCCCATCTTCTTCATCTTGCTCCCCTAACTGCGAGGAAGCTGGATTCGGTAAATATCCAAAGAGATAGTTGACCTTCAGGCTTCTCAGCCGATCTTTCACGACCTTCAAGGCTTGGGCCTTTTGGCTTACAAACAAAACCTTCTTTCCGGTTGCCGCCAAGTGACATAACAAATTAGAAATGGTTTCCGATTTTCCGGTTCCAGGTGGTCCCTGAATGATGGCGGCCTTGTTTGAGAGGACCGTCAATGTGCGAAGTTGGTACTTGTCATACTTGAATGGAAAGTACAGCTCGCGTTCTTCGGGGATAGCGCTTTCCTCGTTGAGTTCGGCATCCTCAGCCCAACAAGTAAGTGCCGTTCCCTTAAGCTTCTCGGCGTCAAATTGAGAAAGTCGGTGGAGGTCTTCGGCCAAAAAATAATTGGCTCGAGTCGTAAGGGCAATCCGTAGTTCATTTAATTGGAAAGACTGTTCGTCGAAGACCGCGTCGCAGAGTTTGAGCTGAGCTTTTATCTTTTGCCAGATCTCAACGAATGTTTCTGAGTCTTTGAATGGTAGTGAAAGTCGATCTTGTCTCTCATACTCTCCCAACTCTCGTATGAGCTGAAAATATAAATCGCTTCCCAAGATGGGCTCGAGGACCGCCACATTGACTTGAACTTCGGGGTCAACTGCGAAGACCAGGTACCTTCCTATGCCACCCTCGATCTTCTTCTCGATCAGAATTGGCAGAGTAAAAAGCGGGTACCTCTCGATTTTGCTTTTTGGTGTGGGGGCTTGACTGGATTCTAAAGGTTGCGGCTGGTCGGAAGTAGCGTGCTGGCCGTCTCCGTTAACTGGACTTTGGGCTCTAAACGTTCCCTCAATCTCACTCTCTGTTTGGTCCTCATCAACGATGAGGGGTAGTTCAACTTCAAAATGTCCAAAGCTCAGTGCGATTTGTTTTGTAAATTGGTCGTTTCTCTGGGCGTTGTAGATTTCTTCTATTTTATTCGCGAGAAGTTTTTCCTTTTCGTAATCTGCCTTTCGATCATCCGGAATATTCTTTGGGTCGAGGCTGTAAAAGGTGGGGAGGACAATTGGCTCAGCCAGACTTCCATCAAGGTCTCCATTCAGCAATCCGAGGAGATTAAAATGTTCCTTCGGAATCACGACTGAATGCTTCTGCTGAGCAGACAGCGCCTTTTGGCGTGTCAACTTGATGTAACCGAGACAGTATTTTATGTAGTCAATGAGCTCCATTTTTGCCACTGCTAGTGAAACCCCTTGCTCACATGTGCAGGCTAGGCGAAGTGGTTTAGACGTGTCAATCCCCCATACGAAAAAATGGTTGTTTTACCGAAGCTTAGAAATGACACTGGCTGATCGAGAAGATAGAAAGGGTAGCAAGATTTTTACTTCCTTGAGTGACCTGCGGTTTTGGTAGAACTCCGGTCTGGATTCCGATGTGGTCTGCGCCAATTGGGGGAACGGGAAGAAATGGTGTCGGGAGTCATTTTGCCTAGACGCAAGCCGCTTGCGGATCCCTGACATTGTTCTCGCTTGACCAGAATTGATTCCTGACACCGTTTTCGCCTTCGTTTTCGCCTTCTCTCTCGACTGTTGGAACTCCGTCTTACTCTCCATTCCAACTGACCGCTCGAGTCCGGACCCATCGCGTCCGATCGGTCAGATTTTCTTCGCCATCCGTCCAAACCGGTCGGCCAGGAGGATACCGTTCCCTTTCAAATTGTTGGCCTGGATGACCTGCTGAACCGCCTGGATGCGTGCGGAAAAGTTTGGATGCGTCTTGAAAAACGCACGATCGTCCCCCTTGAGTTCGCGCAAGCGGGATAACAGCGCGACATAGGCACCGGCATCGTATCCCACCCGCGTGGCAAACACATTCCCGAGCGCATCGGCCTCCGTCTCCTTGTCCTGATCCAGCCCCTCATCCAGTAATTTCTTGACCGAATTGTCGATAACGCTCTTGAAGGCGGCGGGATCCTTCGCGGCATACGCCAACCCAGCCTCGCTGACCCCTGCAATTTGTTTGCTGCGTTGAATCACATCGAGGATGTGCTTCTGGCTGACATGCGCAATCTCGTGACCCAGGACGGCAGCCAGTTCAGCTTCATTGTGAATCTGTCGCAACAGTCCGCGCGTCACGAAAATGTAGCCGGCCGGCGCTGCAAAGGCGTTGATGGAATCGTGATTCAAGACGGCAACGTGATAGGGAATATCCGGCCGGTCTGAGGTATTGGCCACTGCTTTTCCGACCAGATTCACGTAGCGCACGAGTTCCGGTTGGTCCACAATGCCGCCATATCGCGCGATGACTTGAAGCGCGATGGCCTCCCCGATGGATTTTTCCTCTTCATACCCGATCGGCAGAAAGCCCCCCACCAGGCTGCCCGTTCCACGAATGGCTCCCGCCAAACGGGGGTTGCCGGATTTCCGCGCCGCGTCTTCGGCAGCCCGCTGGACCTCGGCACAACCTGCGCACGCAAACGCGGCAACAAGAAAGCATGACGACACCATCAGTCTACTTGGCATATTCACCCAGCGCTCCTTCCCGCAGAAATTCTTCTACGTCTTGATCGGGGATCTGATAGGCATTCATGCGATTAACGGCATCGCGGTCACGTTGCGAAATGCCGGCTCGATTGGCGTAACCCTCCGAGGCTTTATCCAGCCCCCTTGCTCCGGCTGATGCGGTGGTGGCAGAGGCATCCCCGCTCCTCATGCTTTGTCCTAATCGGGCCAATGTATCGTTGTTCTCTGATGGTTTCGAGCTGGATGTTTTGTTCGAAAAGATCCATCCGTTGGCTCCCCCTACTGTCTTCACCTCAATCCAATTCCCTTCACGCCTCACGACATCCAAGGCCTCACCATACTTCACATTCGCCACTACGGAATCGAGCGACGTTTTGCCGGAGCGTAGTTGCGCCGTCTTCGCTTGCACATAGACTGTCTCTGCGCAGACATACGCGGGGCCGGCGAGCATCCCGGCAACCAGTGCAATAACCATCCCATGCCGGCATCGATGCGGAACGATCCCCTCCCGAATAAGTGGCAGAGCTCTGTTCATTCCATTTCTCCTCACCTTCGTCATTTCGATTTCAACACGTAGACTCCGTCCCACCCTTCGGACGGCGGCGCCTGTAAGTATTCGAGCGATCGCTCGAGATACACGCGCGACGGGCCGTCGGCCGGATCCAGATCCAGGGCTTCAGTGAAGCGAGCGCTGGCCCCGGCGAAGTTCCCGTTCTTGTACGCCGCCAATCCTTCCGAGTATATGGAGACGGTTTTTATCCGTTGCGGCGAGAGCTGACCTGTTCGTCCGAGCAATTCATAGACGACTACAGGCTCATTTTTACCCTTCACGCGTAACAGGTCTACCTCCCGGACTTCAATGTCGTTCTTCGCCAGTTCGACCGTCCGGGGACCCAGTAAAATCAACGTGTCGTAGAACTTGTTGGCGCCTTCCAGGCGAGAGGCCAAATTCACGCAATCACCCATGACGGTATACTCCAGCCTGGTCTGCGAGCCCATATTCCCCACAATGCATGGTCCTGCATTGATGCCGATCCGGGCGACGATATCGGGAAGCCCTTCCTTTTTCCACTGGTCCCGCAAAATGGTCAGCGCTGCCTGGCTATCAAGAGCGGCATAGCATGCGAGCGTCGCGTGATTCGACTCCCCCAAAGGCGCCCCGAACAAGGCCATGATCCCGTCGCCCAAGTATTTATTCACATTGCCGCGGTGTCGTCGGATGATGTCGGTCATCGCCGAGAGATAGCGGTTGAGTAACGACACCAGTTCCTCAGGCTGCAGTCGCTCCGATATCGTCGTAAACCCGGCGATGTCGGAAAAGAAGATCGTGATCTCCTTTCTCTCTCCGCCCAGCTTGATCGCATCCGGATTCCGCATGATTTCATCGACCACTTCGGCCGACATGTACTTGTCGAAGGCGGCCCTGGTTTGCCGGCGTTGTTTCCCTTCCGTCAGGTACTCGAGCGTGGCTGCTGTCGCAAACGTGAGAGCCAGGGCGGCTTCAGGAAATACCAGATCCAGCCACCGATCATGTCCTGCCAGTGCGTGAGTGGCGAGCGCGTAATAGGCGACGACAAGCCCACCCGTCACTCCGAATTTAACCGGATAGGACGAACACAGCATGAACGTCCAAGCAGAGATCAGGCACAACATGAGGAGCATCAAGACGCTGAACCATTTGGGGGCGGACCGAAGAAAGCGTCCTTGTAATAGGTTATCCAACGCGGTCATGTGGATGAGGACGCCCGGCGTATAGGATGAAAATGGCGTGACGCGCAGGTCATACAGGCCGGCCGCAGTGCCGGCAATGAATACAATCTTGTCCTTGAAGACTGCCGGGTCGAGCACGGGCCGCTCTTTCTTTTCGATCTGCGCGAATGATTGCAACACATGACCGACCGCATACGTGGGGTAGGTGCCTTCCAGAGGACCGTGCCAGTTCAGCAGCAAGGCCCCTTCCGGGGTGAGGGGAACGGTCCGCTCTGCGATGCGGAGGGAATCCTCCTGTATCACGACCTTCTCGACTCCAAGCAGATCTCTCGCGACCGCAAGGGAAAGCTGCGGTACGGCTGTGTCACCAAACCGGCCGATCAATGGGATACGCCGCGTGGGTCCGTCGGAATCAGCGGTGAGATTGATAAACCCCAGTCCACGCGCTCCTTCGACCAAACCGGCGAGGGGGAGTTTCAACCCGAGATCAGGGCCGAGCATTCCGCCTGCCCGAGACAAGTCTCCTTCGACGGCAATCCTGGCTTTCGACAGGTATCCCGGTGACCCCGTTGTCTTGGACCCTTGAAAATGCAGCGGGAGAAAGACATTGCCCGCCGCCTTCACATCCTGGGCGAAAGATTCGTCGAATTCGGTCGCGTTTTCATCTGGCTCAAAAAACATCACGTCGAAGACGGCCGCTTTCGCTCCCGCCTGTTTCAAAAACCGCACGATATAACCGTGACGATCCCGCGGCCAGGGCCAGCGGCCGAATGCGTCGAGACTCGATTCGTCGATCGCGACGAGGACGATATCCGGGTGGGCTTGTTTGGGATTAGCATGCCCGCGGATCAGATGGTCCAGGGCCTTGAGTTCAACGACTTCAAACCATCGCGTCTCCTGAACACCGATGACCACGCAGAACACGCCGAGCGCCACCGAGGTAGCGGAGAAAAATCTCCTGACCCGCTTGGTCGGATTCATTCAGGGCGTGATCCGCAGGGAGTTTCTGGACGCCACGAGAAAAGAGCCTGTCTCGGCAGACTCGGGGCGGACAAGTCGATTACGGAATATCCGTCGAGCACCTCACCCCCAAGGTCGGCCCCCAATAGGTCATCTCATCCCACCCGCGATAACTCACGCGAAGTTCCAATGACCGCTCATTCCAACCGCCTCCACGAAGGACTCGAAACGACCCGCGCAGGGGGCCTTGAGGATCACGGGAGGAGGAAGACGGATAAAAGTCTTCGGCATACCAATCCTTGACCCATTCAGAGACGTTGCCAACCATGTCGTATACCCCATATGGAGAGGCAGGAGCGCTTTGTGTCCCGACCGACTCGGTCCCATTCGCCGTGAGTTTGGCCTCGTTTCCTTTGGGTCGGTGTTGTTCGATCACATCTTCGTTGTTTCCCCAGGGGTAGCGTCGACCATCCGTACCTCGCGCTGCCTTTTCCCATTCCGCTTCGGTGGGAAGTCGTTTGCCAGCCCACTGACAATAGGCTCTGGCTTGCGACCAGGTGACGTTGATGACCGGGTGCCGCAGCCGGTCAGGGTCGTCGAAAGCCTGCCGGTCACGAGGCGCCGCACAACCGCCTCCCTCGACGCATTGACGATACTGCCCGTTCGTCACCTCATATCGATCAATCCAATAGGAACTCAGATGAATGCGGTGCAATGGTTTGGCATCAGGCAACCCGTCTTCAGTTCCCATTAAGAATTCTCCCGCCGGAATGAGCACCATCTCTTCCGGCGTCGGAACGCCTCGTTCCTTCAGTTTTTGCAACTCGTCTTCCTGTGCAGCCCGGAGCTGCGCATTCACTTTCCCGATCAGTTCGTCCGACAGGGTCGATGCAGCTTGATGGACCGGACTCTGGGAGGAACGAGGAGGGATGCCGGGCTGAGGCTCGTGCTTGGGTGCGCCAGCAACCGGCGGAGGAAGAGCCGGGGCCACGCCACCAGTGCCGCCATCCGAACTCCTCAAGGTCTCGATCCGCACCGTCGTGCGGGCCAAGTCGGCAACCATGCCTTTGTTCTGTCGTCCCCCTTTCAGATCCTTCCGACCCTTTCCAACCGAGGTGAAATCAAAGTCCGGGATATTGGCGAGCAACGGGGTCGCATAGCTGATAGGTACGGCGAATGCCATTCCTTCCGGAACGATCCCCGAAGGATGCGTGAATTTCGTCGTCAGAATTCCAACGACCTCTCCACGAGGATTGAACACCGGCCCGCCGCTGTTGCCGGGATTGACCGCGGCATCGACCTGAAATACCCGCTGGACCCCTTTGGTACGTACGGCCGCCACATGTCCCCTCGTCACGGTGACTTCCCGCAGGCCGAATTGAAATCCGACGGCGATCACTTCCTGGTCAAGCCGGACCGCTCCTGCATACCCCAGCGGAGCCTCCGAAAGACCGACCGTATCCACCTTCAGCAAGGCAAGGTCATGTTCCTGGTCGGCGCTCACGAGCACGGCCGGAGCACGGAACTCTCCCGAGGTCACCACTAGGATCCGCTTGGCATTCGCCACGACATGGTACGCGGTCAACACATATCCGTCCCGATGGACGATGACCCCGCTTCCAGCGGGCTTTTCCACCGGCACCGGTGGACGATCGCTCGCCCGTACCGCTCCCCCAAAGAGGATCCACGCCGGCAGCAGTAAGAGTAATATGTTCATTTCGAGATCGGGAGCACCACGCTGATAGCGCCGGCATTCTGCCCCAGGATCAGACCCTCGCGAGGGTAACCGGTTCGATCCAGGACGCCCTTGGGTTCGCCATGACAGTCGAGACAATGTCTCGTCGTATACAATGGAAACATAAGCCGGACCGCTTGTCCCTTCGCCGTCACCTCGCTGATATTTTTTTCCCTGGGATACGAAGGCTCGGCAAATGCCTCCAGTGCGGTTCGCTCAAAAGGATCGGGCGCATTGGCCGGATTGCGCGGGACCAACGCGGTCTGCTTGAGGCGGACGCCGGTGCGGGCTGTAAACCGGGTTGCGACTCGTTCTCCAAACACGGCGGGAATGAAACCCTTGAACCCGACATCGAGACGGTCGAGCTCCGGCTGGGCCTGGGCAACGACCGTCTTGCTCACCGCAACAAGTTGTTTCAGCAATTGCTTCGCATTCGCGGGCATTCGTGCGGCATCCAGCTCCTGCAAATCGGCTCCCGACCGGCCTCGAAACATGTCCGTCAGCTGGCGCTCGAACACTTCCGGCGAAAAATGCTTGTCCTTCTTGGTCCGGTCGTCGAACAAGAGTTGATTGTCGTTGATGACCGCTCGACCGCTGTCGAAGAGCACGGCCAGGAGCCGGGCGGTCTGCTCAAGTTCGAGAATGGTCTGAAGAGGAAGGCCATGAATGCGCTCGGCCTCAGCGGCATGAATCGGGCCGACATAAAGCCGTACGCTCATGAAGAAGACCAGGCAACACCATGCAATCCAGAGGAGGGGATTCAGCATCGGCCGACCCCAATGCACGTATGGTGGGGGTGCGGAGCACTGTGCTCCCGCAACTACAAACCAGCCGGGAGCGCAGCCTGTGAGGATGGTACTGTTGCCTGCCGGACAAGTCAAGGCGCGGTCAGAAAGGCCGACGCGATCAAACCCTACCGGTCGCGATGAATATCGATCATGACGTTATCGGCGTCGAGTTCAATGACGACCGGCGCGCCATGCTCATACACCCACAACTTGTTGCCCATCAAACTGTCGACGTCGAATCGCTCTGTCCCTTCGGGAGTGGAGAGTCGGATTTCTCCCCAATAGGGATCGCCGTAATCGATCCGTCCTGTCAGGAGCCGATGCTCGAACATGGCCATGCGAGTTGGAGTCGTCGCATCGAGGAGCACGTTTCCGGAGTCCACGAGCAACAGGATTTCATCTCCTATCTTCGCATCGTGCAGTCCCACGCGATCAGCCTTGTTGGGACTGATGGCCCGCAGCTGCAGGCCGTGGGGAGACTTGACGAAGAGAAATCCCGATTCAATTTTCGACACGACCCCGCTGAATCCATAGTGGGTATAGGCGGTGAATCCGCCGGCGCCATCCGCTCCTGCGGTGGCGGCGCACATCAAGACTGCACTGATCAGCAGAAGCGCACTCGGGGCTCGCATGGTTCTTTCCTCCTTCTCTCCGGTCACATCATCGACGTTGTTCTCAGCGGTGTCTCAGTAGCCCATTTCGGTGCCGCCTGACGTCGGTACCGAAATGCCGTAGTCTTGAATCGGCGTGACCATCAGCGTGAAGTTGAACAACTCGTCGGCAGCGACGTCACTGATCCCATATTCACGGGCGCGAAGCATCTTGAACCATTTCCCCATTTCGGATTTGACGGCCCGTTGATCCCCGCTGGTGACGGCCTGCTTCACGACATCGAGTTTATGGCTATACGGCTCCCAATTGGAGTTGGGGTAGTTGGTCTGGTAGACATGCAACGAGTTGCTGATCTCATCGACCCACGTCTGGTCGGCCCGCCCGATTCCAACCGCAAGGAATGAGAGGACGCCGAACGTCATCACGGCAACCGACAGAGAGGAAAGAATTCGCTGTGTCTTCATGACTGCATCCTCCTTGCTGATGGGCCTTCTTGCCAACGACAGGCTTGGTTAGTATGACCAGGCCGACCTGAGATCCGATTCTCTGGCGTTTTCAAAATCCTGCTGATCAGGGATCCCAATGAATAGATGGCCCCCGGTCTCGCTCGATATTTCCGGAGCCTGCAAAGAACGTTCGAATCGTTGATCCAGTTCCTTGGGAAGCGTCTCCGGAGGCATGACGATCACGCCTTCATTGAGCGGCCCCTCGCTCGACGGCCCCATGGTCTGATCCGAGATGACCTGGCCGGAACTCGATGAAGGAGCCAGCATCAGCGCCATGAACACACCTGTCAGAAGGAAGACATACCCGACCTGTCGTCCGCTCTTCATATCGTACCTCCGTATCGAGATTCTCTGCCGGCTCGATGTATCCGCACGTTTCACGATTGGTCAGTCTACTCACAGCGCGTAGGACGGCCTATTCCCTGAGGGATGGAATTTGTCTACACCGTTCAGGTGAGTGGACGAAGCGGCGGAGACTAGCGCGTTTGGAGGTAGGCGAGGATGGCTTCGACCCGGCCCGTCACGCCGAGCTTTTGATAAATATGATGGAGATGGGTCTTCACCGTATCGGGCGAGACACACAGCTGATCGGCGATATCTTTGTTTCCTCGTCCGGCAGCCGCGCAGGCCAGGATTTCTTTCTCACGGTCGGTCAACCCGGTGACCCCTGGCTGGTGAGAGCCATCACCCCCCTTCATCATCCCGATCACGCGCTTGGCAAATACGTCCGGCATGAACGGGGATACGACCGGCTCGCTGCGGGAGGTCGCCCGAATGATGCGAAGGAATTCCTTATGCTCGGCATCTTTGAGGACATACCCGCAGGCTCCTGCTTGGATAGCCGCGACAATTCGGGCATCCTCATCGTGCACGGACAACATGAGGACCTTGATGTCAGGCAAGCACCCGCGGATCAACCGAGTGGCGGTGATACCGTCCAGCTTCGGCATATCGACATCCATCAACACAATATCCGGTTTCAACGTGAAGCACAGGTCCACCGCCTCACGGCCGTCCATGGCCTCACCGACCACTTCGAGATCGTCCTCACAATCCAGCAGCAACCGGAGACTTTGTCGAAACAGTCGCTGATCCTCTGCGATCAGCAGCGTGATAGGCATGCCTGTTCCTGCAGGACGGGTATCTCGACGGCAAATACCGCCCCGCCGTCCGGACGATTGCCGGCCCGGATCGATCCGTGATGGGCGTCTATCACCAGGCGACAGAAGTGAAGGCCCAGGCCCCGTCCGATCCGGTAGTCATGACCGTCCTTCTTTCGGAAGAACATCTCAAAGATATGGGGCAACTCTTCCGGTTCGATGCCGGGCCCTTCATCCTCAACGGAAATCACGACCCTCCGATGGGCCGCCGCAAGGCCTTCCTCCAGACGCAGAAGGACAGGGTCTTCCAAACCGACCGTCACCGTGATGACGCCGCGGGCCGGAGAGTACTTCAGGGCATTATGAACCAAATTGATGAGCACCCGTTGCAATCGCCGGCCATCGACCGGGACGGGCACATCGCCGATCGGCGCCTGCAGGCGAAACGTCACTTCTCTCGCTTGTGCCTCGGAGCGAAAAACATGCAGAACCTCTTCAGCCAGCTTTGCGACGGAGACCTCGGAAATGCTCAATGGAAGACCGGAATAGCTTTCCTGGTACACATCCAGCATGTCGTTGATCATCCCGAGCAGGAGGTCCGCCGTAAAACGAACGTCCTCCATCCAGGAGCGCTGAGGTTCGGCTTGCAGCTCCGGTCGCTGCCCTAGCCACTCGAGACTCTTCTTGATCCCCGCCAACGGGTTTCTGATGTCATGGGCAAACATGGAGGCGAACTGGCTGAGCGAGGCCAGCCGCTCGGTCCGGATCAACTGCCGTTGCAACGCCTTCTTTTCGGTGAGGTCGCTCAGTTGCAGCATCACCGCACCGGTCTTTGGCGTCCCGGTCACCGGCGTCGCATCCACATCCATGATGAGAGTCCCGCCTGTGATCCCGATGACGTTCATCTCGCCGGCGGCTTGTTCCTGACCGTTGCGAAAGACGTTCCGCATAATCTGTTCGAGGCGAGCCCGATCCGATTCGTCAAACCATTGGATGAGGGCTTTCCCGATCATATCGCTTGCGGAAGAGCCCAGCTTTGTCTCGCCCCGGCGATTCACATCCAGGATGATGCCTGTTTCATTCACAAGGATCTTCACATCCGCGGAGTGATTCCACAGCATGCGATAATGTTCCTCGGACGTCTGCAGATCATGGTTCACTTGTTCGAGTTCCGCCACATATCGTTGCCTCTCCTGGGACGTCCGCTCCAAGCGTTCAGCGAGCTCGTCAAAACTTGTCGCCAGGGCGTCGATTTCCTTGATGCCGCCTTTCTCAGGAATCGGAGCGCTGCCCGAAGGGCCCGTGTGTCCAAGAAGATGAACTCGACCGATGAGGGCTCTGATCGGGCGGACAATTCGTCTCGCCAGTCTCCACCTCAGCCACGCCACGAGAGCGACGGCCCCAATCCAGAAACCTCCTAGTTTCCACACCAACACCATCAGCGGCGAATATGTTTCTGCCGGATCCTGGCTGACCAAGACAGACCAATGTTGAGCCTGCGCGATATCGGCTGGTAGCGTGACTCGGGCAAGTCCGACTATGCCGCCGCTCCGACCATGTGTATCTTCATCTGTCTCTACCCACTCGGCTTGAGCGCCAGCGGCACGCGTCCGCTGCGTGATCAGTTCTTCAGGAAAGAGATTGTGGGCTGCGGGCTGCAGAAGAGGGCATGCCAGCACTGCTCCCGATTCGCTCAACAACATCACATGACCGGTCTCAGCGATGACGCTTCGTTCAATCGAACCGAGAAGCGGTTGCGTACCGATCACGACCTTCAAGACACCGATGGCGACGCCTGTTTCATCCCCGACCGGAACGGCGATTTCCAGAAACCCACGCCCATCGTCGTCCACCGTCAATGGTCCGACCCATGACCGGCGGCCTTCGAGAACGACCGGCCACCACGACTGTTGGGTGTAATACGTGCTCGTGGCGTCGCTGGTATACCCGCCGGTCATATGGCCGTGACGGTCGAAGATGGCCAGCGAGCGGAAGTACTCGCGCTGCTGATCACGCCAATGTTGAAAGGGCGGCTGATCGAAGTGTGGGCGGGACCCTCCAAGGACCGAGTCGCGAACTTCCGGCAGGGCGCCAAGCCGTTGAATCCACTCCACTTCTTTCGTCAACAGCAGAGCCACTTTGTCGGCACTCTGGCGCGCGAGTTCCTGAAAGGTCGTTCCCACGGTCACGTAAAGGGATTGTTTGGCTTGCCAGTAGGCATACGCCAGCCCAACGGTACCCGTCAGCACACCGATGGAGAGGACCGACAATGTGATGAGGCTTTGCAGGCTGATGGATTTTCTGCACTGGCGGGGTGGCATAGGAACGACCCGCGCTCATGTTCTGCTGCCGGATAGCGGCTTGAAGCTGCGAACGTCAGGCGGCGCGTCTATGACCCGACTGAGAAGCTGCGTCCTCGCCGGCAGCCGGAAGTACGGCCGATTGGGAAAGGCGCCGACGTTCCGCTTCGCTTTCCGTCGCCATCATCTCGGCGATGAGCCATACGAGCGCACCGAGTGTGAGGAGTCCCAAGACCCATACCATAACGCTCTCCTTTTGTTCTGGGCCCGCTTGACGAATCTGTCAGGCCGCATGCCGACTGGCCGTCTGGGAAACCGCCTTCGGTCCATCGGCGTGCACATTCATTTCGCCGAGCCCTTTTCTCGCTTGGGCGTACATGATTTCCATGCAGACGAAAAACACGGCGACCATCGACAGGAGCCCCACCACGATTCCCCAATATCCCCACGACATAAATAACCCCTGTATGGTTGATATCACGATGCGTATCTCCGTTGTACCGTCGGCATCGTATCGAGGGATGCCGGCGGGGAGGCCTACGCCGTCCGCCTGTATGCGCGCCGCTCCACCGGCTCGAATCTTCTGGACACAGCCTCCGGCCTGTCGGGCCGACCTGCCATGAAGAAGCTGCCGATGAGAAGCCCCATTAGACCAGCCGAGGCGAGAATCACATCGGCGAAGGAGATCTCGGGCCAGGTTCTGAGTCCGCCGGCAACTGCGCCTTCGCCTGGCGCCAGGCCTGCTGCCACCAACGGACGAACGGGCACACCGGGCTCCATTGCCGCATGCGCCGCGGCCACGATCGAGGCGCCCATTTGAGCCTGGAGGGCGGCATCGGCCTCTTCGTAGGAGGTCTGGACCGTGGCCACACGCACGATCGCCTCGCCGATCTCCTCCTGGATCTTGTTCAGCACACTCATGTGCGCGAGACTCGCTTCGACAATGGACTGGCCAAGGTTCGACTGCCAGTTGGCGAGAAAGTCATTCAGGATCCGGCTTCCCGCTCCCTCCGCCTGACGAATCATTCTGTCGTTATATTCGTTCACATAGTGATCGGCCGAGAGCCACCCATGACGGGTCCCGTTTCTTGTGTGGTTGACGATGGCCCGTCCCTTGACCATCTCCGCTCTCGCGGCGTTGTTCGACGTCTTCTTCGCAGCCCAGGCCTTTACCGCTTCAAGGTACCCAAAGGCCGTTTGATCGACGTCATACTGCATCATCGTGACCTGGTTCAGATGTGTCACGGCAGAAGCAATCTGCTTTGGCGCCGACAGGTCGAGCAACGTACCACTGACAATAGCCTCGCCTAAAACCGGTTCCACCCATTCTCGTGCAGATTGAGGTTGAACGGACGCAGCCGACACCCCGGCCGGTTGCCCGATTATCCCGGATGACGCCAGATAGAACACACAACAACCGGCAATGGTTGCCAAGAAACCGATGGAGACCATAAGATCCGCTCCATCAAACGACCGTTTCATGACCCCCTCCCCGTGGGTATCGCTTTCACCCACGCATGGCTTTGAGATAGATGGCCGGTACACCTGATACACATGGTCAAGGTAAGCGCCGATTCCATCACGGAATTATAGAGCAAGCATGATGCCGCTCTAATCGCGCCGGAACACCTTGAACTCATTATGGTGAGACAATTCGTCATGTTCCCCGCGTGGTTGATTCGAACCAGAACTGCGTCAAAAGAACCACCACGGCAAGAGACGGCGGCTTGGATGGCCAACCAGCCAGAATTGATACGTGGGAAAACGACCAGGATGGTTAGGTGAAATGAGTGATTTGATCGATCGATGTTCGGGAAGGTTTCTGCAGAGTCACTGAAGAGGGAATTCCCACATGGGCGTCAGCAGGCTCCATGATGCGATCCGTTCGCGATCTACCGTAAGGTCGCAATCGTCACTCCGTCTCCACCTTCACCTCGCTCGCCTGGACGGAAGTGAGAGACGTAGGGTGACCGCGCGAGATAGTCGCGCAGTGCCGCTTTCAGGCGACCCGTGCCATAGCCGTGAATGATGCGCATCATGGCATTCCCCGTGAGCGCGGCACGATCGAGAGCAGCCACCGTCATGTCTACCGCTTCATCGGCAGCGCGCCCCCTTACGTCGAGCACGGTCTCGTTCGAGGCGATGAAATCGCGAGCGACCCCCGGCGAAACCGAGGGTTTTCCCGCCACCGGCAGGACCGTCGGCGGAGGCGAGAGATGTGCAAGACCTCTGAGATCGGCCACCGTGGCCACTACTTCTCCTTCGCCGACTTTCACGCGGACTCGCTTCTTTCCTTGGGGGTCCTCCAACAACGTGCCGATCATCCCCAGGCCCCCCAATTCGACCTGATGGCCTTTCGTAAGCTGATCGACGCTGACGTGGTCCGTGGGGGCTGAGATATCCTGCTTCGCTTGAATTTCCAACTCGACGAGCCGCTGTTTCGCCTGTTTGGCCTGGGTCAGATTCTGCTCCTGTCGCAGCTGCTCGACCGTGGCTTGGACCGCCGCACGCGCGCGCTGGAACTCCTGGCTCAACTTCCGCTTGATGCCCTTGCGCTCCTCACGTTCAGATTCTTGTAATGCCGTCAACAAGATTTGGGCCTTCTCCGCGGCCTGCTGGGCTTCCGCACGAGCCTGAACGGTTTCTTCAAGTTCGATCATGAGTTGTCGCTGGCGCTCCTGCAGATCGTTCAGCAATCGCTCCAACAAGCGATCTTGACTGCCAAGGCGATTGCGCGCGTCTTCGATGATGGCATCGTCCATCCCCAAGCGCCCGGCGATCTCAAGAGCGGCAGACCCGCCTGGAAGACCCATGACCACACGATAGGTCGGGGACAACGTCGCCAAATCGAATTGCACACTGGCATTCGCAAAACCTGCTGCCGACTGAGCCATGGCCTTGAGTTCCGTATAATGCGTCGTGACGACCACTTTGACTCCTCGCCGAGCCAATCGAGAGAGCAAGGCGCCGGCGAGTGCCGCTCCTTCGGTCGGGTCGGTCGATGTGACCGGCTCATCGAGCAGGGCCAGCGCCAACGGTGATTCGTCGGACCCATGATCCGACCCCGTTGGAAACTCAGGCAACTCGCGAAGCAGCTGTACGACCTGCGTGATATGCGCGGAAAAGCTCGACAGGTCTCTGGCGAGGTCCTGAGCATCACCGATATCCGCATAGACCGACGGAAAGACCGCCATCTCCGAGTCGGGTTCACAGGGAAGATGCAAACCAGCCCGAACCATGAGCGCGAACAGGCCAAGGATCTTCAGGGTGACGGTTTTTCCGCCGGTATTCGGTCCGCTGATTACCAGGACCTTCACCGACTGGTCAAACAGAAGATCGTTGGCCACGACGTCAACCTTCGCCATCGCCAGAAGAGGGTGTCGAGCCTGCCGCAACATGATCCGGCCTTGTCCGTTGAGGGATACCGCATGCGCATGCAGCTGCCGACTCAGGGCAGCCTTCGCAACAATGCAATCCAACTCTGTGAGTACGTCCAACATGATCGTGATATTGTCGGCGTCGTGTGCTACCAGCGCGGACAACTCTCTCAAGATCCGGCGTACCTCGCGGTCGATCTCCAGATCCGCCACCTTGATGGCATTGTTCAGGTCGATCAATTCCCTGGGTTCCAGGAAGACCGTCGCTCCGCTCGCGGATACATCGTGCAGGATGCCAGGCACCCTTCCTTGCATCTCCACCTTGACCGGAACGACATATCGTCCTTCCCGTTGCGCGAAATAACCTTCTTGCAAGACGTCGGCATACCGTTGGGAATGGAGTATCTGTTCCAGCTTGCGCCGAATGGTCTGCTTGAGTTCATGCGCCTGGTGAGTCAGGTGGCGCAACTCGGGTGTGGCTGACTCCGAGATTGACCCGTCCGGTTGAATGGCGGAGTCCAGAGACAGCATAAGACTTCGAAGCTGAGACAGGTTCTGCAGCGGCTGCGCCAATGCACTGATCAACGGCGCCTGTTCCAGATGCCGGGCAAGATACCTGGCTGCCTGATCCATTGTCTTGAGGACGACCGAACAATCCCGCAGCTCGTGCACCTCCAGCGAACCCCCTTTGGTCACCCGGTCGAGTGAATCCCGAACATCGGGAAACCCGGTGGAGGGAAACGTATCCATGCCCTCCTGCAATGACACCATTTCCGTCGTCTCTTCCTGCCTCATCAGAGCATGCTCGAGATCGGCCGCGAGAGGGAGCGCTCGGCACCGGCTATGCCCCAGACTCGAACGCGCATGAGCCGCCAACGCGTCCAAGAGCTTGGGCCATTCAAGTACCTTTTCAGCTTCCCGATGTAGTGTGGACGGAGGTGTCATGCTCACCTGAGAATTGGAAGCTCTGACGGCAATGCTCTCCTGTGGGCGTCACTCTATCGGAGCCATCTGCTTCAGGCAAGCTTGGCGGATCATACGTATAAGTGTCCGTTGCGTCTCCATCGGAACATGCAAGTGCTCGTTCAAAAAGTCACCGGTAGCACTTTTGTATGGTTGACATGAGGGAGAGGCGCCAGTACTATCGCGGTCGGACGCGACCCGCTTACTTGCTCATTTTTTTGAGGACTTACGAAGATGGCTACACGAATCGGCATTAATGGTTTTGGAAGAATCGGGCGCAATGTGTTGCGCGCCTCCCTCGGCGACGGCGGCCTTGATTTTGTCGCGATCAACGACCTGACGGATGCGAAGACCCTCGCGTACCTGCTCAAATACGACTCGGTCCATGGCACACTACAAGTTCCGGTCGAAGCCAAAGATGATGACCTTGTGGTCGATGGAAAACCAATCAAAGTTCTCGCGATCAAGGACCCGAAAGAACTTCCCTGGAAAGCGCTCGGTGTGGATGTGGTCATTGAATCCACCGGACGATTCACAGATCGCGAGGGAGCCGGCAAGCATCTCGCAGCCGGAGCCAAGACCGTGATCATCTCCGCCCCTGCGAAAGATCCCGACGCAACGATCGTCTTGGGCGTCAACGAGGGCGTGTTGGACCCGCGTTCGCACCAGATTGTCTCCAATGCATCCTGCACCACGAATTGTCTGGCTCCTGTCGCGAGAGTTCTGCTGGAAAGCTTCGGCATCAAGCACGGCGTCATGACCACCATCCACTCCTATACCAACGATCAGCAACTCCTCGACCTCCCGCACAAGGATTTGAGGCGGGCCAGGGCGGCCGGAATGTCATTGATTCCGACCAGTACCGGTGCGGCAAAGGCCCTGCATCTCGTCCTTCCTCAACTGAAAGGGAAGATGGACGGACTGGCAATCCGTGTTCCGACTCCCAACGTTTCCTTGGTCGATCTCACGGTCGAGACGGAGAAGGATTGCGACGTCGCATCGGTGAACGCCGCCTTCAAAAAGGCGGCGGAGGGGCCGATGAAAAACATCCTCGCCTATTCGGTCGAGCCTATCGTCTCCATCGATCAAAAGGGAGACCCGCACTCGGCCACGTTCGATGCGCCGTTGACGACCGTCATCGACAAGCGACTGGTAAAAGTCATTGCATGGTATGACAATGAATGGGGCTATTCGTGTCGAGTTCGCGATTTGATCAAGTACATCGCGACGAAGTCATGACGGGCTCTGACATCGAGAGCCGGGACCGGAACCGGGACTCGATGTGGCTGCACCGAATCTGTTCCACTCGATCGAACACGAGGAAGGAACTGTATGAATCTGCACAAGCAAATTCTTGAAGACCTCACGCTGAGCGGTAAGCGCGTTATCATCCGGGCCGATTTCAACGTTCCCCTCGACGACTCTCTCCAGATCACGGACGACACGCGCATCCGGTCCACCTTACCCACGATTAACCACGTCGTCGACGAAGGAGCCAAGGTTATTCTCTGTTCTCATCTGGGTCGTCCCAATGGGAAGTTCGACCCGAAATTCAGCCTGGCTCCGATCGCCAAGCGCCTCCAACGCCTGCTCGGCAAGGAGGTGATTTTCGCCCCTGACTGCATCGGTCCCGCCGTGGAAAGTCTCGTGGCACGTATGAAACCCGGCGACGTCATGCTGCTGGAAAATCTACGTTTTCACGCGGAGGAAGAAAAGAACGACGACGCCTTTTCCAAATCCCTCGCATCACTCGCTGATGTATACATCAATGATGCGTTCGGCGCCGCTCACCGCGCTCATGCGTCCACGGTCGGTGTCACGAAATTCATCAAGGAAGCCGCCGCGGGATATCTTCTGAAGAAAGAAATCGAGTACCTGGAGGGTGCGGTCGCAAACCCGGTCCGCCCCTTCGTGGCGATCCTCGGGGGCGCCAAGGTGTCAGGCAAGATCGGCGTGATCGAGAACCTGGGCAAAAAAGTCGACAAGGTCATTATCGGCGGCGGAATGGCATTTACCTTTCTCAAGGCGATGGGGTTGGAGATCGGGAAGTCGCTGGTCGAAAACGACATGCTGGATTTCGCGAAAGGCATACAGGATCATGCCTTCGCCAAGGGTGTGAAATTTTATCTTCCAGTCGATTGCGTGGTCGCCGCCGGCCGGGAGCCCGGATCCGAAACGATGATCGTGCCGGTGCAGGAGATTCCCAAGGGCTGGTACGGATTGGACATCGGGCCCGCATCAGTCAAGCTCTTTTCCGAGGCCGTGCAGAACGCCAAGACCATCCTTTGGAACGGTCCGATGGGCATGTTCGAGGTCGATGCGTTCGCACGCGGCACACTGGCCATGGCTCATGCCGTCGCCAATGCCTATGCGTTGAGCATCGTGGGCGGAGGAGAAACGGCGCTTGCCGTTCATCGCGCCGGGGAATCCGAAAGTATTTCCTTCATTTCGACCGGTGGTGGTGCCGCGTTGGAGCTTCTCGAAGGCAAAACGCTTCCCGGTTTGGCGGCGCTTCCCAATCGTACTCCTTGACACGTCCCTCTCCTGTTTTCAATCCATACGAATCGAGGTCCCGGTGAGAACGCGGTTTATTGTCGGTAACTGGAAAATGAATAAGACTGCCGCCGAAGCAAACATCTTTGTCCGCGAATTTACCCGACAGTGTGCGCCCGACCCTCGCCTGGACGTCGGTCTTGCTCCGCCGTTTACGGCGTTGCAGGCTACGCGGGACGCGTTGGGCAACCGGTCTTCCTATCAACTCGGCGCACAGGATCTCTATTGGGAAGACAATGGCGCCTTCACGGGCGAGGTCTCCGGGCCTATGCTCAAGGAGCCGGGTTGTCAATTCGTGATCATCGGTCATTCCGAGCGTCGTCAGCACTTCGGCGAGCAGGATCAGTGGACGAATAAAAAAGTACAGGCGGCGCTTCGCCACGGCCTGCGGCCTCTCCTCTGCGTCGGCGAGAGTCTCGCTGATCGTGAGGCCGGCCTGACTGAGGCCGTCGTGATGCGGCAGATTCGTGAGGGATTGGCGGGATTGCAGCGGGAGCAGATGGTCCAGGTTCTGATCGCCTATGAACCGGTATGGGCCATCGGCACGGGCCGCGCAGCCACGCCCGAGCAGGCTGTCGCCGTCCACCAGACCATTCGCGCGACGATTGAGAAGAGTTGGAACGCTCACGCGGCACAGGTCGTCCGTATCCTGTACGGCGGCAGCGTCACCCCGCAGAATATCGCCGGTTTTTTGTCTTCCCAGGAAATCGACGGTGCATTAGTCGGCGGGGCTTGTCTGGATCCCACTTCGTTTGCTACACTCTGCCGGATCGCACTGGACTCTCATATCTCCCCTGGATAATTATGTATACCTTGCTCGTCATCATCCATGTCATCGTGTGCACGCTCATGATCGGCGCCATTCTCCTTCAATCCGGCAAGGGCGCGGAAATCGGCGCCGCGTTCGGCGGATCGAGCCAAACGGTCTTCGGCAGCCGAGGTCCTGCCAACTTTCTCAGCAAGTTCACGGTCGTGACAGCCTTCGTGTTCATGCTCACATCTCTCACCCTCGCCATCCTGGCGAAGGACCGCACCTTTTCCTCCACGGTCATCGATCTCAACAAGAAACCGGCCGCCCCGGCCACCCAGGGAAGTGCGCCGGCCGCCGCCCCTTCCGACGAATCCCATTCAGGCGACACGCCCGCCTCTCACTGAGCCATCCGCCACTGTCACAGAACTCCCTCTGCGTTCGTGATCGCGTTACAATTATTCCGTCTCAGCACGGACTCGACTCGAACAAGTTATGTCCAAGTTTCCTTGCAGAGCAAGCACTCTCCCGGAAGGAGAATTGCTCTCTAGCAAAGTTCGCCGCAGTAACCCGAAGGCAAGAAAGGGAAAGGAGAAGAAAGAGAAAGGGAAAGGGGTCGGGAGTCTTTTCTCAAGAACCTTTGGGACGCCCACGCGGGCGCATTGCAACGTTGAGTTCAGGCCAAAGCGCTTACTCATCCGGTGAACCCACGACTCCTATCCGAATGGTCGGCCGCGTTGCACGCAGAGCCGGAAGGGCTCAAGCTCCGACGCTGTCTGGGGCCGATTCGTGTCACTGGCGTGCAAGAAAAGACTCCCGACCCCTTTTCTTTACCCAATAATGAGACAAAGTAAATCCGATGCAAGAACTCTCCTGGAAGAACAATTGCTCTCTGCAAGTTCATCTACGGCAGAAACATCCAAAACACATCATGGTCCAGTGAATAAGCTCGTCAGTTCATACTTAACAAACGCATCCTTCTCGTCAAAAATGAAAATGACTTGGATAGATTCAGACACAGGCATGTTCTTCCTAACATGTCGGAGTATTGCCTCGATTCGGTGCGATGCCTTTAAATAGTCGGAATGGTCAACCTTAAACCTGTCCAACACAGCAATCACTTCACTCGGCGATGCCCCTTTGCGAATCTTTCCGGCGAGATTCTGCTCGATCTCCATTTTTGTTGTGCCTAGAGATGTTTCTCCACGATTCGAAGAACCGCAGCTAGCGACAGAATAAAAAGTGGAGAGCACAATTACCATGACAAGAGCACGGGACATCACAGTTCAGTTTTTCCTCTAGGACTTAAGGCGGGTATCTAAAATCTGGTATTGATCAAGAGGACGTAGAAACGGATTGACATCGGGCGAGAGAAAACAGGGGCAGACACAGCGCCGGGCTAAACCGGCGTGAGCCAGTGGCGGTGCGTGGTATCGAGACCTTGCACGACGTCAAAGAATGATTTTTGGAGCGACAGGGTCACCGGGCCGGGTTTGCTCGATCCGATACGCCGGTGATCGATCTCGGTCACGGGAGTCATCTCGGCGGCGGTGCCGGTTACAAAGACTTCCTCGGCGATATACATCTCGTCGCGCGTAAACCGCTCTTCCAGGACGGCGATGTCGCGTTCCCGTGCCAGTTGGATAATTGAATTCCTGGTGATGCCTTCGAGAATCGAGGTGAGCGGCGTGGTCTTCAGCTGCCCGCGGCGCACGATGAACACGTTTTCGCCGGTTCCTTCCGCCACATACCCTTCCGGATCCAGCATGATGGCTTCATCGTAGCCGTCCGCCTTCACCTCTCGTTTTGCCAGGATCGAATTGACGTAGTAGCCGGAGATCTTTCCGCGCGTCATGGACACGTTCACATGATGTCGGGTGAACGACGACACCTTGGCTCGAATGCC
This sequence comes from uncultured Nitrospiraceae bacterium, assembly GCA_963795615.1. Lineage (GTDB taxonomy): Bacteria > Nitrospirota > Nitrospiria > Nitrospirales > Nitrospiraceae > DASSBQ01. The sequence goes on from CAWCIJ010000007.1 coordinate 486,005, forward strand.
CTTGGTCAGCGCGTCATCCCCTAAATAGGTGCCCCAATTCCACGCTGCGATTCCGACCCGGATGGGATTGTCGCCAGGATAGAGGCCCATGGCGCCATAGCCGATATAGACGAGCGGCCGGATATAGCAGGCGTCCAGCCGGTTGATCCGAACCGTTTCGATAATGGCCTCGGTGATGTCTTTCTTGTCGTAAGGAATCTGTATCTCCGCAATATGAGACGACTCAAACAACCGGTCGACGTGTTCCGCGAGCCGAAAGATCGACGAGCCGCTCTTGCCCTTATAGCAGCGGATCCCTTCAAACGCCGCCAACCCATAGTGGAGGGAGTGGGTCAAGATGTGGACGTTGGCATCGGCCCAATTCACAAACCGCCCATCCATCCAAATTTTTTCGCTGGCTTGGAGCATGGACCGACTATAGCAGCGGCTTAATGGACGGTCAAGGCAACTCGGATCAAGCCTACGCAGAGAGTCGTTACCCGGTGGACTTCCAAATGATGACGTGGAAAATTGAGTGAGCCCACATCTACGACGGAGCCGCGATGCCCTCGTGAGACGATGCACAAGAAGGTCTCGCGCCTTGACTCTCTGAGAAGAGCTGTGATATCAGTTTGCGTTCTGCTTCGGAGGACAATGGCGACATGTATGCAATCATTGAAACGGGCGGAAAGCAATACCGGGTCGAACCGGGCGCGCTGATCCAGGTGAGCTCATTGCCGGGTGAGGTCGGCGCGGCGGTGCAACTGCCGCAGGTGCGGCTCATCCATGGGGACAAAGGATTCACCATCGGGCAACCGGTGGTGGCGGGCGCCCTGGTCACGGCAGAGATTGTTCGCCAGGGTCGCACTCGCTCCATCACGGTGTTCAAAAAGAAACGGCGGAAGAACTATCGCCGGACCAAGGGACACCGCCAGGGATTTACCCAGATCAGAATTACGGGCATCGAGACCCACTAGGCGAACGGGAGTCAGGCATGGCAACAAATAAAGGCGGCGGCTCTACCAGGAACGGTCGGGACAGCAATCCGCAATATCTGGGCGTCAAGGCGTATGGCGGCGAACTGGTCAAGGCCGGGTCGATCATCATGCGCCAGCGAGGCACGAAATTCTTTCCAGGGTTCAACGTCGGTTTGGGGAAGGACCATACGCTGTTTGCCTACGTGACCGGCGTGGTCAAATTCGAGGGAGGCCGCGGCCGACAAAAGGTCAGCGTGTATCCAGCCCCGGCCAAACAAGATGCTTAGCCATCCCGGCCGTACCTTGGCGGTGCCTTCGTAGCGAATTCCTCCTCTTCTCGAGCCCCATTTTCCTTTCCTATGTAGCGTTTTGGTACGTTATACTGCCTCACCTCGGATTCAACCTTCACGAGTCGCCTCGGAGACACTATGTCGACCTTTGTCGATCAGGTTCGAATTTTCGTAAAGGCCGGCAACGGCGGGGACGGAATCTGTAGCTTTCGGCGGGAAAAGTATGTCCCGCGGGGAGGACCGGACGGCGGGGACGGCGGCAACGGAGGCCACGTTGTATTCCTCGCATCTCACCGTCTGACGACCTTGTTGGATCTGCGCTTTCAAAAGCATTACGAAGCGAACCACGGCGGGGACGGCGAAGGCAGTAACCGGCATGGCGCGAACGGAGCCGATGTCGTGGTACCGGTTCCTGTGGGAACGATGATGTTCGACGATACCACGCAGGAAGTACTCGCCGATCTGAACCTCGAAGGCGAGCAATGGGTGGCCGCGAAGGGAGGCCGAGGTGGCCGGGGCAATTCTCATTTCGCCACCTCGACGAATCGAGTCCCGACGCATTTTGAGACCGGCACGGCCGGTGAAGAACGTTGGTTGCGGTTGGAGCTCAAACTCCTCGCTGACGTCGGTTTGGTCGGGCTCCCCAACGCCGGGAAATCAACTCTGATTGCCGCGATCTCGTCCGCCCGGCCTAAGATTGCACATTATCCGTTTACCACCCTGACTCCCAATCTCGGCGTCGTCCGGTGGACGGAAGAGCGGAGTTTCGTCGTCGCCGACATTCCCGGCCTCATTGAAGGCGCCCACGAAGGCAAAGGATTAGGGGGCCAGTTTCTCCGGCATATCGAACGGACTCTGTACCTGCTGCACCTGGTAGATGTGTCCGAATGGGCGCCGGAGGATCCTGTCCGCAGTTTCGAGATCATGCGGCATGAACTGGAGGCCTACGATCCCGACCTGACGACGCGCCCCTTCGCAGTCGTCGGGACAAAGCTTGACGTCAAAGGCGGCGGCGAACGACTTGAGCGACTCGACCAATATTGCCGGCAGCGCGGGCTGACATTCCTGCCTATTTCTGCCGCCACGCGCGAAGGATTGGATGACCTTGTGCAGTTCCTTGGCCGTCACATGGAGGCATCCCGTAAGGCACCGTGCGAGACGAACTCCTGACCCAGGCCAAACGCCTGGTGATCAAGATCGGAAGCAGTCTGGTCGCCTCGCACGCGACCGGATTGTGTCCGGACCGCATCGAGCGCTTGGCTGTCGAAATTGCTTCCTGCCGATCGAGAGGATGCGAGATTTTGGTGGTCTCCTCCGGCGCAATCGTGTCCGGCATCACGAAATTAGGGTTGCGAGAACATCCCAAGAGCCTTCCCGTCAAACAAGCCGCGGCAGCCGTCGGACAAAGCCGGCTGATGTGGGCGTATGAAAAAGCGTTCGAGCCCCTGGGTCTCAAGGTCGCTCAGATCTTACTGACCCATCAAGACCTGGCGGACCGCCGGCGATTTCTCAATGCCAGACATACTTTGCAGACACTCCTCACTTTTGGAGTGGTACCGATTATCAATGAAAACGACACCGTGGCGGTGGAAGAAATTCGATTCGGTGACAACGATACCCTTGCGGGACAGGTCGCCCATCTTGTCGATGCCGATTTGCTCGTGATTCTCTCGGATGTGGACGGGCTGTTTACGGAAGACCCCCGGAAGAATGCCTCTGCGACGTTGATCCCCTTGATATCCGACATCAACGAGGACATCGAACGGCGCGCAGGGTTGTCCTCGACATTGGAGGGGACCGGTGGCATGGCGACGAAGGTGCGGGCCGCCAAAAAGGTCGCCGAGTATGGCGTCTCGACGTTGATTCTGAACGGAACGGTTCCCGATCTTTTGCCATCGGTTCTGGCAGGCAAGCCGGGCGGCAGTCTTTTTCTCGCCCGCAGTCGTCGTTTGACCAGCAGGAAACATTGGATTGCATTCACATTGCGAGCCCGAGGGGCCGTGACGCTGGATCACGGCGCCGTGGAGGCGCTGGTCCATAAAGGCAAGAGCCTCCTGGCGACGGGGATCCTCGATATCAGCGGGCAATTTGAAGCCGGTGATCCGGTCAGCTGTATGAATGAAGAGGGAAAGGAGTTCGCGAAGGGATTGGTCAATTTTTCTGCGGAGATCCTGACCCGGATCAAAGGGCTGAAGACCGCAGACATTCAACAGCTCCCGGGGTTGCAGGAGTATGAAGAAGTCATCCATCGTGACAATCTCGTCATTCTCGACTGATGATAGCCTTCATGCGCAGATTTCCGGCCGGCTTGCAGTGACTTCTCCTGTGATGCGTCTGGGACTTCTCGGCGGAACCTTCAATCCGGTCCATCGCTGCCATCTCACCATCGCCGGACAGGCACGCGACGCCATGCAGTTGGACCGTATCCTCTTCGTTCCGACCGGCGATCCTCCACACAAGGAGCACCATGCTCTGGCACCGGCCGCGCATCGCGAGGTCATGGTCCGGCTGGCGGTCGAGGGCCATTCCTCCTTTGCGGTCTCGAATATCGAACTTCGCCGCACAGGAAAATCCTACTCAATTGACACCGTCCGCGCGCTTCAGGAAGTGTACGGGCCCGGCGCACACCTCTTTTTTATCATCGGCCTCGATGCGTTTGTTGATCTCCCCTCCTGGAAAGAACCTGCGCTCCTCCTCCGCTCCTGTCACGTTGTCGTTCTTTCCCGCCCTGCCGTTTCGTTCAGCAGACTCGCGGCCCTGGCGCTCGTCCCCGCAGTGCCGCCTGACGCACTGGACGCCCTGGATGCAGGCGAGCGGGACCGGTTTGATTGCCCGGTAGTAGACGGAGTGCGCCTGACCCTCCTGCGCGTTCCGCCTTGCGAGGTGTCGGCTTCCGACATCAGACGTCGAATCCGGCAGAGCCGGAGCGTGGCGAACTTGTTGCCCCCCTCCGTTGAATCTTATATAATTGAGCACGGACTCTACATGGAGGACAGCGATCGTACTGGAATCCAAGGCGAAGGCTCTCGCGATTGCCGGGGCGATTCTCGACAAGAAGGCCACTGATGTCCTCATCCTCCATATCGCCAAACTGACCTCAGTCGCCGATTACTTGGTCATCTGTTCCGGAGACTCGGAACGGCAGGTTCGGGCTATCGCAGACCACGTCGACGGAATCCTCTCCAGTCAGGGGTACCTCCCGCTCAGCACTGAAGGCGCCTCGTCGGCGAAATGGATGCTCATGGACTTCGGCGATGTGGTCGTCCATATTTTTCTGAGAGATATTCGCGAGCACTATGCCCTGGAAAAATTATGGGGAGATGCCGCGCCCGTTCGATTGCCCTCTGAGCGACAGACCCGCACACCGTTATTGTCACGTCCCGTGACAGCTCGTACTACTCGCACGCGAAAACGAGTGTAGGATGTTCCGTTTACTCGTCACGATTTTTCTGATCGGTGCCGGAACGTTCATCTACAGCTATTTCCGCGAACTGAATCCCGGCACCGTCGCCATCAGAACGAGCGCCACCTCGATCTATGAACTCAATACAGTCTCGTTGGTGCTTCTCGCCATGGCCGTCGGCGCGATCATGGTCGCCATCACCGTCAGTGCTCATCAAACATCGCACGTGATCCTCAATTGGCGGACCAATCGATTGGTCCGGCGGAAAGAGAAGGTTGACGCCCTCCATCGCGATGGTACGCACGCGTTCATGTCGAAACGCATCGCGGAGGCAGTGAACCTGTTCGAACGCGCCTTGGTCATCGATCCCAACCGGACCGATTCGCTGCTGTGGCTCGGCAATATTTATCGCTCGGAAAACAATTTCACGGAAGCCATCCGCTTGCATCAGCAAGCCCATCGCATCGAGGAACGCGATGTCGAAGTGCTGTTGGAACTGGCCAAAGATCTCGAAAGTGCGAAGCGATATGAAGAGGCCCTCCAAGCGCTGCAGAACATTCTGCAGATCGAACCGGAGAACCTGACCGCTCTGATCCGCAAACGGGATCTCTATATTCGGCTTGAGAAGTGGAGCGATGCATTGGAGATCCAGCATCGCCTGGTGAAGGCCAATTTGCCGGAGCCGGAAAAGCGGGCCGAAACAGATCTCCTCATCGGGTGCATGTATGAAGTCGGACGCCAACTGCTCGAACGGGGTCATCCGGATAAAGCGCGACGTTATTTTCGCGGCGCCATCAAGAAAGACCGGACGTTTCTGCCGGCATACGTCGGCATCGGCGAGATCCTTGTCCGGGAAGGTAAGACGAAGAATGCCGTTGAGATTCTAAAAAAAATCTATGCCAAAACCAAGAGCGTGATTATCCTGCACCGGCTTGAGGAGCTGTTCCTCGAATTGGGCGAGCCCGATGAAATCATTCGGGTCTACCAGGAAGCGTTACAACTCGATCCACACAATGTGGTGATCCAATTCTATCTCGGCAAGCTCTACTACCGCTTGGAGATGGTCGACGACGCATACGATATCTTGTCCACGCTCGACGGCCCCCACGATCAGTTGGTGGAATACCACAAGATCATGGCGAACCTTTATCTTCGCAAACAACACATGGAGGAAGCCGTCGGCGAATTAAAAAAGGCGCTGAGCTTCAAGAAGCGGGTGGTGGTTCCCTACCTGTGCACACATTGCCATCACCAGCTGATCGAATGGTCGGGCCGGTGCCGCCGTTGCGGGCTGTGGAACACATACGCCGCTCTCCCCTGGCTCGACGCGACTCAGGCCGACACCGACCGGGAGAGGACGCCGGCCCACCTGCGCACGGTGCCCTACCAGGGCATTGCATCTCCATTCGAAACCGTGTAGGTTTTCGACGTTTTCCCTATGTTTCCATGAAAGAAACGAGGTCTCCGCTCGCGGGATGCGCCGGGGTGGGTACCAAGGAGTTTCCGGCATGATCGATTTTCTTGCCCTGTCAGATAAGGCGCTGGACGGTCTTCCCTTGACCCGGCCCGAGTGCCTCGCGGTGCTGCAATCGCCCGATGACCGATTGCTCGAGGTTCTGCACGCGGCGTTCCGGGTTCGCAGCCGATATTTCGGGACCACCGTCAGGTTACAGATGCTGCTGAACGCCAAGAGCGGCGCGTGCCAAGAAGACTGCCATTACTGCTCGCAATCCTCGATCTCTACGGCGCCTATCGATCGGTATGGGCTGCTGTCATCCGATCAAATGGTCGATGGGGCTCGTCGCGCGGCATCGGCCAAGGCCCAGCGGTATTGTATCGTCATCAGCGGCCGCAGTCCGCTGGATCGGGAAATCACCGAGATCTCAGGGGCCGTGCGGACCATCAAACGGAACAATCCTATTCAGGTCTGCTGCTCCCTGGGTCTGTTGAGTGAATCCCAGGCAAAAGAGTTGAAAGCAGCAGGGGTCGACCGCATCAATCACAACCTCAATACGAGTGAAGCCTATCATGCCTCGATCTGCACGACGCACACGTTTCAGGATAGGCTCAACACGATACGCAACGCTCGGGCTGCCGGATTGGAAATCTGTTCGGGGGGGATCGTGGGCATGGGAGAAACCGACGAGGACATCATCGATTTGGCCCTCGCCTTGCGTGAAGTCCGACCGGATTCCATTCCCATCAACACGCTGCATCCCGCAAGTGGGACGCCGTTGGAACACTGCGATCAATTGACTCCGCAACGCTGCCTGAAAGTGCTCTGCCTGTTCCGTTTCTTGCACCCGAAGACAGAGATACGCATCGCCGGCGGTCGAGAGCACAATCTCCGAACCCTCCAACCTCTTGCGCTGTATCCGGCGGATTCCGTCTTCGTCAACGGCTATCTGACGACGCCGGGCCAACCGGCGCCGGAGGTGTGGCGAATGATCACGGACCTCGGCTTTCATATCCAGGTGGATGATCGGACGCATCCGAACATGAACCGATGCGCCGTCACGGCCGGCACTGATGGTCACTCATAACGAAGTCCGTCTACGATAGGCTGCTTAGACGCCCACCGGGCCGGCCACCAACCAGCGAATAGCGCCACGCCTGCCGCGACCACGACTGCCTCTATCCAGATCGAAGGCGTCCACTCCATTTGAATCGTCCAGCCAAACGACTGCTTATTCACCACCTTGATGAGAATACTCGAGAGCAAAAGTCCACCCACCGCACCGAGGAAGGTCCCGATAGCCGCCAGGTATATCGATTCCCAGAGAACGAGCAGCTTGATCTGCCGCTCGCTGGCGCCGAGCGCTTGCAAGATGGCAAATTCGCGTCTCCGCTCCAACACCGAGGTGACGAGTGTGTTCACAATGCCAAGGATCGCGATCAACACGGCGATCGTCTCCAACGCATAGGTCAAGACGAACGTGCGGTCAAAGATGTCCAGGATTTCTTTGCGCAGTTCGCGGTTGCTGACGATTGACGGCACCACACCGTGTCTATTGCCTTCGGCCATGAGGCGGACGATCCGTTGGCGAACCTGCGCAAGATCCTGATTGTCTTTCATGTAGACGGGAAACACGGTCACTCCCGCATCATCGTTCCACCATTTTTGGTACGTCGCCCGATCCATGACAATTTTTCCGCCGTCGGTAGCATAATCATAAAATATCCCCTGGACGGGAAACGACCGTATGCCTGATGACGTCGGAAGCTCCAACATCCCGCCTTGAACCACCGCCAATCTTTGAGCGAGTACTTCAGAGACCACGACCGCCCCGCGGTCCACTGCTTCATGCAAAATCGTTCGAGAGTCGCCTGACAGGAACAGATACCGACTACGCTCCGCATGCATCCGAAGGTCTCGGGACACCAGGGCGACGGACTTACCGGTTACCAACACTCTAATGTCGCGATAGCTGTCCACAGCCGCGACGCCCTCCACCGATTGAATGCGATCGCGCAGGGACACGGGAAGGGTCTTGTCTGCGGAACTGCCCTGAGTACCCTGGAGCCACGCATGAGGCGCCACGATCAGATCAGCCATTACCGTTTGGTCGATCCAAAGTTCAACGGTATGTCGAAAGCTTCGTACCATCATGACCACACCCACCATAATGGCCACTCCCACTAACAGTGCCGACACGGTGACCGCACTCCTGGTTGCAGAACGAGCGATTTGCTCGACTGCAATCTGCCTGATGGCATGACCGGTGGAAACCTGGTTGACCTTTTGTGTCGTCTTACTCCACCCGTGAACAGTCTGGATACACAGGGGAACCAGGCAGGTGAACCCAGCCAAAAGACAGAAGGCCGCCATATAGCCGAACACCGGAGTGCCATCCACGGGGCTTCCTGATAACAATGCGGCTGCAACCAGCAGGAAAAGGCAGCCGAGGAGGGCAACGGGTTTGATACGTGTCTGCTGAGTGGCGTCATAGCCACCCGGCGCCAACGCCATCACGACAATCGTCTTGGCAGCATCCACGCTTGGCCCCAGGGCCCCGAGAGCCGAGACACCGCCGCCGAGTAATCCCCCTTCCAGCAGGACGGCTATCCACTCCGCCCCTCCCACGGTAATGAAGGCAGGGGCAATCGGCGAAAAGAGTTCCGTGACCGTTCGGCTGAGTAGTCCGACCAGCACTCTGGCGACCACCACGCCGGCAACCGCCCCCAGGAGTCCTCCAATGATTCCCATCATCGCCGCTTCGCCCACAAACAGGATCCCGATCATTCGTTCGGACATGCCCACGGCGCGAAAGATCCCGATCTCGCGCCGCCGCTGTGCGACACTGAACGCAATGGTGTTATAAATAAGAAACACTCCCACGAGCAGCCCTACCAGGCTCAATACCGTCAAATTCATCTGAAACGCCCGCACCATCGTCTCAACCTGCTTCCCACGCGATTCCGGTCGCTGGACGATCACTGACGGAGGAAGAGCGCGTTGCACCAGCGTCTGGAGACGATCAACTGGTTCGGACGGGGCGGTGACCAACTCAATTCGGTCCAGTCGCCCTACGAAGCCAAATGTGTGTTGTGCGGCCGCGATATCCATGACCGCCATCCGTCCCCACACAGATCTTGCCGTTTCCCCTGCTTCAATCACACCTCGCACCTGCAACGTGGCCTCGCGTGATCCGGCAACCACATGGAGCCTGCTCCCGACTGTGAGGGCCCACTCCGCCGCCAGATCCTGTCCCAAGAACAGCCCGTCCGCAGCAACCAATTGCTCGAGATCTCCGACCGGAGACTCCTCATCTCGAATCCGGAACGCTTGCCGGCTGGCTGTATCAAGAAGATCGATACCTAATATCTGAAGAGACTCATTGACGTGGGGCCCCGCAGTCAGACGAGCAGCGCTCTCCACTATCGGCGTCGCGGAGGTGACGCCGGGCACGGACCGAACCGAGCGAATCAGGGTTTCGTCGAAGCCGAGTTCTCCACTCACGACCTCAAGGGAGGCGGACCCGACAACGGTCGCAACCGTATTCTCAAACGATCTCAACACTTCCATGTTGGCCGTTCGGACGGACACGAAAGCCGCCACACCTAAGGCCACCCCTACTATGGTCAGTACGGTACGTACAGGGCGCTCCACCATATGAGCCAACCCGATCCGTAGCAGTATGACGAAGTACCCAGGCATCATTGTTCGCCGCCCTGTGGGAACAACCCATCGACAGGCATCTAGCCTACATTATTCATGACGGCTCTACTGCAACCGCAGCCACACCGCTGCGACAAGCCTGACCGCGGTTTGCACGCGGCCAGGCGGGCGGGCTCGCCGCTCGGTCGGTCAACATCCTATCCAGGATGCCTCCCTCCCTTGCGGCTCCACGCGCCCGTCTCGCAAGGCGTCGCTGCGGTTTCGTCACGAACCCTCATGAATAATGTGGGCTAGTAGCTTTCCTTTACAGAGTTCTTATCACATGCTAGAGTACGTAGGACTGTGGCGTTGAGGTGGCGTCCTTATGGCAACAGCACATCGCTCAAAGACGCGTCAGAAGGGTCGCCCGGCACGAAAAGCAGGAGGGTTGACTCCGCGTCAGAAAGAAATCCTCAAACTGGTTTCGCAAGGCCAGACCAATCGTGATATCGCCCGCCGGCTCGACATCAGTGTCCGAACGGTTGAGGTGCATCGCTTCAACCTCATGCGCCGACTGAAAGTACGCAACGTGGCTCAGCTTCTCCGGCAAGCGCTCCTCCGCGGTTTCCTCTCCAAGAACTTCGCCTCTCGTTGAATCACGACAACTCCTTGAGTCGTCCGCGGCAATCGCCGGGAGAGTGATAGCTTTTCGCCTCCAATACACCCGCGAGTTCACGTTCTATCCGCTCGAACACGGATATGCCTTCTTCGACCAGTTGCGTTCCAATCTGCACCGCTGAAGCCCCGCACAAGAAGTGTTCAAACGCATCCATGCCGCCGACCACGCCGCCCGTTCCGATGATGGGGCAGCTCTCTCCAAGCAGCCGCCAGAAGGCGCGGACGTTGGCGAGCGCGACAGGTTTGATGAGAGTTCCTCCGAGGCCGCCGAATCCGCCTTTCGGTTTGATCACGACGCTCTCTCGGTCCGGGTCAACGACCAGGCCGTTGCCTACCGAGTTGATGAGGTTCAAGAAGTCCACCCCTGTCCGCTTGATCACCTTGGCCATGATGCTGTGATGAGCCGGATCGAAATACGGAGGCAACTTCACTCCCATGGGAACGGTGATGATCTTTCGCACGCGGCGTAGCAGACGTTCGGAGTCCTCCGGATCATACCCGATCTGCGGCTTCCCGGGAATGTTGGGACAGGAGAGATTGATTTCGATCAGATCGGGTTGCGACTTGGTGATCGTCTCGGCGATGGCGATAAAATCGTCTTCGCAGAGTCCTGCCACGCTGGCAATGACCGGCTTGTTGAATCGTTTCAATTGCGGGATCAGTTCTGCATAGGTTTTGTAGCCAAGATTCGGCAAGCCCATGGAATTGATCGATCCGCCGGCGATGCGGATGTACCGGGGCTCCGGATTGCCCTGTCTTGGCTCGAGCGTCATGGACTTGGTGACAATCGCGCCGGACCGTGAGCGTCCCAATGATTCCAGCTCTTCGCGTGTGACACAGAGAGCTCCGGACGCATTCATCAAGCAGCTCGGAAACTTCACGCCGGCAATCGTCGTCGAAAGGTCCATGAAAAGCTCCTACATGGGATGCGTGTATTGGGTAACCTGCCCCATCAGCCGCCCATCTGCCATCTCCCAGACATAGTCCGCCGCTTGTGCCGCCGTCCAGCTGTGGGTCACGAGGAGAACGGTATGCCCGAACTGCCGGGGAAGAGATTGCAACAGGTCGATGATCCCTCCTCCCGTCTTGGAGTCCAGATTACCCGTCGGTTCGTCGGCGAGAATGAGACGAGGTCGATGCACAATCGCGCGCGCAATAGCCACTCGTTGCTGTTCACCGCCGGACAGTTCGCCTGGCGAATGGTCCCGCCGCGCCCACATGCCGACCGTTTCCAACACCTCTTGGACACGCTTGGCTGCCGCCGACCCTGTTTCGCCTTTCAACAGGAGCGGCAAGGCCACATTGTCGGCAGCAGTAAGACCTGGGATGAGGTGGAATGCTTGGAAGACAATCCCCACGCGTTCCCGTCGCATGATCGTCCACTCGACGGACGTCAACCCGTCTGCGCTCCGACCTTCCAACGTAAGGCGACCTGATGTCGGTCGATCCAACCCCGCAATAACATTCAGGAGCGTGCTCTTCCCGCATCCACTGGGGCCGATAAATGCGCAAAAGTCTCCGCCCCTAACCTCGAGATTGATATCACACAGGGCCAAAACGCGTGATACTCCGCGCGAGTACTCTTTGTAAATATGTTCGAGTTTGACGGCTTCGGATTCAGGCATCGTGGTCCACCCCTTGAAGCTCACATCGAGATCCACATCATGAACGGCAGGTGCTCTCGGCCCGGACACGTCAACCACTACTGAGGTAGACAGGGGCGGGAGGGTTTCCTATATCATACCGTCTTCCAGCGCCACAACCTTGACACGAGAGTCGAATTCTACGATAACCAGCCTGGCACCATGCTGTCGCTATCCGTCTCAGAAATCCACGACACACCCCGGCGCTTGATCACGGAGACATGGGCACGGGCCCTTCGAGCCATCTTTCCCGTAGAGTGTGCCGCGTGCGGACGCCGGCTCACCGACGACCCGGTTCCATTTTTTTGCCGAACCTGTTGGGGACAGATCCGTCCTTTGAGCGGGCCTGCGTGTCCTCGATGTGACCGCCCCTTTCCGTCACCGGTCGCGTCCACCTACAGTCCAACCCATCTCTGTGGTGATTGCCGAAAAAGAATGCCGTCCTTTACGAAAGCCTGGTCATTCTATCCGTACGACACCCCCTTGCGTGAGGCCATCGCGCTGCTCAAGTACCGGGGAAAGTATGGAATGGCGCCTTCATTGTGTTGCCTCCTCCTGGCGGCATTGCCGCCCTCATTGGACGTGGATGTGGTCATGCCGGTCCCGCTTCATCCCGCTCGCCTCCGGGAACGGGAATACAACCAATCCTTGTTGCTGGCTCAGGCAGTAAGTCGGCAATTGGGGAAACCGCTTTCATACTCCAACCTTGTTCGTGTCATTGATACTGCAGCTCAAACGACCCTTCCCCGTTCTGCCCGCCTTTCCAACTTACGCCGGGCATTTCGACTTCGCACACCCAGGACCGTGCAGGGACAACGCGTGCTGGTCGTCGACGACGTCTTCACGACAGGGACGACGCTCCACGAATGCGCGAACGCCCTTCGTAAGGGGGGAGCTGGGGATGTCTACGTGTTGACCCTCGCAAGAACCGTCGACCGGGGGCTCTTGCCTGATCATCATGGACCGGTTGCCTCAAGGACCAAACTTCAATTCGCGGGACTGTAACCCATGCCGATCTATGAATATCGTTGCCAGGACTGCGGCAAACGCAGCAGCCACATTGTTTTGAGTATCACCAATCCGCCTGCCATCGCATGCACACATTGTCAGAGTGTGAGACTGGACCGCCTCATGTCTCGATTCTCGGCTCCGAAATCCGAGGAGGCGAGGCTGGAGGCCTTGGCCGATCCAAGCAATCTAGGCGACGTCGACGAAAATGACCCCCAAAGCATGGCTCGATTCATGAAGAAAATGGGGCAAGAAATGGGGGAGGATATGGGAGACGACATTGATGCGGCCATGGAAGATGCGGGAGGGGACCTGTCCAGCGCTGACGCCACTGACATGGATTGACATGCATTGTCATAAATCTTCCTTGACATCGCTCGACTTCTTTCCTACCATGACGCCGTATATGAGGGATGTGGCCCCTCAGGACATATGGCGGCCGAACCTAAGAACGAGTTATGGACCGTCGCCGAGACGTGCCGATATCTCAAGATCACCCCGCGCACACTGTATCGCTATATTCAGAACCATCGACTGCCCGCATTCAAATTGGGCAAAGAATGGCGCTTCGTACGATCCGACCTCGAACGATGGATTCGAGATCGTGGCGGTCCCGCAGCGAGCTCCTGAACGGAGGCTGAGATGATGTTTGCCGGCGAATATTTATGCAAAGTCGATGAAAAGGGCCGCTTCATCGTTCCATCCCCGATTCGCGAGCGATTGGAAGCGGAAGGCAGCCAGGTGATATTCCTCAAGGGGGCCGAACAATCTCTTTGGGTCTATTCGGTCAAGGAATGGGAAAAGGTCTTAGAGAGGACCAAGACGACTCTCGACGATGACCAAAGCCGTTTGTTCATGCACTTCATCGTTTCGGAAGCCGGAACGTCGGAAATCGACAAGGCGGGACGCATCCTGATTCCAGGACGATTGCGGAAGCTTGTGCCGGTTGATGAGGATCAGGAAGTGATCCTCGTAGGACTCTATCACCGTATGGAAGTCTGGAACCCGTCAGAGTGGCGCCGCTATGTGGCCAGGACGGAAATGCAGTACGAAGAAAACATGGCCAAGATTCACAACCTCCTTTAGTCGCGCAGGCCAGCCGTTGCGGCATTTTTCATCGCGTCGTCGCCCTCACCTCGTCCTTCGAAGCAAAACCTTTCGACCTGATCCCTCGCCGAAACCATCCGCAGATGGGACCGACGTCATCGCATGTGCGCCACGGCGAAAATTGGCGACGCCTGATCGCCGAGCCGCATTTCAGAGTCGTGGTCCCCTCCCCGTTTCCGCTTCGGTGCGACCAGATGGGCTCTCTCTGATTCTGCCGGTTCCGCCCAGCATCAATCACCAATATGCGACCGTCAACGGGCGCCGGCTACTCTCCGTGACCGGACGCTCGTACAAATCCCTGGTCAGCGAGCACGTCATGGTGGCCCTATCACAGGCTGCATGCAGAGACACCCTGCTCAGATCCTTGCAAAAGAGTGAGCTGATCCTGTCCATTCGGTTTTTTTTTACTTCCCGGTTGCGGCGCGACGTGGATGGGGGTCTCAAAATCGCCCAAGACGCCGTCTGCCAAGGGCTCGGTATCAACGACAATCGAATTATCGAGACTCACCTGTACAAACATGTCGATAAATCCGTTCCGCGCATCGAACTTCGTCTTTCCCTGGCTCTGATCGACTGACGCCCGGCTCTTTCCACCGTACACCCCTGTATCCATGCGGTCTTGTAGGCGGATCGCTGCTAAGGTGCCGACTTATGTTTCGAACTTCGTGGACACTACACTACCTCTACTCGTACCGCAACGCTTCTATGGGATTGAGTCTGGCGGCTTTATTGGCAGGATACAACCCAAAAAACAGACCTACCCCGGCGGAAAAGATGAATGCCGTGAGAATGGAGTCTGCTGAAATGATGGTCGGCCAGCCGGCCACGATGGTCGTCAGCCACGCTCCGATAATTCCAATCCCAATGCCGATCAGGCCGCCGGTTACACTTAACGTGACGGCTTCGATCAAGAATTGCATCAGAATATGGAACCGCTTGGCTCCCACTGCCATGCGAATCCCGATCTCCCGCGTCCGTTCGGTGACGGACACCAACAGAATGTTCATGATTCCGATCCCGCCGACCAGTAACGATACCGATGCGATCGCAAAGAGCATCACGGTCAGTGTGTGACTCGTTCCCTCCTGGACACTCCCGATATCGACTTGCGTGCGGATCGTAAAATCGTCAGGTTGCTCGGGTTGAAGACGATGGCGGATCCGCAAGACCTCCCGTATCTGATCCACCGCCTCCTGTAGATCCTCTGGGCGTTCTGTAGACGCGAACAGCGCTCCGACGGCACCGAGAAACTGGCTGCCGAAGACCTTGCGCTCAGCCGTTGTGAAGGGAATAAACAGTACATCGTCCTGATCGGACCCCTGCGCCGATTGACCTTTCGGCGTGAGGACCCCGACGATCCGAAACGGAACGTTCTTGATCCGGATCGTCGCCCCCACCGGTTCCTCACCGGCGTCGAACAAGTTCTCGACGGTGGTCTGGCCGATCAAGGCGACTCGCGCGGCGCTATCCACATCCACCTGAGTGAACGGTCCGCCGCTGGTATAGGCCCAATCCCTGATCATCAGATAACCCGGTGAAATGCCGTTGACGGGGCCGTTCCAATTCCGATTCCCGTTGACGATCTGCATCACATCGCGTCTGGCCCAGCCGGTGTCCACGAGGAGAGGAATACGTTTCTTGAGTTCAACCCCGTCGCTTACCGTGAGGGTCACGGCCGTTCCCTGCCCGCCACGAACCCCGCCCACCGTCGTGGCACCCGGAAGCACCACAATCACATTGGTACCCATGCTGGCCACCTGAGAACGCACCGCAGCACGCGCCCCCTGTCCGATGCTGACGAGGGCGATGACGGCAGCCACTCCGATCACGATTCCTAGCATGGTCAGGCCCGCCCGCAAACGATTGCGACTCAACACTCGAAGGGCAGTGAGGACGGTTAGAAGAATAAAGGCGGACATCGATGGACTACTGCATGACCGATACGTGTGAAGTCGTCGCACGATCGAACAGAATCCGACCGTCTTGCAGCATGAGCTGGCGGGATGCATAGGCCGCCACTTCGGCGTCGTGGGTTACCATCATAATGGTCATGCCGTCTCGGTTCAGACGTGCGAGTATGCCCAGAATCTCCCGGCTCGATTCCATGTCCAGATTTCCTGTCGGTTCGTCGGCCAACACGATGGCGGGGGAGCCCACCAACGCCCGGGCAATAGCCACCCGTTGTTGCTGCCCGCCGGATAGCTGCGTGGGGTAGTGATGCTCGCGCCCGGCCAGCCCGACGCGCTCCAGGGCCGACCCCGCCTGGACACGTTGCTTCTGCAGCGACAATCCCCGGTAAAAAAGCGGGAGCTGCGCGTTTTCGAGTGCACTGGTGCGTGGAATGAGGTTGAAGCTTTGAAAGACGAATCCGATACGCCGGTTGCGGATCTCCGCGAGAATATCGGAGGTAGCACTGGCAACATCCAAGCCACCCAACCGGTACCGGCCTCGGCTCGGCTGGTCAAGACAGCCGAGAATATTCATCAAGGTCGATTTCCCTGACCCGGACGCGCCCATGACCGCCACAAATTCGCCCTGTTCGACCGCCAGGTCAATGCCGCGCAATGCCTGCACCGTGACATCGCCCACACGATACACCTTCCAGAGATCTTCGCAAAGAATCAGGGAACCCATGCGATCCTCATGAACGCTGAACCCTTGAACCGATCGTTCGTGAAGCGTATCTCGTCGTTCGTATTTCGTATCTCGTGAAGCGTATCTCGTATCTCGTGAAAAATCGTTCGCAATTAGTGTGAGGCTCTTCTTCACGCTTCACGCTTCACGCTTCACGCTTCACGCTTCACCCGTCACGCTTCACGCTTCACGCTTCACGCTTCAAGAGTCGCGTCGAGGCGAACGCTGTTGGCCCGTCCCGAACCCGGGAGGAAGGTCACGGGATCTGCGCTCCCCGCGAACCGATTCGACCCCGACAATGAGTGGATCGCCCGGTTTGAGGTTCGACGATGTAATCTCGGTACGGACCCCGTCTGAAATTCCCACTTGAACGGCCATGCTTTCAGGATCGTCCTTCTCATTCATTGTCCACACCTGCCGCGAATAGGCATCGAACTGTTTCGCAGTCTTCTCGGGAGATCCTTCGGACATTGTCGCGATGCGGCCGACAGACGACCCACTGTCGCGGCCGGCTCCGGGCGGCATGAACCGTAGGGCTGCGTTGGGCACCGTCAGTACACCTTCTCGGCGAGCCACGATAATGGACACATTCGCGGTCATGCCGGGTTTCAGACGAAAGTTGGGATTGTCGAATTCTACGACGACATCGTACGTCACGACATTCTGAATATTGATGGGAGCGTTTCTCACCTGCCGCACTTTTCCGCGAAAGCCTTCCCCTGGATACGCATCGACCATGAAACTGGCTTCTTTCCCTTCGGAGATCCCACCGATGTCAGCTTCGCTCACGTTGGTATCCACTTGCATCTTCATCACGTCTTCCGCGATTAAAAACAGTGTCGGAATCGAGAAGCTTGCAGAGATTCGTTGTCCGACCTCCACGAGCCGGGAAATCACCACCCCATCCACGGGCGACCGGATCTCGGTATATTTCAGGTCCAACTCAGCCGCTTCAAGTGCCGCGCCACCCTGTCTGACGGCCGCCTCGGTGACCTTGAGTTGCGCCATGGCGCCTTCGTACGACGTCACGGCAACATCAACTTCGTTTTGCGAGACGAACTGTTGCCCGACGAGAGTTTTGGCGCGATCGACTTCCCGTTTGCGCTGGGCAAGGTCGATCCGCGCCTTCATCAAGGCCGCTTTGGCATTGGCGAGATTGGCATCCGCCTGGTCCCTCCTAGCCCGGTACGGAAATGGATCAATCCGTGCCACCACCTCACCTCTTTTGACCTTCGAGTTGAAATCAGCATGAAGGCTCTCGATCATCCCCGAGACCTGGCTGCCGACCTGAACGGTCGTAATCGGATTGATCGTACCGGTAGCAGTCACCGTTGAGATGATGGATCCTTGTTCGACCGCCGCCGTGCGATACCTAACGGGCACTTTGCGTTCACCGTTGAAAAAGACGTACCCGGCGATGGCGAGTCCGATGGCTGCTACGCTGATAATAAGGGTTAGGCGACGCATGCAGCGGTGGGTCCTCTCAGGCGTGCGCTCATTCTACCAAGAAGCGCGTTGAGAAACACCTTTCAGCCTGGCCATCGGCCCGATCCGGAAATACGAAGGCCGTTCACCTGGTGAGGCAAACGGCCTTCTTAACTGGACCCGGTTCGTATCAATCCTTCAGGGACTGACGGTGATCCGGTCCTTGATCATGTCGAAGGTCTCTTTGGGGACGACGTTCTTTGCGACGAGTTCGCCCTTCACACGGTAGGGCCGATTGCTGACGACACGATCCGCCATATCTTTATTCAAACCAAGCACGAGTACCATGTCGGAAGCGGACGCTTTGTTCACATTCATCAACGATGGTATCCCTGCGGAAGGCGGCGCCACAGCGGACGAATTGGGTTGGACGGTCGAGGGCGCAGGTGTTGACGGACCCGGCGGTACAGACGACGGCGCGAGAGTCCCGGGAAGGGACCGGGACCGTTCCTTCATTTCCTTTTGATAGCGCGCAACGAGTGATTTCAACTGGTCATTGTGTCGTCGAGTTTCATCGTATTCCTGCCGGATACTTCGGTTCTGAGCATTCAGTTGCTTGATCTTATCCTCCAACTCCTTGGTTCGAACTTCGATCGTATCCCGCTCCTTATCCCGACCATGCTCGATCCGTTGCAATTCGTCACGCGCGGATTGCGTTTCGACACCGAACTTGGCATTCAAATCCTTCAACGTTTTGACCTGTTGCTCGAGCGCATTTTTCTGCGCACGGGTCCGCTCGAGTTCGGTCTTGGCGGTCTCGGCCTCGGTCAGCGCCTCCTGGTATTTTTTCTCAGCCACACATCCGGACATCGCTACTGCGCCGATCAACACCAGTCCGGCTATCCACACTTGCCTCATGGGCTCCTCCCCTGTTCGGTCGGACATGACGGTACTCCGGTTCATCTTATTCTCTGTATGCCAACCCTGTGGCTTTGTCAATATATTTGGCTCTACACCGCGATCCATGAGTACGGAGGAATGGCCGACCTCTCGGCTGCTCCGGAATGACGGTTTGCTTGACTGATGCCGGCGACTCTGGGATTATGCGCGCAGAATAGGAACGCCATCCGCCCGCGACAACCTCGATCGATACCACCACATATGACCAACTGGGGCCCAGAACTTGCCGTTATCCTCGGCATCATTGAAGGCTTGACCGAATTCTTACCAGTCTCGTCGACCGGCCACTTGATC
The DNA here is from genome assembly GCA_963795615.1 of uncultured Nitrospiraceae bacterium. Lineage (GTDB taxonomy): Bacteria > Nitrospirota > Nitrospiria > Nitrospirales > Nitrospiraceae > DASSBQ01. The sequence goes on from CAWCIJ010000007.1 coordinate 505,501, forward strand.
CTGGTCGGACATGCTCTCGGATTCACGGGGGACGTTGCCTCCACTGTCGAAATCTCTATCCAACTCGGAGCCATCCTCGCCGTCATTGCATACGAACGCGTCAAGATAGCCGCTCTGCTCGCGCAAGGATTCCACGAACAGACTCAATTGCGGGCGATGCTGCGCGGGCCGTCTTCGCCCGATTGGAGTTCGGCCATCCACACCTCCATGAAATCGCATCCGAACTTATGGTTTCTCATCGGGATAGGTCTGGCATTCCTCCCTGCCGCATTCGTGGGATTTATCGCCCATACATGGATCAAAGCGCACCTGTTTACACCGATGACGGTTGCCGCCTCTTTGATTGTCGGCGGAATCATCATCCTTCTCGTCGAACGTGCAGGCAATCGAGCGCGCACAGAGCGGTTACTGGATGTGTCTCCCCGATCCGCACTGTTGATCGGCTTGGCGCAATGCGTCTCGCTGATTCCCGGTATGTCCCGTTCAGGTTCCACGATCGTCGGCGGCCTTCTGGCGGGACTTGACCGCCGGGTTGCGACAGAGTACTCATTTTTTCTCGCCCTGCCCACGATGATCGTGGCGACCATTTACCAGATGATCAAATCCCAGGCGTCTCTGAACCAGCAAGACTATGTTGCCCTGGCAGTCGGGCTCGTCGTGTCTTTTTTCGTGGCCTGGGCGGTGATTGCAGCCTTCCTCACCTATGTCCAGCGACACACCTTGCGCGTCTTCGCGTACTATCGGATGGTGCTGGGGGTACTGGTATTATTGGTGGTTCACTGAAACAGAGGGAGGACATCCTCGTCGTTCGTCGCTCGTGAAGCGTCGCTCGTCATTCGTGAAGTATCTCGTATCTCGTGAAGCGTATCTCGTATCTCGTTAGCGATGAGGGGTTCTTTCCGCTTCACGCTTCACGCTTCACGCTTCACGCTTCACGCTTCACGCTTCACGCTTCACGGCTATTGAGTAATGCGAGCTAGGGAGCGCGGTCTTCTTGCAGGATAGGCTCTGGTTCTTTTTGTTTCTCGAGCGCAAAGTGCAGAATGAGAAACACTACCCCGACGGTGATCGCAGAGTCGGCGACGTTGAACGCCGGCCAGTGATACGGCTCGATGTAGAAATCCATAAAGTCGATGACCTCTCCATAACGCAGACGATCCAACAGATTGCCTACCGCTCCTCCGAGAATCGCCACCACGCTGACCTGTCCCATCCAATCGTCCTTCGGCATCCGGGCGAGGATCGTTCCGAGCAGACCCAGCGCGAACATCGAGGTCAGACCAAAAAAGATGAGGCGAAAGCCGCCGCTGCTCGTGGAGAGAATGCCGAAGGCGGCGCCGGGATTTCTGATGTAGGTAATACTGAACAAGTTGGGAATGACTGAGATGGATTCATGCAACCGCATCGTTTGCATGATATAGACCTTGGTGATCTGGTCGATCACGATGATCCCGACGCTGATCAAGCCCAACAGCACATATCGTGATGCAGATCCCTTCATCGGACAGCCTCGTTGAGGATTTTACGAACGGGTTCTATACATCGGTCACACAGAGTGGGGTGGTCTGCATAGGTTCCCACAGCAGGGCGATAATTCCAACAACGGTCGCATTTGGTGCCCACGGCCTTTTCCACCATGACCGTGAAATCAGGCTTGACCGGTAGATGGTGAACCAGCCTAAGCTCAACATCAGAGACAATGAAAAAAGCTGGAAGATCGTGAACATGCCGTTTCAGGGAGTCATATCGTTCGGTATTGGCTTCGATCACGACCCTCGCCTCAAGCGCAGCGCCGATCACTTTGTCACGGCGCTTGGCTTCCAGTGCTGTCTGTGCCGCTGTTCGCACCTCAAGCAGTTGATCCCAGTGTTGAGCCAGCTCAGGATCAACCCAGTTGGGCTCAACGTCCGGAAACATCGCCAGATGAATACTGGATGCCTGTGAGTCCTTCCGAATCACCTCAGGCAACACCTGCCAGATTTCTTCAGCCGTAAAACTCAGGATGGGCGCCATCAATTTTGTCAGCGCCACCACGATGTCGAACAGAACTGTCTGGGACGAGCGACGAAGGGGAGAGTCTTTGTCGAATGTGTATAACCGATCCTTCAGAATATCCAGGTAGACTGCACTCATGTCCACGGAGCAGAAGTTGTTCAACGCATGAAAGATCGTGTGAAACTCGAAGTCGTCATATGCTTTCCTGACGCGCGGGATCAACTCACCGAGTCGGATCAAGGCCCAACGGTCCAGTTCGGGCAACCGTTCGTACGGAACTCGATGCATCTCAGGATCGAAATCGTAGAGGTTGCTGAGCAAAAAGCGGCAGGTGTTGCGGATCTTGCGATAGGCTTCGATGAGATGATTCAGGATCTCTTGTGAAATTCTGAGATCCTCGCGGTAATCCTGTGCCGAGACCCAGAGTCGCAGAATTTCCGCTCCAGACTGTTTGATGACGTCCTGCGGGGCCACCACATTCCCTGCCGACTTCGACATCTTCTTTCCGGCGCCATCGACCACAAACCCATGCGTCAGCACAGCTTTATAGGGGGCGCGCTTATCCGTGATGACTCCTGCCAGCAGCGCACTATGGAACCATCCGCGGTGTTGATCGGACCCTTCGAGATACAGATCGGCAGGCCACCAGCGGCGAGGCTTGAGCGCCGCCGCGAAGCTCACCCCTGATTCAAACCAGACATCGAGGATATCGCGTTCCTTTTCGAAAGCTGTTCCACCACATGTCGTGCAGGACGTGTTGCGCGGCAGCAATGCGGACGCCGAGTGAGCAAACCAGTAATCCGTGCCGTGCTGTTCGATGAGAGCGGCCACATGTTCAATCACGACGGGCGTCGCAAGCACAGCCCGACAGGAACTGCACGTGAATCCTGGGATCGGCGTGCCCCAGACGCGTTGGCGCGACAGACACCAGTCCGGACGATTGGCAATCATGCCTTCGATCCGATCCCGCCCCCATGGCGGCACCCACTGGACCCGGGCGATTTCTCCCAGGGTCTCACGGCGCAGGTCGTTGGTCTCCATCGACACGAACCACTGTTCCGTTGCGCGGAAAATGACGGGCTGCTTGCATCGCCAGCAATGTGGGTACGAGTGATTTAGCGTGCCGTGGCCCAGTAGACGACCGTTCTCTTTTAATCGTTCCACGATCTTGGGGTTGGCTTTCAAGACATGCTGGCCGGCAAACTCCGGGACCGTGTCCGTGAACCGTCCTGCATTGTCCACCGGCGCCAGGATTTCGAGTCGTTCTCCCGGAGAGGCCTTCGAATTATGATCAAGAACCAGGAGGTAGTCTTCCATACCGTGGCCTGGAGCGATGTGTACGCAGCCTGTTCCCTGTTCCAGCGTGACAAAATCCGCGAGCAGGATCGGCGAGAGCCCTCTGGTCAACGGCCGTTCAGTCTCCAACCCCTCGAACCCCTCGCCCCCTTTCCTCACGCCCAACACACGATAGTCATGCAGACTGCAGGCCTTTGCCACGCTATCGACGAGTTTGTCCGCGATGATGAGGATCTCCTCGTTCACCGCGACGAAGGCATACGCTATGTCCGGATGCAGACACACAGCCTGGTTGGCCGGTAAGGTCCAAGGGGTGGTCGTCCAGATCACCACCGAGATGGGGGCGGAGGTGAATGGAACGCCGGGAAAGACCGCGTCCAGCGACGATGCAGAGTTCACCAGCGGAAACTTCACATAGACCGATGGCGACGTGTGATCGTCATACTCCACTTCGGCCTCGGCCAAGGCCGTCTGATCCTGCGTGCACCACAACACGGGTTTCAGGCCCTTATACACGCCGCCCCGCTCCACGAACTTGCCGAACTCGCGCAAAATCGTCGCTTCGTATTCAGGCGCCAGCGTGAGATACGGCTGTTCCCATTCACCCAATACGCCGAGCCGTTGAAATTCGTCCCGTTGAATCTTGTAAAACTTTTCTGCGTATTCTTTGCAGAGCCGCCGGATCGCCAGCGTGTCGAGATCTTTTTTCTTCTCGCCGAGTTCTTTCATGACTTGATGCTCGATTGGCAACCCGTGACAATCCCATCCGGGCACGTAGGGCGCACGATAGCCGGACATGGTCTTCGATTTAACGATGACATCTTTCAGAATCTTGTTCAGCGCATGACCGATATGGATGCGACCGTTGGCGTAGGGCGGACCATCATGCAGCACATAGAGCGGTCGCCCCTGACCCGCTTGTTGAATCCGTTCGTAGAGGCGTTCCTGACTCCACCGGGCAAGCCACTCAGGCTCGCGCTGGGGCAGATTGGCCTTCATGGGAAAGTCTGTTCGAGGCAGATTGAGAGTCGCCTTGTAGTCCATGCCCATAGTCAAGACCGCGCTGTGAACGAGTGGGGAAGCTGTCGCGGTAGGAATATACCGAATCGTCTGACGGGGAACCAGTGCTTTATTAGCTGAGCGCCATCATGCGGTCGAGGGCAATCTTGGCCCAATATCGTTCATCGGACGGGACGACAATATGGTTCACCACATGTCCTTCGGCGAGATTCTCCATTGCCCAGCAGAGGTGCGGGGCATCGATGCGGTACATGGTCGCACACTGACAGACGGTCGAAGACAGGAAAAACACGCGCTTATCCGCCTGTTCCCGCTTGAGGCGATTCACCAGATTGAGTTCGGTTCCCACGGCCCATGTCGTACCGGCCGGCGCCGCGCTGACGGTGCGAATGATGTATTCGGTGGACCCGACGAGATCCGCCTTGTTCACGACATCTTCGTGACATTCCGGATGAACGATCACCTTCCCTTCAGGATACTGCTTCCGGAAATAATCCACGTGCGAGGATTGAAACATTTGATGCACGCTGCAGTGGCCCTTCCAGAGGATGAGGCGGGCTCGTTTGATCGCCTCGACGGAATTCCCTCCGCGCGGCATAAACGGGTCCCAGACAATCATCTGCTCGCGGGGAATGCCCATCTTGTTGGCCGTATTTCGGCCGAGGTGTTCATCCGGAAAGAACAGGATTTTCTCGCGGCGGGCCCACGACCACTCGATGACCGCCTTGGCATTGGAAGAGGTACAGGTAATGCCGCCATGTTCGCCGCAGAATGCCTTCAGCACGGCAGCGGAATTCACATACACCGCCGGCATCACGGTCTCCTCGACGGGCACCATGCGGCTGAGCGCATCCCAACATTGCTCCACCTGTTCGATAGCGGCCATGTCGGCCATCGAACAGCCTGCCGCCATGTCAGGGAGAACCACCGTCTGATTGGACCGGCTAAGCACGTCGGCCGTTTCCGCCATGAAGTGAACGCCACAGAACACCACGTACGGTCGGTCGGACCGTTCCTGCGCGATTTTAGACAACAGGAGGGAATCCCCGCGAAACTCTGCATGTTGGATGACTTCATCACGCTGGTAATTATGCCCGAGAATCATGACCCGATCGCCGAGCGTTGTCTTCGCGGCCGTCGTACGGGCGAACAATTCCTCCGGCGAGAGCCGTTGATATTCAGTCACGGGCTTGGGTAGTGTTGCAAGCGTTGCCACGTTGATCTCCTGCCACAGCCGAGAAAACTGTGGCAAATTACGAGGGCGTGACTCACATTCTACGACAGGTTCCTGACACAATCAATTCAGCTCCCTTCACGGAATGGGGCTTCCACCGCATTGACAAGCCACTCATTAGCTAGGTACCATCAGCATCGACAGCTAGGGGTGCCATCCGGCTGAGAGTCCGAACGAATCGGACGACCCTCACAACCTGACCTGGATAATACCAGCGTAGGGAAGCGATGGAAAAGCTGGTTTCCTGAGTTGGCAAGCCGCACTCTAGCCGGAGGCGGCTTTTTTATTTTGAGATGTCTCTCTTCACGTTTTTGGAGAAAGGATTGCCACTATGAGCCAGGCACCTGTCAAGACAGGATCCTCAAACGGGGCTTCGCTGGATCCTATCAGTTCGCCGCTCACCACCGTGCCATTTCCGGCATCGCGCAAGATATATGTGCAAGGATCGTTGCCGGAGGTGCGAGTTCCGATGCGCGAAATCCATCTGGCTCCATCGCCGGCTGCAGGAAACCAGGAACCAGCGGCGAATCCTCCAGTGACCATCTACGACACCTCAGGCCCATACACGGACCCGAATGTCGCCGTCGATGCTCGCGCAGGCTTGGCGCCCTTGCGACGTATCTGGATCGAGGGACGGCAGGATGTGGATGAACTCGCTCAGATTTCATCTCAGTATGGCCGGTTGCGAGCCCAGGATCCGAAACTGGAAGGCCTTCGGTTCCGTCATATCCGAAAACCTCTGAAAGCAAAGTCCGGCATGAATGTCACGCAGCTGCATTATGCGCGCCAAGGCCTCGTCACTCCGGAAATGGAATTTATCGCCATTCGCGAGAATCAATCACGTGAATTGAAGAACACGCCAAACAGCGCTGGGCCCCACCATGGCGGTGGCATGGTCCAACATCCCGGCCAGGCCTGGGGAGCCCGCATTCCCGAACGGATCACGCCGGAATTCGTCAGGGATGAAGTGGCCCGGGGACGGGCGATCATTCCCGCCAACATCAACCACCCCGAAAGCGAACCGATGATCATCGGGCGCAACTTCCTGGTGAAGATCAATTCCAACATCGGGAACTCCGCGGTCGCCTCATCGATAGAAGAAGAAGTGGAAAAGATGATTTGGTCGATTCGCTGGGGGGCCGATACGGTCATGGATCTCTCGACCGGCAAGAACATTCATGAGACGCGCGAATGGATCATCCGCAATTCTCCGGTTCCTATCGGCACTGTACCGATCTACCAGGCACTCGAAAAGGTGAACGGCAAGGCCGAAGACTTAAGCTGGGAGATTTATCGCGATACCCTCATCGAGCAGGCCGAACAGGGCGTCGATTACTTCACCATTCATGCCGGTGTCCTGCTGCGATATGTCCCCTTGACCGCCAGGCGCATGACGGGGATCGTTTCCCGCGGCGGGTCCATCCATGCCAAGTGGTGCTTGGCGCATCATCAAGAGAACTTCGCCTATACCCACTTCGAAGAGATCTGCGACATCATGAAGGCGTATGATGTCTCTTTCAGCCTAGGAGACGGCCTTCGACCCGGCTCCATCGCCGATGCCAATGACGAAGCCCAGTTTGCCGAACTGGAGACCCTGGGGGAGTTGACCAAAATCTCATGGAAGCATGATGTTCAGGTCATGATTGAGGGTCCCGGGCACGTGCCGATGCACCTCATTCAAGAGAATATGGAAAAACAGTTGAAGGAATGCCAGGAAGCGCCGTTCTATACCCTCGGGCCGCTGACGACCGATATCGCACCAGGCTACGATCACATCACATCCGGGATCGGCGCCGCGATGATCGGATGGTATGGGTGTGCCATGCTCTGTTACGTCACGCCGAAGGAACATCTCGGCCTTCCCAACAAGGAGGATGTCAAGACGGGCGTGGTCACCTATAAGATTTCAGCCCATGCCGCGGATCTGGCCAAAGGGCATCCAGGGGCACAAGCCCGCGACAACGCCCTCTCGAAGGCGCGATTCGAATTCCGTTGGGACGACCAATTCAATCTCTCCCTCGATCCGGATACCGCCCGGGCGTTCCACGATGCGACGCTGCCGGACCATGCGGCGAAAGTCGCTCATTTCTGCTCCATGTGCGGGCCGCACTTCTGTTCCATGAAAATTACGCAGGATGTGCGCGATTACGCCGCGAAGAAACATCTGGAGGAACAGCAGGCGATTCAGATCGGCATGAAAGAGAAATCGGAAGAGTTTCGAAAAGCAGGATCTGAGATCTACCTGTGAGTTATGAGTGTAAAGTTCTGAGTGCTGAGGTCAACTCACAACTCCTAACTAAGAACTCAGAACTCAGACTGTGAGGATCAGCCATGGCGAAGCCCAAACCAGCCCCCCTGCGTGAGCGCGACATTACCAGGCACATCGCGCGGGAATACTACAAAGAATTCGATCAACTCATCGAAAGCGACGTGATCATCGTGGGGGCCGGGCCGTCCGGCTTGATCTGCGGCCATGATCTCGCAACGATGGGATTCAGGACGCTCATTGTCGAGCAGAGTCTGGCGCTGGGTGGAGGATTTTGGTCCGGAGGCTATCTCATGAACAAGGCGACGATATGCGCCCCGGCGCATGAGATCCTCGAAGAAGTCGGTGTCCCGTGCAAAGCTGTCAGGGACTGCGAGGGCATGTACATCGTCGATCCGCCTCATGCGACCGGCGCACTCATTGCCGCGGCATACAAAGCCGGGGCCAAAGTCATGAATCTCACCCGCGTAGTAGATTTGATTCTCAGAAGAGACGGCATATTGGAAGGGATTGTCGTGAACAGTACGACGGCTGAAATGGCCGGACACGACATCATCCATGTCGATCCGATCGCCTTGGAAAGCAAACTCGTCGTGGATGCCACGGGGCACGATGCGGTCGTGGTCACTCTCTTGAATAAGCGAAATCTGTACAAAACGGTGCCGGGTAACGGGGCCATGTGGGTGTCACGCTCGGAAGAAGAGGTGATGGACAGAACCGGAGAAGTGTATCCGAACTGCTTCGTCATCGGCCTTGCCGTGGCGGCTGTATTCGGCACGCCTCGGATGGGTCCGGCCTTTGGGTCCATGCTGCTCTCGGGTCGGTATGGGGCGGAGTTGGTAAGGAAGAAGCTTAAGAACGAATAGGGACGAATGATAGGCTCCGCTCGGCCGCTCAAGCATTCGCCAGCAAGGCCGCAAGGAGCGAAGGCCCCGAGGCGTACTGCTGGACCGTACGTCGAGGAGATTGAGCGACTGAGAACGAAGCTGGAGACGCTTTTCAGCGGCCGATTATGGATGTACAAGATTTCATGATCCAAGGAGAAGGACACGAGGAGGACAAGCGGGAGGCTTGGACCCTTTTTCAGCAGGCCTACGGGCATCAGATGAAGGGAGAACTCGAGGAAGCCGTGAATCTGTATAAGAAATCGCTCGACATCTACGCGACCGCGGAGGCCTATACGTTTCTCGGTTGGACTTACAGTTTCATGGGGAAACTGGATGAAGCGATAGAGGAATGCTACAAAGCCATCGACCGGGATCCGGATTTCGGGAATCCCTACAACGATATCGGCGCCTATTTGATCGAGAAGGGACAGCTGGACGAGGCCATCCCTTGGTTTGAAAGAGCCATGCAGGCCAGGCGTTATGAAAATCCTGCGTTCCCCCATTTGAACCTGGGAAGGGTACATGAGCGTCAAGGAAAGTGGGCCGAAGCGATCGAGTCTTATAAGCGCGCATTGACGCTCAATCCGGAGTATGCCCTGGCGAAGAAAGCGCTGGGACGCCTGATCAGTTCTATGAACTGATCTCTTGCCGGCGCATACGTCTCAAGATTCGTCCGACCGGGAGACCGGCTTTCTCTAACGATTGCGGAAGAACTGACGTCACGCTATGCCGACCATACTCGTTGCGGTCAACGACATCTTTTTTTATACCAAGTTGCGCGATGCGCTTAAACCGCACGGGTATACCCTTGAACGGGCTCGCTCCCAGAGTGAGGTCCAGCACAAAGCCGCACTGGCGCAGGTCTCAGCAGTCGTTCTAGACATGAATGACCCTGGTGTCGATGGGTTGCAAGCCCTACAAGACGTGCGATCCGACGCCCGGCTCAATGCGGTGCCGGTTCTGGCATTCGCCAACCACGAGGAGGTCGCTACCTGGCAACGGGCGAGAGAACTGGGAGTGACCAAGATCGTTTCCCGCAATGAGTTCTCTTCGCGCACACGAGAACTAGTGGAAGAAATACTTCATGTCCGGGCAGGAACGACTCCTCCGCCGTCCAACCCCTAACAAGAGCCTGTTCCTATGAAACAATCGCGTTTGCATGATCGTCATACCACGCTGGGAGCCCAGATGCGGGAGTCATCCGGATGGACCGTGCCGGCCCACTACGGAGACGTCGCCGCCGAACATGCAGCAGTCCGCCATCAGGTCGGAATTGCAGACTTGTCCCATCGGGGGACACTCCGCGTCACCGGCGACGACCGGGTGAAATGGCTCCAGAGTGTCATCAGCAATGACATCCTGCCCCTGCAACCAGGTCACGGTCGATATTCCAGCTTCCTGACCCACAAGGGCAAGATGCTGACCTATTTTCGGGTCTATCAGCAGCCGGACAGTGTCGTGATCGAAGACGTCGGCGAAATCGGCGATCTGACGTATCAATCGCTTCGAAAATTTCTTCTCTACGGAACCAAGGCGAAGCTGGAGAATTGTGCCGAGACCTGGGGACTTCTCTTGGTGAGCGGCCCTCAAGCCGCGGAGGTCATCCGAACAGTCTTCGGCCACGACGTCATGCGCTTGGGCATATTGGATTTTCTCACGGCAAACATCGACCACCACCAGGCCATGGTGATGCGGACGGAAGAAACCGGCGAAGCGGATTTTGAGATCATGCTGCCTGCCGATGCCATAGGATCGGCGTGGGATCAACTCATGAAAGCCGGACAGGCTCTTGGGATCAGGCCCTTTGGAACTCAGACTCGCGAGGCCCTGCGCATGGAAGCAGGCCTTCCGCAGGCGGGGCCGGACTTAAATGAGGAGGTTGTTCCGCCGGAAGCCAATCTGGAAGGCAAGGCGTTCAGTCTGTCGAAAGGCTGCTACCCTGGGCAGGAAGTCGTCGCCAGGATGGATACCTATGGAAGCGTGCGTCGCCGACTCGTTGGGCTGGTGATCGACGGGGCGAATGTCCCGCCAAGGGGAGCTAAGCTGTTCAGCGGAGATCGCGAAGTGGGATGGGTCAGTAGCGCAGCCCGTTCGCCGCAACTGCAGTCGGTCATCGCGTTCGGGTATCCGCTACGGGAGTTCACCCCGGCCGGCACTGCGCTCGCGGTCGACATCGAGGGCGCACGCCACAATGCGGTCGTTCACACCCTCCCTTTTTACACCCGCACTTAGCCTCAATCCGAAAATAGAAACGATCTGGTCACTCTATTTCGCGGGTCCTGTCGCGGCGAACAGCCCCACCGTGCTCACTCCACCCATCCCCCAGTGGGGCCCTTCCGCTCCGCGCGGTGGGGTTCCCCGTTCGCCACGCCACCCGCAGGACATCTCACTTTGCCGCTCGAAAATATTTTCGGATTGGGGTTAGCTAACCCCTCATCTTTATTGGTCGTTCGTACCTCGTCCGTGAAGAATTTTATGATTTGTTGATCTGTTCATTTGTTGAATGTCAGAAGTTCATCAGATCGCCAAATCAACACATCATCAGATGTTCCTTCACGCTTCAGGCTAGCGTTCCGGATTTCTGACTGCTAGGACAGCGCCGGCAAATCCAAACAGACTCTTCCGCGCCTCATCATCCAACGCCAGTAACAGATGCGTTTCTTCGCCATGCATCAACCGAAGGCTGAGGAACGGTTCCTCACTGCGCTTCTCCCGGTTATCCCATACGGCATCGATGACTTGCACCTTGTCGAGCTGTCCGACCGAGACCGCATCGTATCGAAAGTACTGATCCCCGATGACCATGTCGAATACCACATTGCCTGCCGTGAGCAGCAGGAGATTAAACCGACCCTGGTCTTCGTAGCCCTCGGGTAAAAACTTATTGATATGGCAACGTGCGACCTTCCGGTCGCCCAGCGCGCCTCTGATCTTGTCCCGCAATGCATCATAATCAATCTGCAGCGCTTTCTCGTCCGGGCCTGTTGCCGCCACTGCTGCATCTTTCGCTCGTTCAAACACATCGTCCGAGGACATCAACCCTGCCATGGTGCCTTCTCCTTGTTCAAACCATCCATTCGAGACCACGCCTCACACGGCTGCATGTGGCAAACCTCTCACCTACCATGCCCGCACCCGCGCCATGCCGATCATTCCCACCAGCCCCTGCACATTCCAGCAGAACACACCTGCTTGCCGCTCCACATCGCCGGAGCCTAGCTCCCGTCAGACCATGACGGCGGCCTCAACAGGAATGACTGACCTGCACCGCCAGATCTTTTCCCGCATCAACGGCGCTTAAACACACGAACTCACGCGGTACGGTAACTGGCTGGCTGGCCCGATTGCAAGGGGATTTGCCGTGGCGCCCACTGATCAACGTGCGGCCACTCGATGCCTGAATCGTGTCTTTCCGACATCATCGATAATCGTCACCTCGAAACTTGTCTTGTCGACGCGAACCTTTCCGAAATTAAGATAGCCGCCTTCCGACACCAACGTTCGAACGGCGAACGGACTTCGCGCAGCGGTCATACGTTTACTCGCCGCTGACAGCGGTCCGGCAACAAACTCATGGAAGTCCGGGGCTCCGTCACGATCCGCATCGTACGCGGTCGCTTGGACGAAATGAACATCGGCGGTCAGCCACACGACGTTTCGGATCCGGCGAGAGACGATTCGTTCCGCAACGGTCTTGAGTTCGGTTTCAAAGCCGGTTCCATCGGGAGCTCCCGCCCATCCATCATTTCCCGGTTCGTGAGGTGGTCCTGTTTTCGGCACGGACAGGGGAACGCTTGACGCAATGATTTTCCAGGTGGCGGAGGAATCCTCGAGGCCTTCAAGCAGCCATTTCAACTGAGCCTCTCCCAACATCGTCTTCATCGGACCATCCGGACTGCTGTTCCGGCTTCGGTACTGTCGCGTATCGAGAATAAAAACTTCGAGGTCGGCTCCGGCACGCAGGCGCCGGTAGAGCCGATGGGGATCATCTGCTGATGTTGCGATAGGCCAGTAGTCGAACAAAGCCTGCCGGCCAATCGGCATTTGCGGGTCAAAAGGTCCCGCAAAGTTATTACGAACTTCGTGATCATCCCACACGACATACACGGGCACCGATGCCAGGAACCGTTGGAAAGCCGTCGATCCTCGTTGATAACGATGCTTAGCCCGATATTCTTCGAGGGTCACGGCCCTGAACTCGCTGCCTGGCGCATTCGGCGGCACAGGACAGATCTCATCTGCATAGACGGTGTCACCCAAGAGCAGAAAAAAATCGAGTGCCTCCATCCGCGCGACATCAAAGATGGGATATCCGGGCCCACCATGACGACAATGGGCCTGACCGCCAATATCGGCGCTCCATCCTAGCGTGACGGTTTCGTGAGCCACGGGAGCCACCAGCGTCCTGAACTCTCCGTGGAGTTCCTCTGCAATCGTCTTCGGTGCAGGGCTGAGCGTGTCCTGAGCAGGATCTGTTTGTTCGGATTGTGCTTGGATACGAATCTCGTAACGGGTCGCAGGCAAGAGATCCCTGAGGAGAACGTGGAGGGTGTAGTCGTGATCGACGATGGTTTTCAATGAAGTTCGACGCACCTGCGATTCCTCACCCTTCTTCGGAGCATTGCGCTCTCGTCTGGGAGTCGCCGGCCAATGTTCGAGCGTCACTGTCGCCGCCCCATTCGTCTTGACCCAGATCACGGCCGAGTGATCAGAGACATCACCCACCGCCATGCCATACGAGAGAAGCTTCATGGATGACTGTTCGGTGTCGGCAAAGGGGCTGTCTGAGGGTAAGCCGGGGCGAGATGACTGCCCGCATGCAGCGCAGACCACGAGCAGGCTCAGGAGCGATAGGAGGGGAACTCGAACAGAACGGCACATGAGAGACGAAATAACCGAATTGTCGGCATTCCGTCAAGCTGCGATAGCCTGAGGCCGGCGTTGCTTTCCAGCATCGCCATCCGGCATACTTTGTACACGTGGGAGTGAAGACGCGCGGGCGAGTGAGGAACCAGAGAGGATCTTGATATGACTGATCAGAGATGTATGATTGGAGGCTGCCCGAATAGAGTCTACGCTCCGGCTGGGACCCAGGCTGTGTGCAGAGATCATTTCCTAAATTTTCTCACCTGGCGCCGGCGCCGCGGGCCTCAGATGTTTCTCAAGTATGCTGCGATGACCATGGAACAGCGCGATACCATCACCGCTGAGTGGCAGAAGACCGTACGAATCGAAGAAGTGGCAACCTCGCCGCCGCCCCCACGCTAGAGATAGTACTCCACATCCAGAGCCATCCGATTGCCACGCCGGACGCGAGAGTCGGTTCAGGCGAAGGATCATTCGGCGCACATGCACCCGTTCAATGAACGGGTCGTAATATAGGTGAGATTATTCGTGTACCTGGCGAAGCCCTTTTGACGGCCATAGAGTCGCAGAAGACACTCCGAATCTTTCCGTTGTATGAAAAAACTGTAATCCACCCCCGAGGGCGAAGACACACCGAACGGCCTTGGGCCGAGGACGCCGGTGGCCAGCACGGTCGTGGTATTCACGGCTAAGCGCTCGGCAATTTCAGCCTTCTCTCCCTCTTCGATCAAAACAGAATTGAGCTGATCTGTCACAGTACTTTTGCAAGACGGATCGTCAAGCGTCGTCACCTGGGCTACGTTGGTACAGCCGACGGTCACGCAGAGCATAACCGCGATCTTGCATCCTCGTTCCATACTCTTCCTCAGCTTCTCCTTCGTCATCATGCTCATAAAACTCTCGCTTTGGCCCGCCCGTAAAGCCGGGGCTGACAAAGCCATTTTGAGGTTCCGCTCTCAACATGTTATCATGTTACTACACCAAAACGTTTTAACATATTGAGAAAGGAGTATCCATGGCGACCGACACAAGGACGACAGTGTATCTGAAGCCCAAGGTGTATCGCGCGTTGAAGGTGAAGGCTGCCACTACGGATCGTACCGTGTCCGACTTGGTAAATGCCGCAGTGATTGAGGCGCTTCGAGAGGATGTGCTTGATCTTGATGCAGTAGCGAAGCGACGCAAGGAACCGACTCGCACGTTTGAAAAGGTTCTTGAGGACTTGAAACGTGACGGGCTCTTATAACGTCGCCATTAAGAAGTCTGCGGAGCGTGAGTTACGGTTCGTGCCCTCAGCCGATCTCCGCAGGATCACGGATCGCATCGCGACGCTGGCACACAATCCTCGGCCCGCGGGAAGCGAAAAACTTTCAACCCAAGAACAGTACCGAGTTCGCCAAGGGGATTATCGCATCGTGTATACCGTGGATGATGAACATCTGAGCGTCGAGATTATCAAGATCGGACACCGACGGGAAGTCTATCGGTAATCACACACCGCACACATTCCCCAGTTAGCAGGGGGCTTAAACTGCTTTTCAAACCCTCCTTTCACGTGCTTCAGTTCGGCATGCCCGCCTGATTGCCGGCCCGCGGAGCGTCTCGTCGAATTTCCATCGATGACGTGGTGGAACTCACTGGTACCCGCTTCGCTGACAGCGAAGCGGGCTTAGCTGAGAAAAAGCTATGTCTATCGTGCCTTTGAATTCGCATCATTTGAAGATGCAATAACATCCATGGGCGCAGCAGTGTCCAAGATATCGGAAATTCAACATCACCCGCGCTGGGTGGTGGTATCCCTCTATTGCTGGGCGTCCTCGCTGGGTCCTTGTACATGCTCATGTTGAATTTGCGGCGTCTGCTAGGCGGTTGAGCCAATAGTCGGGACAACGCTTGAGGTGAGATACGGCAAGCACACGGATATCGTGCTCAAGTTCGACAAACACGAGCGCATAGGGGAAACGAGGAAGCAGGGCACGTCGGATCTGCAAATCGGCGTGGGGTGTGCCAGGCGTGGGAATGACAGAAGGCGTACACCGATCGCTTGTTGGGTCACCTCGACTTCTTTGAGAAAGCTCGCCGCTAATCCGCTTTGCCGAGACTCATACCAGGCTGCCGCTTCCGCCAGCTCGCT
This sequence comes from uncultured Nitrospiraceae bacterium, assembly GCA_963795615.1. GTDB lineage: Bacteria > Nitrospirota > Nitrospiria > Nitrospirales > Nitrospiraceae > DASSBQ01. The sequence continues at coordinate 521,199 of CAWCIJ010000007.1, forward strand.
AACGGCCTCAGCAGCAACGCGAACCGGTTTCACCGCTTGGGTAGGCGGTCCATCACAAGCCGGCGGGCTTCTTCCCAGGAGATACCGGCTGCCCCACTTTGGGCTGCTCTGGCCCGACGCTCAACTTCGGTCAGCCAGTCAGCATCCGTACGTTCACGGCTCCGATCGGCAGGTGGCAGACTATCGAGGAGTTCCACCACGAGCGTCACGCGCTGCTCTTCCGGCAACTTCAGCGCGTCCTTGAGGAGTTGTGCGGTTGATTTAGACATGGCCTACTTTACTCTTTTCGCGGCCAAAACAAAAGCCGACATCATCTTTACCGGGACGATGAAGGCCGGGACCAAGTATCAGTTCAATGCGCGGTAGAAACAAAGGGACCGCCCTTTTGTTTGGTCCCGCCCCTCACATGAGTTGATCCTTTCAGTGCCTTAAGAGAATATGGACCGCTCGACCAGGCGGGCACAAGCGCCATCACTTCCTCAATTTCCCGATGTCCCAAACCGAGGGCATTACGATGGACCTATCACGGATGTTTCATGGCCAAGTCAGAGCGTGATCCGAGGCGAGAGCATCGCATCGAGATGGAAATCGTTGTGGATGCTTATGGTGAGCAGGAGCGTGCCATGGGATGGTATTACTACTTGCAAGCCCAGATCAGATTCCCGTTCACTGCTACATGCATCGCCACGCGGCCGACCTCTCCTCTGAATATGAATGATGAGGTGATGGTCATCGGTATGCCAGGTGAGGACGTATGCGAACACGAAATGTTCGTCAAGATCCGATGGAAAACAAAGGCCTTAGCCGTGCCGTTATCGCAATTACACCCCACCGCCGCTGCGGACAAACAGACGCATCAAGCGGTGGCGGACTGGCACTATTGGTTCAGGATGGGGTATCAATTTTGACGTGAAGTAAAGAGGTCCGACCCCTTTGATTTGCCCCATCCCAACCATCCCCGGCAACGGCCTCGACCCATTCCTGCGCTACACCCTCGCCTACGACATTGCGAAGAACGCAGGCCACCAGCGCTGTGAAACTCTCCTCTGTTTGGCACACGGCATAGTCATGAAAAACCTTTCCGGTCCACCTCTACTTCGAATAGCACCCGCCTTTTGGCACTGACGTACGAGCTTCCAAGAAGACAGCTTAATCCCATGCCGGTTCTCAATATTCATTTGCCATCATGAGAAGCTGATGCTCAAATGCTTTTCGATATCACGAATATACCGCCACTGAGGGGACTATTATGGTCAGATACCGCGCTACCTTATTGCTCGCTGTTGTGCTTATGGCTGGCTGCGCTTCAATGGATACCGTCATGGGTTCGTGGGTAGGTCGCTCTATCGACGATGTGACTGCCACATGGGGGTGCACCTGAATCAAGAATGAATCGAGCTGATGGGGGAGCTACCTATACTTGGACCACTCTTAGTTCCAATCAATACGGCGTTCACCAATGCCGACAATCGTTCGTAACTGACCCCTCGGGAACCATCATTTCGTGGTCTTATTCAGGCTGCCCTAAATTCGTCAGAAACTGGTAACCGAGAGGAAAAAAGGTGTCAGGAACCATTGTTTAGATTGACAGCGCAGTGACCACATGAACAAAGGGGTCAGACCAGGTCAGACCCCTTTGTTTTTTCCACTCCACCATGTGGGGCGGTGAACGACGATGCACGTGCGAAGGCTCATCAATAACCCGGTTCCTTGCTGGTTAGCGGCAATTCGAGATGCCAAGGATTCGTTTAGACCACCTTTTAGGGAAAGAGAGTTGTTCGGCAAGCTCGGGATGCATCTTCTATATTCAGAGTTTCGTGCAGTGGAAATCGAACATCTGCAGAGGATACTTCGCAAAGGAATCGATGTTGAGCCTACGGATGCTGTCATATTTACAGGTTGTTTTGATAAGGCCTGGGAGTATGGCGGTTGGCCCAAAGTGATGATCGTCCTTGAACGTTCGAAGCTTCAACGCACTTATTGTGAAATCCCAGCAACAATCGCTCCAGATGAATTAGCCAAGTTGCGTGAGCTGTATCCAGCTATGGTACGCAGTATCGATGGGACGAAGCTTTGGCTTTCGCGCCTCGCAGAGGATGATCCCAGAATTACTAGTAGCTATGAGACGACATACGCACGCTGGATTCAGGGCGACCCATTCGACGTGTTGAAGGCAATTATCGTCTTCGCGGATCCTGAGGAACAAGAACAGGTAGCGAAGGCGGTTAACGATTTATGATGTGTTGATACAGCATTACATGAGAAGATCCCAAACATCTTACAAAACATGGAAGGCGACGAATCTAATCAAAGGCGGACTCTACACATCTAAAAATTCTTCGCGGAGTGCCGGTGTTTCGTAGTTAATACGAGTCCATCAAGGTCTGTGTCCGCGACTTTGCCGGCGAGCCGTGCTGATGTGCGGGGCGGCAGAACGAGCGAGACCCGACCGACAATGGCATTATTTGATGGCATTGTCGGATCGGAATCCCCCGCGTTCCTACGTGGGGGCTGGGGGGAGGCGCAGCCGTTCTGCCGCTCGCTTACAGCAGACTCGGCGAGCCGGCGGGAGCGAGCACAGGCCTTGATGGACGCCGTTGCAACCCGGCTGCAAGCGCCTCATTTCATACCAATCTTGTAAAGACCTTGGTTCATCGCGGGGAGAACGGTCTTTCTTGCAAGCGACACCGGTGGCTGGCCTGGTTGGACGATTGATCAAGCCGAAGGGCGTAGCGGCATAAGCCGATCAATTTCGATGGCCTTCGAACCGCGCATGGCATGCCAGAGATCCCAGTCCTACTGCAGCCCGAGCCAAAAGTCGGCCGACATCCCCACAACCCTTGCCAGCCGAAGAGCCGTATCCGATGTGATCGACCGTTTGCCCCGAATAATTTCGTTAAGCCGAGGAAATGAGATGCCCAAGCGGGCTGCCAACTCCGACTGTGTAATGGCGAGCGGCTTGATAAACTCCTCCAGCAGCATCTCGCCGGGACGGGTAGGCGGCCGCTGGCGGGAGACGGCGACCAACAAGCTCACGCGAGCCGACCCGCCCTCCCGCTCTAGTCCGATTCCTAATGGTATTCCGTGATTTCGAACTTCGAACGCATCTCCTGCCTCCCGTGACCTACAGCAACACGACGAGCGAGCACCGAACGATTCCTACTGCGCGACGGATGACTCCAATGATTCGTATTCTTGGTGGCCTCGATGCGAGCAGCCACCAAGCACCTTACCCCACCTTTCTCTCATTCAATGGGTTGAACACATCGGTCCGTCGCAGCGGTGGAAGGAGTTCTTGGCGAGCGAGTGGTGTTGGTGTGCATCACGGCTGAAGGTGGCTGGTATGGGCTCCACTGCGCGCATCGGCCGAGCACATTCTGATCCGTGCGCCGCCTGCGAGCACAGAGACCATACCAGCTATCTCGCCACCCTTTCTTCTGAGTGTTACTACTTTTCCCCCCTTAAAGGAATGGGCTGATGGTTCCCCAACTGCGGCCGTCGAACGAGCACCTTCTGAGTGTGCGCGTTCCGGGAAAGGCGGGTGAACCGCTGCTTTAATTTAGAATACTGAAGAGCCCGGCCGCCTCACCGTCTCGGCGGCGTGAACAAACGTGAGGCTCGTTATTCCTCGCCCCGTTCACCCCATGACTGGCATCCATGATGATGAATCATCAACCATTCATCACCGATCCGCTCGAACAGGTTGGTCGCAAGGACACGGGTTTCGACAGGAGTTTCACCCTGTCGGCTGGCCAGGTTTTCAGTGCAGATCACCCACCCTAAGTCGCCGGCGACCTGCACCTGCACCTCGGTGAGCTCAAAGGTCATGGAAAACGTGTTGTTGAAGATCAGCACCCACGAATCGCGGACGGAGGGCCAGCCGGACCGCAACGACCAGCCGGGATGGATGCACGTGACATATTCCTGATGAGCCCAGATCGTGTCCATCTCGGCCACGTCGAGGCTTTCAAAGGCTTCGTAGAATGCTCGGTTGGCTCTGGTCACCTCTTCAATACGCTGCTCGATCACTCCTGGCTCCTCGTGCGTGCGCTATCATACTGCAAACCGTTGTCCGGGAGCGAGCGATTTTGCTGGGGAAAAGACTTAGAAGGACCTGTCCGGGTAGGGCGGCGTTCGCGGCCCGCACTCGCGATCTGTAATACAGACCAACTGAATCAATGAGCGTCTGTTGCGTTGGCTAACAGGCCGGTTTCAAGGGCAGTCTTCAAGAGCTGCGCCGTATTGGAGACCCGCAATTTCTTCATCATATTGGCGCGATGCGCTTCAGCGGTTTTGATGCTGATCTTCAACTGCTGCGCGATGTGCCGGTTGGTCAGACCTGACCACACGAGTTGCAGAATCTCTTGTTCGCGAGGCGTAAGATCCTGGGGTCGGTGTTTTCGTCTGGACACATCCACACGATTGGGCTTGTCCTCGGCCATACCGTCTTGCTCACTTACCAGCGCCGCCGTGGTCACCGCTTCGTCATCGCGAACCATGGTGTCCTCCTGTCGCCGTCCTCACGAGAGTCATTCCTGCTTCAGCCATGCCTCAGACTATTTGTTTGGATCAATCCCATATCAAGCCTTATGCAAAAGTTCGCAGTGCTGATCTCTCAGCAGACCAGGCAGCTCTCATGAAGGGTGTCCACATAAACGCCACTGTACGGAGATTAGAAAAGGGTACGATAGTGACGGCTAAAATACCCTGTTGCGAGCGGCAGGTAAATTCCTGCCATTCGGCCCTAGAGCCACGCACATGCAGATACACTGGAATAATTGGCAAAAGGTAAGCGGGACGCCAACTTACGCGCGGGAATCAGGGGTATATCGATTTCTTGCGCGGCAGGCCGCGGGTGGGGTTAGCGGCAGGGACCAAGCAATACTCTATGGATCTCTTCTTTGATCAGAGACGTGTCCCACACGATATATCACGAATCCGGCCGGACCAGCCCGGTCCTGATCGCTAAGCGAACCAACCCCGGAACGTCATGGATCTCCAGCCGTTCCATCAGTTGCGCTCGATGCGTTTCGACGGTTTTCACGCTCAGATCCAGCCGTTGGGCGATCTGTTTCGTCGAGCACCCTTCGGCGATCAATTGCAGGATTTCCCGCTGACGCCCGGTCAAACGTCCTAAGGGTCCAGGTTGCACATCGCCCTTACGGCAATAGGCATCGAGTGTAAACTTCGCGACCGCCGGGGTCAGATATGTCTCCCCGCGACACACCGTTTTGATGGCCAATTCCAGTTCGGCGCGGTCCGCATCCTTCAGAAGATACCCGGCAGCTCCGGCCCGGAGTGCTTCCTGAAGATATTCTTCATTGGTATACATGGAGAGCATGAGGACCTTGATCCGCGGGCATTCCTGCCGCATACGGCTCGTCGCCTCGAGCCCATTCATTCCCGGCATGGCGATATCCATCAACACCACATCGGGCTCAGCTTCCTTGGACATCCGCAACGCTTCCCGGCCGTCGCTCACCTCCCCGATCACCTGCACACCATCCAGCTTTTCAAGCAAGGCTCGAAATCCTGCCCGTACTAGAGTGTGATCCTCAGCCAGCAGTACCTTGGTCTTAGTCATGTTGCCGAGTTTCGTCCGGTCGTGGCGGTAACGTGAACTTCGCTCGAACCTCGGTCCCCAACCCTGGTGCTGACTGAATGACAATCTGTCCGCCGACAAGACGGACTCGCTCTTCCATACCCGACAGTCCTATAGTCATTCCAGCCCTGGCTCCTGATCGCACCTCATGCGGATCAAAACCAATGCCGTCATCGCGTATGATCAGGGCCAATTCATGATTCCTCATTTCAAGGCGCACGTCGATCCTTTCGGCTTTCGCATGGCGCGCGACATTGGTCAACGCTTCCTGTGTCAGCCGAAAACATGCGATCTCCACATCGGTAGAGGGACGCATGGTGATACCGTCGGCGCAAAACTCCAGTTGCCAACCGGCGCGTTCCGCCTGCCGTGCTGCATACCAGCGAAGCGCCGGCACCAGCCCCAGTTCATCCAATAGAGATGGCCTGAGATCCAAAGCAAGGCTCCGAACATGTTGCAATACCTGATCCAGAATCTCAAGGCTGTCCGCGATGTGCGGCTCCACCGAGGTCCCGACTGGCAACTCTTGCAGTTCGCGCAAATTCAACTTCATAGCCGTCAGCGCCTGGCCGATCTCGTCATGCAGGTCTCGTGCGATAGCCCGTCGCTCTAATTCCTGGATCTCGATCAGTCGCCCGGACAAAACCTTCAACCGTTCGTTCGCGTCCACCAGATCGGCCGTGCGTTCCCTGACATGGCGTTCCAACTCTTCGTGCGCCGCCTTCAACGCTTCCTCGGTTCGCTTCTGCTCGGTAATGTCGGTGTTCAATTCCAAACTGCCGGTGGGGACATTTTTTGAATCGTGCAGGAGCGTCCAACGGCTGGACACGGTAATCGTTCGTCCTTGGCGGGTCGTATGCACAAGTTCGCCCTGCCAGAATCCCGTGGCCAGGAACTCTTTTCGCACCTCTTCGAAAGGCTTCGGGAACACGGTCCGTAAAAAATCATGGATGTAGACGCCGACAGCCTCCTCGCTGCTCCAGCCATAGAGACGCGCGGCGCCCTGGTTCCAATACATGATCGTATCGTGGTCGAGGTCCCGGACAAGAATCGCGTCATTCGCCAGATCCAACAGGGTGGCTTGGCGTTGCAAAAGTTCCTCGGTGTGGTGACGATCCCTAAGATCCTGTGCCGCCAACAGAAAGCCCGCGATTGCTCCGGCGCCATCCGGCAACGCGGTGACGGACAGCCGCACTGGGATCCGCTCTCCATTACGATGCACATACGTCCACTCCCCTTCTGAAGGATGAACGAGCCGGGCTTGCGCGACAATCGCTTTAAAATCGCCTGGGATGGGAATTCCTTTCCCACTAGACAGAAGTTCTGCGTGCCGGGTGAGTTCCTTCACATCATGAAACAGGACAGGACTATGCTTCCCTAGGACCTCTTCCGACCGGTATCCCAATAACTGTTCCGCTGTCTTGTCAAAACTTGTGATCAATCCATTGATTGTGGTGGAGATCATGGCCACTGCGAAACGACCACGAACAATTGGCTTCATGATGGCGCCCCGCCCCAACTCACGATCAGAGATAGAAACCCAATGAGGCCTCTTGGAGCAGGGCTTTCACTCACCGACCAATCTTACGCCAGAAGGAGGGGCGGCGCGAGCATTCTTACGGGTGCGGCAAGGTTCCTCGCAAAGGACCTGGTGACGGCTAACCAGTCGACTTGCGTCGCGAAGATTGCCAGCCCACGAGCCAGACGCCAGCGAGGATGAGCACAATCCCCGCCACCTCCTTGAGTCCGATTGTCTCCCCTAATACGACAGCGGAAAGCAAAAGAGCGGAAACCGGAATCAGGTTCACGAACACGCCGGCTCTTGATGGTCCCACGCCCTGCACTCCATACAGCCATGCTTGCTGGCCGATTGCAGTCGCAAACACTACCAGATACCCCAATGCAAGCCAGCCGGGTAACGGAATGCCCTCCACCCCCATAGCTAACATTCTTCGATCCGTCCATAGCAGGGGGAATTGGAAGAGCAGAGATATCGCCAGGGTTGTCCAATTGACGGTCAGCGGCGACAACCGATCCATGATCCGGCGACCTCCGATGGTATACAGGGCCCAGCTCACCAGGCCGAGGAGTACGAGCATTCCACCGAGCCATGGGTGTGACCCGGTGGGCGCCTCACTCCCAAATCCGGAGACTAAGGCCACTCCCCCAAACGACAGAACACAACCGCCGGCCACGGTTCTGAAGGGAACGTCACGAATCAATAACGAGGAAAGCAGAGCTGTGAGCGCAGGACTGGCCCCGATGATCACACCGGCCGCTGCCGCACTGACATAGCGCAAACCAAACAAGGTCAGGAGATGGTTTCCAAGTACTCCCAGTCCCAAGAACAGGAGTGTCATTCGGTCCCTCGCGGAAAAATGAACCCTCGACCCCTCCTGCCACCACCAGAGCGGGATGAGGATCAACAGTGCTCCAACTCCACGAAGAAGCGAGGTTTCCACTACCGAGAAGAAACCGAGTGCGATCTTTTGTCCGACGATCGATCCGCCCCATAAGATTGCGGCAAGGGTGAGCGCACTGTAGCCGGCCAGTTCCTGATCCTTCATCTGCTTCTTGCTCTCAGCACGCCCTGTCTCGCCGGACGGTGACAATATCTGATCCTTTCACCCGCACTATTCATGAAGCGGGTTAGCGCGAGTGTTTCGGCCTGACAACGAAAATCCCGTCTCGGATGGTCAGCATGACTGCGCTGACATCCTGATCGGCGGAGACGAGACGATTCAATTCCTGGATGGCAGCCGTCCTGGCATCCGGCGACGGGTCACGCAAGACATCTCCATCCCATAACACGTTGTCGATCAGAATGACGCCCCCGGATGCCAGGAGGCCCAGGGACTGCCGATAATAATTGACATAATTTTGCTTATCCGCATCGATAAAAATGAGATCAAAGGGACCGGTAAGGTTGCGCATGGTTTCGAGAGCGGGTCCCATTTTAATCATGATCTTGTGACCCGCTGTAGACTGAGTAAAATAGCGGCGGGCCACGGCCGCGGAGCGGTCATCCACTTCACATGTCGTCACCATCCCGCCTTCCGGCAACGCTTCTGCAAGACACAACGCGCTATAGCCCGTGAACATTCCGATTTCCAACACCCGGGTCGCCCCGGTGAGCTGCACCATCATCTTGAGAAAGGCGCCCTCCAATGGACCGACCATCATCTGAGGAAATTCCATAGTCTTCGTGGTTTCCTCCCGCAACATCCGGCACACGCCCGATTCGGGGATGGAATGGGCCTCCGCGTAGGCTTCGATCTCAGGGCTGATCAGTTCCGGCATGGTCCCTCCCCTGTTTGAAAACGGCGCGAACACTCACGTAGACTGGACATTGAGGAATTGCTCCCCATTGGAGAGGTTCGTTGTGAACACGTTGGCCATGCTCAAACCGCTCGCGGCTCGTTTGCTGGATATTCAACGTATCAACAGTGCCGCTTCCGTGTTGAGCTGGGATCAGGAAACGTACATGCCGGCGGGAGGAGGCGCAGCCAGAGCCGATCAGATCTCGACATTGCAAGGCCTGGCGCATCGACAGTTGATTGCTCGTGAAACCGAACAACTGTTGTGCCGATGGGTTGATCGAGACAGCGGCCACCTGATCGAGGTCGACGGCGAACATTGGGACGAGCCCTCCCGAGCTTTGTTGCGCGAAGTCTGGCGAGACTTCAATCGGGCAAGCAAACTGCCATCCGAATTCGTCATCCGCTTGAGCCGGGAGTGTTCGCTGGCCCAGCAAGTATGGGTGGAGGCCCGCGAAGAAAGCAACTTCAAGACATTTCTGCCGAGTCTGCGGACCATACTTGCCTTGAAGCGAGAAGAAGCAGAGTACACCGGCTATAGTGATTCCCCTTATAATGCTTTACTCGATACGTATGAGCCCGGCCTCACGATCGCGTCTCTGAGACCATTGTTCGATCGGTTACGATCCCGCCTCGTACCGCTCCTGCAGGCGATCGCCGCCAGCTCAACCAAGATTGATGACAGTTTTCTGTACCACTCTTATGACACCGGACGCCAGGTCGAATTCGGTCGTCTCATCCTCATGGCGATGGGATACGACTTCGAGCGCGGTCGGCTCGACCTATCGGCTCATCCTTTTACCACATCTTTCCACCCGACGGATGTACGGGTCACGACCCGCGTATACCAACACGAACTGCCTGCCTGCCTGTTCAGTTGTATCCATGAAGGCGGGCATGGGCTGTATGACCAGGGGTTAGATACTGATCACTATGGGACGCCGCTCGGTGAATCTGTCTCCCTGGGTATTCATGAGAGCCAGTCCCGGCTCTGGGAAAATTGCGTCGGACGGTCGCTCCCATTCTGGACATTCTTCTATCCGATCCTCCAGCAAACATTCGCCGATCAACTGAAGACAATCGACATGGAACGATTCTACGCGGCCATCAACCGCGTGAAGCCCTCGCTGATTCGCGTGGAAGCCGATGAGTTGACCTACAATCTACATATCATGTTGCGCGTCGAAATCGAACAAGATCTCGTCGAAAACCGGCTTCCTCTCGAGGATCTACCGGAACGCTGGCGCGACAGGATGCAGACGTACCTCGGAATCACGCCTGAACGTGACGCCGACGGTGTGTTGCAGGACGTACACTGGGCGATGGGCTCATTCGGATATTTCCCCACCTATACGCTCGGCAATTTGTACGCCGTTCAGTTTCTTGATCAGGCTAAGCGGGAAATTATTCACTTGGAAGAGGACATTGCATCCGGCCAACTATTGGCGTTACGGCGATGGCTCGCGCAAAAGATTCACCGATGGGGCCGGACCTTTCCGCCCGAGCGGCTCGCAGAACGCGTGACGGGCACGGGTCTCAGTCCGGAACCCTTTCTCCGGTACATCGAGGAAAAGTACGCTCACCTGTACCACCTGCCGACCCTGTCGACGACACTCCCATCCGACTAGCCTTTCGGGCGGTTACACATTCGAAGCTCCTCTCCTGTTGAAAGAACACCTAACCCGCATTATTCATGAACGGTTCTGCTGCAATCGCGAATTCGCGGCTCCGACAAGCCTGCATGCAGGTTCGGAGGCATGCAGGCGAACGGGCTCGCCGCTCAGGCCCTCAACATACTGTTTCAAGTATGCTTCGGGCCTTCACGACTCCGCGCGCTCGTCTCGCATGGCGTCTCCGCGGTTTCGTGACGAACCCTCAGTAGAGTCGAACATGGGCGCTGACCTGGAGCCACTCTCGATGGTGTCGATGCACGCATCTACCGCCAACCACAACGGTCAGGGGTGTCCCACATCCGCTCATCGAACCGGACGTGCGGTGTTCCCGCATCCGGCTCTCGGACGAGCGTCACACCGAAACAGGCGCAGGCGGCCCAAGAGGGAAGCGCCGCAGCTGACACACGCCCAGATCGCCAAAGACGACCTCGGCGGCAACGCGCGTCGTCCCGCGCGTCGGGACCTGGTGCCGTCGCCGCAAGAAGTGCCGCACCCGCGCAGACACAGACTGATCCACGGCCCGGTAGGCCATCAGTCGCGTCCCATAGGAGAAATACGCCGCCCAACCCCGCAGCACGGTGTTGAGCTCCACTCGCACCTGCTCCCACGGCGCGTGATTGGCCGGGCGGAGGATCTGCCGGATACGACCCTTGACCCGCGGCACCGCCTTCTTGGCCGGGACCGCCCCCAGGTACCAGTGGCCGTCTTTGCGGTCATACTGCGGCCCGAAGGTATCCCCCAGGAACGTGAACGGCTCGCGCCGCCCGTGACACAGGCGCGTCTTCGGCTCGTTCAGCGTCAGCCCCATCTGCTGGAACCACTGCCGGGTCTGCGCCAGGATCTCGGCGGCCCCACGCCGACACCACACGACAACATCGTCGGCGTCGTTGACCAGCCGCCCCCCTAGCGCCGCTCCCACCCGGCCTGGCGGAACGCCTGCAGGGAGCGGTTCATGGAGAGGTTCGCGAGCAGCGGCGAGATGACCCCGCCTTGCGGGATGCCTCGCGTCGCTCGCTTGCCGCCGGTGTACCGCCACCCGCCGTTCCTGCCCTGCTCCGCCACGGGCATCTTCAGCCAGCGTTTCAGCAATCGGAGAAGTTTCCGATCGCTGATCCGCCGCGCCAGGGCCTGCATCAACGCCGCGTGTGGGATCGTGTCGACGTATGGCGACACGTCGGCATCCACCACTTCCGTTTGTCCGGCACACAAGGCTCGGTGCACCGTGTGGATGGCCTCCCACGCCGGGCGCCCAGGCCAATAGCCGTAGGGGGGGGTCCACGTCTGCCTCGAAGATCGGTTGCAGGATCAACAGGACGGCCGTCTGCCCCACCCGATCCCGAATCGTCGGAATCCCCCGTGGCCGCTCCCCGCCGGCGGGTTTCGGACTCATGACCCGTCGCACGGGCTGCGGGCGATACGTCTCCGTCTGCAGCGCGTCCTGCACGGCGGCCAGCCATCGCTCCCGTCCCGCTGTCTCGATGGTCTCGACCGTCTCCCCGTCCACGCCCGCTGCGCCCGCATGTTGCTTGGCCAGCGCATAGGCATGGGCAAGGAGGTCCCGCCGAGAAACCTTGTCGTACAACAGAGAGAAGCGAGCGGGTGGTTCCTGCTTGGCTGTGGTGCCCAGCGCCTCTTGGAGCCTCCGGATCGTACCGGGAGTTGTCAGGCTCACGCCAATCTCCTGATCCTTGTCTCGGTGAGGCGCGGCTCGAACCAGGGCTCCTTCCCTCTCCCGCGGTTGTGTTGTCCGCGAGATCCACGCGGTCCTATGAGCCCCTCCGACTTCCAGCCCGGCTCCACTCCCAGAGTGGAGCGAGACGCGCGACGTCTCCCCGTGCTGGATCTCCCGTGTTGCCCTGTGTGCTGTGCCGGCGTGCCACGCCCCTTACCCCGGCGAGGGAATCCGTGGTCGTTGGTCGGTTGCTCCCACAGACTCCGGCGGCCTTCCCGGTTATTCAGGCCGGTCGGCCCTCGCGACTTCCCGTTCGAGGCCTCCTCAGGCTTCACACATGTTGCGGCCCGTCGGCTTGCCGACCCACCCACGGTGGGCCTCTGTCCCAAGAGCTTCGACCAGTTGGTGACCCCGTCTGGCCGTCTTGGTAGCTCCTGAGATGTCCCGACAATTTCTCAGACAGGACTTGCACCTGTCAGACACACAGCGCCTTTGCACGGCGCACTGAATAAGGCGGGCTAATAGCCCATCGCTGCATTGAGTTTCGCCAGAAACGGGACGGGAAACGTCAACTCCGCTTGGGTTTCGATACGGCCGGGCACGATCAGAGTCGTGTGAAACACGATGTCTCGAATCGCGATTTTGAAATCAGGCTGCTGCGGAGTCATCAGTTCGACCGACTCCACTGATTTGATAATGTCGCTATTATCTTGAGGCCCATAGGTCGCCATGACCGCTTGCACCAACTCACTGACTTTCTCGCTGGTCTCGACGCCTTCAATCCCTTTCAACAGTAAGGGTATGACCTCCTCGCGAGCCTGATCGGACAGAGTGAAATTTTCGACACGCTCCTTCCCCCGCAATGACATTAAATCATTGTCGAGGTCCTTGCTGAATGCCCCATAGGCAAATCTAAAGAACTCGAAGTGAAGCGCTCTGAACCCTTTGCCGAAGAGTTGCAGCTCACAAAGAAAACATAGCTGCTGAAGCTTGACGTCGCTCAGAAGACCGAACGGTTCCACCAGATGCAGTACATAGAGCAGGAGGGCCCGATCCATCGTCATTTCGTGAGGTTTGCGCATATCTCATCCCCCTTTGCAATCGGGGGCTCAACTATAGGGGCTTCACCATTCAAGCGTCAAATCTTCCTCAATCATACATACTTATCGCCCAAATATTTTTGTTCTCTCACTCATAACCCCCTTGACCAATGGCCTCATTTCGTTTTCTAATGAGCGGTCTCTATAGCAGCGCAATCCATAATGTTGAGCAAGAACGTAAGAGAGATGGACGTCCTGCGGGAACACCTCTCCAAGCATCAGCTGAAGGTGACCCGACAACGCGAACTCATCTTGAATGCATTCCTCAAACAAGAACACATTACTGCCGAAGCCATGTATCACCAACTCGCAAAGAAGGATCCACATCTTGGCCTTGCCACGATCTACCGGACCCTGAATCTATTTTGTGAGGCGGGCATCGCTCAAGCCCGCCACTTTGGGTCACAGACTCAATATGACAATGTGTCACATAAGGGACATCACGACCATCTGATTTGTACCGGGTGTGGGCGAATTGTCGAATTTGAAAACTGCGAAATCGAGCGACTGCAAGAAGAGGTCGCGACAAAAAACGGATTCGTGATCCAAACACACAGACTGGAATTATACGGACTCTGTTCCAACTGCCGGCATTGACACTCCTTACATTCCCGCAGTCCCTTAATCAGTGACGATGCCCACAAGTCCTGAGGAATAGTAAGACTACCGTCTCTCTTATTCAGATTGCGGGATACTCCGTTCGATAGGAAATCGGGAACGACAGGCAGAGGCTTCCATCCCTCCCGCTTCGCAAAGGGAAGGGGGCCTTTTTCTTCCCAAGGTCCCCTTCCCCTTGCTCTCACCCTGAAGTTTTCGTTGTGATCGACTACGAGGCTAGAAGAATATCATGGGCGCGCCATATTGGGCGCTTCTCAATCGGCCGGACCACCCATCAGACTGAACATGCTCATGCGTCCCGCGAGCAGCAACACAATCCCCTCGTCTAGCTTTCTTTCTTAATCTGCTCGGCGAGATAGGTTTCCAACCCGACTTGCTTAATCGTTTCCATCTGAGTCTCGATCCAATCAATATGTTCGTCGACGTCTTTGACCATATCCTCAAGCATGTGCCGGGTGGTGAAGTCACCCACTTTTGTGCAGTGGACGACTCCGTCACTCAGCAGGGCAAGCATCTCTTGCTCGGCCTTCAAGTCGGCCTTGAGTTGTTCAGGAACTGTTTCTCCCACATGCACCGAGTTGAGACGCTGCACGTTAGGGACGCCCTCGAGGTATAGAATATGTTCGATCAACTCTTCGGCGTCCTTCATTTCGTCGAAGGACCGCTGCCTTACATGATGATGGAGCCGTTCGTACCCCCAGTTTGCACACATTTTGGAATGGACGAAGTATTGATTGATCGCGGTCAGGTCCGCGGTGAGAATCTTGTTCAATAGGTCGAGAACGCCTTGCTTAGCCTTCATGAGAACCTCCTTCCAGCCAGTCGTTAGTCGAGAACACTGCAATCAGACCCTTCGCAACCGTGTAGCGTGCAGTGCTTGACGCCGCTCTTATTCATTATCAACATATCCAAGACCAGCGTCAAGCTTGTAAGTACGTAGTTCTGACTACCGTTCTCATCTTCGTTGAGAGGAATTCTCATTCTTGCGCAATACGATCATGAGAATGTTCCTCTCACGGAGAAATCTCACCACGGATAAGTCAGGTGGAATTCGAATCGAAGTCGCTGCAGGTATCCGATCAAGAAAACGAGCGGCGGGCCGGTTATCCAACTTCCTGGTAACCGCACGTGTCATTCCGGCATTGCACCGTACGTCCGGTCTGCTTCGAAACCTTTTCAACTAGAAATGGCGCCTGGCATGTAGGACAAGCCCGGTTGATTGGTCGATCCCATAGGGCATACTCACACTGTGGATAGCGGCTGCAGGCATAGAATGACCGACCTTTCTTGGTCCGTTTCTGCACGAGATCCCCTCCACATCCTGGAGAGGGACACTTAACTCCCAACGCGATCGCCTTTGTAGTCTTGCAGGCCGGGTAGGCCGAACAGGCGAGAAACTTGCCGAACCGGCCGCTCTTGACGATCATTGGACTGCTGCACTTTTCACATTTTTCATTGGTCGCCACTTCTTCTCGTGGAAGCACCTTGATGCTGCCATCAGGTAATTTTTCGAAGTTCTGGGTATTCTTACACGGTGGATCTTCCTTGTAACCGGGGCAAGCCAAAAACTTCCCGTTCCGCCCCCATTTAATTTCCATCATGCGGCCACATTTTTCGCAGGCAATATTCGTCGGTGGTTCGACAATATCCTTGGGTCCGGGGATCGTCTGCGCATGCTCCATATCCCTTGTAAAAGGTCCATAGAATTCTCTGACGGCGTTGACCCAGAGCTTATTACCCTCTTCAACCTCATCCAACTGCTCTTCCATCTGCGATGTGAACTCAGCATCCAGCAGGTCCGGGAAGCCTTTGACCAGAAAATCGTTGACCGTTCTTCCCGTTTCAGTCGGGAGGAACCGTCCCTCGACCTTCTCGACGTATTTGCGATCCTGAATCGTCGATATGATCGAAGCGTAGGTGGAAGGACGTCCGATACCTTTCTCTTCGAGTTCCCTGATCAACAGCGCTTCGTTGTAACGCGGCGGAGGCTGGGTGAAATGTTGTTTGGACGTGAAGCCCGGCTGAGTCTGACCTTCCTGTGAAACGAGACGCAGCACTTCTCCTTCCACGAGAGCAGGTAGCTGCCGTTCTGACTCATCGTCGACGTCTTGCTCGTTTCTTCGCTTTTGCGTGCCCGGTTCCTGGTCTGTTCCTTCGAGATACACGGCTGTGTGGCCGAGAAACTTGACTACGGTGCCCGTCGCCCGGAACACATATTGGTCCTGCATTCCCTCTGGCGAGCTGTCAACACGGGTCACATCCAATATTGCGGGTACCATCTGAGACGCGATAAAGCGATTCCAGATCAGCTTGTACAGCTGGTATTGATCAGCTTCAAGATATTGGCGGATGGACTCCGGATCCCGAGGGGCCGAGGTCGGGCGTATGGCTTCGTGTGCCTCCTGTGCGGCCTTTTGAGTCTTATAGACATTGGGAGTTTGAGGGAGATAGTTGGATCCAAACTTCTCCAGAATCAGTCGCCTGGCGTCCTCCACTGCCTCAGTGGAAATGCGCGGTGAATCGGTTCTCATATACGTAATCAGTCCCTGGGACCCTTCGGCGCCAATTTCCATTCCTTCGTAGAGCTGCTGGGCAAGCGTCATGGTTTTCTTCGGCGTAAAATGAAGTTTTCGGGCGGCCTCCTGCTGCAATCGGCTCGTGATGAAAGGGGCGACGGGATTCCGCCTTTTCTCCTTCCGCTCGATCGACTGAACAATAAGCGCTTTGCCCTGAACGTCGTTCAATATGCCCAGTGCTTGCTCCCCGGTTGAGATATCGGCTTCTTGTCCGTTGATGCTATGGAGTTTGGCATCAAACTGCGGGGGACGTTGACCGGCTAAGGTCGCGATGATCGACCAATACTCCTCAGAACGAAACGCATCCCGCTCTTGTTCACGATCACAGATCAGCCGAACCGCCACGGATTGAACGCGCCCCATACTGAGACCGCGACGCACCTTCTTCCATAAAAGCTGGCTTCCCTGGTACCCCACGATTCGATCGAGAACACGCCGAGCCTGTTGAGCCTGCACGAGCTTGATATCTATCTGTCCTGGAGATTGCAGTGCCCTCTTGATAGCCGATTCTGTAATCTCGTTGAACAGCACCCTGAATACGCGACCGTCTTTCTTTTTCCCCTTGCCATTCAATTCCTGAGCGATATGCCATGCGATGGCCTCCCCCTCCCGGTCAGGGTCGGGAGCGAGATAAATCCTGTCCACCTCTTGAGCTTTCTTCTTGATCTCCGCCAGGACCTTTGACTTGCCTTTGATCGTCACGTACTGCGGCTCAAAATCATTCTCGATGTCTACGCCCAGTTTGTTGGTCGGCAGATCCTTGACATGGCCGATGGATGCCATCACCGAATATCCTCGACCCAAATACTTGGTGATCGTTTTGGCTTTGGTTGGAGATTCAACAATGATCAGTGACTTGGCCATGTACGCCCCGATTTAATGCCCTTTCAACACTCCCGTGACTCAGGCTTCACTATAACAAATCCGAGGAGCCTCTTGATGACACGAGCCGAATTGGTTGACACTACAGTCTAAGATAGAGATGGCCCGGCAGTTGGCGAACACAATTCCTCAGCTCAAGCGTCAACAACACCGTCGCGACTGCCGATGCGGAAAGGCCGGTTTTCTCGATCACGCTATCCATCTGTTGCGGCTCATAAGACAACGCATCATACACCAGTGTCTCTTCTTTTCCAAAGCGTCGAGGAGAATTGGGCACGTAGCTGTCCCGATTTCGAACTTTCGTCCTGAACGGTTCATCCAGTTGTGGAAGCAACTCAGTGATCACATCGTCTGCCGACTCGACGAGTTTTGCGCCTTCTTTGATCAAACCGTTCGGACCGCGACTGGTGCCCGATTTGACGAAGCCAGGCAACGCAAACACCTCGCGCCCCTGGTCGGCCGCCAAGCTCGCCGTAATGAGCGATCCACTATTCAGCGTGGCTTCCGTCACCACCACACCGTGCGACAATCCACTGATCAGTCGATTGCGGCGAGGAAAATGATACCCATGAGGCGGCGCACCAAGGGGGAGCTCTGAGATAACCGCCCCATGACGCTCAATCTCCCGACGGAGTGTCGCGTGTTCAATTGGATACGTCCGATCGATTCCACAGCCTAGCACGGCGAGCGTACGTCCATTCACGGATAACGCTCCTCGGTGAGCGGCTGCATCCACTCCTCGCGCAAGCCCGCTCACGACTGTAAATCCTGCTAACGCCAAGTCTCGACTCAGTTCCTCCGTAACGAGTCTCCCTTCATGAGAAGCCCGCCGCGCTCCGACGATCGCGATCGCATGTTCATCACAGGCATCGAAGCCGCCCGAGACATACAAGATCGCCGGAGGATCCCCGATCATTCGTAAACGCGCGGGGTACCGCTCGTCGAGATATGAAATAACGTTCGCACCCAATTGCTCGAGCGCTCGCAACTCCTGGTCAATCCGACGATTGGCTTCGGAAGTGAGCCCTCGTCGTATCGCTCGCACCAACGGCTGGAGGCACCCTCCGTGAACGAGGTCGTCTTCCGAGGCGCGCAGCACCGCGTCAGGATTTCCGAAGATCTCCAGCAATTTGAGCAGCGTGGCATCACCTACTCCCTCAATCGCGCGCAAGACCAACCAGGGACGGATGGATGGGTTCCTCATGATGGCCTTATCTGTCGGGAGGAAGACGCGCAACCACCACAGGGGCAATCAGCACGATCGAAAACGGGAACCGCATCCAAGACAAGCGGAATGGAGGGGCAAGGAGTTCGTCAGCCACGCCCGATACCTCTCACCGGAACGGATCATTAGATCACCACCAAATCATACTGCTCCAAATGCAGCTTCTCATCAGGGATGACGATGATCTTGACGGCATATCGTCGCTCCAAGTCTTCCAATCCCTGTTGCTCATCTTCTTGGAGAAGTTTGGCGACTGTCGGATGCGCCCCGGCGACGATACGCTGTGGCTCCGACGAATGACCCAGGCGACGAACTTCTCGGAAAATCTCATAGGCGACGGTCATCGGAGACTTCGTATAGCCTCTTCCATCACAATAATGGCACGGCTCGGACAGAGCCCGAAGCAGATCCTCGCGAACCCGCTCACGGGAAATTTCTATCAATCCAAGATCCGAAATCCGCGAGATTCTGGTTCGAGCCTTATCCGTCGCCATAGCATCGACCAGAGCGTGATAGACTCTATCACGATTTTTCTCTCGTTCCATATCGATGAAGTCCACAATAATAATCCCGCCGATACCGCGCAACTTGACTTGATATGCAATTTCGCGCGCAGCCTCCAGGTTATTGCGCAGAATGGTCTCCTCCTGATCCCGCTTTCCAACGAATCGTCCTGTATTGACGTCGATGACCGTCATGGCTTCGGTATGGTCGATGACGATGTAGCCCCCGGACTTGAGCCAGACTTTCCGGCTGAGGGCACGCGCCATTTCCTGTTCGACGCCGAGGTAGTCAAAGAGACTCTCCTCTTTGTCGTAAAAGTGAATGCGTGAAGTTTGCTCAGGCGAAAATCGCTGGACGAAATTCCTGATGGCCTCATATTCATCACGGGAATCGATCAGCAGTCGATCCACTTTTCTTCCGAACAGGTCGCGGACCACGCGAAAACTCAAACTGAGATCGCTGTGTAAGAGGGCCGGCGCCGGTTGCTGATCACGGCGCGTCAAAACGTCTTGCCATAAGACATGCAAAAACTCCACGTCGGCTCGAAGGTCCTCTTCCTTGACCCCTTCACTGACGGTTCGCACGATGTACCCATAACCCGGCCTCCGAACCCGTTTCATGATCTCTTTCAATCGACTCCGTTCCTCATCCCTAGGGATCCGTCTCGAGACACCGATATGGTCAACGGTGGGCATGAACACAAGATACCGGCCCGGCAACGAGACATATGTCGTCACGCGCGGACCTTTTGTGCCGATGGGACCCTTGGATATCTGCACCATCAACTCCTGCCCTTCGTTCAACAATTCCTCAATCGGCTTGGCGGTCTGCCGCTTCGGTCTCGGCATGTCGGAGTCTTTGTCATCCTCCTCGGCTTCAACCAGCGTATCGGCACCCTCGGTATCCATCGAGAGGTCGGACACATGCATGAACGCGGCTTTGTCCAAGCCGATGTCGACAAACGCCGCCTGCATGCCTGGTAACACCTTGGCCACACGTCCTTTGTAAATATTGCCGACGAAGTCTTTGTCTTTCGCGCGATCACCATACAGATCGGTGACGACTCCGTTGTCGAGAACAGCAACACGGGTTTCCTCACGAGACAAACTGATTGCTATCTCCACACCCATAACAACTCCTTCACATCCGGGTGAGCAGGCCCACGAGACCGCACGCGGGAATCGTTCCCGGATGATCACAAGCACGTCTCATTGGCACCACCTACCCTTTTGAAATAATCACTCGAACCGGCCTGTTTCCGGTTTCCCATTCAATGACATGTCATCAAAATCCCAAGTCAATAGAATAACGAGAGCCGCCGTCGCTTGACATTGAGCAAGAGACCCAGCGCCGCCATGGTCATGATGGTCGCGCTCCCGCCATAGCTCATGAGCGGCAACGGTATTCCCACGATGGGAAACATGCCCGCCGTCATGCCGATATTCACCACGACACAGAAGCATAACATGGCAATAATTCCCGCTGCCAATAGGACCCCGAGCGTATCCTTTGCACGGGCCGCAATCTCAAGGGAGACCCAGATCAGCATCACGAAAAGTAGAAGGAGTGCGAACACCCCCACAAATCCCCATTCTTCAGCAAAGACTGCGAACACAAAATCTGTATGCCCTTCAGGCAGGAACTTGAGTTGGCTTTGCGTGCCTCCATAGAGCCCCTTGCCGACCAATTCCCCCGATCCGATAGCGATCCGTGATTGCAGGGCGTGATAGCCTTTCCCGCCCGGGTCATACTCAGGATCAACGAACGCCATAATCCTCTGACGCTGATAGTCATGCAGTGAGCCCCAGACGTATTCCCATGCGAAGGGAAACAGCATGAGGGAAAAGAGGAGAATGACCCCCAACGCTTTCGAACGCACCCCCACCATCAACAGCATAGCGGCATAGACCGCCACGAAGCTCAAGCCGCTGCCAAGATCAGGCTGTTTCAGGATTAAGAGCAGCCCCGGCAAGACCAACAGACCAGGAATGACCACGCGTTGCATCCATCCGATTCGAGGAACCGAGGAGTAATAATTCGCGAGGACCAGAATAAGAACCAGTTTGGCGAACTCCGACGGTTGAAAGGCAAATGGCCCGATCGTCATCCACCGCTGCGCCCCGTGAGAGGTTTTTCCCATCATGAGCACAACCGCCAAGAGCAGCAGGATCACAGCATACGCAGGATAGGCCAGCCGTGCAACCTTATGGTAGTCAGACACCAGCATGACAAAAAAGGCGATGGATCCGAACAGGATCCATACCACCTGCTTCAGGTATAACGGAACTCCCCCGTCCTGCATATGGGTCACACTGTAGATGGAGACCACCCCGAACGCCAGGATGGCGCCAATCAACCCGATAAATCGGATATCGAAACTATCGATGCCGCGATTATCTATAACGCGATCAATCATGGCCGGTGTACATGATCGCCGGCAGAGGAGCTGACGGAGGAAGTCGCAGAGCGAGGTGACGGGCCTGCGCCACCGGAGAGTTTCATATACGTTTCGATGACATCCTTGGCGAGGGGAGCGGCGGCAGAACCTCCATGACCCATATGCTCGGCCAGCACAGCCACCGCAATCTTGGGTGCCTCCACGGGAGCAAACGCCACAAACCAGGCATGATCGCGGAACTTCTTGGGAATGTCCTTCTCCGGTCCGGTACGCAACGCGGCCGTTTGTGCGGTACCCGTCTTGCCGGCAATCGTGACGATCGAGGACTTCGCTCTCGTTGCCGTCCCTTCCTTCACGACTCCTGCCAGCGCCTCCTTGATGATCTTGAGAGTCGCCGGCTTTACATCCAGGCGTCCGCGGACCGTCGGCGCAAAATCCTTCCTCTCTCCGGTACTCCGATCCATCAGGCCTTTGACGATTCTTGGCTTCATCGCCACCCCATCATTGGCGAGGGTTCCGATGACACCGGCCATTTGCAAGGGAGTGACGGTGACATAACCCTGCCCGATCGCAGCCGAAATAGTTTCCCCCGGATACCAAGGTTGCTTTTTGGCTTTCTGTTTCCATGCGGTGGACGGAACGATACCGACTCGTTCAGAAGGCAGCTCCACACCGGTTTCCTGCCCTAAACCGAACTGCTTGGCATACTCCGCGATCGTGTCGATTCCCATCCGCTGGCCGACCGTATAGAAATACACGTCACACGAATGAACCAACGCATGATTCATATCGACCATGCCATGACCGCCGGCTTTCCAATCATGGAACAGACGATTTCCGAACTGATAACCACCCGTACAGCGGACTGTGCTGCCGGGAGTCATGGTGTTCGATTCCAAAGCTGCGGCAGCCATCACCACCTTAAAGGTCGAACCAGGTGGATATTGTCCCTGCGTCGCCCGATTGTTCAGCGGGCGCCCCTCATCTTGCACGATCTCGACCCATTGCTTGGGTGTCAATTCCTTTGAGAGCACATTCGGATCAAAGGATGGCCGGCTGGCCATGGCCAAGACATCTCCATTCGTCGGATCCAACGCCACGATCGCCCCGGACTCTGCACCCAACAAGTCTTCAGCGATCTTCTGAAGCCTGATGTCGATGGTCAAATACAAATCATCCCCGGCGCTTGGCAGCTCTGCGACTGCCGAGCGTTTCTCATGGCCAAGAGCATCGACTTCGACGCTTTTCTGGCCCGATCTACCGCGAACATCGCGATCGAAAAAGCGCTCCACCCCATACTGTCCAACGATGCTCCCCTGATGAAGGTCGGCGGATTCCGGTTTCTCGAGTTGTTCCGGAGAGATTTCTCCGACATACCCGAGGATATGCGCGGCCGTCGGACCACCCAGATAGTTGCGTTGAGACTCCACCTGGATCATCACTCCCGGCAGGTCCAGGCGATGGGACTCGATGATCGTGGCCTCGCGAAGCGTCAGACGATCTTTGACCTTTCTAGGCAGCAGTTGGCCGCCCTTACCGCTGAACAATTTTTTCTGGATGAACTCGGAATCCAGACTGAGCAGGGTGGCTAAAGTAGCGATCAGCCCTTCCCGGTCTTTGACATCTTCCAACGTGACATACAGGCTGAAACTGGGAACGTTATTCGCCAGCAGGACGCCGTGACGATCGTAAATGAGCCCCCGCGCCGGTTCGAGAATGACGGAGCGGGTGCGATTGTTTTCCGACAAATCCCGATAGTAGGGACCTTCGCGTACCTGAAGATGCCACAGACGCAGGCCGAGGAGAGCCACGACGAGGAGCAGGCCCGCCCGCAATATGACGAGCCGCCGCTGCAGATCAAAAAGCTCTGTTTCGTGGGTGCCAACCGAAGCCATCGAACCTGCTTACCTCGCGAGAGCGATCACAATCTGTCCTGCCGAAGGAAGGGATCAGGCGCCCATCGACGTGCGAACAGCCAATACGCTCCCGCTCCGATGAAGGCATCGAGCACAGCCTGGATCAACACCTTCGAATGGAACGCCTGCCACATGAGATCCCAATCGGAAGTCTTCATCGAGTACACGAATACGAGACTCGACAGGCATGAAATGGCACCGAGTCCGATCAATAACACCATAGGCGTGATGTGCGCAAGATGCCGGCCAGCCAGGCCGGCCACGAAGCCCGCGCCACCCTTGGACACGACATTCACCCACAATTCACCGGCCGACATGAGATCTTGAGACCAGCCGAGAATGAATCCGATCAAGAGACCATCCACTTCTCCCCCAAAGAATCCCACCAGACACACCACAACCAGTCCAAGGTCCGGACGCACATCGAGAATGGTAACATGATGCAGCAGCGTCGTTTGTAGCGGGATGACGGTGAGGATGAGGGCGATATAGATCCATATTCTCACGGTTTCTTTTTCTCTCCCGGCATGCCTTGGATCATCTTTTTCGACGCGTCGGACTCTTCATAGGGACTGCGGATGACCAAGACCTCGTCAAGCTTGGTCATATCGACCTCCGGTTCAAGTTCGGCCGAGCGAAACAAATCGCCTTCCTCTTTTTCAATATGCGTCATGACACCAATCGCCAACCCGCGAGGAAACGAACCTGTCAGCCCCGAGGTAATGACGCGGTCGCCTGGGTGGACGGTGGAAAGCAGGGGGATGTATTTCATGCGAGCTCGACCGTTTCGAGTGCCTTCGACGATCCCTTCATCGCGAGTCCCTTGGACCAGAGCCGCAATGGCATTGTTGGGATCCGTCATGAGAAGAACAACCGACGAGGAAGACGTCGCTTTGACCACTCGCCCGACCACCCCGGCGGGCGTGACAACTCCCATTTCCGCATGCACCCCATCTTGCTCACCCTTATTCAGAATGATTCCGCGATACCAATTGGTCGCATCTCGTCCAATGACCTGCGCCGCCACCATGTCGGGAATCGACTTCTGCTTGAAATCCAGAATGGCCTCGAGCCGCTGTGTCGCGACGGCGGCTTCGCGAAGCTGATTGTTCTGTCCTTGCACGAATTCGAGTTCTTTTCGAAGCTGACGATTTTCTTCTCGTATCCCCCGCAGCGCGACATACCCATCCCAGATCTCCGTCATCCTACGATCAAGAGATGAGAAGGCTTCGAGAGGAACACTGAGGACTTGCCCGAGGGGCCCGCCAAGAAACTGCAATACCCCTTGGCTTTGACTCGGGAGTAGGAAGAGGGCGGCCAGCAGAAGAGCGAACAGGACGACGGCCAGACGCTTAGTGCCGTATGTCGAACGTAAAATAGCCATCCACGCTCGGGATGGAGTTCATCGCACCGTACTGCACTGCGACATCACGGAAACCTTGCGGAGGAGATCGAGTTCGTCGAGAATCTTGCCGACACCAAGCACCACAGAGGTGAGTGGATCATCGACGGTAATGATCGGCAGGTTCGTTTCTTCCCGGAATCGAGTATCCATCCCCTTCAGCAATGATCCTCCACCAGTGAGCACAATACCGCGGTCAATGATATCTCCTGCCAATTCGGGCGGCGTGTTTTCCAACGCCACCTTGATCGCATTGACGATTGTTCCAATGGGCTCCTGCAGCGCCTCTCTCACCTCCGCGTCGTCCACTACGAGCGTGCGCGGAATACCTGAAATGAGATCACGCCCTTTGATCATCATGGTTTTGCGCTCCTCGAACGGGTAGGCCGAGCCGATCTCGAACTTGATACGCTCCGCCATATGCTCTCCGATCAGGAGGTTATACTTTTTCTTAATGTAATTCATGATCGCGTCGTCCATGCGATCACCGGCGACCTTCACCGATTCGCTGTAGACGATTCCACCGAGCGAAATCACCGCAATGTCCGTCGTGCCGCCACCGATATCGACCACCATATTCCCGGACGGCTCGGTAATCGGAAGGCCTGCGCCGATCGCAGCCGCAACGGGCTCTTCGATCAGATACACTTCCCGCGCTCCGGCGAGTTCGGCGGAATCACGAACCGCACGTTGTTCTACTTGGGTGATGCGCGAGGGAACCCCGATGATGATGCGCGGGCGGACGAAGGCGGTGCGATTGTGCGCCTTTTGGATGAAATGTTTGAGCATGGCTTCCGCCATTTCAAAATCGGCGATCACACCTTCCTTCATCGGTCTGACGGCGACGATGTTCCCCGGAGTTCGTCCCAGCATGCGTTTCGCGTCCGCACCGACCGCCATGACCCGCTCCGTCTTTTTTTCGACCGCGACGACGGAGGGTTCATTGAGGACGATTCCTTTTCCATGAACATATACAAGTGTGGTTGCAGTACCAAGATCGATGGCCAGATCGTTTGAGAACCAGCCGAACATGTCGCTCACAAAATTCACGGATGCTCTCCCTTCCTGCTCATAAGAGATGACCGCTCCGGTACGGGTTGACTGCCATCAATCGGGCACATCCAGCTGTCCTGCATCGAGCACTTGCGTTCGCGCGATTTCATCCCCGAGACGCCGACCATGATCATTTCCAATAATCAACAAGCCTTCGAATGAAAGCAGTGCCACCGACACCACCCAGCCGACATAGGGAACTTCCAACATCACTTGCGCGAGACCGATCGGAAGATTACGGACGATCGATTCCTTGAAACCAGCACCCTCGCGGATACGCGGCAGAATAGTTTGCAGGCCGATGAGCCGCTTCCCGACGCTTCGGCCGCCCGCAAACCCGTCGGCCACCAATATATAGGCGAGTCCGGCAAGGGAACCGACAGGAGGCACCAGTCTATCGGCGGCAGCCACAATCAGGAGATCAATCAGTTTCGCGATGAAACGATTGAGAACTTGGGCCTTGGGGTAAACCTCAACATCGATCGTGGTCTGCCCACTTACCGACTCCGCCAATTGAGGTCTCCTCAACTAGCGACACTATAGCAAATTCATTCTTTTCACACAAACAAAGACGAAAACATTCCGACGCCCGCGCGATTTGCTCTCTACTTGCCTTTCCAGCACTGCCCTGAGTACAATTCCCCTTCATCAATTCCTCGTCGAATCCCTATGATCAAACTTTTACGTGAAGTGGCACATGACTACCCGTGGTTCTTGAAGACCATCATGGGAGTGCTTGCGCTCGCATTCATCATTACGATGGGCTGGTGGGGGTTTGGCCAGCAACCTGGCGATACGGTGGCATCCGTCGGTGAGTTCACGATTCCCCAAGACGAATTTCGCCGCGCCTATGAGAACACCTATCGGTTCTACAAAGAAAAGGGACAGACCGATATTAAGGATGAATTTCTCAAGCAATTTGTATTGGAACAGTTGATTGAAAATCGGATGTGGCTGATTGCAGCTCACGATATGGGCCTCACCGTGTCTGATGACGATCTGCGCACTGCTGTCATGCAGCGACCGGAGTTTCAACGAAACGGCGCGTTCGACCCTGATGTGTACCGGCGGCTTCTGGCGGCCAATCATCTCACACCTTCTCTTTTCGAGGCGATGGAAGCCAAGGATATGCTGACGAATAAGGCTCGCATGGTCATCATGGACGCGGTGGCCCTGACGCCATCCGAATTTTCCGAGGCCCAGGCCTTAGTCACACGCCAGGGTGAAACGGATCCCACTAAAGCCTCGGCAGCCAAGGAACGCATTTTCCAGAGTTTTCTCTTCCAGAAGCAGCAACGTGCCTTGATGGCCTATGCTGAATCGATGAAGACGAAAATCCCCATTAAGACCCACAAGGAACTCCTGTAGCCCCCGTCACCGTATCAACATCGCATCGCCGTAACTGTAAAAGCGATAGCGTGCCGAAACGGCCTCGGCATAGGCATCACGCAGTCGGTCGACCCCGGCCAATGCGGAGACGAGCATCAGCAGAGTCGTTCGCGGCAGATGAAAGTTGGTGAGCAGCGCATCGATGACCTGAAAAGAGAATCCCGGCCTGATGAAAAGGTCGGTCAGCCCGTGAAAAGGCTGAATCACTCCGGTATCTCTGGCAGCGGTCTCCAGAGCCCGAGTAACCGTGGTCCCGATCGCGATGATCCTGCCGCCGCTCGCTTGGGTCTCCCTAATCAAATCTGCCGTCTTCTCACTGACTTCACTGGCCTCCGCAGCCATCTGGTGCTCGTCAATCCGATCTGCAGTGACCGGCCTGAAGGTTCCCGGGCCGACATGGAGCGTCACGGTCGCAATACGGATGCCCCGGTAGGTCAGCTCCGCAAGGAGTTGCTCCGTGAAATGCAGTCCGGCCGTTGGAGCTGCGATGGCTCCTTCAACACGAGCGAACATGGTTTGATACCACTCTCGATCTTCGATGGTCGGGGCTCGCTTGATATAGGGAGGAAGAGGCATGGTACCGACCTCACGCATGAGGTCGTAGATGTTCGTGCCGCCTTCAATTCGTACCCGCGTTCGCTCCAGGCTTCGTTCGAGAATAACCGCGCTGGTTCGCGCGTTGATGTCGATCACCAGACCTGGTCGGAATGTTCCCTTCAGCATGACTTCCCATACATCCAGCCCAAGGTTTCGAACGAATAGCATGTCGACCGGTTTGCCGCTTTGATGCACGTGCCCCTGAACCCGGGCGGCCATCACTTTCGTATCATTGACCACCACGAGGTCGCCGGCTTCCAATAAAGAAGGCAGATCGGCCATACTGTGGTGATGAAAACTTCCGCCGTACCGGTCCATGACGAGGAGACGTGCACGGTCAGGAGGATTCGCTGGGCGGGACGCGATCAGGGTCGAATCGAACGGAAAATCAAAATCGCTCAGCCGCATCACGGAGAAGGATTCGGGGGAGGGGACAGCGGCACAAGCGCGGCGTTACGCAACTCCGTGCCCGGATAGTAATAGTGCAGGATGCTCATGAAGGGATAGCCCAATTCGGCAAGCTCCTTGGCTCCCCACTGGCAAAGCCCCACTGCATGGCCCGCACCATATCCGACAAATACGACGTCAGTACCCACCGACTCGACCTCAAATTGGGTGCTTGGAATCACAGTGTAGCCCACCGCTTTGCGAAGATCCTCGCCACGCAAAATCAACTCGCCCCGGGAGTGGAGTATACGGAGTTTAGTGACGCGTCCTGCGCGGCTATAGGCCACCGGCGTCATGGTGACCACTGTCCCCACCATAAAACCTTGTTGCCTGAGATTATTTTCGAGATGCTCAATCTTGACGCTTACTCTCCACTGGTAGTAGGGAGAACTCAGGTCAAACGGGCACTCGACACCCTTGAGATAGGGCAAATCCTTCGCCCACACATTGATGGCGTCTTCAGTCGGCCCGGCAGCGGTCGATGAGAACGCGGCATAAATAGGGGCATTGCGATGAGTCACGACCAATCCCCTCGTGTGATCCACCGCATGCTCTACGCGGCTGTCCACGCCTGCACGACCTCGATAGACCTGATCCTGAATCGTCGACATGACATCATATTCTCTCGCCCCGCTGAGCATCTTATTGTAGAGCGCATAGGTGCGGGCCGCGACCGCTTGAACCTTCAGCATCTCCGGATGCCAGGATGAACTGATCTCGGATGGAACGACACCTTTCACGTACTCTTCGAGGTCCACTAAGTTGATCACGGACAGGCCCTTTCCACGCAGCACGATGCGAACCCCACCGCTGATCGGCATACCTCCCGATGGAGTGGTGTCGGAAAGTCGTGCAGGTCCGATCGTTTTCGTCCCATTGCCACTCGTCAAAGCCTGGGGAAAGGTGACGGACAGGCCGGCCCGCAGCGGACGAACCTCGATCCGGTCTCCGACGATTCTCTTCCCGTTGATCCCCATCGCCGTCCCCATGACAGAAACGAGGATGGGAGTCCTGACCTTGCGGGCGTCGCCATTGGACCCAATCAGGACGATGTCGCTGTCGGAACGCACTTCCACATGCGGAATATCTTGGGCGAGCAGGACGCGCATGGATTCGGCACAGACTGCCGTCGGCTGGCCATGCAAGAGGGCACAGACGAGAATGCTGAACCAGATTGGCGTCGGCAGAGAGGATGCTACCGGCGAAAGAGCCATGAAAAGATAGCTACCAAGAGACTGAATGCAATACTGACCAGCAGACTTGTTGCAATCGGAAAGTAGAAGCTAACGTGATCTCTTTTGATCGAAATGTCACCCGGCAGTTTGCCGAGCCAGTTCAAACCGGGAAGTTTGTCGGCAATGCTTAACAACACCCCAATGACGGCGATTCCGATCCCGATCAGGATAAGAGACCGGCCTAGTGTCTGCCACTCCCCCATCGCTCATTGTACCAAACACTCGGCAATCTGCACCGCATTCAGCGCGGCGCCTTTTCGCAAATTGTCGGCCACGATCCACACGTTCAACCCATTGGGGATCGACTCGTCCTCCCGGATCCGCCCCACATAGACCTCGTCTTTCCCTGCTGCATCCAGCGGCATGGGATAGAGCTTTCGCTCCGGATCGTCGAACACAATGACACCGGGAGCCGTGGAAAGAATGGCACGCGCCTCCTGAGCCGTCAACTTGCGTTCGGTTTCGATGTTCACGGCTTCCGAATGGCTCACATACACAGGGACACGAACCGTCGTGGCCGTCACCTGGATCGTGTGGTCGCCCATGATCTTCCGTGTCTCATGCATGAGCTTCATTTCTTCTTTGGTATAGCCGGACGGGAGAAACTCATCAATGTGAGGCACGCAGTTGAACGCAATCTGGTACGGATAGACCTTTGGCGTCGGCTCCTTGAAGCTCAGGAGGTCTTTGCATTCCTCCATCAGTTCTTCCATCGCATCCTTGCCGGTACCAGACACGGATTGAAAGGTCGTCACGACAATCCGCTTGATGCGAACCCGATCGTGTAAAGGTTTCAATGCCACGACCATTTGAATGGTCGAGCAATTGGGATTCGCGACGATACCATGATGAGCCGCCAGATCCTCTCGATTCACTTCCGGGACCACCAGCGGTACCTTGGGATCCATACGCCAAGCCGCGCTATTGTCGATGACGACCGCGCCCGCTCGGGCGGCAATCGGAGCATACTCCCTGCTGATATCGGCGCCGGCGGAAAACAAGGCGATATCGATGCCGGCAAACGAGTCCTTGGTTAACTCCTTGACGGGAATATCCTCGTCCTTGAAGGTGACTGTGCCACCCACGGAACGAGAGGACGCAAGAGGGAGCAGAACCTCTACCGGAAATTTGCGTTCTTCCAATATCTCTATCATTTCGGTGCCGACAGCACCCGTCGCTCCCACCACGGCGACGCGATACGCAGGTTTTTTTTGTAATGGAGCCATCGTAGAGAGACCGTCATGCGGTCCATGATCAATCAGGCATTACGAGCCGACCCGCCTGATACGATGATTGAACGTGTCCGCAATGAAAATCGTTCCTTCCCCATCCACCGCCACACCAAACGGATAGTTCAGACCGGCCTGCCTGGCGGGAGCTCCGTCCCCAGAAAATTCGGCCGTACCGGTCCCGACCAGCCGGCTGATGCGATGCCGGCTGCGATCATACGATCGCAGGAGATGACTATCCGAATCCGTTATAAGGATCCCATGATGCCGATCGAATGCGATGCCGTAGGGACGAGCGAGACTCGGTGAATCATCACCGTCCTGAAACCGATACTCCCCTCCATCTCCTGCCACGGTCTCAATAATCCCGGTTTTGAGATCGACAGCACGTATTCTGCCATTAAAGGTGTCTGCAATATACAACTGATCGTCGGGTCCCAAAGCGAGACCGCTCGGCCCGGCAAGACTGGCTTCCACGGCCGGTATCCGATCGCCGTTATAAGCCGCGATTCCATTTCCGGACAGGGTGGAAATCACACCGGTCTTCAGATCGACGACTCGCACCCGGTTGTTGCTCTGGTCAGCGATATAGAGCAGATGACCCTGGCCGATCACAATGCCGGAAGGATCATGCAAAGCGGCGCCCACAGCCGGTCCTCCGTCTCCAGAAAACCGCGGATGCCCGGTCCCTGCAATGGTCCGGATGAACCCGGTTGCTGCCTCCACCATTCTCACGCGGTGATTCATCGTGTCCGCAATATAGACATGTCCATCCGCATCGACGGCAACCGCCGAGGGAAAATTGAGGGATGCGCGTGTGGCCGCCCCCCCATCCCCTGCAAAGCGCGTCGCGCCTGCTGCCCCATTGGTCACAAATCGAACCGTCCCGCTGAGATCGGCGACTTGCGAGAACGGATGGGCTTGTTCGGCTGAGGTGTCGGCAAATGGATCGTCCTCATGATGTGTCGAACGAGGGTCCTCCTCATTCGACGATGGAGTCTGAGCAACGTTCCCGGTCGTCCCGGCAATCGTCGTGACAAATCCGGTATGCCGATCCACCTTTCGAATCAGGTGATTCTCCGAGTCTGCGATGTAGAGATTCCCCTGCGCGTCAACCGCAACCCCTTTTGGTTCATTCAATAAGGCGGCCGTCGCAGGTCCTCCATCTCCTCCATAACCAGGCTGGCCACTGCCGGCGATGGTCTCAATGATCTGAGATTTTGCTGCGATACTCACACTCACTCCACTAGCAGGATGTTGAAAAAGTCCGCCTGCTTTGTTCTCGCGGCGCTCAGGGGCTCCACGTACCGAAAAGAGTACGCGTCGCCCCCTCGCTGGCTGCGGCCGCGCTGGACGGCCATTTTGAACATCCTGCGAAGTTATTTCTCGTCATGCGCGACATTCAAGCAGGCAATTTCCTCACGACGCAAAATCGTTTTTCAACAGCCTGCTAGAGCAGATGCTTCAGGATGGCATCACCCATCTCGGCGGTACCGACGAGTTTCATGCCCTCTGCATGGATATCCTTGGTGCGATACCCTTGAGCCAGAGTGTTGACAATAGCCTGCTCAACCGCCTCGGCTTCCTTCTCCAGCTGAAATGCGTACGACAGCATCATCCCGGCCGACGCGATGGTCGCGATTGGATTGGCGATGTTCTTGCCTGCAATATCAGGCGCACTCCCATGAATAGGTTCAAACAACCCAACTTTCGCCCCCACACTGGCGGAGGGCAGCATACCGATGGATCCCGTGAGCATGGCCGCCTCATCACTCAAAATGTCACCGAACATGTTATTGCAGAGGAGCACGTCGAATTGCTTCGGATTTCTCACCAACTGCATGGCACAATTGTCGACATAGATATGATGGAGTTCTACGTCGGGATATTCGCGATGCAGATCACTCACCACGCGCCGCCAGAGCTCTGAGGATTCCAACACATTCGCTTTGTCGACCGAAGTGACCTTCTTTCGCCGCTTGCGCGCAGCTTCGAATGCCACATGCGCGATGCGCCGGATTTCGTCGGTCGTATACACCTCTGTGTTCACACCACGCTCGCCACCGGAAGGCATCTTCTCGATTCCTTTCGGCTTTCCGAAATAGATCCCTCCGGTCAACTCACGAATCACCAAGATATCGATTCCTTCCACCACTTCCGGTCGTAGGGTGGATGCAGCAATGAGAGCGGAATAGAGTTTTGCGGGGCGCAGGTTGGCATAGAGTCCGAGCTCCTCCCGGATCCCGAGAAGGGCCCGTTCAGGTCGAAGGCTATACTCCAACCCTTCCCACTTGGGGCCGCCGACCGCGCCGAGGAGAACGGCATCGCTCTGCTTCGCCAGCAACAGCGTTTCCTGCGGGAGCGGAACTCCCACTTTATCGATCGCATGCCCACCGATATCTCCGCGTGTGAATTCAAAGGTATGCTGATAGCGTGCGGCGACCTGTTGTAGAATTTTGACCGCTTCCGGAACAATCTCGCGACCGACGCCATCACCGGCCAGCACCGCAATTCTTGCCTTCACGCGTCTACCCCTTTCGTCTCACTCCCGCAGGAACCATTCGGCGAGGCTATTCCAGCACCTCTTCGTCTTCCATTCTCCATGCCGGGTCGACCAGGCAGAGGAACTCCATCATCTCAGTGCTCGTATTCGCCAGCGACTGTTTCGTACCGGGAGGCACGTACACCACGGCACCGGCCTTGACCTCTACAAGACGCTCACCCACGGTAAGGACCCCTTGTCCTCCGATAAAATAGTAGACCTCGGAGGATTGCAACCGATGCCAGAGAGACCGTTTACCGGGATCGAGATACCCATGAGCGAGGCTGTACCCAACCCTTAAGGAAGCTTTGCCGGGGTGAAACAGCTCCCTGAGACGGGTGTGGTCGCCCGCCAGGAATTCCTGACACTCGTTCACGTGAGTGGAGAACATACGCCTGCAGAGAACCCGGTCTTGCCTCGCATGATACGCGGGCCAAGTCAGGAATCTACCGCGCAGGTGTCGATCAAATCAAGCTGACCTTCTGCACCCCGTCCCCCTGTTTCATGGCGAGGTAGGCGAGCTTATTCAACGCATTCAGATAGGCTCGAGCGGCCGCAGTAATAATGTCGGTATCGGCCCCATGTCCGGACACAGTCCGTCCGTCCTCTTCAACCCGGACGGACACTTCTCCCTGAGCATCGGTCCCGCTCGTGATGGCATTGACCCCGAACATGAGCACCTTGCTCCTCGTATTGGTCATCGCTGCAATGGTGCGATACACGGCATCTACCGGACCATCGCCGGTCCCGGTATGGGTCACCGTATGGCCATCGATCCGGAGTTCGACCGTGGCGGTCGGAACCTTGTTCGTCCCGCTCTCGACCTGGAATGATTGCAATACCACCCGTTCCGACATTTTGGCGACTTCTTCAGACACGATGACTTCGAGATCCTCTTCGTAGATCTCCTTTTTCTGGTCCGCCAGCCGTTTGAACCGTTCGAATGCATGATTCACTTCTTCCTCGCTCAGCTTGTAGCCGAGTTCCTCCAACCGCTGGCGGAAGGCATGGCGGCCGGACAGTTTCCCCATCACCAGTTTGTTCTGCTCCAGGCCGATGGATTCCGGCCGCATGATCTCATAGGTGGTTTTCTCCTTGAGAAGACCATCCTGGTGAATTCCCGATGTATGGGCAAATGCATTCGCTCCTACAATCGCTTTGTTGGGCTGCACCACCATACCCGTCGTCTTACTCACGAGACGGCTGGTTTTGGAGATCTCTTCCGTGCGGATTCCCGTATCCGCTCCATAACAATCCTTCCTCGTCCGCAATCCCATCGCAACCTCTTCGAGCGAGGTATTTCCCGCGCGCTCGCCAATACCGTTCACCGTACATTCCACCTGCCCGGCCCCTTCGAGCACCGCCGCCAGGCTGTTCGCAACCGCAAGACCGAGATCATTATGACAATGCACGGAAATGACGGCCTGCGAGCTGTTGGGGACACGCTCCCGGATACCGCGAATCAGCGCGCCGAATTCTTGCGGAATCGCGTAGCCGACCGTGTCGGGAATGTTCACCGTCCCCGCTCCTGCCGCAATGACCGCTTCAATGACTTCGTAGAGATAGCCAGGATCGGACCGACTGGCATCCATCGGCGAAAATTCCACGTCTTCGACATAGGTCCTGGCCAATTGAACCATTTCTACAGCCCGTTTTTTGGCCTCCTCGCGCGTCATTCTGAACTGGTACTTCAGATGAATATCCGAAGTGGAAAGGAACGTATGGATCCGCACTTTCCTCGCTCCCTGCAGCGCTTCCCAGGCACGAACAATATCCTCCTGCCGCGCCCTCGCCAGGCTACACACGGTGGGCCCTTCGACCTCCAGTGCGATTCTCCGCACGGCTTCGAAATCACCGGGGGAACTGTATGCAAATCCCGCCTCGATAATATCGACGCCAAGGCGAGCCAGCTGTTTCGCAATCATGAGCTTTTCTTCCACATTCATGCTGGCGCCCGGCGATTGCTCGCCGTCTCGCAAGGTGGTGTCGAAAATCTTGATCATCCGTGTCATGGCATGCCTCCTCTGTCTTGCAGGTTGCTCAAACAATTTTCCAACGCGGCCGCAGGCGAAGAACACACCGGAGGCGTACCCTTCTCACCCGCCCACCCCGAGCTGCCGAGACAGGCTCTTTCCCCAGCCGGGGTACGTTGAGGTGCGCGAGGCGACGAATAAGTCGCCTCAGGCCTGCGCACGGGCGCGAGCCGGTGAGCGCCCAGTGTCTTCTGTTCGAGCCGAGAACAAAGTTGGAAACCTGTTTCAGCAACCTGCAAATAAAAAGCCTTCGTCCTGGTAAGCCAGGGACGAAGGCTTGCGCGCTCCGTGGTACCACCCTGATTCGGCGACCATCCCACACGGGATGTGTCCACCCTTCATCATCATCCGTCACGTGGATGAATCGGAGCTCATTACGCTAAGGAGCTTCACGAGCCCGGCTCAGAGGCGAGTTCGGCGAGCGACCGGCTGGTTTGCACCGTCCACCAGCTCTCTCTGTTCGGTCACATCCGCGTACTACTCCTCGTCGGCGCCGTTATTCCCTTGTACCTAAGACCGGTGTGTCGGTCTTGGTTCCCTGTTTACCCCCCGATTTCAACATCATCGTTACAACGCGGGTCAACGGACCGGACACTGCGTATCCGGCGAAGATAACAAATATCATAACCTGCGGCCATGCGACAATCAGCATCAGCGCCAGGATTCCCCAGACGAGATAGGTAAAATGTTGACCTCGACGGAACTTCAGGTCCTTAAAACTCCGATATTTGATCGTGCTGACCATCAGGAATGCCAGGCCCAGGGTAATAGTCAGGATCAGGATCGGTTTGAGTTCTGACCCCATCTTCGTGATGTGGAGATCAAAGATCACCAGTGAGGCCACGACACCGGCTGCAGCCGGAATCGCCAACCCCGTGAAGTATTTGCTGTCCGACGAGGCAACGGTCGCATTGAACCGAGCAAGCCTGACAGCCCCCATCGCAACATACGCGAACATGACGGCCACGCCGAACATCCCCTGCCCGTTCAGCGCGAACGAGTAGATGAGGAGACCTGGTGCAACCCCGAATGACACGACATCGGCGAGAGAATCGAACTCCACCCCAAATTGGCCGGTGCTGTTGGTCAACCGGGCCAACTTGCCGTCCAACATATCGAAGACCATCGCCACGAGAATTGCGACGGCTGCCGACAGGTGATTTCCATTGAATACCGACAGAATCGAGAACACGCCGCAGAAGAGATTGCCGGTCGTGCACAAGTTGGGAATGAGATACATCGCCTGGCGTTTCCGACTTCCCTTGGCAAGTGCTCCTCGCATGCCTACAACTTTCATCGGAGTTCTCCTAGTATCGTTTCTCCCCCTTTGACCCGGTTACCCACGGCGACCAGTACTGGCGTGCCAGCCGGCAGGTAGGTATCCATCCTGGAACCAAAACGGATCAGACCGAATCGCTCTCCCCGCTGCACGGGATCGCCTGGGGACACCCAACAGACGATTCGCCTGGCAATGAGTCCCGCGACTTGCACGCACAGAACCTTGGCACCGGAGGTGGTGTGGATCATCAGCGCATTCTGCTCGTTGCGAAGACCAGCGTCTGGTTTGTTGGCGGGCACGAAACAGCCGGGCTGGTATTGCACCCCATCAATAATGCCTGCACAAGGGATTCGATTTACATGGACATCGAACACATTGAGAAAAATGCTCAACCGGATACTCTTGTCCTTTAGGTAGCGAGGCTCGAATTCTTCCTCAATGGCAATCACCCTCCCATCACCCGGTGCGACCACCGCGCCGGTCCCGGTGGGAATCGTGCGGCTCGGATTTCTAAAAAACCAGGCCGTAAAGGCTGTCAAACCACCTAGCAATGCCGCGGGAATAACCCAGCCTACGAAGCCGGTCGCTACTGCGGCGCCGCCGAGGATTCCAACGAATGGGAGTCCCTCTTTGACGATGGGGATTCCGACGGCGCGATCAGCCATACCTGTACGCTCTCTCCTTCATGCTACCACGAGCGGTGCAGTCTCCACGCTAATTTTTATTCTTATCAACCAATTGATCCTTCTTCAGCCACGGCATCATCTCCCGCAAGCGGGCGCCGACCTCCTCGATCGGGTGTGCCTCGCCCTTCCTCAGCAAAGCATTGTAAACTGGACGATTGGCCTGGTTCTCCAAGACCCACTCCTTGGCAAACTGCCCGTTCTGAATTTCCGTCAGGATTCGTTTCATTTCTTGTTTCGTCTCATCGGTGACGACGCGCGGCCCCCGCGTGATATCACCGAATTTGGCCGTGGTGCTGATCGAATACCGCATGTTGGCAATTCCACCTTGATAGATCAGATCCACGATAAGTTTCACCTCGTGCAGGCACTCAAAATACGCCATTTCCGGCGAGTATCCGGCTTCAACGAGGGTTTCGAACCCTGCTTGAATCAGGGATGTCAATCCACCACAGAGGACGACTTGCTCCCCGAACAAATCGGTTTCCGTTTCCTCTCGAAAGTTTGTCTCAATGACCCCCGCACGCCCTCCCCCGATCGCGCTCGCATACGCGAGTCCGACCTGACGCGAGTTTCCGCTTGGATCCTGATGAATGGCCAACAAACAGGGGACACCGCTTCCCTTGGTATATTCGGATCGGACCAGATGCCCCGGCCCCTTCGGCGCCACCATAAACACATTGATGTTGGCTGGGGGAACGATCTGGCCGAAGTGGATATTGAACCCATGTCCGAACGCCACGTACGCGCCGGGCTTCAGATGCGTGGCGATCTCCTGGCGATAGATGGCAGGCTGCGCTTCATCCGGGGCAAGGATCATGATCACATCAGCGCCTTTCACCGCATCTGCCACCGGCATCACCTTCAAGCCACTGGCCTCGGCTTTGCGCCATGAACTCCCTTCCCGCAGGCCTACCAGGACATTGACCCCGCTCTCCTTCAGGTTGAGCGAATGTGCATGACCCTGGCTGCCATATCCGATCACGGCGACAGTTTTGCCGCGGATCAACTGTGTATCGGCATCTTTGTCGTAATAAATCTTCATGCGTGAACTCCTGGGTGAGCGATGAATCGTCGGACAGATAGGCCGATCAAGGATCGCCGCGTGATCTATTCTCTCGCGACCTTTTTCGCTTGGGTGATCGCGGGCCTCGCAGGCTCTCGAGCGATCGCCACGCGACCGCTCCGGATCAGTTCTTTGATTCCGAGCGGCTGCAGCAGGTTGATGATCGCTTCAATTTTCTTGGGATCGCCCGTCACTTCGATCGTATAAGTCGAGGGAGTCGAATCGATGACGTTGGCCCGAAAAATGTCGGCGATGCGAAGCGCCTCCGCTCGGTCCTCCGCTCGCGTATGGACCTTGATCAGAGCGGTTTCCCGGGAGACAAATTCAGTTTCGTTCAGATCGACCACTTTGATGATATCGATGAGCTTGTTGAGCTGCTTGACGATTTGTTCGACGATACGGTCATCCCCGGAGGTCACAATCGTCATTTGAGACATCGACGCATCCAGTGTCGGCGCAACCGACAGGCTCTCGATGTTGAAGCCGCGCCCGCTGAACAAACCTGCCACGCGCGACAACACACCAAACTTATTCTCGACCGTTACAGAAATAATGTGTTCCATAGACATGCACAGAGCATCCAGCCGTGACTGCCAGCGACCGAGCGCGTGCTGCCACCTCCCTGCTATCAGCTATACGCCCTACCCCATCAGTTCTTTCCTTATGCCGTCAGTATCGTATCTTTATCTTCAGTCGTGGACGTCCCGCCGGCCTGTTTTTTCTTTAATTCCGGCGGATCTTCCAGAATCATCTCGTGGTTACAACCCCCGGCTGGAATCATCGGATAGCAATTCTCGTATGGATATGTCGGCACATCGACGACGACCGGTCTGTCGGTGTCGATGGCCTCTTTCAGAACTGCATCAAGGTCTCCGACCTTGTTGGCCCTTAAGCCCAGAGCCCCGTAAGCATCGGCCAATTTTACAAAGTCCGGCGTCGTATCCAGATAGCTGGAGGCGTACCGCCCTTCATAAAAAAGATCCTGCCACTGTCGCACCATGCCATGAAAACGGTTGTTCAAAATGATCACTTTCACGGGTAACTTATGCACCACCGCGGTGGCCATTTCCTGCATGTTCATCTGCACGCTGCCGTCCCCGGCCACGCACAGAACGAGCCGACCACGGTAGGCTGCCTGAGCACCCATCGCTGCCGGAAATCCGAACCCCATTGTGCCCAACCCCCCGGAGGTCAGCCATCGGTTCGGTTGGGCCAACTTGAAGTATTGTGCGGCCCACATTTGGTGCTGTCCCACATCGGTGGACACGATAGGATCGCGGTCTTTCGTCAGGTCGTACAAGCGCTTGATGACGTGCTGCGGCTTGATCGGACCGCCAGGTTCCTGCTGATAAGACAGCGGATGAGCCCGTTGCCATTCACGCACCTGATCCAACCACGGTTTTCGGAGCTCCTTCTGATCCCCGTTGACCGTCATCTTGAGAATTTGATTCAAATCGCGCAGGACTGATTTACAGTCGCCCACGATCGGGATATCGACGTGAATGTTCTTCCGGATGGAGGTCGGGTCGATATCGATATGGATGATCTTGGCATAGGGGCAAAATTCAGAGACCTTGCCGGTCACCCGATCATCGAAGCGCGCTCCGATCGCAACAACAAGGTCGGCATAATGGACCGCCATATTGGCACAATACGTTCCATGCATGCCCATCATGCCCATCGACAGGGGATGTTCACCGGGGAATGCCCCGAGGCCCATCAACGTCATATCGACGGGGATTTGCGTCATTTCCGCCAGTTCCAACAACTCCTTGGAGGCGCCGGAAAACACAACGCCGCCACCGACGTACAGAACCGGTTTCTTGGCTTTCGTAATCGCTTCGGCTGCTTGCTTGATCTGCCACTTGTTTCCTTCGTACGTCGGATTGTATCCGCGAATGGACACCGAGTTGGGATAGGTAAACTCGGCCTTGTTCATGGAGACGTCCTTCGGAATATCCACCAACACCGGCCCCGGCCTTCCGGTCGTCGCAATGTAAAATGCTTCCTTGATCGTGGTGGCGAGGTCGTTCACATCTTTCACGAGAAAATTGTACTTCGTGCAAGGCCGGCTCAGCCCGATATTGTCTGCCTCCTGAAACGCGTCGTTTCCGATCAGACTCGTGGGCACTTGGCCGGTGAAGCACACCAGCGGCACCGAATCCATGTAAGCATCCGCCAGCGCCGTGATCACATTCGTCATCCCGGGCCCGGAAGTCACCAGCGCGACACCAGCCTTTCCGGTGGCTTTTGCATAGCCTTCCGCCATGTGGCCTGCCCCCTGTTCATGGCGGGTCAAAATCACTTCGATATCCTTCTGCTGATACAACATGTCAAATATTTTGAGCACCACGCCGCCGGGAAGGGCAAAAATCGTCTTCACGCCCTCCCGCCTGAGACACTCAATAAAAATTTCGGAGCCCGTCAGCTTCATAGTGACCTTCCCTTCGTGCACTGTCTTGAGAATCAGACAGAAGGGTTGAGAGACTGGACGATAGCCTGCTATTTTCTGGCAGGCTGATGCTTTCCTACTGAAAAATCAATGGGTAAGAATTTGTGATGGTACCACCGGGGTTCAAGAGAGGTCAAGAGTGAGCTCGATCGATCGACGCTCTCAAAAATCGGGAACCCGCCCAAAAAATACCATGCTGGCTGCACCCTCCAGAGATCGGGATAGCGCACGATAAGATGCTTGTCAGCGTCATCATCTATTCTCGCCCCGGCTGTCATCTCTGTGGCGTCATTCATCGTATGGCTTGCCATCTTCAAAAAGAGTTGTCCTTCGAACTCCAGAAAATTGACGTCGCCACTGACGAAAAGTTATTTGCCGCGTATGGGGACCGGGTGCCGGTGGTGCTCATCGATCACACAGAAAGATTCTCCGGAACCCTGACCGAGGGTCAGTTGCGAAGGGCGATCAAAAAAGCGCGTTGGAGAAGCCCTGTAAGCCGGATTCTGTCCCGCATTAAGCTTGCGCTTACACGGGGGTGATCATTTCTCTGGGACTCGAGTCACCTCAAGCCTCAAGCGACCTACCCGAGGACCTCGGCCGGGTCAGCCTTTCTGCCGCGCTTTAAAATAAGCGCAGCAGCCGTCCCCCTATTTGGTCTTGCTCCGGACGACGCTTACCGTGCCATCGATGTCACCATCAATGCGGTGGGCTCTTACCCCGCCGTTTCACCCTTACCTGAGCCGCTGCGAGTAGATGGGGTCCCTTCGCTTTGGCCATCGGCGGTTTGTTTTCTGTGGTGCAGGTGTCGGATTGCTCCGCCTGGGCGTTACCCAGCGTCCTACCCATGGAGTCCGGACTTTCCTCTCGTTAAGCAAGCTCAACGAGCGAGCACCCGTGCTCCCCCAGCGCGCAGAATGAGTATAGGTTCGAACGACCAAAGTTTCAACCGAGTGTGAAAGAAACACAAGGAATCTCGGCCTCGATAGGTATTGTTCCTGGAAGGACGTCGCCGTTCGCCTCGCTCGCGAGTGCAGGCTCCGTCAAGGGTGCATTTGGTTCAATAAGGCTATCGGGCCAACCCACACTCCCCGCCAACCGGATAATCGGCATTCTCTTTGCGCAGATGTGCGATTCATCTCCATTCCTCCCTCGGCAGCAGAACGATCAAAAATTGACCGGTTCCATTCGCTTTGCTAGATTAACGCCCGGTTCATGATCCGGAGTCTCACCACGTGGCTACGTCGACGGACTTCACTTCCATCGCCCGGATCGGTATCGACGAATCCGGTAAGGGCGACTACTTTGGCCCCCTCGTTATCGCAGCGGTCTTCGTGGACCCCGCCACGGAGGCTGACCTGAGGCTGATGCAGGTTCGGGACAGCAAAAAAGTCTCCGACGGTCGCATTCTAGAACTCGCACCGGACATACGCCAGGTCTGCCGTCACAGTCTCGTGGCCATCGGTCCCCAGCGGTACAATGAACTTTACGCCAAGATCAAGAATCTCAATCATTTACTCGCATGGGGGCATGCGCGGGCGCTTGAAAACCTACTCAAGCAGGTGGACTGTACCCTGGCAATTTCGGATCAATTCGGCAATGAGCGGCTCATTCTGAACGCGCTTCAAGAAAAGGGCAAACGCATCCAACTGGTTCAGCGCACCAGAGCCGAAGCGGATATTGCAGTGGCTGCAGCGTCGATTGTCGCGCGCGCAGAATTCATTCTGCGGCTGCAACGGCTCTCGCATGAAGTCGGGACGACCTTGCCCAAAGGCGCATCACCGGCCGTTGAACTGGCGGCACGGATGATTGTGAAGAAGCACGGACACGATCGATTGGAATCTGTGGCGAAACTTCACTTCAAAACAACGAAAAACGTGACCGGAGGAACTTAGGTGGGCTTACCGACCTCGAGGTTCTGCGTCTTTTCTCCACTCAGCTTGGTCTCGGTGGCCGGCTCCTCCCAATACAATATGCGATAACAATAGGGGCAGGTATGCAATTCTTGCATGCGCTTCACTTCGGCTATCAATTGCGGCGGAAGTTGCAGTCGACACCCTACGCATATGCCGTCTTTGACGGCGGCAAGCGCCTGATCCTTCCGCGCTGACTTCAGCCGGTTATAGCGGTCCAGCAACGGTTTGTCGATCTTTGTCACCAGTTCCTTCTGCTTCCCTTCCAGATCTTCCAACTCCCCCGCCAGTTGGCGATCCATTTCGTCCAGCGTCTTTTTTTCCTGGATGAAGATTCGATCCGCCTCTTTGACCGTACTTTGCGCATCGGCCAGAGTACGTTGCGTCTGATCGATTTTTTCCATGGCGACTAAAATCTTCTCTTCGATCTCGCCTCTCTTCTTATGGGCCAGATCGATTTCAAACAAATGGGCCTGATACTCCTGATTGGTCTTCAACTGCGAGGCGCGGTCCTTCATCTTGCCGATGCGATCTTCATGCGCATCCAGATCCTTTTCATGACTGCGTCGCTCTTTCGTGAACATCTCAACAGCGGCGGACGCCTCCTGCACGATGCGTTTCGTCTCACGCAAGGGCAACTCGGTCGCCTCGAGCCGTTCGGGAATTTTTCGGCGCTGCTCCTTGACCTCGGCGATGCGCAAGTCAAATTTCTGAAGCTCGATGAGAGGGATGAGATTGCTGTTCAATAGGTTTCCTCGTTCAGATGACTCATACCGTGTCGTGTACGGCGAGCCGCCACCACTCCCGTACCCGGATCATTGGTGGGCCCACTAGGACTTGAACCTAGGACCAGCTGATTATGAGTCAGCCGCTCTAACCACCTGAGCTATGGGCCCGGCCTGACGGAAAGAAGCAGCCCACATTCCGGCTCACGCCGCGCGACGCCATCCGCGCAAAAACCCGCCTGTCCATCAGTGGTGGGTGGAAGTCTTTGTCGCCCCGGAACGACTCCTCGGATTGATTCTAGGCTGCCCCCCCTAACGTGTCAAACCTCGGCGAGAAGACAACCCGGCTATAGACTTTCCACGAAACTTCGCAATTTCTTGCTTCGGCTCGGGTGACGCAGTTTA
Organism: uncultured Nitrospiraceae bacterium; assembly: GCA_963795615.1. GTDB lineage: Bacteria > Nitrospirota > Nitrospiria > Nitrospirales > Nitrospiraceae > DASSBQ01. Next base: position 565,129 of record CAWCIJ010000007.1, read on the forward strand.
CGAAGCGCTTTTGCCTCGATCTGTCTGATGCGTTCGCGAGTGACCTCGAAGTCTTGTCCGACTTCTTCCAGCGTATGGTCTGTGGCCTCACCGATGCCGAAGCGTTTTCGCAGGACTTTTTCCTCACGCGGCGTCAGGGTCTCCAACGCCCCGTTGATTTGGCGTTGCAAGTCATACCGGATGGCGGCTTCAAGAGGCGAGACCGCCTTCTTATCTTCGATAAAGTCGCCCAAGTGACTGTCTTCTTCCTCTCCAATCGGAGTCTCCAGCGAGATCGGTTCGCGAGCAATCTTGAGAATTTTGCGCACTTTATCCAGTGGTAGATCCATGCGTTCCGCAATCTCTTCCGGCGTCGGTTCACGCCCCAGCTTTTGCACAAGATGGCGCGATGTGCGGATGAGCTTATTGATCGTTTCAATCATATGCACAGGGATCCGAATCGTTCGTGCCTGATCGGCGATCGCGCGCGTGATCGCCTGTCGTATCCACCACGTCGCGTACGTGCTGAACTTATATCCTCGTTTATATTCGAACTTATCCACGGCCTTCATCAATCCGATGTTGCCTTCCTGAATCAGATCAAGGAACTGCAGTCCCCGGTTGGTGTACTTCTTCGCAATGCTGACGACGAGCCGCAAGTTGGCTTCGACGAGTTCGGCCTTGCCCCGCTTGACCTTTTCTTCCGCGACATCGAGATGCCGCACGGCATCCTTGATTTCTTCAGCCGTGACCAGCGCTTCCGTCGTCTCAAGCTCGCGGATTCTGCCCTTCGCAGCTTGGTAGTTTTTCCGAATATCGAGTAGCGCCTCCTCGGACATTCCGGCTTTTCTTTTCACCGTGAGAAAATCCTTGCGTGTCCGGCTGAGGCGCTTGAGCAGTTCGGCCCCGACCTCTCCGCTGATGCCAAGCCGTCGCTGGCAGCTGGAAATCTCGCGCTCGGCCGTCCGGAACTGGATCGCGAGATCGCGCACCCGTTGCACCATACGATCCTTCAATACGCCATGGAGATTCACCGTCTCCATCTTGTCGACCACCTGCGAACGCACCGCATCGATCTGTTTCTTCAACTTCTTCTGGGCGACTGAATCACTCCCGATATGCCGGGCTTTTTCATACAAGGTTTTCAATAGGGTCGAAACTTTTCGGACCGCATTGAGCGCGTCCAATGTTTTCAACCGCAACTCTTCATAATCCCGCTCGACTTCCTCTTCTTCGAAGCCCTCTTCCGTCTCGGTCACGGGTACGATTTCCCGCACATCGATCTTTCCATTCTTGAGCTGGTCCCGCAGGGTAAGGACAAACTCGAGGGTCATGGGCAGTCCATAGACCACCGTAGCAATGTCCTTCTTGCCCTCTTCGATTCGTTTCGCAATCTCGATCTCGCCTTCGCGGCTCAGCAGGGCCACACTGCCCATCTCCTTGAGATACAACCGAACCGGGTCGTCCGTGCGGCTGAGCGCGCCAGGGGTGAGATCGATTTCCTTTTCATTTTCCTCAAGCCCTTCGGCTTCTTCGGCCTCTTCAATCGCATCGTCCGTTTCAGCCGGTTTCCGCGATCGTTCGGTGTCTGCCGACTCCACGATCTCAATATCCATCTCGCCGAACATGGTCATGATGCTGGTGAATTGTTCGGATGACACGACTTCTGCGGGTAATGTGCTGTTGAGGTCATCGTAGGTGAGGAATCCCTTTTCTTTCCCCAGACTGATAAGTTTCTTGACCTCGCCGAGCAACTCTTGTTTCGGCATGATTTACTCCTTCGCCGCGGGGCTCATGCCGGTGGAAGGCACACCGGCTTTCCGCATCCGCAGTTCATTAATCTGCATGTTCAATCGATGCACTTCTTCGTCTCGCTTGTCGTGCTCCGCGACCTTGAGCTCCGTGATCAAGCCTTGCAAGCGCGCTTCCCGGTGTTTCCGCTCCACGGTGTCGAAACAATCCCGGATGTGGGCGGCCATATCGTCAAAATGCTGGTCCAGCATTGATAGTTCCGAGGCCAACGACTCGCACTCCGGATCTTTCAACAGATCGTCGAGCAGTCTGCGGACCGACACTCGTCCATCACGATCGACATGCTGCGCAGCGCGTTCGATTGCATGGCGATAGAGAGGCATTGTGAACAACTCCGGCGAGAGCCTGCGAATATCAGCCGGGGACAGGTGGCCTTGCAGCAACAAATACACGAGATCCCGTTCTTCTGGATGCCTCTTGGCTTTACCCGCAACAGAAGAACCCGGTATGGGCGACCCACCCCTTCCCTTCTCCCGAGCAAACAAGGTCGGGTATCGTTCAATGAGCGCTCGTTGATTGAGCCCAAGGCGCTCCGCGACGCGATGGATGCGTTCCTCCCGCTCGATGGGATGCCCGCCCTTTTGAAGAATACGAAGAATTTCGTCAACGCTTCGGATACGATCTTCGAGCGTCCCCGATACCGCGTCTCGTAGGCTGTGCTCGACGGCAAAATCCAACAGGCTGGGGGCCTTGTCCTGCAGAAACACGAAGCGTTCCACCCCGTGCTTGCGCACAAACGTGTCGGGATCATCTCCTTGCGGCAACGAGACAACCGTCACGCTCAAGCCGCTGTTCACGAAAAGATCCAGACTACGCAATGCGGCGCGCACGCCTGCTGCATCCGGATCGAACAGCAGCACCACCTTCGAGACGAATCGGCGAATAAGTTGCACATGGTCCGGCGTGAGCGCGGTTCCGAGGGTCGCCACAACGTTGTACAGGCCTGCCTGATGCAGCGCGACGACATCGAAATATCCTTCAACAATGATCAACGTCTGACATCGACTGGCGGTCTCCCTTGCCAATTCAAGCGCGAAGAGGGTCTGCCCCTTCCTAAAGAGCGGGGTATCGGGAGAATTCAGATACTTGGGAGTTCCGTCTCCTATCGTACGGCCGCCGAACGCAATAATGCGCTTCCGGAGGTCTGTGATTGGAAACATGACCCTGGCGCGAAAGCGATCATAAAACCCATCGGTGGCGGACCGCTGTCGAAGAGCGGTGTCTTTGGCCACCACCAATCCGGCAGTCGCAAGTTCACTTGGGCTATAGCCTTCTCGAGTTAATGCTCTCAGCAAGCCGTCCCACCCCTCTGGAGCGAACCCAATCCTGAAGGATTGAATGGATTGCGCGTGTATGCCCCGTCCCAGAAGATAAGCCGATCCCTCTTTTCCTCCAGGCGGATCCATGAGATTTTTCTGAAACCAGTTGGCTGCGCACGAGTTGACATGCTCAATCCGGCTCAGCAGCGCTCCCTGACGATCAGGAACGCCCACACTCGCTTCCGCTACTTCCACTCCGCATTTCTGTCCGAGTTCTCGCACGGTGTCCGGAAAGCTCGCTCCCGTCAGCTTCATCAGAAACGTGAAGACGTTACCTCCGGTGCCACATCCGAAACAGTGAAAAATTTGGCGGGAAGGACTAACGTTGAAGGATGGAGTTTTTTCGTGGTGGAAGGGACAGAGACCTTTCAGGTTCTGACCCGCGCGCGTCAGACTGACATGCTGGCTGACCACCTCTGCGATATCGACCCTTTCTCTGATCTGATCAATGAGGTCATCAGAAATCAGGCCTCGCCCCACGGTCGTCTCAGCTCCCAGCATGCACCGGTCCGATCGAGCAAGAAACGATCTGAACCCGTTGACGTACAAATAAAAATAGACCGTTCAGGGTAACAAACGTCGGACAATGGTGTCAACCTCCAGGATGAACAACTTTACCCTGGAGGCCAAGACATATGGCGACCGCCGAGTACGTGCAGGTGAAAATGCAAAACGGATTGACCGGCATCCCGTCCCACATTTGTCACCACGCGATAACCAGACTCGCGCAGGCCCCGGTCGGATCCGATCTCCTTGCACACCATGAGCAAATGCGCAAGTAAGTCGCCATCCTCTCGCGTCATATCGTGCAGTGACTCCATGTGGCGCTTCGGTATCACAAGAACATGTACCGGTGCTTGTGGATTGACGTCATGAAAAGCCAGGGCGCGGTCGTCCTGAAACGCGATTTTGGCAGGAATTGTTCCAGCTATGATGCGACAGAAAATGCAGGCACTCATCTCGCCCCTCCCTCCGGTGTGATGGTCCTCAATCCCGATTTCCCAAACCGGAGGGCGAGTTCTTGATACACCTCATCAAGTGTGATGTCGTGATAGCCCAAGACCAGCAGTGTATGAAAGAAGAGGTCGGCCACTTCACAAACGATCTCTTCACGCTTGTCATTCTTTGCCGCCAAAATGACCTCTCCGGCTTCTTCCGCGATTTTTTTGAGAATTCGGTCCACCCCGCCGTCGAGAAGTTTCGACACGTAGGATTCAGGCTGACGGACCGTTTTGCGTTCGGCGATCGTGTCATAGATCCGCTCGAGGATGCCTCCGGCTGCCGCGCGAGTTTTGCCTTCGAATGTTGGGGCTTCCGCGTTGATTCTGGTAAAAAAACACGCTCGCTCTCCCGTATGACAAGTAGGACCAACCGGTTCGGCCTTGACAAGAACGGTATCCCTATCGCAGTCGACGAAGAGGTCTTTGACTCGAAGAAAATGCCCCGAAGATTCGCCTTTCTCCCAGAGTTTTTTCCTGGAACGGCTCCAGAAGTGAACCGACTTGGTCGCGAGAGTCTTGCTCAGGGCATCCTGATTCATATACCCCAGCATGAGAACACTCCCATCGCGCCAATCCTGTATGATTGCAGGTATCAAACCGAGCGCATCGAATTGCAGATCCAGCTTTTCGTTCACCATGCAGCCTCGTTCAGATCCGTGCCATACGAACCGGAATTCCTCGATCGCGTAGGTACTGTTTTGCCTGCTGAATAGTATACGTTCGATAATGGAAAATGGAGGCCGCCAATACCGCATGGGCATGACCTACTGCCAACCCATCGTAGAGATGGCTGAGCGTCCCCACCCCGCCCGACGCAATGACCGGGATGGAGACGGCATCGGAAATGGAGGCAGTGAGCTCGAGATCATACCCGCCCCGGGTTCCATCCTGATCCATGCTGGTGAGCAGGATCTCCCCAGCACCATACGATTCCATCCGGCGCGCCCATTCGATGGCACAGACACCTGTCGGCTTACGACCGCCGTGTGTAAAGATTTGCCATTTCATCGTCTGGGAATCGCCTCTGTCGGCTAAAGGGTCCGGCGAACGTTTTGCATCGATGGCGACGACAATGCATTGGGTTCCAAAACGCTCGGCTGCTGCTTTGACCAAGTCGGGGGCCTGAACCGCCGCCGTGTTAATGCTGACTTTATCCGCGCCCGCATTGAGCAGCGACCGAATATCTTCGAGCGTCCGTACCCCGCCCCCTACCGTCAACGGCATAAACACCCGCTCAGCCGTCCGCGCCACGACATCGAGAAGTGTCTTTCGTTTTTCGTGGGAGGCTGTGATATCGAGGAAACACAGTTCATCAGCACCTTCCTGGTCGTAGACGGTCGCCACTTCTACCGGATCGCCCGCGTCTCTCAAATCCACGAAACTCACGCCCTTGACCACCCGGCCGTCCTTCACATCCAAGCAAGGAATAATGCGTTTCGTCAGCATGACCTGCCCGTGGGAACGGAGACAGCCTTGATCGCATCAGCCAGATCAAGCTGTCCGTCGTACAACGCTTTCCCGACGATCGCCCCTTCAATGCGCTGTCCCAGTGATTGAATCGCTCTCAGGTCTTCGACCCGGGAGATGCCACCCGAGGCAATCACGGGTATCGTCGAATGCTCGACGACCTCTCGCAAGGCCGGCAAGTTGGGTCCTGTCAGCATTCCGTCGCGAGCAATGTCCGTGTAAATGACCCCGGCGAGCGGGAACATGGCCAGATCTCGCAAGAGGGCGGTCGCTTCGGTATCGGACACACGGGTCCATCCTTGGACGGCAACCCTCCCACCCTTCGCGTCCAAACCCAACAGGATCCGGCCCGGAAATTCGTGACACGCCTGATCGAGGAGCGTGCGATCGCTTAAGGCCGCCGTGCCGAGCACCACGCGCCAGACCCCGAGAGTCAGATACCGACGAATTGTATCAATATGTCGAATTCCGCCGCCCACCTGGATTTTCACGGAGACGGTCTGGAGGATCGTTTGGATATGATCGACATTCATAGGATGGCCATCGACGGCTCCATTCAAATCCACGATGTGGATCAAACAGGCCCCTCTATCTTGCCATCCACCTGCCACGGCCGCGACATCATGAGAATACACCGTCTCCGCGGCCATGTCCCCTTGACGAAGGCGCACGCACCGTCCGTCCTTTAAATCAATTGCCGGAATAACAATCATTGCTCTCTCATGCCCCCGCCGTCAGTCCGATGCTGATCCACCGAAGGGAAATTCTTTGGCAAGTTGTTCGGCCCCATACTCGGCGAGTTCGTCGGCTGTCACAAAGGCTCCGCGGCGCTGGATAAAACCCCATAAATCCTCCGACATCGGCCGCTGTCTCTCGTAGTAGTTACCTTCCCACAGTACCGTCCCGTCGCGTGCCACGAGCTTCATATCAAAGCCGACCACAGCTGGTGGATTCGCGCCAAGGCGACTTCCAACACGCTCTTGATAGACGGCAACTTTGCCAATGAGCACCGCATCCGCTCCCAGGCGCTCTGCAACCTTGGGGGCAACCTCCCCTGCTGATTGATCAGGCATCTCCAGGCGTAGTTTCTGCAGAACGTTCCGTGCCTGTTCAGGAGGGACCGCCTGTAGGCCAGGCCGTACCTTCAGCTTGTTCCACACAAGGTCCGTCACAGTATCCGCAGCCGACGCTCGCACCTTACTCACGGTGCGAGGAGGGACCTCGGTGGCTGACGGTACAGCCACCGAGATATCCGACCGTTTGGCCCCGTCAGGAACCGAGAACGAAGGACCCTCCAAATTCAACGCCTGAGGGGTCGATATGGTCTCAAAGGGAACGATGGCAATCTTTTGCACTCGGTACTTGTCGGGTTGGACAAGGAGCTTGGTAGTGACCTTTTTCCCGCTGCACCCGGCGATCACCAGCGCGAAAACCCCTGACAAAGCGATGATGAGCCACCCCGGCGATATCATCTCCATGCACCAAAATTCTTTAGGAGCTGCAACCCAATCGACTGGCTTTTCTCCGGATGGAATTGACAGGCCACGACATTGTCTTTCCACACGGAGGACACAAACCGAATTCCATACTCGGTGACGCTCGAAATGAACCGACCGTCTTCAGGCTCGACAAAGTACGAGTGCACAAAGTAGCAATGGTCGCCGGTTTTTATCCCGCCAAAAACCGGAGTCGGTCGTACAATCTCAATCTCATTCCATCCCATGTGCGGGATTTTGAAATCCGTGCCAGATCGTTGAGTCCCCACACCTTGGGCGTCCTCATACGAGAACCGCCGGACGCGACCGGGTATGATGTTCAACCCGCGGTGCGTGCCAAATTCTTCGCTTTCGGTGAACAAGAGTTGGAGACCGAGACAAATGCCGAGAAACGGCTTGCCAGACTGTACGGTTTTGTGGATCGGGTCAAGTAAGTCGTGCCGAGAGAGGTTGCCCATGCAATCACCGAAGGCTCCCACGCCGGGTAATACCACATGACTTGCGTCGGAGATGACGCGCGCATCCCGGGTGACGACCGCCCGATGCCCAACCGTCTCAAACGCGTTCTGGACACTGCGCAAGTTCCCCATACCATAGTCAATAATGGCAATCATTGCGACCTGCTGACGAAGGGCTAAGACAGATTACAACTGGCCTTTGGTCGACAACACACCGGAGACCCGTTCATCATAGGTCGTTGCTTGATCCAACGCCTTGGAGAACGCTTTGAAGATGGCTTCCATGATGTGGTGTGGATTGCGGCCATACAGCAGATTGACGTGCAGATTGAACGCGCCGTGAGTGGCAAAGGCTTGGAAAAAATCTTCGAACAGTCCAAGATCGAATGTCTTGATTTTGCGATCCGGAAGGTCGACTCGATACACGAGGTAGGGACGGCCGCTTAAATCGATCGTCACCTGTACCAGGGTTTCGTCCAGCGGAACCGATGCGAACCCGAAGCGCTTGATCCCCTCCTTCTTTCCCAATGCCTCCTTCAGCCCGGTCCCAAGAACGATTCCGATGTCCTCAACCGTATGGTGTTCATCAATATCCGTATCTCCCGTGGCACGGACTGTGAGATCAAAAAATCCGTGTTTGGAAAACAGGGTCAGCATATGATCAAGAAATGGGATAGTTGTGGCCACTTTCCCCTGACCACTCCCGTCCAAAACCAGGTCTACATGAATTTTCGTCTCCGTCGTCGATCGCTCGATTTCCGCGCGTCTTGGCAGACCATGTGGTTTCATGAAAACCTGCCTTGGGTTGATTTGGCGTGGGCATCAAAACCTTCGATATGCGCCAGCCGCACAATGTGATCCTTCGCCTGGCTCAACTCTTCCTTCGTATAGTGGACGATATTGCTGACCTTTACGTAATCGCCGACCGAAAGCGGTGAAAAGAACTTCGCCGTTGCTCCCGTAGGTAACACATGGTTGGGGCCGGCGACATAGTCGGCAACAGCGGGCGGCGTATACCTCCCCAGGAACAATGCTCCGGCATGATGAATCTGTTCCAAGTAGTCGAATGGCCGGTCCACCGACAACGTCAAATGTTCCGGCGCGATCTCATTCGCCACATCGATCGCTTCCTCTAGAGTGCTCACGATGAAGGCCACAAAATGTCGGGCAATAGATTTCGTCGCAATCTTCTCCCGCTGCAGTCCTTTCAACTGGACTTGGAGTAAGCGGACCACCTCTTTGGCCAGCGGTTCGGAAGTGGTCACCAGGTAGACCTGGGCATCCTCATCATGCTCCGCTTCACATAATAAGTCCGCCGCCACATGCGCAGGCTTCGCCTCTGCGTCGGCCACGACCAACAACTCACTGGGTCCCGCCACCATATCGATTCCCACCGTGCCGTATAGCATACGCTTGGCCGTTGCGACATAGACGTTACCGGGCCCCACGATCTTGTCGACCTTGGGGATCGTGGAGGTGCCGTAAGCCATGGCTCCGATAGCCTGCACCCCTCCCACCCGATAAATTTCATTGACGCCGGCGATGTCGGCCGCCACCAAGAGGTAGGGATTGAGCGTTCCCTTTGAGGTGGGCGTGCACATGACGATCCGCCGCACGCCGGCGACTTTTGCCGGAATAGCACACATGAGCACCGACGACGGGTACACGGCTTTGCCACCCGGCACGTAGAGACCGACCGCATCCAGCGGGGTCACAAGTTGCCCTAACGTGGCGGAATTTTCTTGGTACATCCAGGTTTTTGTCCGCTGTCGTTCATGGAAGGAAATGATGCGTTGAGCAGCGTAGCGCAACGCGTCTCCCTCATCCTTCCGGATGTGGTAATAGGCATCCTTGATTTCATTGGCGGGCACTCGGATCTGATCCAGCTTCAACGAAACACGATCGAACTGTTTTGTAAATCGGAGAATCGCACGGTCTCCACCGTGTTCGACGGCATTCAGAATGGCCTTCACGCTTTTCTCAACGCCCGCGCTTTGAATGCGACCACGACCAGTGATGCGCTTGAGCACCCCGGCAAAGGCACGATCGGTACGGGAAATGATTTTCATCTGGCCCTAACTGATCCCCTTGCCTTTCCCAGGCTCTTCAGACGACCGCGGCTGCTTGAGATGCTGCGACTGTTGGTCTTTACACAACGCCTCAGCGCATCTATCAATGCTGTCAATGTCCGGTGTTTCAATTTCAGGCTGGCACGGTTGACGATCAATCGGGCGGTTGATTCCGCGATCACTTCGGTTTCGATCAGGTTGTGCGCTTTGAGCGTATTCCCGGTTTCGACCAAATCGACGATCCGGTCGGACAGCCGCACAATCGGTGCGAGCTCGATGGACCCATATAGTTTGATAATTTCGACCGGGATGCCTCGTTGGTTGAAGTATCGCTCCGTGACCTTCGGGTATTTCGTGGCTACTCGAATTTTGGAGGACAGGCTGTCGCGTGATTCCTGCCCTTGCAGCACGGCGACAGAGATTCTACACGCTCCGATCTTCAAATCCAACGGCTCATAAACGTCACTATCCTGTTCCAGAAGTACGTCTTTCCCCACAATTCCCACATCGGCTGCCCCATATTCCACATACGTGGGCACGTCGCTGGACCTGACAATAAGGAACGTCACATCCTTCTTGAGACACGGAAGCACCAGCTTTCTCGTCTCCGCCGTCAGTCCGCTGGTTCCATAGCCTGCCTTGTGGAACAATTTCAAAATGGGATGGAAGAGCTTCCCTTTAGAGAGTGCGATCGTGAGCATATCGGTGTGCGGCAGTTTAACCGAAGGCGATCGAGACGCCCAGTTGCCGAATTTCCTCCGAGTTAAGATTTTCTGCGTTCGATGGTGGCGCCCACGCCTAGCAATTTTTCCTCGATTCGTTCGTACCCTCGATCTAGGTGATACACCCGTGAGATCTCCGTCGATCCTTCTGCAGCTAATCCGGCTAGAATGAGGCCGGCACTCGCGCGCAGGTCGGAGGCCATCACCGGAGCACCGGCTAACCTGGCCCTCCCGGTCACCATCGCGCGACTTCCATCTACTCGAATATCGGCGCCCATGCGCCGCAACTCTTCCACATGCATAAAGCGGCTTTCGAACACCGTCTCGGTGATCACACTGGTGCCTTCCGACACAGCCATGAGCGCGACGAACTGGGCCTGCATATCGGTAGGGAAACCGGGATGCGGACATGTCCTCACATTTGTTCCCTTGAGCGGAGTATGCGCGCGAAGCCGAATACTCTCTTTATCCTCATGAATGTCTGCCCCGGCTTCTCTCAATTTGACGAGCAGCGCTTCAAGATGGCTCGGGCGACATCGTTCCACGAGGATATCGCCTCCTGTAATGGCCCCCGCGATGAGGTAGGTACCCGTTTCGATACGGTCGGGAATCACTTCATGATCCGCGCCATGCAAACTTGCAACACCCTCGATTGAGATGACATCCGACCCTGCCCCTGCGATCCGCGCTCCTCGTTTCACGAGGAAGTCGGCCAAATCGCAAATCTCAGGCTCCTTTGCTGCATTTTCGAGGGTTGTCGTGCCATCAGCCAGACAGGCAGCCATCATTAGATTCTCAGTACCGGTCACAGTCGGTGTGTCGAAGTAAATATGGGCTCCGCGCAATCGGTTTGCTTTGGCTTTGATATAGCCGTGTTCGATTTCAATCTCGGCGCCCAACTTGGCGAGCGCGGCCAGGTGCAGATCGACGGGACGTGACCCGATAGCACATCCGCCGGGCAAAGAAACAATCGCTTCTCCCCAGCGTGCCACCAGGGGACCCAGGACGAGCACAGACGCCCTCATCGTTCTCACCAGATCATAGGGGGCTTCTGCAGAGGTGATGGACTCTGGACGGACCACTGTGTGATCAGCTTCACGGGTCACGGACACTCCTAAGATCCGGAGCAATTTGCCCATCGTCACCACATCGACTACCTGAGGAACATTCGAGAGCACACATTCTCCGCCCCCGAGAATCGTTGCAGCCAGAATCGGAAGGGCCGAATTCTTGGCCCCACTGATACGGACAGTTCCCCGCAATGGTGCTCCCCCGGTGATGACAATGCGGTCCATAATCTAAACTCAGCTCCTGTCTCGCGTTCGAACCCACAACACACGGGCAATCCCTGCTTCGTCAAAGCAAAAAGTAGGCGTCTCATAACGCCCGGTACCGACTGCCAGGTCATACACCGTTGCCGACTGACACCATCCCATTTCCATCAATAACACGCCACCAGGAGTGAGATATCTCCACGCCTCTTCCAGAAGTCGTCTTTGAACATGGGTGCCATCCCGCCCTCCATGCAGTGCAGAGCGAGGCTCGAAGACCCGCACTTCCGGCTGAAGGTGCGTCCATTCCGCTTCGGTCACGTAGGGAGGATTAGAAACGATGATGTCTACTTTACCCATTAATCCTAGGTGACCCAGTGGCGTAAACAGATCTCCCTGCAAACAGACGATCCGACCTTCAGGAGCATGCCGACGGATATTCCGCCTCGCTACTTGGAGCGCGGGTTCAGAAAGATCCAGCGCATAGATTGTGGCTGCGGGTAAGGCTTTCGCTAAGGAAACCGCGAGACATCCTGAGCCGGTTCCGATGTCCGCGATCGTCACAGCTAAATCAAAGTCCAGACTCTGCACAGCATGCTGAACAAGCAGCTCGCTCTCGGGGCGAGGGATGAGCACGCGGGCGTCCACTTCATATTCGAGACCGCAAAATTCCTGTGTGCCCAAGATATACTGAAGTGGCTCTCGGGTGACTCGGCGATTGATCAGCGCCGCCGCCGCCGCACATTCTTTTGGATGAAGAATTCGGTCTCGGTCGACCATGAGTCCCAATGACGTGAGGTGCAATGCCCTTTCCAGCAACCAGACTGCTTCCAGCTCGGCTGATTGGATTCCAGCCTCGCTGAGTCTGGCTGTGGCTTCCACCAACACCTGACTGAGCGACAATTTCGTCGTGATCGATGCTTCAGATATCTGCATTTCCAGTCAGACTCCGGCAACCTCGGCATTCTGGTAATACGTCCTGAGAGCGTGCACAACCTCCTCCAAATTCCCGTCAAGAACCTGATCGAGTTTATGAATAGTCAATCCAATCCTGTGATCGGTGAGACGGTTCTGAGGGAAGTTGTACGTTCTGACCTTTTCGCTTCGATCGCCCGTACCCACTTGAGCTTTTCGATTCTGCGCAATTTGGGCCTCCTGCTTTTCACGCTCTGCGTCCACAATGCGGGCACGCAACGTGCGCATGGCCTTGTTGCGGTTTTTGAGCTGAGATCGCTCGTCCTGACAGCTCACCACGACGCCGGTGGGAAGGTGCGTGATCCGAACAGCCGAATACGTTGTATTGACACTTTGGCCACCGGCCCCAGACGAGCAAAATGTGTCAATCCTCAAATCTTTGGGATCGATCTGCACATCCACTTCGTCGACTTCCGGCATGACCGCGACAGTCACCGTCGAAGTATGGATACGACCACTGGCTTCCGTCACAGGCACCCGCTGCACTCGATGAACGCCGCTTTCATATTTGAGCCGACCGTAGGCGCCCTTGCCCTCCATGAGCACGATCACTTCTTTATATCCACCAATGCCCGTGTCGGACGCCTCTACGACCTCCAGCCGAAGGCCCTGTCGTTCAGCGTATTTAACGTACATCCGAAACAGGTCACCTGCGAATAGGGCAGCCTCCTCACCGCCCGTTCCTGCCCGTATCTCAAGAAGGAGATTTTTTTCGTCCCGAGGATCTTTCGGCATCAAAAGGTCCCGGAATTGCTCCTCCATGTCTGTTAAGCGGTGACGTAACTGAGCAGCTTCTTCGGCCGCCAACTCTTTCATCTCAGAGCCAGACACAGATTCGCCCAGCATCTGCTCCACATCCGACAACTGCTGTCGCAAGGTACGGTACGCAGTATGCCCTTGCGCCAACTCTTCTATCTCCATGCGCTCTTTGTTAATTTTGTGCAGCACCGTTGGCTGACTCACGGCAGTCGGGTCCATGAGCTGTTCCGTCAGCTCTGCGTAACGACCAGCAATGCCTTCCCACTTCTTGAGCAGCGCTTCCTGTATCACCGTGCGCGTATCCTCTTCCTGACCCGAGTCCTTACAAAAAACAAGAGACCCTGCCCCATGGTGAAGCAGGGTCCCTCAAAGATCCTGTCAGAAAGCTACTTTTCTTTTTTGGCGTACTTCTTCTTGAAGCGTTCCACTCGCCCTTCGGTGTCCACAATTTTTTGCGTCCCGGTGAAAAAGGGATGGCAATTGGCACAAATATCAACATTGATGTTCCCGACGGTCGATCTGGTCTTAAAACTATTGCCACAGGCACAGTGGACGACTGACTCCAGATAGACCGGATGAATCCCCTTCTTCATGCGTACTCCTTCATTCTACCGCCTACGAATGACCTTTCATTCCCGACGTGCCTGAAACTTACACCGGATGAGATCGAACAGGCAAGGGCTCCCCTACCGATTCATGGACTGCAAAAAATCTTGATTGGTCTTCGACCCCTGAATCTTGTCCATGAGGAATTCCATTGCTTCCATCGTTCCCAGTGGACTGAGAACCTTGCGCAGAATCCACATCTTATTCAACCGATCGCGGTCGACCAGCAACTCTTCTTTTCGAGTGCCCGATTGGCCAATGTCAATCGCCGGGAAAATGCGCTTGTCCGCCAGGCGACGATCGAGGTGAACCTCCATGTTGCCGGTCCCTTTGAATTCCTCAAAGATCACATCATCCATACGACTTCCCGTGTCGATAAGAGCCGTTGCCATGATCGTCAGGCTGCCGCCGTTCTCAATATTCCTCGCCGCGCCAAAAAATCGCTTAGGTCTTTGCAATGCATTGGAATCAAGCCCACCTGACAATACTTTTCCACTAGGCGGTGCAATCGTATTGTAGGCACGAGCTAGTCGCGTGATGCTGTCAAGCAGGATCACGACATCCTTTTTATGTTCAACGAGTCGCTTTGCTTTCTCCAGGACCATCTCGGCAACTTGGGCGTGTCGCTGGGCAGGCTCGTCAAAGGTTGAGCTGATCACCTCGGCCTTCACCTGACGTTGCCAATCAGTCACCTCTTCGGGGCGCTCATCGATAAGTAACACAATAAGGACAATTTCCTTGTGGTTCTTCAGGATGGCCCGAGCGATGGCCTGCAACAACATTGTCTTGCCTGTTCGTGGCGCCGCGACGATCAGTCCGCGTTGCCCCTTACCAATGGGTGTAGTCAAGTCCATGACGCGGGTACAGTACTCTTCTTGGTCAAACTCAAGCTTAATGCGTTCTTCCGGATAGAGCGGCGTGAGGTTATCAAAAAGAATCTTGTCCCGTGCAACTTCCGGGTCCTCAAAATTGACCTTCTCGACCTTGAGAAGGGCGAAATACCGCTCCGTTTCCTTCGGCGGGCGTATCTGACCTGAGACGATGTCACCTGTGCGCAGGTTAAATCTCCGAATCTGAGAAGGTGAAATATAAATGTCATCGGGTCCAGGCAGATAATTTGAGTCAGGGGCCCTCAAGAACCCAAAGCCGTCGGGAAGGGTTTCAAGTACTCCTTCACCAAAAACGACGCCGTTCTTTTCGGTTTGTGCTTGAAGGATTGCAAAAATCAGTTCTTGCTTCCTTAGATTGGCCGCCCCGTCGATCTTCAACTCACGAGCTACTTCGTTAAGATCGGCGATCGACTTCTGTTTCAATTCGGCAAGATGCATAATTTCCCCCTTAACCTGTGCCATACAACTCCCTACCGAGCATTACGCTCTTTCAATGCGTTGCGGGATGAGAAAACGGTGGACTCCCATCTACCAATGCGTGGAAATCAGTTTTCTGGTGTCGGTCGCTCGATTGCCAATGGCGAGGACTATCAATAGTGAAGATGTCGATTGTCGTCTTTGCTTTTGGAGAAACGAATCACACTACACGTGCAGAACCACTAGGTCGGTTACGGGTTTTTTGACTCAGATTGTTAGTTCGAGATGGGTCCCGGAGTCGTGAATGATATTAAGGAGAGAAAACCTGAATCGAGCCGGAAGCTAGTAGAAGCATAACGAGGCGACTGAAATTTGTCAATAGAAGACTGTAGAAGAACTGTGCAAGAGCACCACCAAGAAAAATCAACCTATGAATGCCATCAATACCATAATACCACTCCAATTGAGTTGAGCGGTTGCAGGCAAATATTGAATATGTTAAAGAGCTTTGGGCCAATATGAAGTCGAGATTATGTCTATGCCGGAAGAAAATGAAACCCCTGAACATGTCTTCACAGTAGCTGAAGCCAACGAACTTATACCACAATTACGATCACACTTTACAGCTATCAGGAGTGCCAAAACCATCCTGGTCCAAACGAGTGACGATATAAAAAGGGCCAGTGCCAATGCTCATTCGGGTGGTGGCAGCCAATTTGGCTCTCTGTATATCCGAGCCCTTCACGATGTCAGCTCAAATCTTCAAGCCATCCATGACTTGGGAGTTGTGGTTAAGGATGTCAACGCTGGGCTCTGTGACTTTCCCTATTCGCATGAAGGTCGCATTGTTTACCTATGCTGGAAATTGGGCGAAACGGAAATCCGCTGGTGGCACGAACTCAGCCTGGGTTACAAAGATCGAATCCCATTGGAGGAGTCGGCAATATGAATCGGCGAGTATCGGAAAGACAATGGTAAATCTCCAATTACCGGGTTGACGACGTTTGTGATTCTGGGCTTTGATAGTCCGGATGGCCAGGCGAAAAGGAAAATTCATCGGGCAGCGCACCTCGAACGAATTGAGATACTCCATGCCCGAGGTCGAGTAATTTTGGCCGGCCCACTTACGGATCATGCGGGAAGTCTTATCGTGATAAAGGCCGACTCCTTGGAGGAGGCGGAACGGTTTGCACAAGAAGACCCCTATACAATCTTTGGAATATTCGAGCGGTTTGAGGTCCATCCGTTTCTACAGGTTTTCCCAAAAGATAAGGACATAAAGACTTCAAGATAACTCTTCACTGCAGTTTCTGGCCAATGCTTGGGACATTGTCCCTTGAGCTTGATCGTAGATCTGTATACTCCAGCTAGCCGTTATTCCTCCTCGATTTGATGGCATATGTTGATGGCACATGTCGATTGACAGCTTACGTGTTTGCCACTTATAATGCCCACTTGCGTGCAAAGGATGTTTCGACGTGGCTAAACCAATGGACCTAACGACTTTCTCTCCCTGTAGCCCTAAATTTCCGCTTGGTGGGCCTTCTGCTGAGTTGCAGATGCTGTGAAGAAAGCATAGAGTAACATTGTTTTACGTAACAGTCGAAGACCCCTTCGGTTTTGTCGTTCTCAAATTAAGAAAGGTGAATATATCCGAATGACTCAGTATCGTGTTCTACCAGGTCCGGAACACTTTCTTCCCCCAGCGGCGGCGAGCATGGGGATCCGACTCCCAAACCCGGGGGAAGCTCATATCAATGGAGTCATTGTTTCCGAAGAAAAAGCGTATGAAGAGGCTGCCAAACAATTTCTTCTGGCCCAGGTACCCACGGTCTTTCCAGGTCCGCTGGTATTATGGGCATGGAATGAGAAAGCCGCAAAGAAAGCGGCGGCTGTGCGGCACTTGTATGAGACATTGAAAGAGTGTGTCCAGCCCGGACAAAGGGCTATGCTTATTCCGATGCCGGACTATCGCCCCAAGTACCCCAAGATCAATCCCGAAGTTGAAATCAATCCCAATCATCCTAATTTAACAATTTGGCATAATAAAATTGACTGTTGCATGTTTGTCGGAGTGCATTGTCATCAGGCCAATCTATCACTCAAAATAATTCGGGGCGGAACATCCTGTTATACAATTGCGATGTGTGCGCAGGCGGGGCATGAGGATGCAATGCTCTCTTTTCGAGATGCATCTGTTGAAAAGATTATGACATTGGCCCAGTGGGTCAGAAAGTTAAAGGGTACCGTCCAACCACGGCTGACAGCAGCCAAAAGTTCCACCTCGAACCGATCATAGTTCAGGCGGGACGATTCGAAAGGAGGCTGGATCCATGGCAGAGACACACTCAGTCATTGGGAAACAAAACAAGAAAGGCCAGACTTACACAGACCCTTGGGCACTGATGCATGAGGCTGAGAGAACCGCATCATTCTTTACCGGCAGCGAGGTGATCAAGGAAGCTCTTCGTCGCGCTAGCTGCGATGTGATGATCGCTTACCCAATCACTCCGCAAAGCGAAGCTGCCGCCCTGATAGGCGAGCTCTTCGCCGAAGGATACATTGGTGATTACTTTCGAGGGGAGAGCGAATTTGCCGTGATGTCCCAGTGTGCCGGTGCCGCGTTTGGCGGAGCCCGTGTCTTTACGACGACGGCGGGTCCGGGAACCATGCGAGCGATGGAAAATTTCCCGATGTGGGCGGGAGCCAGGCTTCCTATTCAAATGATCGTCACTTGTCGGGGGATCAATTCCCCACTCTCCATCCAGCCGGACACTCTCGAGATCGCGTATCTGCTCAACACAGGTATGCTGGTGTGGCATGCAGAGACCGCTCAGGATTTTTTTGATTGGATTCTCAAAGGATACATGGTGGCTGAAGAACCCGATGTACATTTACCTTTGGCTCTCTGTTGCGATGGATTTTTTGTCACCCATACGAAGGACGTCGTGAATCTCACGCCATCGAATCTGTGCTTGCCTCCTTACGATCCGTATAGGTCACCGGTGCCCTGTATGGACATGGAGTGTCCTCCTGTTCGTATGATGCGGGATCCATTTGTGATGAAGAGCAACTATATTTCCTATGCCACTCACGCCAGTTGGCAGCAGGAAGTTTGGGCAGCTGTGGAACGATCACGCAAACATACGATTCACTGGCTGAACGGATTGATCGACGCGGAAAACGCCGATACCGATATCGCTATTGTCGCATCCGGTACCGCAGTGTCGCAGGGCCGTGAAGCCATTCGGTTGCTCGACGACGAAGGAGTACGTTGCGGGCTGGTTAAAGTGAAGTCGCTGAGGCCCTGGCCGGCCGATGAAATTCGAGAAGCAACGAAACATGTCAAACACATTTTTGTTCCAGAATTCAATGTCACCGGTTGGCTGGCAAAAGAGATTCGGGCCACTATTCCTAATCCTGAACGAGTGCATGCCGGTCCACATGTGTGTGGTGGTATGACTATGCCGCCTGAGATCATCGTGTCTGAGATCAAGACTGCATTGGGTATGAGAGCCGAGTCTTTGGCTGGACGAGGAAGCTGAAATCGCCTAGCTGGAAAGGCATAGTTCACCTAAGTATTTGGAGGCATACATGAGCAAGGAACGAATCAAGATCTCGCCAGACCTCTATGACATCATGCCGTCGGACTACCAGGATCTGGTCAAGAGCGCCACCTACGGGAAGGAAGATCGTGGATGGAAAGACATAGGAAATTCGAAAGAACTCATCGAACAACACTCGCTGTGTGCGGGATGCCCTGAGTCCATGGCATTTCGCTACATCCTGGCCTCACTACCGAATCCTGAAGATACTGTTATGGTGGGATCAACCGGCTGCACAAGCTTGGTTTTTCCAATGGTAGCCGTTCATAACATTCACTCCCTATTTGGAAATCAGAATGCCATTGCCTCCGGCCTCAAGAGGGCATTGAGTGTCCGATTCCCGGATCGCACTAAAGATGTTGTGGTTTTGGCTGGAGATGGAGCGACGGTAGATATTGGATTGGACATGACTCTGCAGGCTTGGTTCAGACAGGAAAAGTTCACCACAATTTGCTTCGATAATGAACTTTATGCGAACACCGGGGGACAGGAGAGCGGTCTCATGCAGAAAGGGTTCGTTGCCAAGATGGCGCCGGTCGGGAAACTTTTTGAAAAAGTGCGCCTTCCCGAGATCGCTCGGGAATCCGGCTGCCATTATGTCGTGAACTGCACCGTGAGCAAGCCGTCCCTCGTCGAAAAAGTCATTCGCAATGCGGTACTAATTGCCCGCGAAATCGGTCCCACCTATCTACAGCTCTATACTCCTTGCATTCTCGAAATCGGGAAGAACAGCATGGAAGGACTGCAGGAGATGCGTGATTCGGAAAAGCCCGCTGAACGCTTTGCGTATAAGGAATACGTGAGTGAGCCGGCGAAGCAACTCTTGGCTGAAGTAGCCGCGAAAGACAAGGAGAGGAAAGCAGCAGCCAAACAGTTGGCGAGCCAAGAAGCCTAAGGACCAGGAGGGCCTCTATGATTAAGAAAAGACTGAATATTCGAATGTCGGGACTCGGCGGTCAGGGTGCTGTGACGGCCGCGCATGTGATGGCCATGGCTGCCAATCGGGATGGCAAGTTTTCTATCTCCAATCCTTTCTTCGGCGCCGAAAAGCGCATGGCACCGGCAGAGAGTTATTGCCGGATCGGCATTGAGCGTATTTACGATCGAGGCGAGCTTGTCTTTCCGGACGTGATTGAAGTGTTCCATCCTCAGGTTATTACAATGGGCAAAAGCTATACGATGCCGTTTTATTCCGGAATTAAGGAAGGCGGCGTCGTGATCATCAATTCTGATATTCCATTGTTGTCTGAAGAGGATGTACAACGTCTGAAAGATTTGAATGTTGCTATCCTCTACATTCCTGGCACTCAGATCGCTCTCGAAGTCGCCGGAACCGAACTCTCAACAAACATGACCATGATTGGGTCCGTTGCTGGAATAACCAAGTGTGTCGGCATGGAAGCACTCGACGGAGCGCTCCAGGAACGGTTCGGCAAAAAATTCGTCGCCTCGGGCGGTACAGCTTCACTCGACGAAGCCATCAAGAAGAAATTTGCCAAGAAAGAGATGCTGCTAGCAAAAAACTTGGCCACCATGCAGCGAGCCTATGACATAGGAGCAGAGTGGGCGGAAAAGAATAACGTGGAACTGAAAGTAGGGAACCCAGCCGTCGCAGCTTAAGAAAAGGAACCTATCCGCATGTATAACGTTGCACAGGTTATTGACGACAAATGTGTTGCGAAGAAGGGCTGCCGCCTTTGCATCATGTATTGTCCGGAAGCCAATTGTTTGGACCTGAATAGCACCAAAATGGTGGCCGAGGTCCACATCGACCGCTGCAAAGGATGCGAGCTCTGTGTCGTTGTTTGCGATGCTGCCAAGCATCGAGCGATTGTCATGCAGGCTGTTAGTGCCGATGGCAGTCTCATGACACAAAAAGGAGAGTCAGCAGCTTTAGGACAAGCGTATCAAGGCTAAGGAAACAATAAGGTGCTCAAACCCCATAGCTTCCGCTATGGGGTTTTTTGTTGGAAGAAACAGGGGCTCAGTGGAACAAAGCAAGAACCTCGGAGCGTAGATGATGCCTGGTGAAGACAATGTCATACAAGAATTGCTTGGGAGTATCTGCGGCATAATTGGCGAGTTTCCCAGAGCCCTAGAGCAGCGCGCCGCTATGATTCATGCGGGGGGGAAAGACCCTGAGTTAGCGGAGAAGCTGATCAAGGCCGCAGATACAATGCGCGATAGCGGAAATCTCTATATTACCTGGGCAAAACACTATGCGGCTCTGGCAGAAGGAAACACGGATGCGACCTCAGGCGAAGATGAGACCGAGGATTTTGATATCTAGACGACCATAGTTCCGCACCCCAAAAAATGCTCCCCCTTGTGAACTCAGTTTGCTACAATGCCGATCAGCTCTCGTTGAAGCTTGTTCCCCGGTAGCTCAGTTGGTAGAGCAGCCGGCTGTTAACCGGCTGGTCGCAGGTTCGAGTCCTGCCCGGGGAGCCATCATATCTTCTCCCTTCATCTGCACAACTTCCGAATCTTTACGCGAGCGCCTCCGCAACGGTTCTGTTAAGACCCATTCAACAATAGAGCGATCTATCCATCTACCCTACTGACGACCAAGCGACACCCATCAGATTACACCATCCACGATGCGGAACGGCAGGCATCGTTCAATCCTCCCGCACGTCGGACCGGGCAGATTGGGCGATCCCCCTTGCAGGATTTCCTTGTGACTTGATCAGGATGTCGGCAAATCTTTTTGGTAAAGTATCAGATGATGGAAGGCCGACGTCTCCCACCCTTCACTCCCCATCCCCTCCTACACAACGCACATGCGATGACTATCGTGTCTCGGTTCTATCCACGGGGAAAGTTGCTTCGAGGTATCCCCGTTGAACGTCGTCTCTTCACGGTAGCTCCGGAAACTCAGGTCTTAGCCCTGTGTCATTGGCAACCAGAACGGAGGAATTGTCACACAGTGCTCTTGGTCCACGGGCTCGAAGGTTGTAGTGAATCACATTATATGCATGGTCTCGCGGCCAAAGCCTGGAGGACCGGATTTAACGTACTCCGGCTCAATCAGCGAACCTGTGGGGGAACCGAACACTTGGCCCCATCTCTCTATAACTGCGGCATGAGCGACGATGTCCGTGTTGTGGTGGCCGAACTGGCGTCTACGGATCGTCTCGATTCCATCTCGATCATCGGGTATTCCATGGGAGGAAACCTGGTACTAAAAATGGCCGGTGAGGTGAACAATCACCTCTCGATCGTGCGTAACGTCTATGCCGTCTGTCCCAATATCGACCCTGCACAATGCGTCCTGGCTCTCGAGCGTCCCGGCAACCGTTGGTATCATGATTACTTCTTTACACGACTACGCGCGCGGATTGGACGGAAGGCCGCCATCTTGCCTGGCAAATGGGACCTCGCGACCCTGCAATCTATTAAAACAATCCGCGAACTCGATCACTACTACACAGCCCCAGACGGAGGCTACGTGAGCGCATCACACTACTATGACGTCTCCGGTGCTCGTCACGTACTTGCCGATATTCGAATTCCGACTGTTATTATCACGGCGCACGACGACCCCTTTATTCCTTCGTCGATGTTCAGCACGCCCAACATTACAAATAATCCGTTTATTGAGCTCATGGTAACCCGTTACGGTGGCCATTGCGGGTTCTTTCAGCGCCACCTGAGCACAGAGGATAATTATTGGGTCGAGAACCGCCTCATTGGCATGATTTCGCAAAGTGCTGGTCGAGATTTTTCCGAGCGACCAGACGGCGAGTAATCCAGCCTTCTGGCTTCTAGTCAGAGTCCTCCAGCGTCGATCCTTTAGGTCTCCGCCATGAGAATCCTTCTCCCACTAAACTAGGAGAGGTGGTCCAGATGCCTCCCGCCAGCTACCTTGGCGGGGCCGAGGCGGACGGAGATCTATCCTCGAATTCTCCATGCGGACCAATGTTGGGCTTGGCGACTAATTCAGTAAAGGGGTTCCTCCCGTCATCAAAGTTGGGTTGCGCCGCCTGCCAATCATCGATCGGGGGATTCACGGGGAGATTGACAAAAAACGTTGTGCCACGGCCTATTTCGCTTGAGACCTCGATATATCCCCCGTGTTCCTGGATGATCTGATGGGCAATAGTCAGACCCAGGCCCGTTCCTTCACGTTCTCCGCTTGCATGCTTAGTCGTGTAGAATGGGTCGAAGATATGCTCAAGATCTTTAGGCGAAATTCCGGGGCCACTGTCTTGGATTTCGATCTGCACCCAGGGATCGTTGACGAGCTTGATCAATTTGTGAGTTTTCACGGACAGACGCCCATTTCCATCATCAATGGCTTCCATCGCGTTAATAAAAAGATTGAGCAGAACCTGTTTGATCTGTTGACGGTCCAATTTCACTGACGGCAAATCACCTTCCAGATCCTTCAGAATCGCGATCGACTTGCTGCTCGCCTTGACCTCTATAAAGTACAGGCACGACGAGACGACATCGTTGAGATTCTCCTGGGTCAATTTTGGCGTCATATACCGGGCATAGTCCAGGATCTCATGAATCAACCGTTCAATACGCTCGACGTCGTCGCATACCACCTGACTAAACTGCTCCATGAATTCCACATCATCCCGCCGTTCCGGGGCGAGCTGAATGAACGTCTTGATTGACGTGAGCGGATTACGGATCTCATGGGCAAACCCTCCGGCCATGGTTTCGAGCGAGCGCAACCGGTCTGTCCTCCGCATGAGCAACTGAGAACGACGCAAGTCCTCATAGAGCAATGCATTGTCGATCGCAATCGCGGCATGCTGTGCCAATGTGCGCAAGAGTCCAAGCTCTTCTGTCGAGTACATACCTTGATTGGCACGCTGGCCAAGATTGCAGAATCCTACGAGTCGATCTTTGTTAAGGAGGGGGATACACACCTCCGCGTCGAGGGATTTCAGGGAATCAAGGACTCGTTCACTCGTCTCATCCTTTGCATCGTAGGCTAGTTCTTCCAGAACCAACGCGGTATCTGCTCGAATCAACTCACGTGGTAATTGGCAATCCACTTTTACAAAAACGGCGGCGTGGTCTTTCCCTCCTGCGCCATAGGAAGCCGTCATCGAATAGACACCCTGCTCCTTATCCAGGACATAGACCGAGGCGGTCTTAATATTCATCACCCTTGCCAAAGTCTGAACAATCTCTTTGGTCAGGGATTTCAGCTCAAGGATAGATACGAGGGATTTAGAGAATTGGACCAGTGTGTCATACGCGTCATACCGTTCTCGAAACAACGTTTGCCCAATGGCCCGTTCCACTCCTTTTTGAAGGTTGGACAAAAGTCCGGCCACCACGACAAACAACGCGAACAGAACCCCGGCCAATAAGTAATAGAGGCTCCCCGTGAAGATTCGAATGACGAGCAGAATGACCAAATACGCCGGAATCAAGGCCAGGAGTTTCACCGAAAGCACGACTTTCGGCTGACTGGGAACAAGCGAGACATCCATCAGCTCATATTTCGCCATTGTGTAGGCCACAACGGTCACGCACAACCCCGCAAAGAGATACCCAAGGGGATAAAACCCGACCCCGTAGGTTTGGAGAAAATCAATGGAGGCAGTGAACCCGAGAAACAATGCCACAAGGGTAAATTTGAGCTGGGCGGAAATGAGAGGCGAGGAGCCGAGGCTCGCCTGATATCCCTGATGCAATCGATACAGGGTCGCCGTGGCGCCGGTTAGCAGGTAGACCACGAACAAAGGATGAAGCATACCGGCTCTTGGGTATCGTCCCCAGTAATAGGTATAGTACCCATCTACCAACAGATCGGTGAAAGAGAGCAGCAGGAATGCCGTACTGACGACATAGCCCCATGCAACAAGTCGATCACGAAAACCCACTCCTAGAAGGCTTTGGGCGAAATGGTAGGCTACCGCGGGGATGAAGACCACGCCACAGTAGATGATTCTTTCCCATAGCAGGGCTTCCCTGCCGTCAGCGGCCGAAAAGAGCATGAAACAACCGAAAAGCCACAGACAGGCCGCTCCGCACAGTAGGCTGAACGTGACATTGGCGGCCACCTTGATGTTGTTGCCCAATACCCAGAGGCCACAGATCAGAAAGAGCGTGCCGGCAAGGAGCGGAGGAGTTGAGTGCGCTGTCGCTCTGTTACTAAGCACTGCCCCGATCGACGTGGCAACGACGATAATTCCGAGAACAATGGCATAGGCCAGCCCTTTGTTGAGAGCCACACTGATATTCATCAACCGATATCTGACGATCGTATAGGCCATCAAGGCCGTGTAGAGCGTGATTAAAATCGTGCCGTACGGCGCAATGGGAATCCCATACCAGAGCGGAAAGTTAGTCGCTCCGCCCGCGTATCCAATGATGCTGGCAGCAACCATATAGGCGTATTGATGCCGGCGAATACCGCTCGCCGCATGGAACGCGGCGGCGACCAGATAGGTGGCGTACAGCACATAGCCCGCGAACCAGGCCAGATAGAAGTGAAACAAGGGACCCGGCTCAGGCCAGTAGGGAAAGGACAGGGCCGATTTGACGTCGGCCACAAACCAGGGCGTGGTATCGGCGATTAAAAAGAAACCGCTGGCGGCATATCCAAGACGAAGCGCCTGTCGATGTTGGTCGACCGTATCGAGGAAAGTCACCGTGTGATGGAAATACAGGATTGGAATGAGAATGGCGCCCGCCATGAGCAGACGGACGAAACTGAGCGCAAGGCTTGAGGATTCAGCAAGTTGCCACGCGCAATAAAAAAAACTCCACACGGCGATACTCAGACAGTAGAGGCCGTAAATCTTGTTGCGGGGAGAACGGGCGTCCCGGACGTAGACGACGATACCGAGGAAGGTCGCTGCTAGCGCGTTAATAAGTCCACTAAATGCAAAGAAGTTCATGCGGGGGGGCGACGGCTCAAAGCACGCAGGATCGACTACGTTGTACCATACTTACGGATGGGCGTCGAACTTATCGGCGACTGCCACATACGCCTGGTTGGCAAACGTGGAGTATACTCTGGGTCGGTTGGCACCAGCAGCTTGCAGTAGCATTGTCAGTTCATGCTTGTCAAAAAAGTGGAAGTATCCGTCACCCTCCCCTTGCTTGATCTTACCGGAGTTGTTGAGCAAATGACGGCCCTCGAGAATTTCCTCTTCATTCTCTGCCGTTTTCGAGAAGTTCCTAAATATTTCAGAGAGATCGGCATGCGCCTTGAGATTGCTGACCACGACTCTCCCGTACGGGCTGCATACTCTGACAAGTTCCCGTATCGTGAACAACGGGTCGCGTACGTATCCGATCACGAGATTACACACGACACGATCGAATAAGTTGTCGGGAAATGGAAGAGGCCATTCAAGGTCGGCCCGACACAGCGTCACAGGCATCGGAGGAGACGATATGAGGTGACCCATCAGCTGCTGGTGCAGAAGAGTCCCGATATGGTTCACGTTCTCGTGAGCCACACGCAGCGCACTGGGGACGAAATCCACCCCATAATAGGACGGTGGTTTCAAATCGCGAGCCCGTGCGAACCTTCGGCGATATGCCTGATTGATCCGTAAAAACATCGCAAGGTTCCCATTCCCGCATCCGCAATCAAGGATGGTTTCCCCTCGATCGCAGGGTCCCATGAGACCATAGATATGGTCCATCAATTGCCAAAAATCACTGACATTGGCAATGTAACGAAAATTGTCCAGATAGTCCCGCCAGAATTCCTGGTGCTCCGCCTTGCAGATGATCTTTCGCGATCGCGCACGATCACGCTCCACACGATTCTGCAGACCGATTTCTTTCTGAGTAGGTTCGACAAATTCCTCAAGACAACCTGCCTGCAGAAGCTCTTCTTGGCAACACGCGACGATCTGACGATAGACAGCACGAGCCTTTCTGGGATTTTCCTGCAATCGATGCAACGCTTCGGGAACGAGATAGGAATGTCTAAGATCCTGACCGAACGCTCTCTCCACAGCCCGGACCGATTGTTGGTTGATCCATACGTCATGCTCTGCGGTAAACAAGAGGACGGGTGTATGAACCGCTCCCGCATCGCGCAGCGTCCCGTCTAAATCGACAAATCCCTGTCGCGTAGCATCCTCAAGCCAATTGTTGGAGTCCACATTGAACCCCAGAATGTTGATGACGCCCCGGCGTACACCGGAATGATAGGTACCCACCAGATCTTCTTGATGGACGGCGTGCAGCGTGCTTGTGATATCAAACACGCTGTTCAACAACACCAGGGCATGCAACCTTTGACTATTAGTGAGCAGACGCAAGGCCACTCGGCCTGCCAGGCTGACCGCCACCAATCCGATCCGACTCGATGGCCAGGTGCGTCGAGCATACTCGATCACCGCTGTGAGATCTCTCTGCATTCCACTCAGAGTGAATCGGCATATATCCCCGTCGCTCTCACCGATGTGATTCGTGTGGTCATATCGGAGAACGTGAATTCCATTACTCGCGAGAAAATAGGCCAACGTAATATAATCTTTCTTGGTTTCCCCGTACCCAGGCGAGAGAATCATGACAGGAGTTCCGTCTGATAACGAGACACGCGGGTGGTCATGATAGAGAGCGATTCGTAATCGGTCGGAGTTCCAGCAGTGCTTGAGGTCGCTCACCACTTCCGTGGTGTATGCCCAATCCTCGACCCGCGCAGGGCGCTCAAGAAACCTCCTCATCAACATGGAAATACGGCGCTGTTCCTCGTCATCGTCCGATACAAATTGGATGCCCGCGCGAACCCGTGGTGCTTGGGAAACGGGCCCCTCTGCAGCGCCCCTATGCTCATCCGGCACCACCCACAGGACACGTCCTGTCATCTTGCAATCCGACGATGAGAATGTGCGACCGGGGCCCGTCTCAGCGATCTCACCAGGATAGAACATGCGGACATGGACCTGTTGACCACGCAGATTTTCCTCGGTCCGGAGCGTAATGCAGAGGCCACCCAAACTCAAGTTCGCAGTCACAGCAGAGGGTATTGACCGGATCTCTGATCCGTTGACACAAGTCACATACGTCGTCAGCGAGACCTTCATGCGTGACGCCATCCTGCGATCGAATCCCGGGTCAACTGTTTCGTGATCTGCGTATGGATGGATGCCTCTCGACGACCAGGTACCCTGGGGCTGAGTCTCGACTAAAAGATCGCCGGTATCATGGGGCACAAGCGTGGCGACAAGTTTCACGACCGCCACTCGTTCATACGCACCGTCCACGAGTGACGCGAGAATCTTTGCATCCGAGTCCTTGATCGCCGAGAATTCAATCCCTAGACCGACAGCAGACGATTTGCCGGAGCCAAGCCGGTCATCCCAAATTTCGCGGACCGCCCGAACCATTCCCTTGATGGACAACTTGGAGACTGTACTTTCAAAACTGAGAAGAATTCGCTCATTCGTGATGGCCGGGATGACCGTCGGAAATACCATGTACAAACCGGCGAACCCGACACTCTGTACCGTCCCATGCCACACGGCATGCCGGCAGTGAAGCGTCACTTCAATTCCAACCGAGAGACGGACCGATCGGCGCCGCTCCTTGAGAGAAGCAGGGAAAAGACCACGCGCAGTCCGTCTCTGCCGAGGAGTCGCACCGTGCTCCCCCTCGGCTTCATCAACGCGTGCATAGACCCCAGGCCCCTGGGAGTCATCTACATGACGCATGGTTAGCCGGACGAAAGACTCAAACCGCTGCTACAACTGAACGAGAGCGGTTGCCGATTCACGTCTCTCGAGTCTCGTGGCGGACCGATCGGTCCGCGACAATAGTCGCGCCAAACACGGCGCATTCAAGTATCTATGAGGAGGTATGACGGCGATATGATGGAAAACGGTGGGCATTGTCGCGCTCACGTTTGATACGAGTATCCTGTCGGGCGCTTACGTGTCGCCATGATGAAGGAAGCGGGAAAGCTTGTCAATCAAAGCGAGATGGCCGTGGATATACTACGTAAGCTAATGCACGCATGGGACCAAACCATCCGCAGCTAGACTCTCTTCCGGTTCGTCGCTCAACGCTACATGTCCTTCGACGGCACTGAATTGTTCGCGTAGGTTCACGACGCGCTGAATAAAGCGCGGTACGGTTGTGAACGCCGGCCACACGGTGAGCCGACCCTGTCTTGCGAGCGCCCAGTGTCTTTGTGAGGCAGCACTGTCTAGGCGCGGAGGCGCGAAGAAGGGAGGCATCATTGAACAGGATGTCGATCAACTGAGCGGCGAGCCGTCAGCCTGGCCAGTCACAGCGGCGTGGCGACGGTTGGAGTAGAAGCCTCCATGAAAAGTGCGGGCTGGGATCGCTCCGCTAGACCGACTCCTCCAGGCAATGGGCAATGTGCTGCCGGAGTTCTGGAGCGTATGTCTTAAACGGATCCGGCATCGGAAACGGATCGCCGCCTTTCAAATGGATCACCGACCAGTTGATGATGTAGGCAGGAGAGACCTTCCATGTTCCTTCTTCGTTGGGACTGGCAGAATTCAGCAGGTGGCGGACCAACTCTCCACGTCCGAATGCACGGGTATTCTTTGGCGGGCCATCCTTCGCAAGAGCGACCATCCTGTCGGTCGTGAGCCGCGGAGCACGACCTTCCTGTTCAAGGCCGAAATAGAGTCCCCGCTCAGGATCAAGGTTGTGATATTCCAGATCCAGACTCTTGAGCATGGGATCATCCCACGCAATGGTGGGATCTTCCCCACGGAATGTCTCGAGGAGCCAGAGCTTGGACGCCCAATCCACTCGCCCCACCAGCTTCGTGTAATCGGCTGAGAGATCCCCCAAGATCGTCTCCCACTGTTCCAAGACCCAGTCGGTATCGTCGTCTTGTCCTTTGTAGTGGTGCTGAGCGGCTTCGAGAAACCGCCTCTGCAGATCGATCGCGGATATCGTCTTGCCCGATTCTAGGGTCACGAGCCACGCGCGTTCGGGATCGCGGGACAGCTCCCGCATGGTTTCAACCGGTTCGCTGATGTCGAGTCCTCGTGGCGCATGACCATCCTCGATCAATTGCAGGACCACACCCGTCGTGCCCATCTTCAGGGCGGTGGCGTATTCCGCCATATTCGAATCGCCGCAGAGGAGATGGATGCGACGGAATTGATTCGGATCCGCCAGCGGCTCGTCGCGCGTATTGACGATCGCGCGATTATGTTGAACCCATTCAAAGAAATCATTTACGATAAAGTCGGTTCTCTGCGACAACTGGAAGGGGAGCATTGACCGATCGGGAGCATCTCGAAGGCCGGGTCGATGGAGAATCAGACTCCCGACCTGAACCCATTCGTTGGGGTCGCTGGCCACGCCTACGCGCCCGGCTCCGGTAAAAATCTGTCTCGTCACGAGAAAGGACACCAGCGGAGCCAGCCCTCTGCGGGAAAACGGGAACCGGCGCGTGACGAGAAAGTTTTCATGAGACCCGAAGGTCGCGTCCGTCTCGTGATCGACATTGTTCTTGATGAGAAATATACTCTCCGCCAAGTCGAGGTCTCTCAAGGCATCATGCAAGATGCGGTCACCGGCCCGGTCTGACGCAACAAGATCCGCGAGTGTCGTGCACTCGGGTGAGGCGAATTCCAAGTGGCCCATATCGAGATAGATGCGGCCGGCATTGGTCAGGAATCCTCCATTCCCGGGCGGCTCATCGTGTCCGCGATGGTGGCGGTCCAAAACACCGCGCCGTTGAACATGAAAGATATAGTCACGCAAACGGTGGGCAATCCATGCCGGCGAGTGCTCCGGGCGGTCCTCGTTGATGAGCAGACCATATTCGGTTTCAAGACCAAAAATGCGATTCAGCATGTTACCCGTTTGTAGCGGGATTGAGATCGAGGGACAGCAACTCAGGCAATTCGTTCGGTTTCAGCGCCCGATACTTGGAAGGCCCCGACGCCGTCCGTGCCAGAATCGCGCACTCGACGGACATGTCGGTGGCGGCCTGGCGAACATGCCTCAACACAACATCCCGTTCAGGCACCAACGGCGAAGCATCCCCCGTCAGATTGATAGATACGGCCCTGCCCGAGGTGGTCCCTGTTTGCTCCTCCTCGCGCTGTGCAAGCGATCCCACGCCCCACGCCAATAGACAGATGGACAGGGCTTGTGACAGCGACCCCTGGTTGAAGTGGCCATGTTCCCTCAACCATGCGTGCATGGAGGATTGAGCGGACGGCGAAGCGGCCAGCACGGCGCAACCGGTCAATTCCTCGAAGGTGCCGTCATAATTCATGGTCAGAAATGTGTCTCGTCCCGCCTTCACACCCAGTTCCGCAAGCAATATCTTGACAATAAATGGGGCTTTGTAAATTTCTTCGAAGGCCTGCTTGACGATCGGGGCGAGTCCATTCTTGAGAAGTCTCGATCCGGTCACGTCGGACGGCGAGCGGTTGAATCCTTCCACATGAGCCATTTCGAGCAGGGTGAATCGCAGTTTTTCGAGATCGGCGGGATGGCCCATCCCGCCTAATGCCAGCCGATCATAGATTTCATAGAGTTTGGGAGTTCCTCTGGCGTAGGTCACCAATACAATTCCGTCAGCATAGGAGGCTGCCACGACCGGACTTCCCCGGCGGAACTGCTCGTCCAAATAATGGCGACGATTACCGACCGCCTCCACCCATTTATACGGCTCCTCATACATAACGCACCACCTGGTCCTCAAACAGCGATTTGAGCCGGTCATCCGGAACGGTCGTCACCCCATGCTTGGTGATGAGCTTGATCACAGGATAGAGGTTGGCCTCTCGGTTGATACCGCCGGTCGCCGAGTCGAATTCTGCGGCACTCGTCAGCAATCTCAAGGCCTGCACGACGGCTTCTTGCTCGGATTGTATATTCAGCGGTTTTTGTCCCCAGGTATTCAGGTAGTACAAGATGCCGCGAATCATCGGCGACCCTGACCCCGACACGGCGTACTCCACCCCTTCGAACTCCGCGCCCAGGATGTCATAAAAATAGATCTTTGCCGCCTCCTGATCCACGTCGTACCCTCCAAAAAGAGGTGCGACGGCCCCCGTCCCAGCCAGTGCGGCGGGGACATTCTCCTTCAGCAATTTGGAGAGCGCGCGAAGCTTGCCCTCAAAACTCAGTTCCTGGAGTTGCGTGCGCCGATAATATTTGAAGGAATGCTCGAGGACACGAGCCATTTCGTAGGCTGTCGCTGGAACCCCGGCGATCGCCATCACGCTGTAGCGATCCAGTTCCAACACTTTATCCGTGCGATCATACATGACCATATTGCCGGCTGTTGCGCGCCGATCGCCCGCGACTAAGACCCCGTCGTGATATTTCATCGCGAGGATCGTCGTTCCACGGGTAATCTCGGACTCGGGCATGGTTTGACCGCCGGGTCCGATGGGGCTCGTACCGAATTGGTATCCCTGCTCTTTGAGCAACTGAAAAAAATCCCCCTGCATGCCCATTTCTTCACCTACGTTGTGATTGACAAGTGCTGCGTGCTGAGTGCTGAGTCAGAAAAACTCGATCCTGAGGTCTCGATCTCACTGCTCAGAACCCAGCACCCAGCACTCTTGTCCTTACTCCCCTGTTCGTTGGCGGTACCGTTCTGCCTGTTTCGGATCGACTTTCCGCATTCTCTTTATCAGATTGTCTTTATCCGGCGATCCGGTTTCCGGCCGACGCGGCCCTTTGTCTTCCTCCGTCGGACTCGGCGGTCGTGGGATCGGCTCAAACGGAGCTTCCTTGCGATCAAATGACGCCATCCTGTTCATGTGGTCTCGTCCTTTCGTTGCGTCCATCGTTTCAGGGCCTCGGACGGAGTGGCGGCTGTCTCCAGTATGCGGGCAAGGGTTTTGACGCGGTCGGGTTCGAAGAGATCCTGCATGTCCAATATCTTCGGCAAGACCCCACCGGTGAACTGTACGCGTTCCCACTGCACCGATTTGATGTCGCCCGGGAATCGTCGAACACAGAGTCCTCGAATACCTCCTCGCGTATCCTCAGGTCCGGCTCTCATGGCTGACGCAATCTCAGCGTCGGTCGTGAGCCGGGTCGTTCGTCCGTCCGATTCCAGCCCCAGAAGGAGGCCCCGCTCAGGATCAAGGTTATGGTATTCGAGATCCAGACTCGTCAACCACGCATCGTCCCAATTCAACCGCTCTGCTTCGGCAAAGGCTTCGAGAGACCAGAGTTTGGTGACCCAATCAACCCGCCCAATCAACTGCGCACGGTCGTGGTGCAGGAGCCGGAGCACTTCTTCCCACTCCCGCAGAATCCAGGCCGTGTCCTCATCCTGTTCCCCCAACTCTCGGCAGGCAGCCTCACAGTAGAGCCCTTGCACATCAAGCGCCGACATGGTGCTGCCGTCGTCTAATCGGACAGGGACTTTTAGAGAGGGATCCCGGGAAATGTCCTTCACGGCGAGAACCGGATCGTCCAATCCGATGTGCGGCGCCTTGCCGCGCTCGATCAGCTCCAACACAAGCCTGGTCGTTCCGACCTTGAGGGCCGTTGCATATTCGCACATATTGGCATCGCCGAGAATCAAGTGTAGCCTTCGAAATCGGCGGCGATCGGCATGCGGCTCGTCCCTGGTATTCAAAATCGGCCGGTTGTGCATCGTATCGACACTGAATTCCGTCTCGACAAAATCGGCCCGCTGTGACAGTTGGTAGAGACCGGGTCGAAATGCAGTTTCCTGAGCTTCAACCCCCAGCTTCCCCGCCCCGGCAAATACTTGCCGACTGACCAGAAAGGGAATCAGCCCGCTCGCGAGTGCCGCGAAGGGAATCGACCGGAGAACGAGATAATTATCGTGGCATCCATAGCTGTGACCGTGAAAATCCGTATTGTTCTTATAGAGCTGAACATAGGGACCACCCAGCATCTCGTTGCGACGTTGCGCTGCGCGCAGCGCGATGCGCTCCCCTGCCCGGTCGTGAGCGACGAGGTCCCGCAGGCTGCGACATTCTGGCGTTGAATATTCCGGATGGGTATGGTCGTTGTAGAACCGCGCCCCGTTCGGAAGAACGAGGTCACTCTTCATCTCGTAGAAAGAAAACGGCCGATGCGCGTCGACCTGTGCAAATTCATCCTCCTCCTTATCCTGCTGAAGGCCGGACACCCGGAAGCCACGCGCGTCTTCGTGCGGATCTTCACCGCTGTAATCCCATCGGCGCTCAAAGGCAGCCGCCAGATAGGCCCGCACCAACTCCATCGATTCCACCACCGGATCGACGGTGTCGAGATCGCTACGAGTAATCCCGTACTCGGTTTCAAGCCCAAACAAATGCATGCCTAATTGATCCATTGACGAGTGAACCAATGATTCAATGAATCAATGAACCAATCGTCGATCAAATAATCTGCCCCACCAAGCGCTCCTCGGCCCGACGACCCCTGCGGAACGAGGAGATACCCACAACCTGTTCCGGATGGTGATCGAGAAGCTTGAGCCATTCTTCCGCCGCATCATCAGGCGGCAACACTTCTCCCTCACGGTACTCCTCGTCAATGGACGCGAGCAGATCCGTGTCACTGATCCCGGCAATCGAAGACAGATCGTTCAGCGAGCGATCGATGGCCTTTTCCTTGGCACGTTGCACGATCGCGGCGAGGACGGCTCCGCTCACCATGTCACCTCGATAGAGGACCTCGGTGTGGCCGTTTCGCAAGCGCACCGCCAACAGTCTGTTGGAATCAGTACGAGAGAACAGGCGATCCACGAGAAGATCGACCAACGTGTTGCGTGCGACCCTCGCATCATCCGCAGTGCAGCCGGAATCCACGGAAGCGAAAGGAAGCTGCTCGGTCAAATATACCTTGAGGATCTCAGCCGCCCCTTCCCGGTCCGGTCGAGCCACCTTGATCTTGCGATCGATCCGTCCCGGCCTGAGCACGGCGGGATCGATGAGATCAGGACGGTTGGACGCCAGGATAATGACCACGTCTCGCAGCGATTCGATGCCGTCCATCTCGGAACAAAACATGGGGACCAGCGTGTTGTTGATATTGAATGAGCGCATCGACCTCCGCGTTCCCAAGACGGACTCCGCTTCGTCGATAAAAATGAACGGCAAGGCTCCTTCCTTCCGCCGAGCCCTGGCCCTGGCAAACAAATCCCGGACGATGCGCTCGGATTCACCAAGCCACATATTCAGTATCTCGGGGCCCTTCACGTGAAGAAAAGCTCCGCTCGTAATAGGAGGGGCCCCCTTCGAATCGGGCCCATGATCCTTTTCCGAAGCCTCCCTGACCAACTTGGACAAACTGGCCGCGGCAGCCTGGCCGATCAATGTTTTCCCGCATCCGGGAGGACCATGGAGGAGAAATCCCTTCGGTTGAGTGAACTGATATCGTTTGAACGTCTCCCCATGCACCAAAGGGTACTCAATGGCCTTTCGAATCGATTCAATCGCGCCCCTTTGCCCGCCAATATCCTCCCACCTCACGGTCGGCACGTCATCGAGCAGGTGAGCCTGCGCCTTTCGATCCTCGAACTTCTCTATGGCAACCCTGAGCATCGGATCGATCCGAACCTCGTCGCCGGGCTTGAGCTCAAGACCCAACAGATCAGTCGATCGTGGCAGGATCATCGCCTGTCGTCCCATGTCCTGTTCGAATCGGATCCGCCCGTCCGGGAGCGATTCGGCCACCTTGAGCACAGGTCCGCTTCGGTCATAGCCCAACGTCTTAATGAGGGCATAGGCTTCATTCACCAAGACTTGCGTCCCGATTTTCAGATCGTCGGATGGAACACGCGGGTCGATATTGGTGTAGTATTCGGCTCCGCCGACGACGATGCGGGCAAGTCCTTCAGCCGGAATGTCGAGCAACATGCCGACCCGATTGGCCGGAGCCGTCAGCTTCGCGGCGATGTCCTGCAGCTTCTTGAATTCGGTTTCCTGCTGCTGATGCGTGACAGACTGCGCCAGCACCACATGGCGCAGCTTATAGAGCAGTTTTCGCCGCGGGTCGTTTTCAGGGAAGGCAGCCAGACATTCCTCGATCAATTCGAGGGGGTCCACTCCTGTCGTAGATGTCGCTTTCTGGTTCGATGCATCGGCGCGTGGCGCTGAACCCGATGTGTCGTCTTGATATGGCGGAACAGATCGATGATCGCTCATTGGATGGCCTCCGGCTCAAACAGTCAGACGATCTTAACACACGGCAGCGGTTGCATGCTGCACAGATCGGCCTCAGCTCAATTCACCGCCTGCAACGTCACACTCACCTGATAGCGCCGGTTGGCTCGCAAGTAGTCAACCGTGACTTGCTCGCCGACCTTGTGCAGTTCCATCACATCCAACAGGTCGTCGATGGTCTCAATCGCTTTGCCGTCCACCGCGACAATGACGTCTCCAACTTCAATTCGTCCTATCGCCGTTTCCCGGGCCCCGCGCAGTCCCGCCCGCTCAGCCGCGCTGCCTCGCCCGATCCTTCCAATAATCAAACCCTGAACGCCCCACCGGCGAGCCATCGCATCCGGCACCAACGAGATGCCCAGGCCTGGTCGGATCAATTTCCCATGCTTGATCAATTCCGGCACAATGCGCGTCACGGTATCGCCCGGCACGGCAAATCCGATTCCTGCAAATGCACCGCTCGGGCTCATAATCTGGGTATTGA
This sequence comes from uncultured Nitrospiraceae bacterium, assembly GCA_963795615.1. GTDB lineage: Bacteria > Nitrospirota > Nitrospiria > Nitrospirales > Nitrospiraceae > DASSBQ01. The sequence continues at coordinate 601,540 of CAWCIJ010000007.1, forward strand.
CCCCGATAAGGCGCCCCATCCCATCCAGCAGCGGACCGCCGGAATTCCCGGGATTGATGGCGGCATCCGTCTGGATCACTCCCTCGATCGTGCGATTGGTCATCGACTTGATGGTTCGACCCAGGGCGCTCACGACCCCGGTCGTCAACGTATGATCGAGACCGAACGGATTGCCGATTGCCAGAACTTTTTGCCCAACCCGCAGCGCCTGCGAGTTTCCGATGGTGATGGGTTGCAGGGCGGTCTCAGGGGCTTGGATGTGGAGGACGGCTAAATCATGATCGGGATCGGCCCCGACCACTTTCGCTTTGTATTCGGTGCGGTCGCCCAGGGTGACGATGATCGCATCGGCCCCATACACCACGTGGAAGTTGGTCACCACATGGCCTTGCTTGTTCCAGATGAAGCCCGATCCGGATCCCTGCGGCACTTCAAAAAGATTGAACGACCAGGGATCCCGTTGTCTAGCTGTGTTTGCGATAAAGACGACGGACCGAGTGGCTTTCTCAAAGACAGAGATGGTGGCCAGCTCTTCCTCAGTCAGTTCGGTGGGCACAGGTGAACCGAGACGGGTCGTGCCGTCCATGCCGTCATGCGCGAAACCCCGTATGCTCAGGCACACCACGACGCCGGCAACCAGCAGCGCAAGCCATCGTCGACCGCCGGTATGCTGCTGCGGCCACAGGGGTTGTATGGTCATGCGGTTACTCACCGACCACTTGAATCACGAGTTCACGGGTCCGCGGGCGCGTGTCGAAATCGAGGACGACGATCTGCTGCCAGGTGCCCAGGGTCATCTTTCTGTCATTGAATGGAATGGTCACCGACTGTCCCTGCAGCTGGCCCCTCAGATGACTATGTCCGTTGTCCTCGCCGCGATTCCGCACATTGTGCTGCCATCCGCTGTCCGACGGGATCAGACGGTCCCATAGAGTCTTGGTATCCGCTCTGATGCCGGGCTCGTCCTCAATGATCAGCACGGACGCAGTGGTGTGCTTGATGAAAATCGTGAGGATTCCCGCATGCAGTCGGGTACTCGACAACGCATGTTCCACTGTTTTCGTAATATTGTGAACCTGAGAATCTCCCTGCATCGAGACCTGGAGCGGCACACTCGTGACCGGCATAGTGTCATTCCTTTTGGGTGGGCAATCGACGGAGCCACCGCCGCTCCCCTCGAGAGAGGGCATAGCCTCGTGCCTGTTCAAGAAGGTGGTCGAATTCCCCTTCTGCCGTCATTCGTTGCAACGTGTCGACGACTACCGCACTGAGCAGACCTTCGCGCTGAAGTGTGTCCAAATAGGTAAAGGCTTCGCGCAACGTTTCTTTGGCGCGGACGTAATAATCGCGTCCGCGTTGCTGATTACTGTACGCCTCGAACTGCTCGCAAGCGACCAAGACTTCGGCCAATTGCCTGACCCAGGATTTCGCGCGCAGCAATTTCTCCGGATAGTAGTAGTACAGCATGACTTGGCCCATCCATGGCTGCCACGTGATGCCCAGGGTCTTCAAGGCCGGTTTCACCTGACGCAGTCGTCGGGCGAGCCGGCGCGCATAGCCAAGTCTCATTTCGACCTGTTCACGCGCCCATGCATGCATCACGATCCCATCGGCTTCCAAGTCTTTCCGATACAACGCCAGAAAGGCTTCCGTTTCCCGACCATATCTCGTCGATGGGTGACGGGCACGCCATTCACGCGGTCTGGTGGGAATATGGCGCCGTTTCGCCCAAGACCAGATCCGACCGAACAGCTTGCGGTCCAGTCCGGCCCTCCCCAAATCATGCAACAAGCACGCGATCTGATAGCGCTGAACGACAGCGTGGCCATACCCCAACCGGCTCGCCACCGCTGCGCACATCCGGGCGGTACGGAGGGCGTGCGGACAATCGTAGCCGCGAATCATCCGTGTCTTGTCGAAGGGGTGAGGGACATCATAGAGATGCAGAAGCTGTTTGGCGAGCGGCTGAGCGATCAGAAGAGGCGCGCGATGAGACGAGGCGATCGACATGGCATGACAATCGATGTGTAGCAGATGTGAACGGATGGGGGCCAGAATATCGTCCATAAAAACAGGGTGTCAAGCAGGCATGCGGCAAACGCTCGCAGTCGCTCGACGGCTCTGCTAAGGTAAGGTCAATGCTGTCCTCAGTCTGAGGGGTCATGGGGCACACCATGAGAACCGTCACAACCATCCTCGGGGCCGTCGCGATCCTGGCCGGCTTCCCTTGCGTAGAATTGCATGCGGCCTCGCTCGATCAGTTGTCGGACCTGACGGGCAAAGCGATCGCCATCGTCACGCTCAAAGGGCGAGATAACTTTACCAGCGAGTACCGATATGACGTGAGCATCCGCAATAACTCCGGCGATCCCCTGATTGGGGACTCTCTGGTGCTGGTTCTCGACAAGATCACCAACCTCGCAGGTGAAGATCACGAAGCGCTCAAGAATGAACCATTGTTGCACCGCTTTGAAGTGCTGGACCAGGACGGCGAGACTGATGACGGCAAGCCGTTCTTCCGCATTCCCGGCGGGAGCGGGCCCGACCTAGTGCCATACAGTGAGAGTCGCCCGGCAACCGTCCGTCTCCGCAACAAGGACTATCTCGCCGTCTTTACGCCGTCTTTCCGCGTGCTCGGCCTCAAACGCCAGCCTCCCAAACCAAAAACACCGGAGCCACCGCGGCAGATCGGAGAAAACAAGGCCTCCATCAATAAGCTGATCCAGTTGCTCATCAAGAAGGGACTCATCACCGAGGAAGAAGGCAAGGCCATGGTGCAACCGTGACCACGCCCTTCTGTAAGGCTTGTGCCGGAGAGTGGCCAAGATCAGATCATTTTCTCGCCGACTGCGGGTACACCAGGGCATATCTCCATGAAGATCAGTTTTTTTCAGGCTGGACGGTCTTGGTCCTGAAACGTCATGCGACGGAACTGTTTCATGTCTCAACCGAAGAACGGGCCGGGATGATTGAAGAGGTGGCGCGAGTGGCCAAGGTCCTGGCCGGCGAGTATCGCGCGATCAAGATCAATTACGAACTCCTGGGCAACCAGGTACCGCATATTCATTGGCACCTGATACCGAGATTGAAAGACGATCCGGCCCCTCTCGACCCCGTCTGGAACGTGGCCCATGCGCCAAGGATATTGGCGCCCGATGAATTGGCGCAGGTCGTGGCGCGCCTCCGCACTCAAATTCGTCTCTCGTGAAACGTTGCTCATCTTCAACCTCGTGATTCTTTTATCTGTACTGGTCGTAAGAGAGAAATTTAGGATTTGTTGATCTGTTCATTTGTTGAATGTCGGAAGTCATCAGATCGCCAAATCAACAGATCATCAGATGTTCCTTTTGCGTTTCACGCTTTCCACAAGCGCGCAGCCGCATGAGGCTGTTGTATCTTCTTCACGATGTGTTCGGCCAAACGGAGTGACAGTGCGACCACCGTCATCGTGGGAACATGTGCTCCGGCGGTAGGGAAAACAGAGGAGCCGGCGATAAACAGATTGTGCATGCCGTGGACCAGACAATTTCGATCGACCACACCATGGCTGGACGAGTCGTGCATGCGGGTTGTGCCCATATGATGACCACTTGGACGCACGACGCGGGGCTCGGACCAGTCCTGCCCGAGATCGAGCCTCACCTTTGCGATCCCCGCCCGCTCAAACTCCTCCGCCAGGATGCCCAGATTTCGATCGAAGGTGTGGTTAACCAGCGGAGAAAGTCGCCAGTCGACGCGGGCACGCCTCATTCCAAGCTGATCGAGTTCCTGGGACAGGGTCACCCTGCTCTCAGGGTCTGGTAACGGCTCCACCATCGCCCGGAACTGGATTCCTCTGCGGAGAATATTCGGCCTCAACCAATCACCCAGCATCAATCGTACCGAGACGACCGGGTGAGCCAGCAGCTTTCCAATATCGTCCAGGAACGACCCGCCCGGCCGGCCATATTGATGCGTGAGCGTGCGCTTGATGTTGATGAAAGATCGCCCGACCTCCGTTCCCTCGATTCCAAAATTTGACGAGAGCCAGACTAGGCCATTCAACAGGCCTTCGCTCTTCTGTACCTGAGGTGACAGCGAGTATTGCGCGGCAAATCTTGTCCCACCGGCGGCTACTGCACGAAGGTCCGCCTTATCATCGTAGAGCGTATGCCCTGTCCATCTGTCCGACGGCTGGATTTCTCCCGACAGCACCTGCGGATGATCCATGAAAAACCGCCCCACGAGGTCGTGTCCGTTTCCCAAACCGGCTGCACGAACACGGTTCGAGGCCAAAAGGAGCCGTGCGTTCTCTATTCCGCCCCCGGCCAGGACATACACTCGGGCTGAAACATAAACCTTTCGTCCCCTCAAGGTCACAGCACAGAGACGGCGTACAGTTCGACCCGCAGGGTCAGTCTCGATTTCAATGGCATTGGCATGCAGCAACACCGTCAACCGTTCGGAAGCCCGCAGATGCTTCAGGTACATTCTTGCGACGCGTTTCACAGGGCTATACTGCGACACGCTGTCGATCACTCTATCGTTGAGGAAGCCGGCACGTTGCCCATCCTGACGACCCAGCTCGTCGAGCCAATAGGACGAATCGAGATGAGCAGGACCGAGCTTGAGGACGGTTCCGGCCTGTTCATAGTATCTCGTCAGATCAGATTTGGTGAACGGCCACCCGCTATGCGGAATCCACTTGCGCTTCTGAAAATCATGCTCGTCCAGCGGACGGCAGAAGCCGTCCCAAAATCTGCTATTCCCGCCGACAATACGGGCAGCCCGACCATCGACCCACTCAGCCGGAAGGCCCACACTCTCGCCACGGCCAAGGTCACGAGTCTCCTCATCGAGCTTGAATCCTCCACTCTCGACAACGCAGGCTTCGATTCCCAGCCGCTCGAGTTCTTGAGCAATTGTAATGCCGGCTATGCCGGCCCCGACAATACAGACGTCCATTTTCAGGACAGTTCCAAACTCGACTCCACGGGTATCGATGAACATTGTAATAGTGCTGACTACGTGACTGGTCGGGTTGCATCACTGCGAGTGGTGGGCTCGAACGTTGCGGATCAACGATGGGAGTAACATGAGACGTTTCCTCAACCGAACTCCAGACCCCTAAATATGATTCAATAATTCCACTGTATTCAATGGCTTCGATAATGTGTATGCTTCATCATTCAGACAATATACGTATTCTAACATACATTTGCAATCATGCCTTCTCATAATCCCTCCACCAGGCGACTGAGCGACTCACCGGTGGATGTTCTCGCCAATGAACGAAGGCCGAATGACTGATCGCCAGAGAGGAATATCGTGACGAGGAGAACAAAGCCACCGGTCGCAACAGGGCGGGAGATCAAGCATCTATGATATATATAGAAACTTCACCCGTGACACTCCCCTTCTCGGAGGCCGCTCGCATCCCTATGTACTTCGCATTGATGTACCTGAGGCTCCTGTACCTCATTCCTCTTATCGGTATCGCAGCCACCCCATATGCCCATGCTGATACCATCACGCCTCTCCATTTGGAACCGGACCAAATCCAGGAAGAGCGCCTGCCCGGAGAGTATCGAGAGACAACAGAGGACCAGCAGCAGGCAGAGACGGTGCCCCCTCCAGAGGAGCATCCGATATCTGAAGCACCATCCACCGCGGAAGCGGTCCCGCAGGCAGACAAACCGGCTTCGCAAGATGTATTGGAAGAGCTGGCCCATCTCAGAAAGGCGCTCATACAGGAACCGGATGACGACGCCCCACGATTGCGCGTGGCTCAATTGTTGTACCAATTAGGGGATGCTGACGGCGCGATCGATGAATTTCGCACCCTCTTGCGGTTCCATCCCGAAAATGCGCGCGGCCATCTGGGTCTGGGAACCGCGCTGATGGCGAAGCAAGATTGGCGAACGGCACTCGTGGAACTCCAGGAGGCGGTGCGGCTGGATCCGAACCTCGTGCAGGCTTTTTTCAGTATGGGCACGATTCACTACACGCGGGGCAGTCCCCTCGCAGCCATGCAGGCCTATCGCGAGGCATTACGGCTGAAGCCGGACTTCGCAGAAGCCCATTACAGGCTGGGCCTTGTTCTCAAGGTCGTAGGAAAGGATAGGGAAGCGGCACAAGAATTCGAAGTGGCCGCGCTGAGCGGCATCGCCAAAGCGCAGCTCTTTCTGGGGAACGCTTACAAGTCCGGGCAGGGCCTTGAAAAGAACCAGGTCATGGCCATCACATGGTGGTCTCGCGCTTTCGAGCAAGGCTTGCCGGAGGCGGCCCAAGCCTTGACCCAACTCCGCCGGCTTGCCGCCGTCAAAGGTCCGACGCAGGGCAAACAATCCAAGGCCGCTGCCGAATCTTTTCAAGAATTCTGTCACCAACTTTGGCTCGACTTTCCGGATCTCGAGCGGGAGCAACCGGACGATACGGTCGGAGTCACCCTCCTCAAGCACCACCGGACTGCTGAAGCCCTGCCGGTCCTGCTCAGGGAGGCCTACGCGTTAAACATCGCCGCCCACATGTCTCTCGTGCGGTTGTATGAAGAGGGATTGGAGGGAGTGCCGAAACACGGGCAGTGGATCCTGGTCTATCTCGAGTCGACAGCCGCCGACGGTTTGATTCCTTCCCGCACCGCGCTCGCCAGGATTTTTGGAAAGGGCATCGGCGTCCCTCAGGATATCGCCAAAGCCAAAGGGTTCATCAAGGGATTGCCGAAGGATGAAGCGAAAGCCCTCCTCGACGAGTTGACCATCGCTCAAACGCCCTGATCCGCGTGGACCATGATATTGGCTGATCGTTTCTTCTATACGCATACGTGGATCCAAGCGCTTCCCATCAGTATTCTCGCGGTCGTTCTCTCCGGTTTCCTCTGGTCGCTCGCTCCCGCGACCTACACGGCGATGGAATGGGGCTGGTACGATACCTGGCTCAAGCACCGGCAGCCACCTGAATCCAACGCTCAAATCCTTCTCATTCTGCGTGATCAGCGCAGTGATCAACAGTTCGGAACCGGCATATGGGACCGCGCGATAGTTGCCCGCATGGTGACGGCACTCGATGATGCCGGTGCAGCGGCGATCGGCATTGACGTGCCGCTCCGCGTTCCCAGTCCTCCCGCACTCGGCGGGGCAGTCAGTGATGCGCTGCTCCTGGAAGCCGTGCGATCGGCGAGCCGGGTGGTGCATCCGGAAACGGCTGTGTTTCCGGTCGGCGATCCTACGCCGGCCTCTTCCTCCCAAGCGAATGGATCCTATCCCGCTGCGGCTCATATGCAATCCGCATGGGACAACGACCGGATCGTGCGTCGCGTGCCGCTCTTCCTGGAAACAGGCACAGGCACCATTCCTGCGTTCGGATTCAAATTAGCGACCACCTTCTGGAATCTTCCGGAGAATCAGGGCCTGCTGAGATCATCAGGCGTGACACCCCGTGACGGCCCAATTTCTGAGATTCGATCCCAATCGAGTGAAGTGCCCATGGATAGAGAAGGACGGTTACTCGTCAGCTTTGTCGGGAGAGGGACGGCGGACGCGTTTCACTCCATCACGTTTGCCGATTTGTGGCAGCTCACCGACAACAAGACGAGCGACCAGCTTCAAGGCCTGGTGAAAGGCAAAGCAGTCCTGATGCTTTCTGACCCTTCGCCCGCACAGTTTGCCTCGCCGTTTGGAGCCGATCTATCCGCGGGTGTGATTCAAGCCCATCTCCTGGATACCCTTCTGGCAAGGCGATGGACCTATGAATTGCCTCATGTCCCCCAACTTATCGCCGGAATGACAGTGTGCTTCCTCGCCGCCTGGTTCTTACTCGCGATCAAAGGCGGGAAGGGCTCAGTCCTGACCGTCGGAGTCGTTGGCGCCTATGTCGCTCTCGTGTTGGTCGCCCTCCTCTCCGTTGGCTGGGTGCTGCCCCTTACGATACCCCTGACGGCCTGTGCCCTGGTGATTCTCAGCGCAACACTTCTGGAGCAGAGGCTCTCCGCTCGAAAAATCACACTCCTTGAACAGGACATGCTGCGGATTCAGGAAGAAATGGTCGCTGTTCGAGAAGCGCTGGTATGCCGAGAGAATGCGGTTGATGCCCTGGAAGAGGATCTTGAATCGGCGCGCCTGTCCGCCAGCTCTTCCGTCGGCCGACAGCAAGAGCTGATAGAAACGACAGATGCGTTGCGAACACAAATCGACGAGGCCCAGGTCCAGGAAGAAGCCGCTCGCCGGCGGATCGGTGAACTCGAACAGGAATTGGCGGCCATTCGCGCAGTCGGCGCGATCAACATTCCGTTGGGTGATAGCGAGCAGGAGTATTTACGGCAGGAGTGTGAACAATTCTCGATTATCACCGCACACCCCCACCTGCTCTCCGAATTTCGTGACCTCAAAAAGGCCGCGCGGACGTCGCTGACCATTCTCATCACAGGAGAACCGGGAACAGGGAAGGAACTGTTCGCACGCGCGGTGCACCGTTTGAGTCCCCGGACCGGCCGGTCCTTCATCGCCGTCAACATGGCGGCCATTTCTCCGGAATTGTTTGAAAGCGAATTGTTCGGCCACTTGCGCGGCAGCTTCACGGGCGCGGTCTCCGATCGAAAGGGGTATTTCGAACTCGCACACCAAGGTACTATTTTTCTGGATGAGATCGGCGATCTTCGCTTGGACCATCAAAGCAAGCTCCTCCGGGTCCTACAGGAACAAACCTTTTATCGGGTCGGCGCCACAGCTCCCACCACCGTCGATGTCCGCATCGTCGCCGCCACCAATAAAGATCTCCAGCGCGGCGTCTCGGAAGGCTGGTTTCGTGAAGATCTCTATTTCCGTCTTAAAGGGTTTGTCCTGCGCTTACCTCCTCTGCGGGAGCGCCGCGAAGACATCGTTCATATTGCGAAGCGCTTGATACAGCAGATGGCGAGGCAGCGAAATGGTCATGAGGTCTGCCTCTCCGATGATGCCATGCTGGCGCTCCAGCAACATGATTGGAAAGGGCAACGTGCGCGAACTTCAACATTGTCTGGAACGAGCGGACGCTCTGTCGGAAGGGCGCTCGATGACGAGAGATGACCTTCGCCTCTCATCGGATGGGATGGCGCAGTCCGAGCTTTCGAGAATAGGCCGGCTGATGCCTGAACCGGCCGGCGATGCGGCGGTCCTGGATATACTCCGGCAACAGGGTTTCGATATGCAGGCGACCGCCAAAACGCTGGGTTGGGATCGCACCACCGTCACGCAACGGTTGAAGGGGCTCTGTTTTCAGGCTCTGGTAGCCAGTCAGGGAGATCGGGCAAAGGCCGCAACCGCGCTCGCCGGAAACCCGGCTCTCGTCCGTACAGTGGAACTCAAGATCATGGACTACCACGGACACTTGCAGAAAACGATCCAACAGTTCTCCACTGCCGAAGAAGCCATCCTCGACTGCAAACGACGGTTCAAGAATCTGCCTGAGCGACATTTCAAGTCCGTCGAAGCGCTGGTGCGGGAATACTTCAGCCAGAAATCAGATACATCGCTCAGCCTGGCAAAGGGCATCTCAGCCGGCTCGATAGACGGCGTTGATTCACAGCCGAAAAATACCTCAGAAATTTCTTTCCTGTCCCCAATATTCGCACGTAAGGTGTTGTCGTGAGCGAATCACCCCTTGTGAACTGGACCGAAGCGGGCCAGGTTTGCTCCGCGCGCTGGCGCTCGGAGTGGGGATCGCCACCGCCAACGCGCGTGGCTATCGCCGACGACAGCATGACAGCGGACGCAGCCTTTCGCCTGGCCTGCGAGGGAACCGCGCTGCTCTGGCGGGGCGACTTCCAGAATGCGCGACAGTTGCTGAATGCGATGGCGCGGCGAGCCGACCGCAAGCCCCCCAAACCGGGCTCGTCGCCGGCTGAGTCCTTCCATTTTCATCGACAGGCCCAGTCCCGTCGTGCACGCATATTGGGGATGCTGCTGGTGGCACTCGATGAGACATACGCCATTCGACTGCCCCGTGCACCCGATATCAGTCGGGCCTGTACAGAGGCGTACGGCACCGGTGCGGGCCCCGCACTGGTTTCGCTCCGAGAACTGCTGGGACTGATCGGTGCGCACGAATGGCGAAAAAAGGGAATGGCGGTCCCGGCACTCGGCGACCGCATCCATCCGCACTATGGCGTGTTCTCGCCGATTCGCGGCGAGTATGTGGACCTGGTTGCCGAGGCGCCATTGCCTTCATGCACGCTGGCCTTCGATATCGGGACGGGAACCGGCGTGCTGGCTGCGGTGCTGGCCCGCCGCGGCATTTCACGCGTCGTGGCTACCGATCAAGACCCTCGCGCTCTCACCTGCGCCCGGGAGAATCTTGCGCGGCTGGGACTCGCTGACCGAGTGGAAGTCGTGCATGCTGATCTCTTTCCCGAAGGTCAGGCTCAGCTCGTGGTCTGCAATCCGCCTTGGGTTCCGGCACGACCCACTTCACCCATCGAACAGGCGATCTACGACCCAGACAGCCGAATGCTGCGCGGATTCCTCAATGGTCTGGCCGCACACTTGGAGCCGGGTGGAGAAGGGTGGCTGTTGCTCTCGGATTTTGCCGAGCACCTGGGACTACGGTCGAGGGCGGAACTGCTCGCGGCATTCGAGAAAGGCGGGCTCATCGTGATCGGCAAGATCGATGTCCGGCCGAATCATCCCGCGCCTCCGACCAAACCGACCCGCTCCGCGCCGCCCGAGCAGCGGAGATCATGTCCCTCTGGCGATTAGGGGTCGCGCTGACGTTTGAGGTCGCTGGTGGAAAGGGTCGATTCTAGGAACCGGTCGTGAGGGTGAACGTTGACCTGAAACCTGATCATTGCCGGCTTTTCTGAGAACTGGTAGAGCATCGACTCAGTTAGCCGCCTCTGAAAACAGAGGCTGATGGTCGTATCTCACCTCGCGTTCGGTGGTTACTGGTCAGCTGGCCATCACTTCCTCCACCAACCACGACCTGCTTTATACTTAAACCCCCAACTCGCGAGTTGCCGAGCAGACTCTGATCGTTCGTCATCCAGGTTAACCCATAACGCGCCGTTTTTGCCTCGATTGTCTTCCGATGTAACGCCGTTCGCAGTTAGGAACACTTGAAGCGCTTCATTGCTGTAGGTGTTTCGCGTAATCAGCGCACGCGGCTGAGGACGTCCACGCTCATCTGCACTGCCGAGTCAGGCGGCTCTTCCTGGCGAAGTCTTGCTTCGCACCAGGAGATCGACGTCGCAATCCAGGACATGCAATAAGGACAAGAGTTGGTCGACGGATTTGCGGTAGTTTGTCTGATCGAGCAGACGATAGAACTGTGTGGCGGATGTTCCAAGCCGCCGGATCATCTCACGTTTTGATAAGGGGCTTACCGTGACTCGTTTCTGTGCCTCTATCGTCAGTTTATACAGGAGCGCATCCCGCAAATAGTTGGGATCCTGGTTGTACTCCAATACTTGCCCACTGTGGACAGTTCCTTCCATGCCGGAAGCCAACACATACGTGAAACCTTCACGTCCTAGTTCCTTGTCGACCGACAGTCGACTGATTGGATCGGAGGCGCTTGGCTGGGGATCGACTTTTGAGAAGGGAAACTCGAATGTCTTCTTCGAAGTTTTCACCTGAAACGCTTTCTTGCGATTGTTATGCGTCACTGAGAGAATCTTCATAGAGCCTCCTCGGTTACCAATTCCTTGATCAACGTGCGAACTCGTCGCGTTGCCTGACCTATCATTGGTTTGTTGTTCTCCAAGTCCCATTTCACAACCAGTGTTCCATCACGGTACACATGCACATGCCGGGGAAAATGATCGCCTTTCCAGGTGACGAAGATATAGCCACCCCGACGAATCTTCCCCCTCGTCAGACGATACCTTCCAAGGTAACACTTGTCAATCCCGCCGATTCCAGGCGCTCGACATTGTCTCCAAGAACGACTATCTCACCAAACTGTCCTTACACCCCCTCGGCGTGTTGCGCGGCTCTATGGCAAGCCGGTCGTGTCTTAGAAGAATGGTCTGGGTGCCCGCGTCCTTCCGCCGGCTGATCTCACCATGACGTTTGCCCAACCGTGACGCGCCGAGACGCGTCTTCCGCAAGCAAGGTCGCAACAAACTGGTCCCCTCCACCAAGGCGAAGCTCGGGTGTGTCCACTGATCGTGCCCAACGTCTTAACTCTGCCTTTCGCCATACTAGCGAGGCGGTTGGTGTGGTCTCCACCGCGCGCATCGATACGAATGTTCCTTCCAACCCGGCGTGATCTCCCTTTATTGGAGGCGGCCTGTTTGGTCTCTAACTGCGCGCGTCCAACGAGGGTCTTCTGAGACCGCGCGTTGCGCGAGGTTCACGACGCGCTGAACAAAGCGCGTCATGTTTGTGAACGCCGCCGAGATAGTGAGGCGGCAGTGTCTTGCGAGAACGAAGCAGGAGGCCAGTTTCAACGTTCTAAGATGCGGGGCTATCCCCGCACGCCATGTTGGTCCCCGCATAAGTCTTCCACTCCTCTCATCCCTCCAATCCTCCTAACTCCTTGTTGTCTTTTATTTTTCCGACTCTCGACGTGATCCATCTTCTTTGGTCTCTGCCTTGCTCTATGCGTCGACAGAACGGCGGTCAGGTTGGCCAGGAAGGAGGTGAGCACGGGCGAGTTCAATCCGACAGCCAAGACGCAGAACAGAAAAGTGATTGAACCAAAATCAGTGCTCGCGTCGGCGAGCGATTCAAGAAGGAGTACGAGACCATGCAAAAAGCACCCACAGCATCCGTCAGCTCAGGCCAGGTTGCACCCACCATCATCGGCCCGGACAGAGACATGAAGGAAATGTACATGGTGAGCGGTCTCGTGTTGTTTTTGGCCGTGGTGGTCGCAGCATTTTGGTTTTACTCGCAATCGGATGAGGTCGCCCATACCAACCGCGCGACGAATTCCCTTACGAATACACAGATTGCCACGACGCTCAATGCTCAGACCGACGCAGCATCAACACCTGCCTCGGTACCTGCCACGCTCATTGAAGGGATCCCCGTAGCCACTCGGAGTTCCGACGTCCTCCACGACGACATCTTTTTTGAAATCAATCGGAAGGGACTGACCGACGACGGCAAGGCCGCGCTTCAGAGACATGCCGAGTTCCTGAAGAACGAATCGGATTGGGGCGTGCTTGTCCAAGGTTACACCGATCAACAAGGGTCCATGAGCTTCAATAAGATTCTTGGCCTGAAACGGGCCGAGACCGTCAAACAGCATCTCATATCGCTCGGTGTACCCGAGACGGCGATTCGGACCGTCAGTCTGGGCGAGGAAGGCGCCCTGTGCATCGACAGCAGCGACACCTGCCGTCGCACAAATCGACGCGTGCACTTAGAGTTACGGAGAATCGGTCAGGAACACATGGTGATTCCAGCCATTGCCCCACCGGCTGTCATGGACACGACTCCGGACTCCATTGACTCCATCTCTCAGACCGACGACTCCCCAGTCGCGGAAGACAGCCTGCTTGAATCGACCACCGCTTCTCCCGAATCGGTTCTCGCTCCTCCAGTCGAACAGTCCGACCTTCAGGCGACACCTCAATAAGCAGAATGGATCAGCCCGCGTGAAGGCTCCCTTCACGCGGGCATCTCTCGCCAGGTAAACCATCACCCCCATCGTGCCAACATTGATAACCCCTGATACAGACGGTATATCGGAGGCTAGGAGAAATGCTGCAATACCCGGCAACAACTCTCATGAAAGAACGATGGGCATGTGTTGGTTGCAACTTCCGTGATGGGCTTGATCGCTCTGGTGGACACCATGACAATTATGTCCCTCGTATGATAAAGCAATCGGTCATCGCGGAGGGCACAAGCTTACTAGACCCCTCTGCTTCTTGGCATGGCATACCAACCCATAGAAGACTACGGGATCATCGGCAACATGCGCACCACCGCATTGGTGGGACGCAACGGTTCCATCGATTGGTTCTGTTTTCCTCACTTCGACTCACCGAGTATCTTCGCCGCCATCCTGGACGATCGCAAGGGCGGCCGCTTCCACATCGAGCCGCTTCAAGATCAGGTCACCCACAAGCAATTCTACTGGCCCGACACGAACATCTTGGTTACCCGATTCCTCTCTCCTGAAGGTGTCGGAGAGATCGAGGACTTTATGCCGGCCGGGATGGGAAGCGGATCTGGGTGGCACCATCAATTGATCCGGCGTGTCAGGGTCGTGCGCGGTCGCATCACGTTTCGCCTCACCTGCCATCCTGCCTTTAACTATGCGCGCACCCCCCATGAGACGCAGTTGCACCCTCATGGCGCTGGTTTTTACACCGACGCACTCAGCATGGCACTTGCCACGGACCTCCCGCTCAAGCTGGATGGACATGGCGTGACGGCCGACTTCACTCTCCAACAGGGGGAGACCACCGTCTGTGTCTTGAGAGAGATGATTGCCGGACAGAATTGCGGTGCGGCGGTCTCGGACGAGCAAACCAAGGATCTGTTCGAAACGACCGTCACGTTCTGGCGGGATTGGCTTTCCCATTGCAATTACGTCGGCCGCTGGCGGGAAATGGTCACCCGGTCGGCGCTTGTCCTCAAACTCCTGACGTTTGAGCCGACCGGCGCCATCGTCGCCGCGGCCACGTGCAGTCTGCCTGAGCAGATCGGCGGGGTGCGCAATTGGGATTACCGCTACACGTGGATCAGAGATGCCGCCTTTACCATATACGGGCTGCTCCGGATCGGATTCACTCGCGAAGCCGCGGCCTTCATGGATTGGTTGGAAAAGCGGTCCCACGATCGCAGTGCTGCACCAGGTCCGCTGCAGATTGTCTACGGGATCGACGGGCGTACCGATCTGACCGAACACGAACTCGATCACCTCGAGGGCTATAAAGGTTCGCGCCCCGTTCGAATCGGTAACGGCGCATTTCATCACCTGCAACTCGACATCTACGGCGAACTCCTGGATTCGATTTACCTCTTCAACAAGTACGGCAACCCCATTTCCTACGACGGGTGGTCGCATATTCGCCGGGTGCTGGATTGGCTGTGCGATAACTGGAATCAGCCGGATGAGGGCATCTGGGAGGTCCGAGGCGGCAGGCGCCACTTTGTGTATTCCCGAATGATGTCATGGGTGGCCATGGATCGCGGGTTGCGTCTCGCCAGCAAACGGTCGTTTCCAACCGACCATCTACGATGGCTTCGCGTTCGAGACGAGATGTACGAAGAAATCATGGCCAAAGGCTGGAACTCGTCCCGACAGGCCTTCGTGCAGTCTTACGGAAGCGATTCATTGGACGCGTCGAACCTCCTCATGCCGCTGGTATTTTTTCTGTCGCCTACCGACCCACGGATGCTGAAAACGCTTGAAGCGATCAACCGGCCTGTCCGAGAGGGCGGCCTGGTGTCCGACGGACTCGTCTATCGATACGACGCCGCCAAAGGCACCGATGGCTTGGACGGAACAGAAGGCACATTCAATATGTGCAGTTTCTGGCTGGTGGAAGCGTTGACGCGCGCGGGCCGGATCGATCGCCCGAAAATGGACGAAGCGCAACTCCTATTTGAGCGTATGCTCGGCTATGCCAACCATCTCGGTCTCTATGCCGAGGAAACAGGTGACAGCGGGGAGGCGCTGGGAAATTTCCCCCAAGCGTTTACCCACCTCGCGTTGATCAGTGCCGCCTTCAACCTCGATCGCGCCCTCGGAAACAAGCATTAGCAGGGTGTTGAAAAAGGCCCGCCAGCATCGTTCTCGCATCGCTCAGGGGCTCAACGTACGGCGCAGAGTACGATTCGCCTCTTTGCTCGCTGCGGCCTCGCTGGACGGTCTTTTTGAACACCCTGCGGGCACCTGAATAGACACCACGGCCAGTTCCACTTTCCCTACCGAGCGGGTTCAAAATAGTTTTTCAACAGCCTGCTAGGCGCGCGTGGCGATGAATTAAGAACAAATGCCGTCAATCCCCTACCATGTATACGACGAGAACTCCGAGGGTGATGATTGCCACAAGCTGCAGCGGTCTTTTATGATAGCGATGAATGCCAGCCTCCCTCATCCTCATCTGTGACGAAAGCGAACGGTATGGCGCCTGATCACACTGCAACGGCCATTTCTCCCCGACCAGCCACCTCCATGTCGGGGAAACTTCTGGTCCTGGGACTATTTCTTCTCGCCATCGGGGCTTTTCTCTATTTTGATCTGAAGACGTATCTTTCGCTGGAAGCCATCAGGACGCACCGTGACCGTCTGCTCGAATTCACTCAGACGTACTATGCCTTGTCCGTCGTGGCCTTCATTCTGATATACATCGTTCAGACCGCCTGCTCCCTACCAGGCGCCACGTTGATGACCCTGCTCGGAGGGTTTCTCTTCGGAAGTGTGCTGGGCATGTTCTACGTCAATGCAGGGGCGACGCTCGGGGCCACACTCGCCTTTCTCGCTTCGCGCTTCCTGTTTCACAATTGGGTCCAGCATAAATTCGGTGATCGCCTGGCTGCGTTTCAGGCAGGCTTCTCCCGGAACGCGTTTTCATACCTGCTGACGTTGCGTCTCATTCCGCTGTTTCCATTTTTTCTCGTCAACTTGTTGTCCGGCCTGACCAACGTCAAGACTCGAACCTACATCGCCGCCACCGCGCTTGGCATCATCCCCGGGAGTTTTGTCTATACCTTTGCCGGCCGCCAGTTAGGGACGATTAATTCCGTGGCAGAAATTGCTTCGCCTGGTGTCCTGCTGGCATTGAGCTTCCTAGGACTTCTGAGTCTCAGCTCGGTGCTGTATCGAAAATATACCGGGCGACAATAGCGCCGGGTGAGGATCGCCCCAATGTTGCGAACTGCCACCAAACTTTTTGCCGGCGTAGGCCTCATTGCCGGCCTTGTATACCTCTATTACACAGAGATCAAACCAGTCGTTATTTTTGGTCTCCGTTCAGATTATGCCCATGCCATTCCGTTTCAGAAGGTTCCCGAGGGAATCACGAGCCTGCGGGCTGAATCCTGCGGGGAATGCCACCGCGACATTTACGAGGAATGGAAGACAAGTATTCACGCTCACGCCTATCAAGATCCCTTTTTCCAGGCCTATTGGAAAAAAGATAAACAGGTGTGGGTCTGCCTGAACTGTCATACCCCCTTGGAGAATCAGCAAGCGACTCTGATAAAAGATATTCCTCGCGGCCGGGTGGAGAAGTCCCCGCAGGAGCCCAATCCTCATTACGATCCGGAGTACCAGAAAGAAGGCGTGACTTGTGCGGCCTGTCACGTCCGCGATGGGGTGATTCTTGGCCCGTTTGACGATTCAGCGGCGCCGCATCCTACTAAATTTGATCCATCATTCCGAACCACTCAGGTCTGTTACCGCTGTCACAACGTGCTCTCCGGTCCCGCGCAGTTCTATAATGTCGGCCCATGCGGCACCTATGCGGAATACGAAGGCAAATTTTTCATGAAGGAACGAGGGTTCATTTGTCAAAGTTGCCACATGCCCGAAGTCACGCGTCCGGTCGCCACCAATAGTCCCATCCGGCAAGGTCGCCGGCACCTCTGGCGCGGCGGCCACGATCCGGACATGGTGAAACGGGCCGTGGCAATCCAGGTGGCGGCGAACCCGCCGGAACCCAAGCCGGGAGAGCAGGTGGAAGTGACACTGACGCTCATCAATGCCGGCGCAGGCCACAAATTACCGACCGGCGACCCCGATCGTCACTTTACCGTAGAGTTTGAAGTCGAAGATCGGAACAATCAGGTGTTACTGAGTCAGAAGAACACCATGGGACGTTGGATCATGTGGCAACCGGCGATTGTGGAAGTCTATGACAATCGTTTGCTGCCGTTGGCCAGTCGTGATTATACATTCGCCTACCGATTGCCCCAAGAGATCGACGGGCTACGACTCAAAGCCCGAGTGCGCTATCACATCCAGACTGAGAAGCAACATCAGATGCTGATACAGAAATACGGCCTCACGGCGAATGATCCGTACAGTTTTACCGTGTATGAGCGAGAAGTGCCGTTGAGCGGAAATCTTGCGGCGAGTTTCAGCGACGGACCTGACCCGCGACTCGGATGCCTCACGCCGGAACATGACGGGAAACCAGGAGAGGGCGTTCCGGCGGGATAGTCACCTGAGATTGTCGTTCCTCAACCGATGCATCACCATGTCATTGAACGACCTGCTGCTGGTTACGGCAGCTGCTCCGTCATCCTTTTGCACCTGCTCACCGAAATCCTTGTCCTTGCCCTGCTACGGGACGCCTGACCGGATCCTGCCGGTACGCTTACGTGGCCGTTCTTTGTTCATCGCCTACTTCAAAGTAACCGAATGTCAGGCGCCGCCGGCACAATTATTTTCCCTCCGCGCAAGACATCTATGCAGAGGAGGACGGCTGGTGTTCAAACACATGATAAAAATACAATGCGTGAGCCCGGATGATGCGATAATACTAATTATTCCGCCAACTTAACGAGACGTAAAATCATATTACTAATTCTCATCTTCACTCTGGAAGTCTGACGGTCAAACGTCTTATAACTAGGTATTCAGACCGGAGTTACAGGTGTGCCCGGGCACTCCACATGCAAAAAATCATTACACAAGCCACAAAGGAATGATGACATGGAATCATTAAAAGAGCTGGTCGACTATGGAGTGATAGGCCTTTTGATCCTACTCAGCGTCTGGGCCGTCGCAGTCGCGATGGAACGGTGGATCTTCTTCAGAAAAATTGATCTTCGCCAGTTTCAGAATGTGCAGGAATTTGAGATCGCGCTGACCAAACGTCTGGTCGTGATCGGGACTGTAGCAGCCAATGCGCCCTATATCGGCTTGCTTGGCACAGTGCTCGGTATCATGTTGACGTTCCATACCATGGGCACATCGGGAACCATGGCTGTCCAAACCATTATGATCGGTCTGAGTCTCGCGCTGAAGGCAACGGCTGTCGGCCTGCTGGTCGCGATCCCCTGTGTGGTCCTCAACAACATACTGCGCCGGCAAGTGAATGTGTTGATCACGCGCTTCAAGGTGCTGCATGGAGCGTGAACTCAACGAAATCAATGTCATTCCGCTGGTGGATGTCATGCTGGTGCTGTTGGTCATCGTCTTGACCACGGCCACCTTCATCACGACCGGACAAATCCCCGTCGAGTTGGCCAAGGCCAAGGAAGCAGGCGACCGGAAAGACGTGCCGCTCGTGATCACGATCACCGCCGATGGAGGGCTGTTCATCAACGACCAACCGGTTCGTCCCGACGGATTAAGAGGAATCCTTGCACCGCATCCCAAGGAGTCGTTGGTTCTCGTGCGAGCCGATAAAGAAACCGTTCTGGAGCGGTTTGTCGGAGTGGTCGATGAGGTCCGTGGTATGGGGTTCCGGCAGGTCAGTCTTGAAGTGGTCCGATCATGAGCACCGGCGGTCAACGCAAGGTTCTCCCTCCCTTGCCATTTTCATATCACTTGGATTAAGCGGGAGATCTTTCATTTCATGAGCACGTCATTAACCAGGAGGCACCGCATGACCACCAATCTGGTTCGACATCTGATTCTTTCCGGTTCTGCTCTGGCTCTGATGTTGTGCCTGACAGGTCCGAGCGTGTGGGCGCAGCATAATGGAGAAAAGTCGTTCCACGCGATGGTAACGGACGCGAAAGGCGTCGAGACGGATCTCAAGAACGTGCAGTTCTATTGGGAAGAGAAGGTCAGTGAAACCGCCTTCATCCCGCATGAACTGAAGCACCTTCCCGTGAAACGGGGAACCGCGACGGTCAATATCAAGTTTGACGGCATCAAGCACATCGACGTCAAGCCGGGACCTGAGAAGTCACTGCCCCTCCTCAATGTGACGCTCGCCAACGGCAAGACAGGTGAATTTCCTCTGGCGATCGATGGGAGCTTCAAGGGAGAGTCTGATTTTGGACAAGTCGAACTCCCAGTGCACGGCCTGAAAAAACTTGAGTTCAAGTAACCGAGACGCCGCCACAGCGCTCGACGTTTTCTATGGGTAGGAGCCCTGAATGCCGCTCCCTTGCCTATTGGCTCTGCTTCTGCGCCGTCTCGCCGAGTCGTTTCAATTCTGTCTCAGCGCTCGAACGAATAGCCGCTTCATCCTCGCGAGTAAAGGTGGCGAGAACCGCTCTATGTGATTCCCGCGCCTTTTCCATTTGGTTCTGTTTCTCATAGTTTGCGGCAGCTTCCCTCATGAGAGTCGCGGCTGTACCCCGTTCACTACGCAGGAACCCTAGCGCCTCCATCCGAAAATCAGGTGACGAGGACGTACTCATCAGGCGATCGTATTGCTCAGTATGCGCGAGCAGATCTCTTGCCGCCTGCACTTTCGCTTCCGGCGATGATTCGAAATTCACGCGGTTCATGATGGCAAGGCCTTCATCGACTGTCTGCTTGAGCGGGCTAGGAGGGGCTGCACAACTGGAGAAGGAAAGGGTGAGTGCGAGGAGGAAGATTATGTACATCGAATACCTCCTTGTGTGTGCATGCTCAACGAAGATAACGCACCGAAAGAATGGCCCCGTCTTGAACCATAAGACGTACTACTTAGTTTACTGTGGCTACTGATGCAAACATGCATATCGGTGGGCGCTTTGAATAGCACGGCGGGGCATCTTAGCACAGAGTCAACCTGTCGCGATGCCTGGGCCACCGGGGGCCATTGATTACATTCCGATAACCGATCCGGAAGGCCAGGAACAGAAGCAGTCCCCTGACGTATTCTATTCATTCAGTCCTAAAGCTGGAGGACTCTATCGTGGCAAGATTACGCGCCGCTCTTCCCATTGTCATTCTTGCCACTGCGTCTGCATTTCCTCAATCATGCACTCTACGAACACAGAATTGTGGAGAAGACAAGGCCTTAGCGGCCAGCCTTCAATCCCGGCTGAATGACTGGCCCTCTCTCGCACGCTATCGCGACGCGAACGCTCAGCTTTCTCCGCCGGCCAAGGACGAAGCTCGAGTGGTCTTCCTCGGCGATTCCATCACAGACTCATGGGACAATCCAGGATCTGGAGGATTCTTTCCCGGCAAGTCCTACATCAATCGCGGCATCAGTTCCCAGACAACCTCTCAAATGCTCATCCGTTTTCGGCCTGATGTGATTGCCTTGAAACCGAGCGTCGTCGTGATCCTGGCAGGTACCAACGACATTGCAGGCGTGACAGGACCGACCACACTCCGGGCCATTGAAGACAATCTCCGTTCAATGGCCGAACTGGCCGGCGCCAACGACATTCGCGTGGTGTTAGCTTCGCTGCTCCCCACCAACGATTATGAGCGGGATAAAAATGGCAGGCAGATCATTCACAGCACGAACAGGCCACCTGATCAAATCAAAGCCCTCAATGAATGGATACAAGCCTATGCAATGGAACACGATCACACCTATCTCGATTACTATTCAGCCATGGTCGATGAAAAGGGGGCCCTGCAACAAGAATTGACCGATGATGGAATCCACGCAACCGAGAACGGTTATGCGGTGATGGCCCCGTTAGCCGAGCAAGCGATCGCAACGGCCAGAAAGAAGAAATCATAGAGTCAAAAGCACGACCGACTTGGTTCTATCCTCGGGACGATCGGGTTCTTGCGCGCTACCCGCTACTTCGCAATGGTGATGCTCGGGACGCCGACGCGCGGGACCTCTGTGACAGTCATTTGGAACAGCAGATACAGAAGTTGAAAGGCCTCCCGGTTCCATCGCGCAAGCGGGCCATCGGTCCTCACGGCGTAATAGGTTCCGTGAGACTTAATGGCGAGATCAGCCCCCGACGGACTATGATCCGACATGACCATCTCCATGGTGTACACAGGGTTTTCTTCGACGTCTGGAGTTAACACATCTTTCTCCACGTGGTATTCGCGGTCTTCGCCCAATGACCGGGCGAGAAAGTGCAGCATGGCGTTGAAGCTCCGAAGCCGAAAATACCCCTTCATCGGATACTCCCCTCCAAAATGTCCTGGACGGATGTCGAAGGATACATCGTTGGCGTGCTCCTCTTCAGTCTCCTCGATCAACCGGGCCCTTTCCTCCGACGAGAGTGTATCGGGATCATAATTGGTGATTCGAATACGCCCTGTGACCTTTTTCTGGAGGGTGTACGTGTTGTCCCGTTGGTTGTAGGTCAAGAGATATTCCTTCTCCAACGCTTGAAAGCCTTCCGCAGTCACGGAGTTGGCCGGAATAGTCCAGCGCCGATCGAACGTGAGCGGTTCGGCATAGAGTTGGTTCTCGTCCTGAATCGCTGAGAGATGCAGCACCACGCGACGAAACTTCTCATACCCCGACCGATCGCCGGGCGTGTTGCGAAACGCCATGTCCTTTCCGTTCTGTTTGATTCGCAGCTCCTGCGCCATCAGTCTCAGCAAAAGATCGATATCGAACCGCTGCCGAAGCAGAAGGATGAGCTTGCTCTCGCTGAACGGGCTGAGGAGGCGCTTGGCGAACTCTTCCCCTTCGATGGGTGCGATGCTGATCGTCGGATTCTCGGAGACGCTTCCGCCGAAGAGAGGCACCAACGTTCTGCCGGCGTCGCCGGTGAGTGCGGGAGTAGCACCGGCAGTGACACGGAAATCAAACGTAGCGGCGATGTTCGACACACCGGTAAAGTGGATGGGCTGATGATGCTGTGCACGAGCGATGTTGATCAGGAGTTGTTTGGCAACGGCATCCGTCACCGCGTCGTCGTATGCGACGACCGCGCGATTCAAGGTGATCGGAGACAGGCAGCCCGACATCAC
The DNA here is from genome assembly GCA_963795615.1 of uncultured Nitrospiraceae bacterium. Lineage (GTDB taxonomy): Bacteria > Nitrospirota > Nitrospiria > Nitrospirales > Nitrospiraceae > DASSBQ01. The sequence goes on from CAWCIJ010000007.1 coordinate 624,247, forward strand.
CAGTCCACAGAACACAGCAAGGGTATGAATTCCGATTCTCATAGGGAACGGCATCTATGATCTGGGGGAAGTGTGTCGATGCGGTTGCGCCCCAATCGCAACAGAACTCGCTTAGGAAGGCCGACCACATGCCGACGTAACATAGAGAACTATTAACAAGCAGGCCCCTGATGAAAGACAGTTTGTCATGATGTATATAACAGAGGTCGTAAGAAGGCGATAGGTAAAATTGAAGGAATCAGAACGCGACAGCCACTCTATCAGGCCACCGGTTCGCGCCGAAGCTCAGGGCCGCTAACGGTCCACTGCTCGCCACGGGGCGCAGCCGCCTGAAAGAAGAAGGTACTGTAACGAGTTCGGGTAGGAAGATGAAGGTCAGCACATTGATGTCTGGAGCCGGCGAGTGGAATCGAACACCGGCCTGCGGTGTCCAAGATAGTCTGAATGAGTCCCGGCCGGTCTGAGCCGCGGCGTGAAAGCGGATTCATGATTCGCTGCTCGCATCGGAGTTATTTGACTTAACGGCAGCGAGGATGGGACATTCGATGCCGTGATACCGAGACAATCCCCCGATGAATCCGGCGAAAGAACTGTGCGTTCTACGCGGCTTTTCAGCCTGTTGTTGATTATGATCTCGGCAGTTTCCGGAATGCATTCCCAGTCTTGGGCGGAGTCAAATCCTATCCAGCGAGAGAATGCCCTTCCCGGCACGCAGGATTGGCGTCTGACCAGACCGGCTTTGAGTCATGAGATCGAGGGCTATGCCTCGCTCACCAGTGTCACTCGTGGTGGACGTCTCGGTTTCTATGTCCACACAGAGGATCCCTCCTACAGCATCGCGATCTATCGGATGGGTTGGTATGGAGGTGATGGAGCAAGGCTGGTCCACGGCCCTGTGATCCGTCACGCGGTGTCACAACCAATGCCGTCGATTGATTCTCATACCGGACTCATCGAATGTTCGTGGAAGGATCCGTATTCCCTGGCGGTCGGAAGCCAGGCTGATCAGGACGAATGGACCAGCGGGATATATCTCGCCAAATTGACCGCGGGGACCAGCGGCGCGCAGGCCTATATTATTTTTGTCGTTCGTGATGAGACCCGCCCATCCGACTTCCTCTTCCAATCCAGCGTCACGACGTACCAAGCCTATAATAACTGGGGCGGGAAATCGCTCTACGACTTCAACAGCGTGGGGGGACGCGCCGTGAAGGTCACTTTTAATCGTCCCTATGCCGTCAGCAGCAATCCAGCCGCTGCCTATGGCAATGGCGCCGGAGACTTTCTCACCAACAATGCGGTACCGCCTACTGATGCGTCCTCCCCTGCAGGCTGGGAATACAATATGGTGCGCTGGCTGGAACGCGAAGGGTATGATGTCAGCTACAGCACGAACATCGACACCCATTCCGATGCCCGGCTGCTGAACCTTCATAAGGGCTGGCTGTCCGTCGGGCATGATGAATATTGGACTTGGCAGACGCGCGCTCATGTCGAAGGCGCACGCGACCGTGGGGTCAACCTTGCGTTTTTCTCGGGCAATGTGTGTTATTGGCAAATCCGGTTGGAACCGAGTGTCTTCACAGGCGAGCCCCACCGCACCATCGTCTCATACAAAGACGATGCGCTGACGCGTGACCCCTATGCCCTTGACAATCTTGGGAACGACCATCTGATGACCGTGCGATGGCGGGACCAACCGGTCAACCGCCCTGAGGAGTCACTCATCGGCGTCATGTACGACGGCAATCCGGTGGATGGCGATATTGTCATCACCACACCCGACCACTGGACCATGGTCGGCGCTAGTCTAGTGCGGGGGGATCGATTACCGCGCCTCCTGGGCTATGAGGCCGATCGGGTATTTGGAAACGCCCCACCGGGCACAACGATTCTGGCTGAGTCCCCCTACCGGTTCGAGGGTCAGCCCCATCTTGCCCATATGACCGCCTATACGCTTCCTAACGAGGCCACTGTGTTCGCAGCCGGTACGATTCAATGGAGCTGGGGGCTGGACGATTTCAACGCGCCGGAACTGCGGCGGTCCAGTTTCAATCCGAGCGTGCAACAGATTACCAGGAATGTACTGGCGCGCTTTCAACGAGGTCTCGTGAAGAATTCACAGTAGCGTTCTGCCGATCAGTCTGTGGTGCGAGATCCTGAGTAACGGCCGTATTTGAGGGGACTCCGCATGAATATCGCTCAAGTGGTTCATCTTGGGGTGAGTGTCCCTCCCGAAAAGTATGGGGGGACTGAACGAGTTGTTTTTTACCTGACGGAAAAACTGGTCCGACTCGGTCATGATGTCACCCTGTTTGCCAGCGGCGATTCGACTACGAGCGCCAAACTTGTCCCGATGTGCGATCGAGCGCTATGCCACACGCCGTTCGTCAATAGGGACGCGGTCTTAACGTCGATGCTGGAACAGGTCTGGAATGTCTCCCATGAGTTCGAGATTATCCATTCACATCTGGACTTTGTCGGATTCCCCCTCGCTCGACGTTCGGGAGTGCCCATCATCACGACGCTTCACGGGCATCTTGGCGCACCGGAATTGGCAGCGGTCTATCGAGAATTTTGGGAGATCCCTCTCGTTTCGATTTCCCTTTCGCAACGGGCTCCATTTCCCTCCAACAATTGGAAAGCGAATGTATACCACGGGCTCCCGGCCGGCCTCCACCGGTTCCATCCGAAGCCCCAAGGCTATCTCGCGTTTTTAGGAAGGATGTCTCCGGAGAAATCGCCGGATGTGGCGATCAGGATCGCCCAAAGGCTGGGTATGCCGTTGCGCATGGCAGCCAAGGTGGATCCCGTCGATCGTGAGTACTTTGAGACCCAGATTGTGCCCCTTCTCGCTGATCCGCTGATCGAGTACATCGGAGAAATCACAGATGGTGAAAAGGGCGACTTTCTTGGGAATGCCTGCGCGGCGCTCTGCCCTTATCAGCCTGAGTCGTTTGGCTTGGTCGTGGTCGAGGCCCTGGCCTGCGGGACGCCCGTCGTGACCTATCGCCACGGTTCGTTTCCAGAACTGATTGACCATGAAGCGACAGGGTTTCTTTGTAAAGATGAGGACGAGATGGCGCAGGCCATCCTCCGTATCGACGAAATCGATCGAACTCGATGCCGCCAATCGTTCGAGGAGCGATTCACGGTGGAACGAATGACGAAGGAGTATTTACAGGTGTATGAACAACTCATCCAGGAAACAACGGTAAGCAAATACTCGCTCTCGAGCGAGTGATGGTGGTCCTGATCCTTTACACCGCCCCCCGTTGTCGTTCCAGGGGTATTCATTTCAACAAAGAGACCGCCTGAGAGGTCAGAGCTATCCCTCAGCTCACGGCTAGACCGGACGGTTTGGCCCTTTCAGCGATGTTGCCAAAGGGCCATGTAACACCTCGTGGTTATTTGCGGACAGCCACCCCGTGAGTATCCGCGGTTTCCTTCTCATCTTTCATATTGGTAATGCGTGCGATGCCCACAAATTGGCCACCCTTGCCACCGTCCGTGACCTTCATCACGCCCACTCCCGGAGTCGAACCCTTTGCGTTGTTCACGTTCTTGTCATTGCCACTCAACGGAGTAGGTCCCCTCGTCCCCACAAACACGTGACCTCCGTCCGGCGACACATCCATCAGGTCGGGAGCCGGGCGATCGCTGTGGGAGCCAACAAGGTTGATCGAGGTGACACTCTGGTTCGAGCTCGTATCAATGACTTCAATATTATCGCCAGCCCGATCTCCATTCCAGAGATAGGAGCCCACCGCCACCATCCCATGGGAATCGGCAACTTTACCGTCGCGGGAAGTGATCAGCTTTGCTCCCACCGATGAGGGAAGCTTCGCGATATCCAGGGCATACACATCATACGACAGCGGTGCGACCGGCCAGCCTCCACCCGAATTGATGTACATGGTGTCGCCGACCTGAACGCCCCCGCAGCCGGCGGGATGAATCTGCGTCTTATTCAGAGTGGTGACGACCTTCATGGGGGTCTGTCCGACATCCACAACCAACAGACCTCCGCCGCGCAGCGTGACGAATGCATACTTGCTTGACGATTCGGTGATCGGACAGATGGGCGCGGTATCCGGCCGATCCTCGCCTTCTAACGCAGCAAGATTCATGACATCCTTTTCCGGGTCAAAACTGAATGTGTGGGTTGCATAGTCGGTCCAGATTCTGATGAATTTCTTTTCCGCGATGTTGGCCGCAATCGCCATCTTCTGATCGGGGGTCGGCCACGCGGCGTGGACGTTCTTTCCCATGGACAAACAGGCTTCCGGCTTATGGGTGGCTGCGTCCATGAAAAGAACGTGTCCGCTCAGGAAGGAGAGTATGAGATGGGACTGGTCCCTCGTGAAGAACAGCATGTGCGGACGCCGGACGGGCTTTTGGGTTGCGTCCTCACAGAACTTATTGATGTCGCCAGCGAGATCAATGGTGGTGGTTGGTTTCGCCGAAGCGGGATTGGCTGCGAGTGAGGCTCCGTCGTAAATGTAGAGGTACCCTCCGTTTTCTTTGCCCGTGTCCGATTGGTCCGTAATCCACACTTCATAGGCCTGGGCCGGAGCAAATACAGTAATTGTCAGAGCGAGTGCCAAGAAACCGCCCGCAGCTATTCTCCCCATCATGATATGTTTTATGCCTTCCATTGAAGTCTCCTTCTCTAAGGGGCCAAGGCCACCTGTGAATGCGACTCGTTCCTGTACGGAGCCTCGGACACGAGGATATCCTTCGTTTCGATTTGACAAGAGGCTCTGCGCAAACCTGATCTGGCTGGATGAGGGCATGGTGCTTCAAACTGATTTGTCTCTGAACCGCCAGAACGATACTCCTATCCACGAAGAAAATCGACCTCATGACTAACCAATGACGGTAACGTTTTGGTCCACTCGCCGAAGGTTTGGAATCAAGAAAAGCGAACACTGGAGGGACTTCTCCGCTCGCCTCAGTCTCGATAAAGCGAAAAACAAGAGGCTCGCAGGTCACATGAGACGCGATCTGAAGAAGGGGAAATACTGGAGGCACGCATCTCGTCGCCAATGAAACACAGAGATCACAAAATGGATTTCTCCGGCGGCATCAATTACGATGAAACGATGCATAGCCGCCGGGTCAACCGAAGGTTGGTTTGCTCCGGTCGAGCAAGCTTGGTTTGGAGCCGGCGAGTGGAATCGAACCACCGACCTGCGGTTTACGAAGCAGTGGAAAGGGGTTGCTCAAGTCGTTGATGACCTGGGCAATCCCCGTCCACCATGCGGTCGGACATCACTTGGCTTCTTGTTTCTTTTTGTTTCTTTCTCTCGCCATTATTCGGCATTTGTCGTGACAGTTAACACCTATATAACACCAGAGCGCAGCCAGGGGTCGGGAGTCTTTTCTCATGTCCCTCTTGTGACGCACACGCGGGCGCAACGTTGTGTCCAGGCCACACCGCGTATTCATCCCGGCAGACCCACGACTCCGCTCCGAATGGGCGGCGATGCGGCGGTTCATGACATGATCGGCGAGATCGCCGGCTGCGAGGCGGGGCCGTCGGGGCATGCGGAGCATCGCACGGTCGTGTCAAAACAAAGACTCCCGACCCCTTTCTATATGCTGGGGAACTCTCAGGATACTGATTGTGATCGGGTTCCGCGCAGCTGACATCGGATTCAAAAATCTGGTGAGTACGGTTCACGGCCACCAGTCACAAGGGAGGGTATCATGAAATTTTTGGATCCAGAAAAAGGGATCGGACAGCGCGTCCGTTCTAGATGAACCCTAATGCCAGATCGATTGCCGACGCGGTAAAAGTCTCAAAGTCGTTTGTCCACAAAACCTGTAAAAACCACTCGCCGAAAAGCCTCGAATTTCCTATCTAACAGCGATACATTCCGCTGTCCTTAAACCAGATGGTTTGGGAACAGCGTCTGCACTTGTCCCGAGACCGTTGTTTCGGTGGTGCATTGCAGCTTGATACAAGGTCAGCGAAATAGCTTTTTCTCCGGAAAGCCGGGGCCTGCCAGAATCGCCGAGCCGCCTCTTTGCAAGTTCCAGGAGTTCATCAATTGAGCCGCAGGATCCACACTGGAAGATGCGCGCCGTTTCACCGGTACTTGCCGTCACCACCCACTTGCCATCCGGGCTGAACATTCGCTTCATTGCCATCCACAGGTCGCTTGGGTCTTGATTGCTTTACCAGGCATTACCTATTATCTTTTCGTCCATGCGCAAACGGCAGGGCATCACTTCACGTTTCATTCTCATTGTGACAGGTTTTGCGGGTACGCTCGTGTGCTTGGCCACGGCGATCCATTTGATTGCGTCCTCCTTTGCGACTCCATTAGGGCCAGGCCCTGGTGATTGGGAATATCAGGTCAAAGTCGGTGCGCTGGCGGCACTCTATCTCGCGTCGGCCTCGGCATTGGCCGTTGCTGCAACGTTCCTGTTCAAGGGGATACCCCTCCATGCTCACATGGTGGACCGGTGGTCCCGCGCTAGCCTATTCGGATGGATTGGGGGAGTTGCATTCCTGTTGGCCATTTATTATCCGGTCCCCTATGTCAATCATCATGCTGATAAGCTCTATATCTTGCTCTGCGGTCTACTGCTGTGGCTCGTGGCATTTATCGTCATGCCAAGCCGACTTTCTGGATTCCTCGATTCTGTCGTATTTAGAAGCACGCAGATCCTCCTGGTAAACATTGTATTGGCCGTCGTCGTGAGTGAGGTGGCTATTAGTGTCGCTGCTCCCATCTTGTCCCGTCACGGGATCTTTGATACCACGCACCACTCTCCGCTTGGCCTCGTACCGCACCGGCCTACCGCGGGGTCGATTCAGTGGTTGAATTCTCACGGGCTTCGCGACCGTGAGCGAACCTTCACGCGCACGGTCGATACACCTCGCATCGTGGCATTAGGCGACTCGTTCACCTGGGGAGCCGGGGTCTCCTACGATGATGGATTTGTGGCTAGAACTGAGAAGGCGCTTCAAGAAGTCGTGCCCGGCACAGAAATCATCAATCTCGGTGTCGCCGGCTTTCAACCTGACGAATATCTCTCCATACTCAAAGCTATCGGGCTCCAGTATTCGCCGGATTTGGTACTGGTGAATTTTTATGTCGGAAATGATTTCGAACCCAGTCCGCAGCATTATATTCTGTTCGCGGGGCTACGATGGAAAGTGCACGTGAACGGAAACTGGGTCCACGATCATTTTTCCCCCGACCGTTGGAATCTGGGCCATGCGCTCACCTATGTGTATCGCGTCGGGCGCGGTCGTCTTGGGCATTGGCTGGGCTTTCCTCAAGAGGGATTTTGGGATGCTTATGACGACACACCAATGGGAACAAAGCCGGCAGGAGCCTTTACGGGATGGAATCGAGCCTACTTGCGGTCTCAAGGGTATCTCGATCAGTTCCTCAAGAAGGATACACTGCGATTCCAGTCGCTCTGGGACCGTACTCGTCACACCCTCAAAGAGTTTAAGCGTCTCCTCGACTCACAGCATATTCCGTGGATGCTGATACTGCTGCCGTCGGAGGTGCAGATCGACGACGGGTTGCAAGCGGTCTCTGCGGATTTTCTGCGGGTTTCGCGCGACGATTTTAATTTCGATAAACCACAAGAGATTCTTCATGCGTGGGCTGAATCGAATTCCGTTGTGCTCCTCGATCTGACTCCTGCATTTCGGACAGGCACATCGACCCGCCGGCTGTACTTGAACAATGACGGACATTGGAACCTGGCCGGCCATGAGATGGCGGCGACCGCTCTCTTCCCGGCCTTGCGGGCTTGGGTGGTGGCGCATCATGCTTCGCAAGTCGATGCGTTGAACAAGCTTGATGCCAGCTCGCGCTAAACCATCCGATCCACTTGAAACACTTCTCCGAGGGGCCGCGAGAGCGATCGAACTAAAAAGAGGCGAGATACGTTCGATAGCCACTCTCCCGGCTGTGGCACCACGGGTGGCAGAAAGGGGTCGGGAGTCTTTTCTCATGTCCCTTGTGACGCCCGCGCGGGCGCAACGTTGTGTCCAGGCCACACCGCGTATTCATCCCGGTAGACCCACGACTCCGCTCCGAATGGGCGGCGATGCGGCGGTTCAGGACATGATCGGCGAGATCGCCGGCTGCGAGGCGGGGCCGTCGGGGCATGCGGAGCTTCTATCAACATCGCACGGTCGTGTCACAAAGAGACTCCCGACCCCTTTCTATGCTCTGCCAAATACGTGTAATTTCCTCCTCCTCCCTGTTGCGAATCCGACGCCATGCAGCCTAAAATTGGCCTCCCTGCGAAGCGTTCATGCCCTGGTGTGGAACCCACGCGTAAATCGGCGACTAGACGCAGGAGCAAAGATGACAAAAAAAGAGGGTGGTTCTTCTGCCCGTTCTACGTTTTATCTGCTCATCCTGATTCTCTTTCTGCTCGGTTCGTTCGTGCTCCCCTCATTCAATCTGAGTCGAAGCCAAGCCCACGCCGCAGGCGGAGGTCAGACGAAGTTTCAGCGCATATCGACACAGTTCATCGCGGCGTTGGGCGATCCAGGTGCGACCTCCGGGAGCGGCGCGCAATCGTGGGGTCTGTGGCCTCTGGACCCGGGTCCTCGGGGCGTCGAGCTGAACAGCTATAAACGGTTGAAGGATGCAGGTGGCGTCGCCCCGGCGCGCTGGAAATTCGACGGCACGGACTGGTGGCTGGAGGAACACGGCTTGATCATGGAGCAGCCGACCTTTCCGCTCCCTCCCGGCAAATACGTGGTCACGGGCGCCCGCGACGTGACGGCTATGCTGACCATTCATCCCGCCGACAGGAATGGCGACAGGCGTTGGGAGCTCGATAAAGGCGCGACGCTCTACGACGTGACGCACCTGGCCTGCCGCTCCGCGCGCTATACACCGGCGGCGGTTGGTGGTTCGTGCTCGCCGGCAAACGCGCAGAAGACTGCGTTTCCAGTCGCGCCAGGGGGAGCGATGCCTCCGGTCGAGGGCTGCACGAAGCAGGACTATGCGGTTCTAATCGTGATCGGCGTGGGCGTGGAAGACTGAACGCCGGTGACGACGGACTACAAGGAACGCGACAACACCTTCACGTCGAGGACGGCGAACACATACACGAAGCCACGCGACATCGGGATGGAGGTGATATCCGCTGCCCAGACGTGATTGGGGCGTGTGATCTCCAGGTGGCGCAGGAGATAGGGAGAAACCGTGTGGGCAGGATGCCGGCGGCTGAGATGCGGCGTGCGCAGGAGCACCGATTCCGCGAACGGGTCGTCCAGTCGTCGTGCGGTGGAAGGGACCAGCGAGATTTCACGGCGAGCATTGGCGAAAATCGGAAAGTCGGAAAAATGTACTCTACCGGCGAGGTGACGGACCCGAGTGTAGACCGCCACCCTATCATGCAAAAGGTTGACGTCCCCAACGGGAATATCAGCCTTTTACCCCCCCATTTAGAGCGGCTGATCGTGCCACTTCGGTATGAATAAGATACACACAGTATCTTTTTCGATAAGCGATGCAATCAAAATCAAAAAGACAAGGATAGGTTACCGGACCGGATATTTCGTATTTGGGCTAACGCTGGACAGCCGGAGGAATTATGCGTGGATAACGAAACTGGCGTCGGCATAGAAGAACATTGCGCATCGCGGTCAGCAGGCGGGCTAGGACCACCGGTATATGGGTTCACCTCCTTTAGCGATACAAATTTGGCACCGCATTTGCTCAGGGTATATCACATGAGCATGGCGGCACCACTATATGAGGAACGACTGGTATATGCTCCACAAGAGGGGATTGGCACTAAAAAGCGCGTGGTTGTTTTTGTCCATGGTTTGGGCAGCTCACCGGCATGTTGGGATTCTTTCACAAACCTATTTAGTTCGGATCCTTCAATCGCCGGAATCTTTCGATTGGATCAGACTTTCCAGTATCCAACTGCACGATTGAACTTCTCACCATTGACTCGAATCCCAAGGTTGCAAGAATGCGCCGACGCCCTGGGGGGACATCTTCGAAAGCCAGAGTTCTCTGATTGTGAAATTACGATAGTTGGGCACAGCCTAGGAGGCCTGGTCATCCAAGCGTACTTGGCTAAAGCCTTCAGAGAGGTAAGACGCTTAGAACTGAAAAATATTAGACAGGCCATATTAATTGCCACACCACACCGCGGATCCGACATCTTCGCTTTCGGCCGTAACTTCTTGTCACGGATATTTAAGAATCCTCAAGAAAAAATCCTTCGCGTGCTCAATCCCGAAATCCACGACGTGATTGAAGAGTTCAGGCAAGGCATTGCTAATTGGCCGATTACCGTCCGTTGTTTTTGGGGGATGCAGGATAGGATAGTGCCGGAAGCCTCTGCTCGTGGTCCTCATTCGGAAGGATGGTCAACGCGTAGTCTTCCAGGAGAAGTGGAATGATGTGCTGAGCATGAAAGACTTTTCTAATGGCGAGGTGATAAAGATCTTTCAGGGGCATGAGCGCCCTATCATAGCGATTGCTTTGAATGGTGATGGCACCTCTCTGATATCCGCTTCAGACACTGAGAACATAAAGGTGTGGAACCTCGCCACAGGTCAGGTGGTCGACGAGATCAATGAGCGGGGTATTACAGCTCTCGCTGTAACCCCTGAGGGAAGGCACGTCGGGTCAGCATCCGAGAAGGACATTTCGATCATCGACCCGCTTACAGGGCTACAGCGGTCTCTTGAGGGTCATGCTGACACCGTCAGGGCGGTCGTCGTGGCCGCGGACGGCCAGTTTGCGATTTCGGCTTCGGAGGATCAAACATTGAAACTATGGAATCTGCTGACTGGCAACGTGCAGACCCTCACTGGCCACAGTGATTGGGTCTCATCGGTCGCGTTGACCCCGGACGCACGATATGCGATCTCGGGTTCAGCGGATAAGACTGTCAAAGTGTGGGATGTAGCGAATGGGCGGGAGATACGTACCCTTCGCGGCCATATTGGGACCATTACAGCGGTAGCAATAACCGCGGACGCAAAGCGGGCCATCTCAGTGTCGCGGGATGAGACGATAAAAGTTTGGGATGTGAGCAATGGTGCGGTTATCGCAAGCCTGGGGACGGATGTACCGAATTTATGTTGCGCTATAGGCATGCAAGGGACTGTCTACGTGGTGGGAGACGAACGTGGTCGTGTCCATTTCCTCCGCTTGGAGGCGACAAGGCCCCCCGGAGAAATGTGAGAGGAGGTTTGCCAGTGGCGAAAAGACGGCATCAGTGGTGGTGGTAGTTATGCTGGCGGTATGGGTCAATCAGCGGCCGACGATGCGGGGAGCCGAGGGGGGCGGGGGTATGGGGGGCGATCCAGGCACATGAACATGAACTGGTCCCACGCCCCTGACATGCGGTTTAAAAATCTGTCTAGAGCTGGTGGGTGACACGAGGCATGTTGGGAGTGCTGGAAGAAAATATGGGGTGGAATGATGGACGAAAAGGAAGGAAGAGACCGCGAAATTAAACGTATTCAAGAAGAGAATCCACATTGGTTTATGGGATGATCGACTGTCCATAGGTCTTGCCCGCATCTGCTTGCTACTTCAAATGGCTGGGTGATAGCCTCATTGCCTCTCAATGCAGTGAACGGTACTGTAATCTCTCGATGTACTAAAAAGGTGGCACGCAAACGACCCCTGCCATTCGATCCCCAGACGTTCCTCGCCAAATTTGGCGGTGGGAAAACGAATCTCAACGTTCCCAAGAAACACACGATCTTTGCGCAAGGGGATGCGGCAGAGGCCGTGTTCTATCTCCAGGCGGGCAGAATCAAACTCACCGTGGTCTCGAAGCGCGGCAAAGAGGCCGTCGTGGCGATTCTACGACGTGGCTCCTTTTTGGGGGAAGGCTGCCTCGGCGGAGAGACAGTTCGTGTGGCGACTGCGACCGCCTTGGAAGACTCCAGTCTCGTGCGCATCGACAAGGAGGCCATGATCCGCATGCTCTCTGAAGACCGAACCTTCTCTGAGCTGTTCATTGCCTATCTCTTGGCGCACACCCAGCGTGTTGAACAGGCCTTGGTGGATCATCTCTTCAGTTCCAGCGAGATGCGGCTCGCGCGGGTCCTGCTATTGATGGCGCACTTCGGGAAGGAGGACAAGCCTGAAGAGGTCATTACGAAGCTTAGTCAGGAAACGCTCGCCGAGATGGTTGGCACCACGCGTTCCCGTGTGAGTTACTTTATGAATAAGTTCCGCAAGCTGGGCTTTATCGACTACAACGGGACCTTACGTGTGCACAGTGCACTCCTCAATGTCGTCCTGAACGACTAGATTCCCCGAAGCTTCCCTTGAGCGAACGGATCAGCGGCCCTGCCGCCATCTCTCTTACTTGGATTGGTCCCTTTTGCTCACCGCAACTGCACGGAACCGCATGATGTAGTGCGACTCACGACGCCTCACGAGTCGTGATGCGGAGAATGCTCGAACCAGGTCAGGTACTTCTCTACCAAGGTCTGAGCATATGTGGGGAGAACCTCTCGTTCATCTTCTGTGAGGGAGTAGTCATTGGAGAAGAGGGCTTCAGCCGCTAAAATAAAATCGCGCAGTTGTCTCATGGGGACTTCTTCATAAGGCATATATAAAACGGTAATCGGAAGGCGGGACACGGAACAACTCGGCATTTCCATAGGCCCAGCCCACAAAGGATCAAATGGCGAGCGTCCTGTAGCCTGAGCCAGGCCCCCTTAACCCTAGGGACGTAATTCGTTTAGCCATCGCGAGAGACGGTGTATCTTTAGGGTCTCATTCAGACGTTGAGTGAAAGCTTGGAGGTTGAAGCATGCGGGTTGAGCATGATCATGGACATTGATCCGTCTCGCATTGCGAACGTGAGGAAAGAAACGAAAACGGAGTTGGAGCGCTGGAAGTCGGTGAGCAAACCGAGTTCGGCACATCATATCGCGGCGAACGTGGAACTGGTCAGGCGCGATGATCAGATGAAGTCGAGACTGTGGACAGCATGCACCATAGTCGCGGTGTCGCTAATCATTGCGGCGGTCGTGTGGTTCCGATGATCTCCCTGTCTGTGTTCTCCCGGGTGCTTTTGCATGGGAGAGTAACAACCAGAGACCAGAAGTCCTGCGCTAATTCACTAGTGCGGTAGCTCCGGCCAATCGCATATACTCCCCCCCATCGGCATTTCATCACGGATGGTGCGTTGGGAGTTCAGCCATGACTACATCGCCTTCCAACCCTCAGTCCAACATCGAGCTTATCCGGAGAGCGTTCTCGGCATTGGGACGCAAGGATGTGGATGCGATTGTCAAGCTTATGCCGTCAGACTTCATCATCAACATAGCTGGAATGCCGTACCAAAAACGAGGAACCGACGCATGGCGTAAGCACGCTGAAATCCTCTTCTCGGCATTTCCAGACATCGGTGAACGTCCAAGAGGAGAGAGGAAGGCGGGTGACAATGACAACTGCCTCCGATCTCTTGCAACAACACTTTCAAACATTCGTCACCGATACTGCACAATGGCAGACATTGATCGCCGATGGCATCGTGTGGGAACTGGTCTACGCGCCATCTCTCGGCCATCCGGCGCGGTTATCAGGGCGAGAAGACGTGGTTCGACATGTGACCTGGTTCGTGGGAGCGGTAGAAGACTTTCGATTCTTCGACCTCAGAGTCCATGCCTTTGCCGATCCTGATGGCGCAGTGGCTGAAGTGAAGGCGGAAGGTCGTATCAAGTCGACTGGTCGTACCTATCGTCAGGAGTATGTCCTGTTTTTACGTGCGAAAGGTGGAAAGATTGCGTTCCTTCGTGAATACTTTGATCCCGTAAAAGCAGCAAAGGCGATGGATGCTCCGATCTTCCTAGGTACACCCTAGCGGGACATGCCTAGGCCACGAGGACCAAAACCGAAGCCTCATCAATCATGGACGCGGACTCGAAGTTGACCGCGGGCATGCCCCAGATAATGGCTTCGACGGTCAAGGGGTTGCAGACCAAGGGCAACGTCAATCACATTCTGTATTGGTCACGTCTTCCGGATTGGAAAACCAGCTTCTGACCCCGAATCCGGACACCATGTACTTCCTGCCCTTCTACAACACGAAGGATATCGGTCCGATGCAACAACCATATTGAGCGCTTGCCTCCGGGAGTTCCCGGTGGGTGCGGCACAGAATGTCCCAGGTTGCTCAGGGCGGGACCGAACAGAGTGCACAATTACTGTTGAGGAGGAAGTGAAGATGGGGATGTCTCACATATTACAAAGCACCGGCAGATCATTGCTTCTTTTGGTGTTTCTCTCTTCCTGCCAAGCGTTGGCCATGCTGTACCCCGACCGCGTCCAGGCTGAGGACACGGACAAGGCCAAGGATAAGGACGAACTGCCGGACCGCTTCATGGTGCGAGGCGGTGCCAATTTCATCTGGAACGCGGACACCAACATGAGCTTGAGCGGGTCGCGCGGAGCCGGGGCACTTATTAACTACAGTGATATCTTGAAGGGCGAAACGAAAGCCACCGTTCCCCGTGTCGATGCGTACTTCCGATTCAATCCGAACCACAGTATCGGTTTCACGTATTATCGGGTAGGACGGGATGGACTCGCTGAGGCCGATCGGTCCTTCAATTTTGGAAACGTGACGTTTCCGATCGGAGCCACCGTTCAGAGCGAGTTGAATATCGCAATGTATCAGATCTACTACAACTACTCGTTCTATCATAACGAGAAGGTCGAGCTGGCAACCTCGGTCGGGTTCTATTTTACGGAAGTGTCGGCAATGCTGACCTCACGCACGACGGTAGGCACATCGATTAATGCGGGCACCACATCAGCATCGGAGCTATTGGCACCGCTTCCACAGGTGGGTTTCATCATGCGGTATCACATCACGCCCCGGCTCAAGTCAGAGGTTCGGGCGAATTTCTTCTATATCAGTGCGGGCAACTGGGAGGGGTCCTTGGTCGACCTGTATCTCGGACTCGAATATCGCCTGTTCAAGCACTTTGGCATCGGTGGAGCCCTGAATCGTATAGATGCGAACATCCAGGGTCCGGTCGGGAACTCGGCTGTGTTTAAAGTCGATAATTCCTGGAATGCGGGATTCGTCTATGGATCGCTGTACTTTTAAGCAGATGTTGACGTTCCATTGGACCGGCACGACAGTCGGCCTCAACTTAGTCGCAGGATCACTCGCGAGTCGGGTGCTAGCAGAGTGGCAGACATCCGTCAGATGATCAGGTCATCCTCGTTAATCAGTCACTAATCAGTCCCCCCATTTATGAATTACGAAAAAAAAGCGTATCGGATCGTTCTAGTGGGGGTCATTCCCATCGTCACCGGTTTAGCCAAAACTGCTGTCCAGGCTGTCCAGTGACAACCTGAAAAGTGGCCAATCATTGGGGTTTGCGATCAAAAACGACGAAAATACCATATTCTTCCATATTCGCCTTTCGGGCGGGTGTCCTTCGCAGACATAATTCGTAATTCGTAAAAGGATCGCCATTTGCGATTCGGTGTAGGAGTGGCAGTGGCAAACATCCATCCATCAGCTATCAGTTATCCTCGCTGATCAGTTCACCCAGTTACGATTACGAAATAAGGGTATCTGAGAGTCCTAGGGGTCGGGGCTCCTTCGCAGACATAATTCATAATTCGGATCACAATATCGCTCGCTATCGGTGTGTGATGGCGGACATGGTCGCAAGCATGAACCAAGGGGTGCCCGACCTCTAGCTATGGGTGGGCAGTACGAATTACGAATTAAGGGGGGCATCTCCCTATCGTCGTCGATGGAGCCACAGTCGAGGAGTCTGGCTATCCTCATTGTACAAGGCGCATGGATACCATTCGCATACTGGATCGGTCATGGGCATGAGTCGCACGATCGGGTCGACAGATCGAGATCGGTAGCCAGATCGATAGCCAAGATCGGTAGCCAGATCGAGAGCCATCGCGGGATCACAATGGGTCGGGAGATCGATCGGAGGTCTCCATGGGACAGACCCCCTGTCAACACGGTCAACCGTCAACAATGGAGCGAGGGAGCCATGTCCGGCGGCCTGCCTAGGCCGCAAGGACACCCTCTCGGGTCATGTGGTGATTGTTGGCCATCGCGATGGGAGACATGGGCACGGTTACGAATGACGAAAAAAGGGGGTCATGTGTCCTGGATGGCATCGATGGGGCTACCAGATGATGGCGGGTAGCATGATCGGCAGGGGTGGCAGGATCGATGTGATCACCATGACCTGTCCAGCTTGTCCATATCCTTAGGGGACTGGACAGGTGGGACAACGACATGGGCAATGACCGCTCGTAGTCACTTCTTGTGTCGTGTCACATCCGGCCATGGTATCATCGGTCGATCGGTCGCGGTCGCAAGATCGGGCATCGATGCCCACCATGGGTCGCAGACATGATCGTGGACATGGGATCAATAGCCCACATGATGGCAGATCATGGGACATGGTCAGGACTGATCGGGAGGGGTGTCCACAAACCCTCTCGGAAACGGGGTCGCTAAGTCAGCGGGATATCGAGGGGTCGCTACGTCGATTGGAGGTGTTCAGAAACCAGATGGTTTGGAGACGCTTCCTACGTGGAGCTATGCGAATTAGCGCTCTTGTTCGCGCGCATGATCTCTTGCTACACTCCCGGTCCATCCAAAACTGAATTCCACTTAGGGAGATGATAGGTGAGAAACGGGCTTCGCTTCTTTGTGTTGATCCTCCTGCTTCCGGCATGCGTTGGCTGCGAATACGTCCGTCCCACCTTGAACGCGCCGCTCGAACAATGGAAACCGGGTGGCGGCTATCGGTTCAGCAATTTGGCCCCACCCGAGGCCGACAACACCGATGGTCTTTTTCTTGTGACCTCCTTCTCCGGCGGCGGGACGCGAGCCTCGACGCTGGCCTACGGCGTGTTGCGGGAGTTGGCGGGCCAGCCGATCACCTGGGACGGCAAGCGCAAGCGTCTGCTCGATGAACTCGACGTGATCTTTGCCTTGTCCGGGGGCACCTTTACGGGTGCCTACTATGCGTTGTATCGCGACCAAATTTTTCATGACTTTGAAGATCGCTTTTTACGGAAGGACTGGGAGTCTGAACTCAAATCACGGATCCTACGGTCGCCCAGCAATTGGATCCGCCTCTGGTCTCCGTATTTTGGCCGGGCCCATATCATGGCCGAGCTGTTGGATGAAGCCCTGTTTAATCGGAAGACCTATGCTGACCTGCTGGCGCAGCACCAGCGTCCTATGCTGGTCATCCACGCCTCCGACATGGCCACGCTGTCGCGCTTTGAATATAACCAATTCCAGTTCGATTTCCTCTGCTCGGACCTGAGTCAGTTACCGATTGCGACGGCGTCTGCCTCATCAGCGGCGTTGCCCCTCGTTTTGAGTCCGATCTCGCTCAAGAATTATGCGGGGACGTGCGGATTTGAGGCCCCGTCAGAGTTGGCGCAAGCGAAGAAAAATGGCGGAATCGGTGGCCAGCGAGCCAACGAGTATCTGTCCTACCTTGATGTTGAGAAGCGCCCCTATATTCACCTGCTCGACGGCGGCCTTTCGGACAATCTCGCGCTCCGCTCCATCATGGAAGCAAGTAGCACCATCAGGGGGGCTCGAGCAATTACTGAAGTTCGTGCGCGCCAAGAACGTCCGGAAGTTTGTGATCTTGACGGTCAACGCCGAGACGACCCCCGATGTGCTGGAATACCGGAGTGATCAGGTCCCGACGATGTCCAAGGCCATGAGCGCCCTGATCGACGCGCCGATCAATCGCTATTCCTTTGATACGATCCAGCTCATGAAAATCGGTGCGGCCAGGTGGCGGCAAGACCTTCGTACCAAGCCACGGGACCCCGACAGCCCCTTTACCCAGGACGCCGACATCTATCTCATTAACGCCAGCCTCGCGCAGATTGCCGATCCGGATGAGCGCGCTGCCTTGATGAAAATCCCGACGACCCTGTATCTCACGGAGCAGCAGATCGAGGCGCTGCTGGGGGCTGCCACGCGCCTGATTCACAACGACCCGGAGTTCCAGAGGCTGATGCGAGACTTACAATAGCGACGCCGTCAAAAGGCATTGACAGTCTCACACACAGTCATGGTGAAGGTCGGCGCTGCGACTCCTCACGCCATTGGGCATGTCCTATGAAGCGGCAAAAAAGCGAGACGAACCGTACACCAGGATTATTGAAAAGCGATAGCGGAGAATCATTATACTGAAGAAAGTATCGGAGCGATTGTTACCGATGAGAGTCCGTCAAATAGTCATACGGCGGATGAAGCGGAATTATTTGAACGGATTTTGGGCCATGTGAAGGAGTTGATGGCTATAACGCCAGCTTGAATGAACAGCTAAGTTACCCGCACTTGCGATACTGACCCTCAGCCTCGGGGTAGCTGAACAATGCGCCGGAAGTCACCTTGTTTACCAATGACATCGGTTTAGTCGGCGCTGTGTCTAGAGAGAGTGACTTGTGGTTCGTCGCTACGTTGAGCTTGCAATGAGGATCCATCCGAACCGCTCTGCCATGATGGGAAACGCTGACGTTGCCTCCGGCAGTCTATCGCGCAACGCTGCCGGCAAAATGATCATGGTGCGACCTGTTTGTTCCACATGGGATCGGATATTCTCCTCTTCGTTCATGCGTATCACGATGATTTTCCGTTTCGCATAGAACACCGTGGACGGCCGATTGGGGCCGTACACAATCAACCGATCGGTTGGCTTCAGCAGCGATCCTGCGGTTGCCGCCAGCTGTTGTGGAGGAGCGAGAAAATAGCGGCTCAGTTGAGTAAGCGTCAGGTGCCACGTGATCAGCATCGCCAAGGCCAGTGTTGTCCCTGCGATCCACACGACGCGGCTGCGTCGTGCATTCGAGAACCCTGCAGACGCCACGCCGGCCATGCCTGTCAGCAGCACCGAGGCGGCTGCATAGGGTCCTGGGCCAAAGTGAAATTGGGCGGCATATGGGAAGTCTTTTGTCAGGCGCTGGGCGAAGGCGGTGAAGACGGATGGCAGCGCGGCAAACATCAGCCCGAGCATCGTTCCAAGGACGATCATCGTGACGAGCGCCGCTCGAAGAGACCCTGGCGCGGGATCGCGTCTTGCCCGATCCCAGTATAGGGCTGCCACAATGGCCGCCGCTGGATAGAGGGGGGCGATGTAGTGCGGAAGGCGCGTGGCGCCCAGGCTGAAGAAAAGAAAGACCGCCGCGCACCAGAGCAGAGCGAAGAGTTCCAGATCTTGATCCGGCCGTCCTTCTGTGGCGACCGCAACGGACTGTCGCGCCACCCCGGCTTTGCGCCGGCGTCGCCAGTTCCGATACCGATCGTACAGCGCAGCGATCAGCAAGGGGCTCCATGGGAAAAATCCCAGCAGCAGAACCGGCATGTAAAAGAAAACCGTGCCGCCCCATCCATAAAAAGGATTGAGAAAACGAGAGACGGTATGCATCTGTGCCTGTGCACTGTAGCTGGAGCCGTGCAAGAGCAGCATGGCAGCATAGTACGGGACGGTGAAGGCAAGAAATATGGCTGTTCCGCCGAGCGGCAGTCCCTCTCGCCAAAAACGGTTCCACTGGTTCGTGACGGTCACATATGGAACGATGGCGAGAAGCGGAACCAGGAACCCAGGCGGCCCCTTGTCTAACGTCCCGAACGCCATGGCGATATAGGAGATCACTAACCAGTGCCGTCGAACGACAGTGCCGTTGAAGCCAAGCCAGAATGCATAGGGGGACAAGGTAGTGAAGAACATCAGCACCATGTCGGTCAGGGCTTGCCGGCCCAGGCTAAACACTTGGATATTCAGCAGAAGCATCACGGCGCCCAACACCCCGACGATCGCTCCGCGTGTCTGCGCCAGGAACAGGTATTGAATCGTAATCAGGCCAACACCGAACAGGGCGGACGGGAGACGGGCGGCGAACTCGGTGGCGTCAAACGCCCAGTAAGACGCGCTCATCAGCCAGTAGAGCATCGCCGGTTTGATGAAACGTGGCTCGTAGTTAAAGGTGGGGGTAATCCCGTCGCCCGACTCCAGCATCTCGCGGCCGGCCTCCGCATTGCGTCCCTCGTCCCGATCGGTAAGACCAATTGATCCGAGTCCCGAGGAAAACATGAGACAGGCGAGACCGATCACAAGCAAGAGATGGCCGGCTTTACCGGCGTGAATGGAGTCGTTCATTCGACTCCTTGAGGACGAGACTTGGTGGGAGACGCGATAGGACGGTTGAGAGAGGCTTGATCGCGTCGCAAGCGATAGCGTAAGCACCGGCTCTGCATCCAGCGGACGGCCATCAAATCGTACAGGCTCTTAAAGAGCCGATTGCCGACGCCATATTTGGCCACTCCATGCAGACGCGGGTAATGCGGGACCGGGACTTCGGTGACTGTAAAGCCGTGCATCAACGCCAGTGCGGGAAAGAAGCGATGCATCCCCTCGAAGAGTTGCAATTTCTCGATGACCGCTCGACGAAACATCATGAAGCCGCAGCCGGCGTCATGCATCCCGTCATGAGTGACCGCATTGCGGACGACATTCCCGATCCGTGACGAGAGCTTGCGGATCAGATGATCATTTCGGACCGCCCGTCGACCGCAGACGAGATCGTGCTGCGCGATGTGACCCATCAGCATCGCAATGTCCTCGGGTTTCGTTTGAAGATCCCCGTCCATGATGATGATGATCTGTCCCTGAGCACGTCTGAATCCGGCATCCAAGGCCGCCGTCTTGCCATAATTCCGGTCGAAGTGAAACACGCGTACTGCCGCGTACCGCTCCTCGATTTGATCGAGAAGCGCGTTGCTCCCGTCGTTGCTTCCATCGTCGATGAAAAGAATTTCAAACGGGGTCGTCTGCGATTCTGGACGGGCCGCGAGCACTTGGAGCAACTGCTCTGTCAGGGGGCGGAGGTTGTCCAACTCATCCTTCACGGGAATGATGACCGAGGCCCAGGGACGCGATGCATCGAGATCAGACAGAGGAACTCCTCACGTTGTAGGCGGTTGTGAATAAATAGGACGAAACACGTGCACACCGGTGATCCTACTGAGGAAGAAGAATGGAGTCAAACCGATCCGCCGGCAGACAACCGCAACCCTGCATGTCGCTACGCGGTCGAATCGCTACGCTCACAAGGCAGACACCACCGGCACATCGCCGCCTGCTACACTTTCCGCATCATGACCATACAAAAGGGGGCCGTTGTTTCTCGGTCGGTGTCCCCTTAATCTTCCTCAGCATCGTGGACGGGAACGAATGTTCATCGTCTCCCCCAAACACCGCGAGTTTTACTGTTTTGGCTGTGGAAGAGATGGGAGGGTGATCTCGCTTGTCATGATGGCGGGACGTTTAAAGTTCGGCGATGCAGTTCGATACTTAGAGACAAATTTCCTATCGTCTAGATGCTTGCTTCAGACCCTTTCAATTCCTGAAAGGGAAGGAAATTCTATACCCTCTTATAGCAACTCTTGCCGAAATCCATCATAGTGCTGGGCGTATGGTTAAGCGGGAAGATGAAGGGTGAAGGCAGGTCTCAACAGGAGGGCCGATACCTCCTGCTGCCCTGGGGTGGGCACGACCAAAGCAGGCACCTTCACCCAATACACTACCAATTGAGGCCAGTCTGCAAAACCATTTGCCGCCTGTCATCCATGACCACCATCTTCGAATGTATCGAGTCCGCTCGATTCGTCAACTTCGCATGCATCCATCGGGCATTACAGCTTTGGCTGTTGAGGGTCAGAAACTGCGAGGGCTATTTCTTCGATGACGCAACGGTTCAATTGCTGCCAGTTGTGCATGATTAAGAACTCAAGCCCATACGAGGAGCCACAGGACCATCGAATGGCGGCGGCCTCAATAACAAGCGGTCTCGGCTGGTTGGGAAGTCGCACATGCACCTCGATGTGGTGGCTCAGATCAAGCGATTTCTGGCATTCGATCGTGCAGCCATTGCCTGACCGTAGTCATGAGGCCCATCCGCGTCGCCGCGTTTGAAGAGAGAATGGCCGGGTAGCGAACCGACACGCGGTAATGGAGGCGAGAATACTGGACAAGGGACCGACCCGTCAGCATGCGCAGGATACTACCTGTGCGACCGCGCTTACCGCTATGCTCTCTTCGGTTCAATGCTGTATGCCGATGGGGGGCTTGTCGGAGAGAAGTGAAACGTGCTGTTGAAGGACGAGGGGATGGATGAAAAGGAAAACCAAACAGTGAACGCCTTTAAAACATCGTGCACGATAAGAGCGAGACACATGAGACATGCGAAGGACCATCAGGAGACTGCCAAACAGTCATCGATATTTGTAGGTTTCTAGACACCGACTTGCGGTGTAACCACATCGCCGGGTCGCCGCACTTCGTATCTTGTGATACTAACTGCTGGTTATTTAACTCGATGACCTCGGCAGGCCCTGGACTGTTCTGGGGGCGCTGACGACACGCCTGCTGCTGCAGGTATCGTCCGAGATCATATTTCCAGGAGAGGCAGAGCATAAGATCGCATACGGCCAGCTCGAAGGAATGGCGGCAAGTGTATCCAAAAGTTTCCCGATAACCGATTAGATACAGTGAGGCCTGCGCGCTCATCCCTCCGTATATTTGCTCTCAAGACAACAATGCACCCTCTAACTGCGTCTCATTACTCCAGTTCATCGCTCAGCCTCGGTAATCCTGATCACTCATTTGGGCGACACACCTATGGCACCGCCCTTGCTCTACTAAGAAGTATCAAGGGGTATCACATGGGCAGCGCCGCACTACTATATGAGGATCCACTGGTATATGCCCCACAACAGGGAACGGGCACAAAAAAGCGCGTGGTTGTATTTGTCCATGGTTTGGGCAGCTCACCGGCATGTTGGGATTCTTTCACAGACCTATTTAGTTCGGATCCTTCAATCGCCGGAACCTTTCGGTTGGATCAGACTTTCCAATATCCAACTGCGCGGTTGAACTTCTCACCATTGACTAGAATCCCAAGGTTGCAAGAATGCGCCGACGCCCTGGGGGAACATCTCCGAAGGCCAGAGTTCTCTGATTGTGAAATTACGATAGTTGGGCACAGCCTAGGAGGCCTGGTCATCCAAGCGTACTTGGCTAAAGCCTTCAGAGAGCTAAGACGCTTAGAACTAAAAAACATTAGGCAGGCCATATTAATTGCCACGCCACACCGCGGATCCGATATCTTTGCTTTCGGCCGTAACTTCTTGTCACGGATATTTAAGAATCCTCAAGAAATAATCCTTCGCGTGCTCAATCCCGAAATCCACGACGTGATTGAAGAATTTAGGCAAGGAATTGCTAATTGGCCGATTACCGTCCGTTGCTTTTGGGGGATGCAGGATAAGATAGTGCCGGAAGCCTCTGCTCGTGGTCCTCACTCGGAAGCAAGCCCCCTTGAAGGGGATCATTTCACCATTCTGACACCCAGGGATCAGAGCGACCCTCGATACTCCCTCGTTGCGGAGGCAATCAAAAATCCCACGGGCCACCCGAGCATTTTTGAGATAGATGTATTTGAGATGGAGCTTACAGTACAACCTTTCGATGCTGAAACCGGTCAGCCAATCCAGTTTGGCAGGAATGGAAAATCCAAAATAGTATTTGGGGACAACAAGGCGGATGTAATACATCGTGTCACCTTTTCACGGAATAATCGCTGCAGCAAGCCATATAAAATGCGCTATAGAACGCGCCGAGAAGGGGCGGTGGTTCCTCACACCAGTCATCCGAATCTAGCGGATGCTCAAGAATTAGGACTCCATGATGACCATGGCTGCGATCACGTCTTTAAATTCATACCAGATCAGGGGTCAACCTATGCGGTGCACTGGGAGGTTTATAAGGGATTCGACCCCGGAAATCGGGATTTTCATTTTCATTTTAATAAGCCGGAGGCCCGCTCTCACTACCGTCATTTTGTGCTGCGGTTAAACCTCACGGCCTTTCTGAGCCGAGCGTTCAAGATGACGATGTTGCCTGCTTTGTATTATCACGCTCAAGAACCCACAACATGCGAAGAGTGCGCGACACTCCCTTTGATTCAACCTCTCCCCTACTCGTTTGATGAGGCGGGGATATGGCAGTGGCAACTTAATGACGTTCGAGAAGGCGTGGTGACCATAAAATGGGACCTTGGTGAAGGACAATGAGAACCATAGAACTTTCCCGCGGACAAGTTGCCCTCTTCGGATATGGCTCTCTTCTCTGCATACAAAGCCTGGAAAAGACATTGGGACGCCGGTATGACGGACCATTAGAGTCCTGTTGGCTAACTGGATGGAGAAGGATCTGGAATGTTTTTATGCCCAATACCGGAGAGTATTATGCGCAGTTAGATAACGACCGCTTCTACCCAACCAATATCGTGTATTTAAACATCAGGCGTTCTCCCGAAGACCGGCTACACGGTGTCCTGTTTGTTATCACTCAAGATGACCTTGCTTCCGTTGATGCTCGGGAGTGGATCTACAAACGTCATGATGTGTCTGATGTGCTATCTGGAATGACAGTCACGGGAGGTCCGGCATTCGCCTATGTGGGTAAGCCCCAGTATCACTACGAGGCAACAAACTCACCACATCACGCAGCGGTACGCGCCACTTACTTAGCAACTATCGAGCTTGGATTGCAGGCTCTGGGGGAAAACTTCCGAACATTATATGAAGCGTCATCGGACCCTATCCCTCAGCACCTAGTTATTGAAGATCACCGTGACAATTTCAAACGAGACCCAACGACAAGACTAGGCTAAATGAAGGTAGCTGTATAGGAAACGTCTTTATCCCTTGGCTGCCGCAAGAATTCTGAGACCTAAGGCAGGCAGACGAGCTGACAGCCCGCATGGATAATCATTTCGGGAAGGTCATGTTGAAGGCGTGGCGGAAGGTGGCCGCGCGGCTTGGGGCAAGGTCCACTAATCATCTGGTTTCTGAACACCCGAAACTGATCCTCTCACCCCTCGATATCCCGCTGACTTAGCGACCCCGTTTCCGACAGGGTTTGTGGACACCTCCCGATCCTCATGCCATCTCCCAATGACTGCCATCATGTGGGCGACCGATCCCATGTCACCGACCATGTTTGCGACCCACGATGGGCATCGATGCCCGATCTTGCGACCATGACCGATCTGGCGACCGATCCCGCGACCCCGATCGATTGTTGCGATACCTATTGATCCCGCGACCGCGACCGATCGAGCGATCATGCGGATGCACAGTCACAAGAAGTTACTACGACAGGTCATGCCCATGTCGTTGTCCCACCTGTCCACTCCCCCAGGGATATGGACAGCCTGGACAGCCATTTCCGAGAAACTCCCATGACTGCTCGTGGCTCTCGATCTTGCGATTGATCCCGCGAATCGATTCCCATTGTTGACGGTTGACGTGTTGACAGGGGGTCTGTCCCCTGGAGACCTCCGATCGATCTCCCGACCCATTGTGATCCCGCGATGGCTCTCGATCTGGCTACCGATCTCGATCTGTCGACCCGATGGTGCGACTCATGCCCGATCTTGGTACACATCGAATGTCAGAGAATATGGTATTTTCGAGGTTTTTGATCGCAAACCCAAATGATTGACCACTTTTCATGTTTGGACCTGGACAGGCTGGACAGCAGTTTTAGCTCAATCGGTGACGATGGGATGTGCCCCCCTAATTCGTCATTCGTACTGCAATTCTGTCTGTGAGACCGTCTATGAGGAGAGGTGAGTCTTAATTCGTACTCGGTACCGGGGGTCATGAGGCTATGGCTATCAATGGGGGCACTGATCCTGATCGTTGCGAGGAGTTGCCTAGGTGAGGATATGAGATAGGTCCATCGCGTCTAGCAGGAAAGCCAACCATTACCTACCGGGTTCGGCACCAGCCCTCTTCTTGAAATCGCTTTTTCATCACATCGGAAGGCCAGTTCAGAATGTCCCCTCTTCTTGTCTAGCTTTTAGCATCTACGGGCGAGATATGCTCCTTTTAGAAACCTGACCTGCTTCACGCTCCTCATACTTCTCAACCTTTTCGCGCAATGTCTGGACCAGGTGATCATAGGAGGAAGACTGCATGATTGACGTAAATTGCCTTCGATAGTTCTGAACGAGGCTGACACCGTCAATGATCACATCGTAGGCTCGCCACTCTCCTTGCTTCTTTAGCAGTCTGTAGTCGAGGGGGATAGTTGTTTTCCCCACCATTTTGGTCCGAACCTCGGCGTAATCGTCTCCGTCGAGCCGTTCCTCAAGATATTTCACTTGCTCACCGGAATATGAACCGATCTTATCCGCATAGGTCGCGGTCAACAGCTTCGTGAAGAGATCGACGAATTCTGTCTGTTCGCCTTCCGACATCTTGTTCCAGTGCGCTCCCAGAGACCGCTTCGTCATCTCCCCATAATCAAAGCGTGAATCTGCTAGTTTCTTGAGCCGCTTGATGCGCTCCGCTGCCCGGTCAGGTGTCTTGAGGCCTTGATCCTGTAATACGCTGATGGCTTCATTCACTGTTGTTCTCACGACATCGGTTGGGGTATCTGCTGCACGCGCGGGCCCCATGACGACAATCGCGACCACACTCACAAGTATGGCGACTGTGAAGAAGCGCCATGCTTGAACCATGTCATGCCCAGAGCGAAAGCATCTCGTGGTTTTCATACATATGTCCTCTCGTTTGCGGTTCCACTATCGAATCGAGAACCACTGCAGGGCTGCATTTTCATAGCCGTGACTTCCTTCTGCCGATTGGCCTCTATTTCATCGATACCCCGCCCATGGGGCGAAAGATTCGTGGGGCCATGTGTACCTATAAACTGCCGCAACTCTGAACACATTGCTGAGTGGGCTGGCACGTGGCTACCCGCTCACCGAAAGATTCCAGACAACAGCGTGGCTTTCACACCGACACGTAAATAAAGCACCAGGACCGATTCGACGAACGTGTCCTTATGGACATCCACTTGCACAGTTTCGGCCTTGCAGCACTTGCCCCGTCGCGAGGTTCATTCGGAGGGACTCATTGTCTGGCAATTCCGAGACACGTGGAAATGTGTTCGAGGTAATGTAGGGCTGACCTCCGAATAGGGAAAAGGATTCGACCGTGGAGGGGAACGTGGCGATGGCCTGACTCACAGTACGATGATCGGACAGAACGGACCTCCGGATTTCCAGAACCGGTCCGATGAGTGTGTCGGCCTTCGCGCGCGCAGAGATTCCGATCTCCGGCAGAGCCCTTCGTATCGTGAGGCCTTGTCTTTTCCCGTTGTAAAGGAGAACGGGAACTTTCATGACCCGTATGTGAGGTGTAGCCTGGCTCTTTACGGTGAATCTGAGCATGGCGTGATTGGAGACTGCACTCTTGCGAAGGCCCTGGGTCAAACAAGCATCGATGGTAGCCATGCCCTGATGCTCTGTCTTGCCGAGGACGATTCGGCTGGTTTCCATATAGGGTGCGACCTCTAGTACCGGAAACGGCACCAGCCCCGCGTAAAAAGCTCGCTCGACGGTGATGGTAAGTGGCAGAACACGTAAAGTGGTCTCCTTCCATGTCGGCATACCTGGGCTCATGCCGCCATCGATCAAATCGGTGACATGGCACTCTTCGGCCGCGACCGTAGATACCCCGGCGAGATTTAGGGCGTTGGCTATCAAGCCGACCACCAGAAACACGAGTGCATAATAGAGCATGGCTCACTCCTCTTCATTCAGCAGACCACGACCACCCGGCACGCAGTCATTCAGAGAAACTCTGGTATCGGAGCGGCGGAGACTGAGGAATCAGTCACGCTGAGAAGAAGCAGGGAAGCGCAAGAGATAGGACAGCCAGCGGAGCTTCACACCGGAATCTTAATCCTAGGCGCAGTGAGTACGGGGGTCAACCAGTTTATACGGGGGTCCTGGCTAGCTCAACGATATTGGCACGTTGCAAAGACGCAGTGAGCGCACAAAACCCGAACAGGAGGCTAGCGGTAACTTCAAGAACAGGCCCGCGTAGTCGGTCGTAGGTAACAGACGCTGAAGCATCCGTGCCTTTTGTCCGCTACGAGAGATTTAAGAAACCAAACGAATCGCGCGGGATCTTCTGGTGCGCTAAATCTGACGCCGTTGATTAGGAGCGGGCCAGTTTCGAAACCACACGACCGATGCAACGATCAGCGACACCGCCATTATGGTGATTGTCGCCCAGAACCAAGACTTCATCTGATCGTCGCGCCGGACCAGTTCTACGTTCGCTGCGATGTGTTGCGGGGAGCTTGGCTCGCACTCAGACTTCCAACGCAATAATTCGGATTTGGCTTCTTTCCTGACGTGTTCAATTCGCGAAGGCTCAATGTCCATGTTCAGACCGTGGGATTGAACCTCTGTTTGACCTGGACATGGCATCGGCTCTCATACCGATGCGCTATGGTTCGCTCAAGACCTACCTTTCCAAGCATGGGGACCGGTTTCCCCCACGCTACATGTTGACCTATGGACACAGAAGGTAGCGGATGCTCACGGCAAGTGAGATCAAGACAATTCGGACCTCCATACTGCGAGGCCCTGCCCGGCTACTATGATGACAAAGATCATCGTTGTCGCACATCAATTTTCAGCTAGCGAAGCCCACTGTGTTTACACAGCTTTCGGAAGAGGACCACCTCACTTGCGTCGCAGAGCAAGCTGTTACCTTATGCGGTAACGTGCGGCTCAAATCTCTTCGTCAAAAACAGGGACTCTCGCTACGGGCGCTCGCAGCAACGGCCAAGATGGGATATCCGTATCTCTGCAATGTGGAAAACGGAAAGGCCGACCCGTCCCTTAGTACACTTCGCCGCCTGGCGAAGGCCTTGAAAGTCAGAGTGGCTGATCTACTGGACGAATAGGAATGGAGGTTACCCCGTGGGGATGCTCTATCGTCGAAAAAAGCACGACTCTAAAACGGGCAAGCTAGTGGAGCAAGGGCCTTGGTGGATGAAATATTATGAGAATGGACGCCCCTATTACGCCAGCACGGAGACCTTCGACAAGACAGATGCGCGAGGCGTACTGAAGGAACGTGAGGGCGAAGTAGCCAAAGGCCAACATCAGGGAACTGGCATAGCCCGAACCATGTTCGAAGACTTGGCCAAGGCGATTCGCCAAGACTACGAGATGAACGAACGGAAGTCTTTCCGTCGGCTCAATGAGTATCTCACTCACCTATCGGCGTCGTTCAGCCACATGCGGGCATCAGCCATAACCACAGATAAAATCAAAACCTATATCAACAAGCGCCGGGATCAGGAAGCGGCCAATGGCACAATTAATCGAGAACTGGGCTGCCTCAAGCGTATGTTTCACTTAGCGCTTCAGCATACTCCCCCGAAAGTCGCCAGAGTTCCTCATATTCCGATGTTAGAAGAGCGAAACATCCGATCAGGTTTCTTCGAACATGAGGACTTCTTGTCTCTCCGGGGGGCCCTCCCGGATTATGGTCAGATCGCTGTTACCTTGGCCTACTATAGCGGCATGCGAATGGGAGAGGTGTATTCGCTGGAATGGAACCAAGTGAACCTAACGGAGGGCAAGCTATATCTCAAGGCTCAGGATACTAAGACCGACACCCCACGGGTTTTATATCTGACCGGGGACTTGTTTCGAATTTTACTGACTTGGAAACAGCGTTGTGAGCAGAAATGGCCTAATTGCCGGTGGATTTGTCACCGTGGCGGTATTCGCCTCGAATCGCTCAAACGTTCATGGCGTAAGGCCTGCGAAGTGGTAGGGCTCGGCAAAATGGTAGAGATCGAGGGCACGAAGAAAAAGGTGTGGCGAGGGAAAATCCCCCATGACTTCCGCCGAACCGCCGTCAGGAACATGGTTCGGGCTGGTGTTCCTGAAAAGGTTGCCATGGCGATTACTGGCCACAAGACCCGTTCGGTATTTGACCGCTACAATATCGTCAACGAAGCGGACCTTGAGCAAGCAGCACGGTCGCTGACATCATATTTCGAGCGTGAAAAAGCAAAGATGGTTACATTTGCGGTTACACTCACGGAGACACAGGATCTTGACGGCGAGAATGAGGACTCCGAACTAATTGGAATATCAGCGGGAACGATGGAGCCGGCGAGTGGAATCGAACCACCGACCTGCGGTTTACGAAATGTGCGAGATGGGTCTCCAAGTATATACAGACACAAGGAATTGTGTTTTCATGCATGGCATGACATGCCAAACCACGTCATCATCGCACACCCTCGCACCCCCGGCGCACCCTTCAGAAAAGTGCAGGAATATCGGTATTAATTTAGACGACATGGATTGACATGACCCCGCTACACTATGTTAATAAATGAATAGCATTATACGTAGTATCTAAACACCCCCCAGTCGCCCGATGTTGGCCAGTAAAGGGATGATGGCCCTTGAACGCCAACTCATATCCATCCCCATTATTTATTCCGAAAAAGCACGGTGCTAAGTCCGCTGGTGTAAGTCTCCGGACTTTTGACCGTTGGATCGAGCGTGGGCTTCCCACGTACCAAGCGTATCCAGGCGGTAAAGTTCTCGTTCGTCTTTCCGATATCGAAGTCTTCCTAAAACGCAAACAGCGTCCCCAATTGAACCTGAATAGCATCGTTGATGATGTGATGGAATCATTGCGTCCATTGGGCAAGGCTCCATCGCGAAACGGCGGCATATGAAACACTCCCGTATTGTCCACATGTATCGACAGGCAATTCAATATGCGCGCCGTGGTTGGAGAGTGGTTCCAATACAAAGAAAATCTAAACGACCCCTCACTACCCATGGCTTGAATGATGCCACGTGTGATCTTCATCAAATTCGGCAATGGTATCTCCACTTCTACCGTGAGGCAAACATCGCCATCGCCACTGGTAAATGCTCTCGTGTGCTGGTTCTCGATATCGACAATCGCAACAGAGGTGATCGGACCTTAGAAGAGCTGATAGCAACACATGGTCCACTACCAGAGACCCTCGAAGCTTCAACTGGAGGAGGTGGACGTCATATATTTTTTAGATGCCCAGAAGACATTGAGCATCTTGCGGGGGGAAATCATCGCCTCGGACAGGGAACAGACTTCAAGGCAGACGGCGGATACGTCGTGGTTCCGCCAAGTATTCATCCGAATGGAAAGCCATATCGATGGTCACGAGGTCCTAGTGACATTGAGTTGGCAGCGATGCCAGGATGGATGTTCGATCAGCTTCTACAGAACACGATAAAGCATTCTCCACCCGTTTCGCTGAAGAGAGACTCCAGTCCTACCGGTAGCGGCAAAGTGCTCGAAGGAAGTCGGAACGAGCACCTCTTCAAAGCGGGTTGCCGGTTAGCGCGATATGGATTGAGTGGTTGGGCAATCGAAGCGGCGCTGCAAGTTCATAATCAAGATTCTTATCTACCACCCCTTCCCGCGTCTGAAGTAAAGCGGATTGAAAAAAGTGCGGAGCGATACGATCCCAATCCCATCGCACAGAATTCGATTCGTCCAGACCCAAACACTAAGAAAGTGTTTTTGGACGAATCAAATTGTTTCGCTCCAGTGACTCTCTCTGACCTGCTGGCCGAGCCTGAAGTACCAGGACAGTGGGTAAGTGACGGGTACCTGGCACGAGGGCGATGGACGCATTGGAATCCCCTCACATCGACATAGTTATAGCGGAATGAACCATATGGATGGGCGGAACATTTGCTTAGCCTTTAGGGGATGACAAACCTATACGAAGTTCTCCTGACTGTGGCTTGTGAAAAGGCGACGTAAACAATATTCAGAAGAATTTAAACAGTCCGTCATTACATACCTGCGTCAAAATGGCCTGAGTGCAAATAAGGTCGCCAAAATTTATAAACTAGACCAGACGACAGTTTCAAAATGGAATCGCCAAATTGAAGCTGGTCCAATGGATTCAGATACCATTGCGACAGTCATTTCACATCCTCAAACCGCTGCTCGAACTAAACGTGATTCCGCAGAAAGTCTTTCCACTCTCTTTGTTGTCGGCGACGACCTCTTGCCTAACCTCCTCAAGGATTCTGCACATCACATAATTTATGCTCGGCTTACAGACCCATTTCATCCAGAACGTCGAGCTGGGGAAGAGTCATGGAAGGGAATATATTGTGAACTGGACCTATGCCTCCGCGACATCCAAAGTCTGACAATACAATTGAAACTCGATCATAGTCTGCTCCACCAGAATTATGCGCGGTTGCTTTTGATTCGAGAGGCGTGGATCAGGGGTCGGCATGAACAACTATCTAATGCTGAACATGGTAATGAAACCGAGGAAGGACAGCCGTGCGATCCAATGGGAGAAGAGACGAAGGCTATCGATAAGATTATTGGTTTGGTGCGTCAGCTCGTGATCATTTCTCGGTCATCTTTATGATACAAAACCCCTACTCCACGGGATCGATTGTCGCGAGAAGACCATTTTCCGCTTATGATCACTCACGGACCTGTTGAGGTCTGAGAAGGTCTGATTTCCCTCCCCGTGCGATTTGAACTCGGTCGGCAATCCTATTCGCAAGCAGATGATGAGCGAGCTCATTGGGATGGGAATCCAGCTTGTTGACGATCAGGTCTTTGTATGCGTGATTCGAGAAGACCTCCTGACCGGCACGCCAAATAGGCAATCCATGCGCAGTGGCTGCCTGAATAAAATGCTCGAGAACGCTAATCCTGCCATTCTCTGGAGAATCAGGATGGCTGCCTCAGCCGTGTACCGTTTCCGTGCCATGCTCCCTCCCTTCGCCGGTCGGAATCCTAACTCCAGATCCGACCTGGTTTACAGGGGGCAGGTCAAAGTCACCATCCTAACATTCCTTGTCACCCATGCAACGGTGAAAACTACCCTATACCTCAACTCAAAATAACATTGAAACAACATTAACTGCTGAGGAAGTGCCTGACTTTTATAAGCCAAGGGTCGTAGGGCGGGAAAACGCTTCCATGTTCTTTCAACAGATCTTGAATTTGTTGTATCAGGAGTGTTTGCTCCGCAGGCAATTTAGTCTTTTGTATCGCTCCTAACAGATGCATAACTGTGTATACCACGGTCGATTTATTATAGGGATTAAGCTTGTATGCCTCATCAAGCTCGTGTTGTGGATTCTGCCCTAAATGTTCCTTTGATAATGCAATGTATAACAGTGTGTCTATACGAACCGAC
Organism: uncultured Nitrospiraceae bacterium; assembly: GCA_963795615.1. GTDB lineage: Bacteria > Nitrospirota > Nitrospiria > Nitrospirales > Nitrospiraceae > DASSBQ01. Next base: position 657,389 of record CAWCIJ010000007.1, read on the forward strand.
GTTGACATTTCTGGTTGCCTGAATGCTTTTTCAAGCAAAGCTATTGCACCGCGCCAATCTCTACGGAAACATCGTATGATTCCACCAACGTAGTCCACGATCTCACTAGCATTTTCTGATAGCATTGGTAAACGGATATAGCCTTCTTTATTATTTGATTTTACTAGCGCCCATTCCTTCCCAACCTCCCTAGCTGAAAAGTCAGCTCCTAACGGTCCTAATTCCTCCTTCCAATCTTTTGAACGATACATTCTTAATGCCTGGGGCGAGGAGTAACTGTTCACTACGGCTTCTTTTAAAATGACAGGGGCGAACTCATAGAAGAAGCTAGGGATGGTAGCATCAAAACTATACGGTCTACCTTTAATGTTGACCTCCACATTCCAGATATATGGTCGTCCATAAAAAGCTAATCCAAGAGGTCCCTGATTTAAAGAAAGGTAGCCTTGCACTACTACTCCATCCTTCAACCGCCAGGTTTTTCCCCATAAGACTCCATCTACGGGCTTATCGCTCTTCGCAACCTGTCTCATATAACGTTTCGCTTCATCAGGAGATGAAATCTCACTGCCCTGCATCCCGTAGTAAATCATTCCACTGCCGAAACTCAGCTTAGGGTGGCCAGGTTCCCCCATTCGCAGACTCTTCCAGATTTGTAGATGGAGAATGGTTGAAACATTTAGGCCCAAAGCATCCGCGCTGGTGAAGGCAGGTACATATAGTGCTACTTCGCTTTTAGTTGCTTCTGAATATAGCGGAGGAATATCAAAGCCTAATACTACAGCAATTGCTAAAGAAAACGTCTTCACGATTCTATGAAACAAAGTATTCGCCATCACTTGACTGCGACCAATGCATTAAGTTCCTTTTGAATGGCCGATACCAACGCATGTTTTACAATTTCGTTTTCTTCAAGATCTGTTTTCTTCGCTAGATCACGGGATATTGAAAAAGCTCGTGACAAAACCGATTGCATTACATCGGTTGGGAGACCTAGTCTTTTCGCATCGAGTGCGATCGCATACAAGGTGGCTAATGAGTATAAATCTCTGATCGATCCATACTCTGTGCTCTTCAAAGAGAAACTCATTGTCAGAGGGTCTAGAGTAGTGGTGGATCTATCTAGGAATACCGTCGTCTTTACAAGTCCTTCATCCGAGAAAACTGTACCGGTCAAATACTCAAGAGCAAGGCTTTCGTTAAATAGGCTATGTATTTCACCAGGAGGCGGGGGACTATGACATATTAAAAGAAGAGCCAAATTATCTAGGTACGCTAAGTCAGATCGTTCCTTTAGACCAGCCGTAAGAGCCTGTAACTTACTCCTCAATATTTGATGAAAGGTTGTCAGTTTTGTATCAGTAGCGCCCGACGAACCACCAAATTGAAACAATGTGACAAATCTACGCGGTTGCTTGGACAATTCGATTTTTGGTTCGTCCTCACAACCATCCTTAGAAACAGGCATCGCCGGGCTTCCAAACCTAAGAATGGGATTTGCGGGCGGATATATGTGATCTTTGACAATGACATATGCGTCCTGACCTGGGTCATCAGGCATTTTCATAGACGTATGGTCGCCGGGAACTCCATACGTCGTGTCAAAAAGACCTTTTGCTGATTGATAAGGGACTACTCCATCTTCTAAGCCGAAGATAGCAGTCACTTTGTCCTTCAGCTTTCTTTTATAGTTCGTCGCACCTGCATCGATATCTGGATTGTGCGCATACCTTACCCAATCAACCAATAATTGCTGAACTACTCCCTCGTTAGTATCAATTTGTCGAGCTTGTCGATTAAACCATTGAATGAACTTTGGCACCTCTGCCCCGAATATTGGAGTGCCAAAGAATACAATATGCTGAATGCGGTCTAACTTGGATGCATTACCTGCCTTAAGTTCCTGTAGAATCATCGACTGTACAACCAACCCACCCATGCTATGGGCAATTAAGTAGACGTTCTTGCAACTTTTATAACGCACATATAGCTGAGCCTTTAGATTTTCAGCCACCATTTCAACCGTAGGCATATTTACACCGTGCCATTTGGTTGGAAATATAAGTTCATGTATCTCATAGGAGGCGTTAAGATTTTTGTCCTCTCGCAAAAGTGGTATGAATTGTCCCCACGTATGCTTGTCGCCGGTAAAGCCATGAATAAGTATGATAACGTTTTGTTTTGGATTTTTATCATCACCTTCGCTTGAACAGCCAACGGCTGAGGGGGTAACGCTGGTGTCCTCGTCAGATCGGAACCAGGACACCCCTTTCTCAACCAACGATTTTATATTGTCCAGGAAGTGTCCTCTACTTACGCTAAAAAATGCAACGTAGGAGAGGGCGATAAAAATGAGGCTCAAAATGAGAATGGAGTGCCGTCTATTCATAGACCGAGCCAACTAATCAGACTACATTTGAAGTCCCCCGCTTCAGCAGTGCCATGGTAGGTTCTCATTAGAAAAAGGTCAAAGAGTAAGTTGGCCCAATTGCCTCGATTACCAGTATTTCACGAGCTAGTCCCGCCAGTCGACCGACTTAAGGTACGTCGGGTCAGAAGAAGTGCATCTCTCTTCATCCTCACGAGCCCCCCCTACACGAAGCCGAATGCAGAAGGGTCGTCTAATCTCGGCTCCATCTATTGGGCGAATCCAGACGGATCGCATGGAATTATCACCATGACTACCCGCTCTCTCCCGAGGGGCTGAACGCAAGCGTGGACGAATCCGGACGGAACCTATGGGGTCGTGAAAACCGCTCTGGGCCCATCGTCGGCGACGAACTCTTCTTGGGTGAATCCCGATGGATATCACAAACTGCATGATCAAGCCCTTCTGGCGACAAGCCGCTAATCGCGTAGCCAATGTCATCGGGATATCACAACCGTCCGGGCTTGGTAGTACTACGGCACCTCTCTGGCTTGTCAGTATGTCGATTGATCCGACTGTCCGACGCGAACGTAACGCTCAGACTTGCGACGTGAGCGGTGTTCCCTCCTGGACCACAATCAAGCCCCCCATCGGTATAAAACGTTGAACCGAAGAGAGGATAGCAGTACGCGCGGTGACACAGGTAGTGTCCTGCGTTATGCCGGCGGGTCGCTCCATCGTGCAGTATTTCGCGTCCATTATCGCGTGTCGGTGCGCTATCCGGTCATTCTCTGTTCGAACGCCGCAACGCGGGTGGGCCTCATGACTACGCTGTCAGGCAATGGCTGCACGATCGAATGCCAGAAATCGCTTGATCTGAGCCACCACATCGAGATGCACTTGCGACTTCCCAACCAGCGGACCGCTTGTTATTGAGGCGGCTGCCATTCGATGGTCCTGTAACTCATCGTATGGGCTTGAGTTTTTAATTGTGAACAACCGGGAGCAATTGACGGATCGTCATCCAAGAAATAGCCCACGCAGTATCCAACCCTCAACAGCCCAAGCATTCATAACTTCTGATGATCGAGTGATGGATTGCGAAGTTGACGAATCGAACTGACCAGTTAGACTCAATAGATGCGAGCAAAGGGCCTTGGCATCACTGGTGGGTTGTTGAGAATTTCTTTCGGCCATTCGGGCCTTGCAGCTCAACGAGTATTGGGTGAAGGTGCCTGCTTTGGTCGTGCCCACCCCAGGGCAGCAAGAGGTCTGGGCCCTCCTGGTGAGACCTGCCTTCACCCTTCATCTTCCTGACAGTTTGCTGCTTAACGATGCGAGTTCCCATTTATCAGGTCAAGGATGATGCCCATCCGAATTCATCGGTTATTTGGCTCTTCGAGAGAGGGGAGTAGTGACTGATCCACCCGACGATCCGACCCTGGCGACCCCCGAGAAATCAATACAATCACCAAGGTTCAGGCCCCAACGAGAACGTTTACCCACCGATGATCATCCCCAAGAATGGCTGCGCCATTTGAATCATGAATGGCCAACCTATATCTGCGCAGAAAGCCTTGAAGGAAATGATTTGTGTTGCATTTGAATTAAATTCCGCCTGCCTTTAGCGTCCTCTTGTAATCCCCCGTTTTTATCAGATTTATGTCCTCCGTATTCGATTTCTCGGTATGAAAGGGGTATTCTTCGCCGACTTCAAAACCTTCGGGAGGGAGTAGAATCCTCCGTGAGCCAAGTCCTCATCCAGCATTCCTTAATAACCTACACGACCTCCGTAAGGTCTCTGGCACCCATCGCGAATCCGTTGTCCGGGAAGCCTTCAAAGACCTGCTATGGGTGCGCTCGCCAACATGATCTTGTCTTTGTGCCTGAATATGACGATCGCCACCCCTGCGAAAGATCGCCGCTACGTGGATGGCGCATTACTCCACGCCCTGCGTATGCCGTTCGGTTATTGGGAAGCCAAAGATGAGAAAGACGACCTCGACACCGAAATCGAGTACAAACTACGCCGAGGTTACCCGCAAGACAATATCATCTTCGAGGATTCCACACAGGCAGTCCTGATCCAGAGCAAACGCGAAGTGATGCGCTGCCCTGTGGATGATGTAACCCAGCTTGAAAAGCTGCTCGCTCTCTTCTTTGGCTACGAGCGTGCCGAGGTTTACGAATTTCGGAAAGCTGTCGAGCAGTTCAAGACCGACCTGCCCGCTGTACTGGACGCACTGCGAAACATGATAGAACAGGCCCATAAGTACAATGCCGAGTTCCGGACTGCCTCGCAGCATTTCCTCGGCCACGCAAAAGAGGCGATCAATTCTTCCATCACGGCGGCTGATGTGCGGGAAATGCTTATTCAGCATGTGCTGACGGAGGAGATTTTCTCCAAGGTCTTTGGAGAGGATGATTTCCACCGCCAGAATAATGTGGCGAAGGAACTCTCGCTGAAAGGCACATTTTTTACAGGCGACCTGAAGAAGCGCACACTGCGTGGGCTGGACCTGTATTATCCGGCCATCCGCTCGGCAGCGGCACAGATCGGTAGCCACCACGAAAAGCAGGCTTTCCTCAAGGTCATCTATGAGAACTTTTACAAGGTGTACAACAAGAGAGCCGCCGATCGGCTCGGCGTGATCTATACACCCAATGAGATCGTGCGGTTCATGGTCGAAAGTACTGACTGGTTGTGCGACAAACACTTTGGAAGGAACCTCATCGAACGGGAGGTTGAGATTCTGGACCAGCCGTCGGCACTGGTACCTTTATTACCGATATTACCGAATTGCTAGAACACTTCCGTGGCCAGCCTGCCAAACTCAAGTCCAAGTACCTTGAAGAACTGCATGCCAATGAAGTCGCGATTCTTCCGTACTA
>CAWCIJ010000008.1:0-217540 GCA_963795615.1 uncultured Nitrospiraceae bacterium
GGTGAGCCGGCTGGGATTCGAACCCAGGACCCTCGCCTTAAAAGGGCGATGCTCTACCGACTGAGCTACCGGCTCACTGACTGGGTGTTGAAAAATGCCCCCAGCTTTGTTCAGACGGGGATCTTACCACTGACGAATGACGATTGACCATTGAGGATTTTATTTGCTGCGGCGGCGGGACAGAAGTGGATTCCGCAGGATGATGGTCTCATCTCGCTTCGAACCGGTCGAGATCATATCGATCCGGCACTCCGCGAGCTCTTCGACACGATTGAGATATCGCTTCGCTTCAACGGGTAACTTCTTATAACTGGTCACGCCGGTCGTCGGGGTATTCCAGCCACGCATCTTCTCATAGATCGGTTCACATCCAATCAATATCTCCAGGTCAGAGGGCATATCCCGGTGCCGTTTGCCATTGTAGCGATAGCCGCTGCAGAGCTGCAGTTCCTTGCATCCATCGAGCACATCCAATTTCGTCACCGCCAGTGAGGCCAATCCATTCACACGGGTGGCATGGTGCACGAGCACGCCGTCGAACCATCCGCACCTCCGTGCTCGGCCGGTGGTCGCACCAAATTCCTTGCCACGTTCCTGCAAGCCGCCGCCGACCTCGTCCGTCAACTCCGTCGGGAACGGTCCGCTGCCGACGCGGGTCGTGTACGCTTTGGTGATGCCCAGGACCGCGTCGATCTTCGTGGGGCCGATACCCGTCCCCGTGCAGGCGCCACCTGCAGCCGCGCTCGACGAGGTGACATAGGGATATGTCCCAAAGTCCACGTCCAGGTGGGTGCCTTGCGCTCCTTCAAACAAAACGGTCTTTCCGGCATCCACGGCTTTGTTCAGCATGGTGCTTGTATCGACGATGTAGCTTTTCAGGCGATCGGCATAGCCCATGTACTGGGCAAACACTTTTTCCAACTGAAAGACTTCCACTTTGTGGAGTTGCTCGAGCAGCCAGTTCATCTCCACCAAATTCTCTTCCAGTTTCTGCCTGAACAGTTCGGGATTCAGAAGATCGCCCATCCGAATTCCGATGCGCGCCATCTTGTCCCCGTAAGACGGGCCGATGCCACGACCGGTTGTCCCGATGCGGCGCACTCCCTTGGATTGTTCCGCAGCTTTATCGATCGCCTTGTGATACGGCAAAATGAGATGCGCCCGGTCGCTGACGGCAAAATTCTTCCCGATGTTGATGCCCTTGCCGTGCAAATGGTCCATTTCCTCAATAAGGGACCCTGGGTCCACCACCACTCCGTTCCCGATGATGCACAAGGTTCCCCGATAGAGAATGCCGGATGGTATCAGATGGAAGATAAACGTATCCTTTGAGTTGATAACCGTATGCCCGGCGTTGGAACCACCTTGATACCGGACGACGATATCGGCATCACGGGCAAGGATATCGACGATCTTCCCCTTGCCTTCGTCTCCCCACTGCGTTCCGACTATGACAAGATTCCCCATGTTGGGTCTGACGCGTACCGTTCGAAAAAAATAGCTCTGGTCCTTTTAAAGACCAGAGCTGCGGGCGCATCATCGTAGGATCAGCTTATGGGTTTGTCAAGCATCGCTCTTTCCCTTTCCTTGACTGCTCAAAAGATCACATGATAGCATGCGTGCTTACGTTGCCCGGGGTTAGAGTCTGCCTCTGCATTCTGGCCCTTTAACTCAAAACTCAACATTCAGAATTCAAAACTTGGATCCTGTGGGGCTGTGGCGCAGTTGGGAGCGCGCGTGAATGGCATTCACGAGGTCGCCGGTTCAATCCCGGCCAGCTCCACCAAACCTGCCTTGCTCGTGAAGAGTCTGGCGCGAGGCGTGATGAGATCAGACTCCTAGCCGTCTCTTCCTTCTTGGCTCTCGCTTACACCTAACGTTCTACGCTTCACGAACCAATTTCATGCTGCAGATTGAATCGGTCACCAAACAATTCGCCACGAAGGTTCTTTTAGAAGGAACGTCCGCACACCTTCGACCTGGAACCCGTGTGGGTTTGGTCGGCCCGAATGGCGTCGGCAAGACGACCTTGTTCCGGATGATTCTTGGTGAGGATTCGCCGGACGAAGGATCGATCCGCAAACGCCCTCGACTCCGCATCGGATACCTGCCGCAAGAACTGGAAGCGATTACGGGCAAGACGGTGCTCGATGCCGCCCATCGCGATCAATACCCCGAACACGAGGCCGAACGCATTCTGATGGGACTCGGTTTCACTGAAGGGGATTTCTCCCGACCCATTGAGAATCTATCCGGCGGCTATCGAATGCGAGTCGCACTTGCGCACCTGTTGCTGACCGAGCCGGATGTGCTCATGCTCGATGAGCCGACCAACCACCTCGACAAACCGACGCAGGCCTGGTTCGAAACCTTTCTCCTGAACTCCCGGCTGACTCTGCTTGTGATCAGCCACGACACTCGTTTTCTCGATCGGATTGCCACCCATATCTGGGAGATTCGCGACCGGACGATTCAGGAATTCCGCGGTAATTACACGAAGTTTCAGGAGTTGCGCGCCGCTCGTGACGCGCAAGTGGAAGCCGCCGCCAACCGCCAATCGAAAGAGGTCGCGCGAGTCCAGAAATTTATCGACCGCTTCCGTTACCAGGCCAACAAAGCCAGCCAAGTTCAATCCCGCATCAAGCAACTGGAGAAGGTCAAACTGATCGAGCGGCAGCGCGACACCAAGCGGGTGCGGTTCAAATTTCCTCTGCCCTCTACCAGCGGGCGTCAGGTCCTGGAGTTGCGGGACGTGGCGAAGAGCTATGGCGAAAAGGTCATCTATCGGTCGCTCGATTTTTCGGTCGAACGAGGACAACGGATCGCTCTGGTCGGCGAGAACGGAGCCGGCAAATCTACGTTGCTCAAGATGCTTGCCGGGGTCCTGCCGTTCGAGAAGGGACATCGCGCGGTCGGTCATGGCGTCACGCTCCATTATTTTGCACAACACCAGGCGGAATCGCTCAACCCGGAACATTCGATTCTCGAATCGCTGGCCGAAGTGTCCATGCAGGCCGAGACGAATTTTCTACGCGGCATTGCCGGAGCCTTTCTGTTCTCGGGACAGGATCAAAAGAAACCGATCAAAGCCTTGAGCGGTGGCGAGCGAAATCGCGTCGCCCTGGCACGGATGCTCGTCGAACCGGCCAATACCCTGCTGCTCGACGAGCCGACGAACCATCTTGATCCTGCGTCCGTCGATATGCTGACCGACGCGCTCACGGATTTTCCCGGTACCATCCTGTTCATTTCTCACGATCCCACGTTCTTGACGCGCATTGCAACGCGCGTGGTGGAAATCGACGAGGGCAATGCCCGCAACTATTTCGGCGATTACGAATATTTTCTGTGGAAGAAAGCTCAAGAGTTTCAATCGATCAAGGAAACCAGCGAGGAGTTGTCTTCCAAGTCGACCGGTAAATCAGGTGCTCCGACCAAGGCCATGCTCTCGCAAACTGAACCGAAGGTCACGGAGGGAAATCGGCGGGAACTGACGAAGACCCAGGCTCGCCTCGAAAAACAGGTCACCCGTTCGGAAAGTGATATCGCGGGTCTCGAGACGCGAATAAAGTCCCGGGACCAGGAATTGGCCGATCCGGAGCTCTATCAGGATTTCGCTCGTTGGCACGAACTACAAAAAGAACAGGACCAATGGAAGAAAGAACTCGAGCGCATGACGGAACGCTGGGAATCGTTGTCAGGAGAACTGGAGGAGATCAGGCAGAAACTGACCGTGCGGAATTAAACGGTGGACCTGAGGGTCTCTTCGAGGTAGTAGTACAACCAGCGATTCTTTTCCTTCGTCACCAATTCGTCCCAGACCACACCGATCAGATAGCCCTTTTCCCAGGGCTTCGCCCACGCGACAGTGCCCGATAGCTTTTCCTGCTGCTCGACCCGGTCGGGATCGAGGAACGCTAACGAGACGGTGACCTTTTCATTCGCGGAAGGCTTTTCTTTAGCGCGGAGGCCGGCACCGATCTTGTTGACATTATCGAGGACGGCGGTGAACGCTTTGGTCCCGCTCTTGGGAGACACTAACGCTGATCCGACCAGGGTCGCCCGGACATACTTGCGTCTGTCGCTGGGATTCTCTACCGAACCGGCTTTCCCCATCAGCTGGCACTCCTCATGCTAAGTATAACCGTTTACAAAACTTTGTCCATACCCTTTCTACAGATAATTTCAGGGGTTTTTGGGCCGAAAATACCGCTTCCCCTGTAGAGATTCCGGCAGGTGTGTTTGACTCATCTTGGCCGCGGGCTCGTCGTGGACGTACCGGTAGCCCTTCCCATACCCAAGGTCGCGCAGGAGAGACGTGACGGCATTCCTCAGGTGGAGAGGAACCCCGAGATTGCCGAACTCCTTCGCGTCCTGTAACGCTTCCAACAGCCCGATATAAGAAGCATTGTCCTTGGGACGGGAGGCGAGATAAGTCGTGCCCTGAGCGAGACTGATCTGGGCCTCAGGCAAGCCGACGAACTCTACGGCTTGCGCCACGGCATTGGCGACGAGTAATGCGAGCGGATCGGCATTTCCGATGTCTTCTGATGCGAAGATCACCATACGGCGCGCGATAAACCTCGGGTTTTCTCCTCCCTCCAACATCCTCGCCAGCCAGTACAGGGCCCCGTCTGGATCGGAATCACGCATGCTTTTAATGAACGCGGAGATCAGATCGTAATGTTCTTCGCCGGACTTATCGTATCGCAGCGACTTCTTTAGGAGTGCGGCATCCAGCGCGGCTTCGTCGACCAGTCGGATTCCATCATTTCCCGCCGATACCTGGTTGGCAACGAACTCCAGAGCCGTGAGCAGAGCACGCGCATCGCCATTCCCGAATCCTACCAGTCGCTCCCGTGCGCCTGCCGTGACCCGGACGTTCACCTTGCCGAGTCCCCGTTCCTCGTCGGACAGGGTTCGATCCAGAATCCGCCGGAGCGCCTCCTGAGAGAGTGGTTGGAGAACGACCACAAGGGAACGGGATAACAGCGGGGAGATGACTTCAAAGGAAGGATTCTCGGTCGTCGCACCGACAAGAATGACCGTCCCTCGTTCGACATGCGGCAAGAAGGCATCCTGTTGAGCCTTATTGAAACGATGAATTTCATCCACAAACAGGATGGTGCGCTGTCCCATCGCCAGCCGGTGCTCGGCCAATTTGATAATGTCGCGGAGCTCTGGAATTCCCCCCGTGACCGCGGAAAAAGAGACGAACTGGGATTTCGTATGGCGGGCAATGAGGTGGGCAAGCGTGGTCTTGCCGCAGCCTGGCGGGCCCCAAAAGATGACGGAGGATAATTGGTCCGACTCAATCGCCTTGCGCAGCGGACGGTCCGCCCCGACAATCTCGGCTTGGCCGACAAAGTCTTCGAACATGTTCGGACGCATCCGTTCAGCCAAGGGGGCGGACGGAGGTTGCCCGGCAGGGCGCGTAAACAAATCCGGTGGCTGCGTGCGAGGGTGCGGCATGATCACTTCGCTGCAAAGGCTTTATTCTATACGTCGGACGGCAAGGCCGCAAATCCGTCTTTCTATGATCGAGCGAACGCGAAGCGCTTGACGGGCATTGGAGACCGGTGGTACGTACTCGCCGTCGAAAGGAGTGCCTGATGCTGGCGAACATCAATGGAACCCACATTGCCTATAGTGACAATGGTACGGGGACTGCCCTGGTATTCCTTCATGCGTTCCCTTTGAATCGAACGATGTGGGCACCGCAAGAAGCGCACCTGTCACGACGGTTTCGGGTCGTCACGGTCGATCTTCGCGGTCATGGTGAGTCGGATGCGCCTCTCTGGCATTCCTCGCTGGAGCAGTACGCTGGCGATGTCAATGGCCTGCTTGATCATCTCGCGATTCAGCAGGCTGTCCTAATCGGCCTCTCCATGGGCGGATATGTGAGCTTCGCATTTTACAGAAAATACGCCCGTCGCGTACAGGCCTTGGTGCTGGCTGATACCCGAGCCGCGGCCGATAGCGCCGAAGCCCGCACGGGCCGATTCAATCTCGTGCAAACGGCCTATCGGAAAGGAGCGGGAGCGGTAGCGGAGATCATGCTTCCCAAACTCCTCGGAGCCACATCGATGGCGGAACGACCCGGGATAGTCAGGCAAGTCAGGCATATGATCGAGACATGCGAAGTCAGTGGAATCGTCGTCGATTCCATGGCCATGGCGGAACGGCCTGACTCGATGCCCCTGCTTTCACTGATCACCTGTCCCACGCTGGTCATCGTCGGCGAAGAGGACGATACCACTCCTCCATCAGAAGCCAGGTTCCTGGCACAGGGAATCCCCGGAGCGAGACTCTCCATCATTCCCGGTGCTGGACACATCAGCAACCTGGAGCAACCCGATTTGTTCAATCAAGAGGTCGCAAAATTTGTCGAGGAATTACTCTCGTAAGGCAAGCGGCTGGGAGAGTCACTGATGACTCGAACGACGCTTCAGCGAATGAGCTTCAAAAACTCCTCGCGGGTTTGTTCTTGCGTTCGGAAGGCCCCTAACATCGAACTGCTGACCGCGATCGTATTCTGCTTTTCAACCCCCCGCATCATCATGCAGAGGTGCCGTGCTTCCATCACAACCGCGACGCCGTGCGCATTCAGTTTCTTTTTTAGCGTTTCCGCAATTTGAGTGGTCAAACGCTCCTGTACTTGCAGACGGCGACTGAACGCATCGACGACGCGAGGAATCTTGCTCAAGCCGACCACTTTCTTGTTCGGCAGATAACCGACGTGACACTTACCGAAAAAAGGGAGCAGATGGTGTTCACACAAGCTGAAGAAATCGATGTCCTTGACGATCACCATTTCATCGTATTCGATCGGAAACATCGCCCCGTTGAGCAACTGATCGATATCCTGCTTATAGCCTTGCGTCATGAACTGCAGCGCTTTTGCGACACGTTCCGGCGTTTTCAGGAGGCCGTTCCGATCAGGGTCTTCTCCGAGATCGACAAGGATCCTGCTGACCAGCGAGGAAAGACCATCGATATCGTCAGGCCGACCGTTGCCCGCGACGGACCGATTCCGCGCGATTCCGGGCCGACTCGTTTCTTTAGCCACGATTCACCTCACCCGAGGACAGTCCGGGCTGCACAGCGCCGGCATATTCGAAGTAGTTATCCCGGGTCTCGATGACCCCCACTTTTTCCAGTCGTGCGTTCGACAAGCGTCGTTGCAAGAGATCCCACATGACAACCACCAGATTCTCCCCCGTTGTGGTCTGATCGGTAAACAGCGGATCCTGATTCAGATCCCGATGATCGAACCGTTTGATGATCGTGTCGGTCACCACCGCATCCAGACTCTGAATGTCCGTCATGCCATGCTGCTGTCGATCATTCCCACTACTCACCGTGACGAACACCACATAATTGTGACCATGCCCGTTCGGATTGTTGCACTTGCCGAATACCGTGCAGTTCTCCTCCGGTGTCAGGAAGTCGGAATGCAGCCGATGGGCCGCGCAAAACCGATAGCGGCGTGTCACGCTGGCCGATGCCATAACCGAATCCCCGTAGAACAAACGAGCCGGGACCGCTCGTTGAAAAGCGATCCCGGCTCCTATTGTAGATCCGAATACGAAAGAGCCCTGGCCTGACGCCGGGCGTTGCCACCCTTAGGCGCTAAACGAGCTGCCGCAGCCGCATGTCGTCTTGGCTTGTGGGTTCTTGATGGAAAACCCGGACCCCTGGAGGCTATCTACGTAATCCACTTCCGCGCCTTGAAGCAACGGCGCGCTCTGAGAATCCATGATCACCTTGACGTCGTCCTTTTCGATGATGGTGTCATCGTCCGCCATCTTCGATTCAAACGCCATTCCGTACTGATATCCGTGACACCCTCCGCCACGGACATAAATCCGGAGGCCCACAACATCCTTCTCTTCCGTCATCAGCTCTCGTATCTTCTGCTCGGCTATCGCTGAAATCGTTACCATAAAATACTCTCCCTCCATTTAGGCTACATGTATCGGCACGATCGATACAATTCAGGTTAGTATACCACCCCTATACCATCTTAAGAAAGACCAGCGCGATCATTTATCGAATCGGACATGGTCCCGGCCGTCGTGGGGGCCGTCCATTTGGCCTCCGGTACCCGAACAATGATATCACCGAGCACGCGGGCCTGACACCCAAGACGATGCCAGGGTTCGGACAACGCCTCGCGGTCGAGCAGGTCCTGCTCCTCAAAATCGATTTCTGAAAGATTTTCTTCGCCCAGCTGAACTTCCACCCGACAGGTCGTGCACGACGCGTTGCCCCCGCAGTCATGATTCAAGGAAAACCCCAAGGCCTTCGACGCTTCCAGCAAGGTCACATTGGCTTCGACTTCTCCACTCTTGCCTTGAGAATGCACAAACGTGACGCGCGGCATCTTGTTCACCTTTACGCGGGAACGCCTGCGACGGCCGGGACCGGGTTGTACGGACATCGTTGCAGGCGAATATGTTCCTCAAATTCATGCCGGAACAATCGAAGACTGCTTTGCACCAGGACGGCGGCTCCGGTCACAAGGGTGCAATACCCCGTTCCTTTGACGAATCCACACACCTGTAACAACGTGTCCAGATCTTTTTGCACGCCCTCTCCCCGTTCGACCTTATCGACCAGCATCGCCAGGTTGATGGTTCCCATCCGGCACGGTGGGCATTGTCCGCAGCTCTCCGCTCTAAAGAAACTGGAGAACCTGAGCGTCTGAGCCACCATGCAAGTCGCATCATCGACGACGATGACGCCGGCGGACCCCAGTCCAGTTCCCGCTTTTTTGAGCGAGTCGAAATCCATCGGCAAGTCCAATTGATCCGCCGTGACCATGGAGAAGGCCGGCCCTCCGGGAAATACCGCCTTGATGCCGCGCCCGTTCGGTACCCCGCCTCCGCATTTCTCGACCAGATCTCGAATGGTAATGCCCATCGGCATCTCGTACACACCGGGCCGATTGACGGCGCCGCTGAGCGAGAACAGCATGGTTCCCGGACACTTTTCAGTACCGACTTCTCCGAACCAGGCCGCTCCTTTTTTAAGAATGCGGGGGATATTGCATAACGTTTCCACGTTATTGACAAGAGTCGGTTTGCCATACAATCCAAAGTCCGTCGGATAAAAGGGCGGCTTTTGCCGTGGCATAGCCGGCCGTCCCTGCATGGACTCCAACATGGCGGTCTCCTCTCCCGCCACATAGCTCCCGTGTCCCGAGAAGACCTCGATGTCGAGATCCCTGCCGGTTCCAAGAATATTCTTGCCGAGCAACCCACGCTCCCTCGCCTGAGCAATAGCTTTTCTGAGATTGGCTTCTTCTTCCGTGTACTCGTGATTGACGTAGATAAACGATGCTTTCGCTCCTACCGTAAAGGAGGCAATGAGGCAGCCCTCGATCAATTGATGCGGGATGAGTTTCAGCAGGTGCCGATCTTTGAAGGTTCCAGGTTCATGCTCTCCTGCATTACAGACAAAATACCGCTCTTTGACGCGGTGATGCAGCACCTTATCCCACTTGGTGCCGGTCGGAAATCCGGCGCCCCCTCGGCCGCGAAGACCTGCGCGCTTGATTTCTCCCACGATGTCATCTGGGGTCAGAACGTCTAAGCACTTTCGCCAGGCATCATAACCTCCGGAGCGGAGATATGGGTCAATCTCCCAGGGTGCTCCTTCGAGCTTCTGCAGAACTCTTGGTTCGGCTTCGGTGCCCATGATGTCCTTTACGAAATGGTCTGGAATGTAACACCGGTACTATAAGGCCCCCCCTGCGGATCGTCAAGCCAGCTATTACGAGATTAGGCCTGAATCTCAAGCGCTTAGGACTATGGACCTAGGAGGATGGTGGTCTAAAGGGAATTTCTATGTGAAGCGGACCAAATATCGGTAGTCTGAAGGGAAAGATCGGGACCGCTGTCTTTGGTGACGTCCAGCCCCGATCCCTCCGACAAGATTACTTGAGGTGGCTACCAGCCCCCATAAACAGCAGCATGGGAATTGAGAGCATGAAATTGATGCGTGAGGCCATGAGGGCGGTTTTACCCCATTGTGCCATCTCGGCCGGAGGCGGCGGCCCTCCAGCTGCCGCTTGAGATACGGCCGCGATGATCTTTTTTTGGTTGGGCCAAATAATCCCATGCACATTGGCCATCATGATGATGCCCAGGAGACCCCCGATACCCAATGCGATGGCACCCGTTCCCCCTTTGGAATACAGATGGAAGTAAAGGACAAGACCGGCCAGCACGGTGACCGTCGCCCCGTGGCGGAACCAGTTCAACGCCGACGGCATGAGCTTCGGGATCACGATGTTTTTTGTTGGTCCATCGAGACTCTTCAGGAAGCCGGCATTGATGAGGTTGAAGAAATACAACAACCCAATCCAGGTAATACCTGCCAGGAGGTGAATCCATCGAAACACCAACCCAAACCAGTCCGCTTCGCCCGCGCTGATTCCGACTATTCCCAGATACAGCACGATGAGTACGATCGCCAACCCAAACCCTACCCACATGGTCTGGGACGGATTCTCTAGAAATTTCATAGTTCCCTCACCTTCTCAGTTTGTTGCTAAGTTGAATTGTCTACTGCAGCCTACGCGTTCTTGTCAAGGAAGGGAAGTCCGGCTGTGGTCTAATGTGGGAGGAGACGATCGACGACCGCACACAATTCCCGCACCGCTCCAGCCGATGTGTGCAGTGCCGAGCGCTCTTCAGCGGTCAAATCATACTCGACAATACCCTCTGCGCCGCTCCGGCCGAGCCTCGCGGGAACGCCCACGATGACATTCTGCAGCCCATATTCGCCTTCGCACAGCACGGCGCAGGGAACGACGCGCTTTTGGTCCTTCATGATCGCTTCGACCATGTCCACCACCGAGGCCGATGGGGCATAAAACGCACTTCCTGATTTTAGCAGGCCGACGATTTCCGCCCCGCCGTCTTGTGTGCGCTTGATCAGACTATCCATCCGCTCCTTGGACAGCCGTTCAGTAATCGGCGTACCACCCACAGTCGTATGACGCAGCAACGGCACCATGGTGTCGCCGTGTCCTCCTAAGACCATCGCCTCGACCGTGGTCCCGGAGACTCCAAGTTCTGCTGCGACGAACGACCGGAGACGAGCGGTATCCAGAACGCCTGCCATGCCCAACACTCTGGATTTCGGAAGCCTGCTGGCCTGGAGCGCGACATGGACCATGGCATCCAGTGGGTTCGTGACGAGAAGAAGAATGACGTCAGGCGATCGGGATACGATTTCTTTCACCACACCCTGAACGATCTTGGCATTCGTTGCGAGCAGTTCGTCACGGCTCATTCCCGGCTTGCGCGGCATTCCGGAGGTGATCACTGCAACGGCCGACCCGGCCGTTTCGTCATACCCGTTCGTTCCCACGACACGAGTGCTGTACCCGCACACGGGTCCGGCCTGCGTGAGATCGAGGGCCTTGCCCTGCGGAATACCAGGCACAATGTCCACGAGGACCACATCGTAACTATCTTTCTCCGCCAACCGTTGCGCAGCCGTCCCTCCGACATTGCCTGCGCCTACAACGGTGATCTTGGGTCTTCCCATGTCGCCTCCGGTGACAGTTCTAAGTTCTAAGTGCTGAGTCGCTGAGTGCTGCGTTATGAGTCCTGAGTTATAAGTTTTAAGTTACAGGCCATGCCGTCTTGTTTCAAACTCAGCACTCAGCACTCAGAACTTTTGACTTCCTATGAGTGTTCATGCTCGGTCCAGCCGGCCACCTTAAAATTGATGGTGCACACAAAGTTGTCGCCATCATAGAAATTGACCTTGATCTTTTTCTTCCCATACGTGCCCGCCAAAAACTCTTCGGGTTTGTCGACCAGTGCCTGGTATGTTCCGGGCGCATACTCTCCGAGCTCGACAAAGGTGACGATCATCCCGGATTTTACTTCCTGAAGAATCTTGGCCGAACAGTTCGGAAAGATTTCCCAGAACTTGTTGTCGATTTCCTGCTTGCTCGGTTCAGGTCGTTCTTCTCCCGGCTTGATATCGCGGTTGGCGAATTTCGCCTGCCTGCGCACGTACGGATATTGATGACCCGTAAATAATTTATACAACCAGGGCGGCACGATCGGCTTTTGCTCTGAGTGGGACATGTCCACGGCATTCACCTTCGTATGCATTCCGCTCCGCGTTCGACAGGAAAACCCAGCGCCTCACGTTTCACGCTTTACGGTCCTCACGCGGTCAGCCGATGGTAAATCCGCGGGAGCTTCTCGGGCAACCCCTCAATGCAATCAATCACCATGTACCGAACATCGCCATACATTCGGCGCACATAGTGATCGGCATCGCGATCGATCGTGATGCAGAACGGTTCGACTCCCTTCATCCGCGCTTCCCGCAGAGCCATTTTGGTATCTTCCAGGGAATAATCGTCTTTATATCCGTCATCCAGCGGCCGGCCGTCGCTGATCAGAACCAGCAGCCGGGTCTTCACCTGCCGGGCCAGGAGTTTTTGCGTGGCGTGACGGATTGCTGCACCATCGCGATTCTGGTGCAATGGCGCCACTCCCCCCAGTTTGTGAGCGGCTTTCCCGCCGATCGGATCGTCGAAATCTTTCACGACGATGAAATCCACGCGGTTCCGCCCTTGCCCCGAATATGCGTACATCGCAAACTGATCTCCGATCGCTTCAAGGGCCTCGCACAACAAGACCAACCCTTCCTTTTCGATGTCGATGACCCGGCGGCCGTTCGCCACCTGGCGGCTGGTAGACCCGCTGACGTCGACCAGACAGGCTGCCCCCACTTCCCGCTCATGTTTTTCACCTTTGATGTAAATCCGGTCCGATGGCTCCGCACCGGCCCGCATGTCGGCAACCCGCCGCACGGCCGCATCAATGTCGATGTCGTCGCCCTCGAGCTGTCCGGCCACTCTTCTGTAACCCGTGGGGAAGATACTCTCGAAATATCTGCGAAGTAATGTCACGGCTCCGCTGTGAGCAGCAAGGGTCTGTTCGACAAAGTCGGATGGGCGTTCTTCCGCCTCACGTTCGAGCACCCTGGTCCAGTTATGTCGATAGTCCTGAATCACCCAATCCCACTCAGGATACCGGGTAACGTGCAATCGGTTAGACGGGTCCGACTGTTGTACTGGCCTTTCCCCCTCAAGTGTCAGCACTTCATCGACAAGCGATGGGACCTGTCTACCAGGGGCGAGTTCCTCATTGGAGGTTTCTTGCGAACGGGAGGTTCCCGCATCCGACGCTCCCCGTGCAGAAGATCCGGACAGCCCCCCTTCCAGGCCTTGATCGGTTCCACTCGATGACGAGGACTCGGACCGATCCTTCACCAGATTCGGATCCATCGCCCCTCGATAGTCCCAGTTCGTCAGAGGCTGATACTCCTCGCTCACGGCTTCAGACGCGCGGGGACCCGCTCCCGGTTCCATTTCCGGAGAATCACGATTCTCATCCGTCACAGTGTCTTGTCGAGCCGCCAGTAATTCCTCCAGGCGTAGATAGGCGTGGTGGGCCACCCGTATGGCACCTTCGGCTGTCGCGCCGGCGGTCATCACGGGTCTGCACAGAGTCCACAATTCCGACACCACGTCCGTCACCCCCTCCGGAATCGCCACCGTTCCCGGCTCATCCGTAGAAAGAAGCAGGAGAAGATCGATGACCATTTCCCGAATCGTCAGCCCATGTGACAACGTCCTCGTCTGAACCGCTTCTCTCGCCAGGGCGGTGAGATCACGTGACAGACCCGGATATTCCTGCCGAAGCAAGAACTCGACTCGTGCATCCTCCAGGAGCGTCCATAGGTCGCGGATGAGATTGGGTTGAGGATAGAACGCAAACAGGTCACCGAGTGATGCAGGGGTTGTGAGGTTCGGCTTTGCAAAGCGCGATCGGAGGTCGGAGACAACATCCGCCAATAGGGACATCGGGACATTGTAGGTGCCGAATTCCAAATGGCCGGCTTCATGCGCTGTCATTGCCATGTAGAGATGCACGTTCTCGTCGAATGATCCATACCGCCGCAGGAGAGATGGAAGGTTGATCGTGCGCCCATCGACGCTCACGGTTGCCCGGCTCCGCTGCCCTTCGATCTCAGGGACGGCTTGAATACTGACGCCGGTTCCGGAAAGGGCTTGCGCAAACAAGGTCAACGATCGAGCGACTCTCCGGAGAGGCACGCCGCTCAATGCTTGCTCGACCGCCGCAATGGCGCGGTGGGTTTCCACGGCGAAATAGGCACGCCCCGCCTCCAGGCTGTACCCGAGTACATCCATACCGGCCTTGAACCATTCTTCAAATTTCGCCCGTGTCTGATTGTGAGACCCGAGGAGCGACAGCATTTCCGGGCTCCGCCTGAGATATGCCAAGGCTGTCTCTGCATCCTGTTCCGCAACGAGGAGGCCGTATTGCAAGATCACCATACGCCACTCGTCGGATGGCATGCGCCGCAGCAGCGGCGCGGCCTCGGCGAGACATGTCGTGCCGATTTCCAATGCGCTGTCGGCAAGGGAGGAACTCAGCGTAAGAGTCAGAGCCCGGGCGGCAATTGGATAGATTTCTCCCAGCATCGCAGGACTCATGCGAAAGAATTCCACTGTGCCGAGGTAATCGGTGCTCCCCAAACTGTTCCGTGTGACAAGTCTCAGACCCAACTCGATCCAAGGACGAATCTCATGAGCAGCAAGCACGCGAGCGATGACGGCGATCTGGCGAATAAATTCCACGCCGACCACGTGGTTCGTCCGCGCAAGTTCGGCGCCAATGACAGCCCACCGCTCCAGTTCTTCCCCAGGAATGACCGATACACATTCCGGCGCAACGCGAAGAAATTCGAGCGCAACCGTATGATCCTCTTCGGAGAGCTCGAGTCCCAGCCGCAAGACGGTCTCTCTCGCACTCGGTGGCTCGATGAGGCTGAGCAGCAGCGCACTGTCTTTGAAATATCTCAGGGCGGCGGCACCCGAAGCCTGCGCAATGGCAAGCCCGAGATCCAGCCAAGGCACGGCATGGGCCAGAAGACCGCGACGTTCCAACTCAGGAAACGTCTCGCTCGCCATTTTGGTGGCTTTACCGGAGACATCGCCTAATTCCTTGAGGAGAACAAGGAGGGCCTGCGATGCATCGGGCCGCTCTGAGGATCGAGCAAGACCCTCTATGACTCGGGCGACCAGGGTTGCTTCGAGATGCTCGGACAAGCGGGCCTGGAGCTGATCTTTTACCTCTGATGGCATGGCGGATGTGTTGTCCACGACTGAAAGTTGTCGATTGTAAACGAGCCATTTTCGCTTGTAAACTAGCGGTATGTGCGCAACGCGCACAAATTCTGAATTCTGAGTTGAGAGTTCTGAGTTTTTCAGAGCGTAATGCGGACTCAGGAACTCGGAATTCTACAACTCAGAACTCAACACCTTTAAGGAGTGGATGATGGATGAACCGCGCAAGGAAAGCCTCGAAAAGATGTGGAAATATGTGCGGGGCTTTGCCGAAAAAAGCGGGACGACATTCCATCCCACCCCCGCCGTCACGGAGGCCGTGGTCAAGGGGCTGGCAGCAAATGTGGACGAGTTGGGCAAGCCGCTCTGTCCGTGCAATTGCTACCCGGACAAAAAAGCAGAGGCCAAGTTACGGAGGTGGATGTGCGCCTGCGACGAGATGCAGATGTATAAATACTGCCATTGTCTGCTGTTCGTCCGGGACGACGGCATGCCGATCACTGAGTACCTGCCTGAAGACCACGAAGGCCGGCATTGCTATGGACTGGTGACGGACCCCACACCGGACAAAGGCCGGGCCCTTCGCCATAAGATTCCGGCTCAAACGGAGAAATCCGGATCTCCGGACGGTACGCCGACCGGCCGGCAGTCGAAACCTTGATTCGCTGGTCCCGCATTTTCCGGTCTTCATATCTTTTCGTCGCTCTACGTCTCAGCCCGACAGCGCTGGTCATCCTCATCCTGGCGGGATGCCTGCACACCATGGAACCGCTGAATCCCTCCGAACTTCCTCTTTCAAGCCAAGCCGCTCAACGCCTCGGCGCGCACGTTCAATTCCTTGCGAGTCCTGACTTGACCGGGCGTGAACCGGGGACCATCGGCAATCGGAAAGCAGCCGACTATATCGAGGCCACATTCCACGAAACCCACCTCCATTCCTTTCCCTCGATATCCGGCTTTCGACAAATCATCTCTTCTCGCCTTGGTGACAATGTCCTTGGCTTCTTGCCGTCAAAGGGAGGCTCGGGCCGGTGGATCCTGATCGGTGCGCATTACGATCATCTTGGTGGACCATATCTAGGCGCCGACGATAATGCCTCTTCGGTCGCGATCATCCTTGAACTGGCGCGGCGTCTCCAGTCGCTTTCGAACTATTCGGTGGTCTTTGTCGCATTCAATACCGAGGAGCATCCCTATTTCGGGACGCCTATGATGGGGTCTCAATACTTCCTCCACCATTTGCCGCCGGAAATAGGGTCCCAGGACACATTTCAAGCCGTCGTCATCATGGACCTGATGGGCGGTGTCCAGTGGGGGCCGACCCGCGATGTCGTCTTCGCAGCCGGTGCAGAGCAAAGCCTCGGGTTGTATCGACGGGTCAAGGAAGCCATTGCTCGTCAGCCGTCATTCGTCAACCGCGAAGACGGACACATGACGCCTCACGCTTCACGTCTCACGGTCCTGCCGGTGGGGATCCATCTTGTGGAGGAAATTCCCGATCACGGACACGAGGCAGTCAGTGACTATGATGCGTTCAGAAATCGACACATCCCGTTCCTATTCCTCTCAACCGCACGCACTCCGCGCTACCATAGCCCGCATGACCGGTCCGATACCCTTCACTACGAACGCATGGCCGCCACGGTCCAGTGGCTCGATACCCTCCTTCATGCGATCGACACCGATCTTCAACCGTATGATTTCGACGGCGAGCGCATCGAGTTCGGCGACGAGGTCGCTGCCTTCCGTACCATCATCGGTCATGCGATCGATGAACGAACCTTGATTCCAGGCACCTCGCGGTGGAGTTTGCACAAACTTAAGGAAGACGCGGAGTGGTTGGAGGCGATTGCCGGTACATCGCCGACCAGGAAGGATCGCGAACGGTTGGAAAGGGTCTCAATTCGGTTTCAGTGCTTGCTGGCGGATTACTCCGGCTGCTTTCTTTTTTAAAGGGATCCCGGCAGACGGCGATGGATGATTGGTATGCTTCAGGACGACCTATCGTGTGTCATTGCCACCCTGAAACTTCATACCCCTTTTCCTTCAGACACCGTTCCACAAATCCCATGTAGCCGCGGTCTGGCTCTAGCGGCTTATAGGTCCCGGCGGCAAACCCTATGATTCCTCCGAGGGCGGCTCCGGCGGCAGCTCCAATGGCAACGCCGGTCGGCCCACCGACTAATCCGGTAGACGCACCCACCGCTGCGCCACCGACCACACCGATGATCGTTCCGCCCGCGGCATTCTTGCTACGGTTGGTTCCGTGCTGCAAACCTGCCCGTTCCGCTTTGGCCTCACAGGTTGCGACCGTCTCTTGCCCCATCTCTTTTCCGTAAAAGAGGAGCTGGGAATTTGACCTGAGAATAGGTTCCGGTCCCGCACAGGCCATGAGGTCCACCACCAACAGGAGGGAAGCCAGCCTTGCGACACTCCTCGCCCGATGCACGCGCCGCAGATGGCGGCGATTCTTGCCTGACATCTGTTTCAACAACGCAAAGCGAATCTTCACCTCATCCACGCGGGGCAGACTGGAAACACTCGTACCGGACGCTTTGCCTGTTGGTATGCTACTGCCACCCCGACACCTCATAACCTTTTTCTTCGAGACACCGATTCACAAAATTGACGTAGGCCGGATTCGGCTGACTCCCCGCGCTGAACAGTCCAATGAGAAAACTCCAGACCGCGCCGGACACAGCGCCGACCAGGGCTCCTATCCCTGCGCCTCCTGAGATCGCGCCTCCGACGGCACCCGCCGCCGCTCCCGCGCCTGCGCCGACGGCAGTTCTCCTCGCCACTTGGCCGCCCTTTCCGGCGCCCTCTCTGGCTCCAGCCTCCTCTGCCATCTGGCGGCATGTGTCAATATCCTCCTTCACCGAGTCTTCTCCGACTGTTTTGAAATGACGATTCGGGTAGAGCACAGGGGCCGGTCCCGAGCAACCGGCAACCATGATCACGACGCAGCCGCATAGGACAGCCTTGGTGACTCCGCACAGCCGGCACAATGGGAGGGACTGTTTCATTCAGCGTGACCCCGGCCGCGTTGTAATCCGAAGACTTGAGACACACGGCCTGCCGATATGCTTCGAAGGAGAACCCGTTTCCGTCGCGCGGTCGTTCCTTTGATGATATGCACGTTCTGACGAGGAATGCTGAATTGGTCGGCCAGAAAGCGGGTGAGTTCGCGGTTGGCTGCGCCATCAACGGGTGTTCCGGCAATTCTGATTTTCAATGCCTCCCCAAATTCTCCGGCATATGCCGTGGACGACGCATTCGGCTGAACGTGAATCAATACGATCGCGCCTTCATCGGTGTCGTACGCGAACCGATGCTGCCCCGGCATCGGTCATCCTTTGAGAGCACGGAGGCTTTCACGAAGATCCTGTAACCTGGCGTTGAACAGATCAAGATGCGCCTCGCGGACCGGTTGATCGTCGCGATGCCTCCACAGGCGCTTGAATATCGTCCATAGTTCTTTGCGGAGAGTCGTGGCCTTCGAATAGGCAGCGGTGTCGGCTTGCGGCTTCGTCACCTGGCAAAAGGCATCGTCCAGCGCATGAAGCTGATTGTGGAGGTCATCCATTCCCGCCTGATAATTCTGCGGGGCCCTGGCTGCCTTGGCGCTTTTCTCCAACATCCCGATCAGATTGTCGATCGTCTCGACTCCGGATGAGCCCTTCGCCTGCTCGAGATATGTGCTGGCTTTCGGATAGAAAAGATAGCTGCACCCACCGAGGGTAAGGATGAGAAGGCAACAGGTAACAGTAGAAAAGGGGAAACAGTAGGTTCGCATTTGTTTCATGTTCATACATGACCTCCAGCCGATCCTTGCATGATCCACCTGTCTTTTACCTTTTTACTGTTGCCTTTTTACTTTTCAGAAGATCGCCTTCACCACCTCGACAATACTCCGCTGCATGTCGGGATCGTCCGTGATCGGACGCACGACGGCCACTTCGCAGGCACGGTCAGGCGAGACTCCCTGTTGGATCAACGTGCCGGCATAGATCAACAATCTGGTGCTGACGCCCTCCTCCAATCCATGATTTTTGAGGTTCCGAACTTTCTGCCCCACTTTGACCAGACGGCCGGCCACCTCGGGACTCACCCCGGCTTCGTGCGCCACCACCCGGCTTTCGATTTCCGGCGTCGGATAATCGAATTCAATCGCGATGAATCGCTGTTTGGTGCTCTGCTTCAGATCCTTCAAGACGCTCTGATAGCCAGGGTTGTAGGACATCACGAGCATGAAGTCATCGACCGCCTCAAGGATCTGCCCTTTCTTTTCGAGTGGAAGCAACCGCCGATCATCGCTGAGAGGATGAATAATGACGGTCGTATCCTTGCGCGCTTCCACGACCTCGTCCAGATACACGATGCCTCCGTGCTTCACTCCCAGCGTCAGCGGACCATCGGCCCAGACGGTTTCGTGTCCTTTCAGAAGATATCGGCCTACGAGATCCGATGCCGTCAGATCCTCATGACAGGCCACGGTGATCAAAGGACGTCCCAGCTTGAAGGCCATGTGCTGCACGAACCGCGTTTTCCCGCAGCCGGTGGGCCCCTTCAACATGACCGGCAGCCGGTTCTTGGCTGCGATTGAGAACAGCCCAATCTCTCCACGAACCTCGGCATAAAATGGCTCGCGCTTGATGCGGTACTGCTCGATGCCGACCTCTCGGCCTTTTTCCATCACAACGGGATCCTGACGATTCATGGGCGTTCTTCAAACCGGGACCTGATCCACGATTTTTTCTTCGTCACGATAAACGGATCACGAGTGAACTTCAAGGTCACTACATCACCTTCATGCTGTCGAGAACCTCGCGAACCTTTTGCGCCAGGCCGCTGGGCGTAAAGGGCTTCTGCAAGAAGGAACGCTCCGTGTCGACCCCTCCCTTTGAAAACACCGGATGGTCCGGGTATCCCGACATGTAGAGGATTTTGACCTCCGGTCGGACCCCGACCAGTTTCTCGGCGACTTCCGGCCCGCTCATCTGCGGCATGACCACATCCGTCAAGAGAAGATGGATCGGTCCCATATGCTTCGCCCCCATCAGCAACGCCTCAATGCCATGGCGCGCCTCGAGCACGGTGTACCCGTGCAAGCGGAGCGTTTCATTGACTAGACGCCGGACGCCTGGCTCATCCTCAACGAGCAAGACCGTTTCCCGGCCCCGCATGGAATCCGCCATGACGGTTTCGGGGCCCGATTCTTGTGTCAACCCGTCCACCCGCGGAAAATAAATCTTGAAGGTCGCGCCCCGTCCCGGTTTGCTCTCCACTTCTATATAGCCGCCGCTCTGTTTCACGATCCCGTAGACGGTGGACAGGCCCAGGCCGGTTCCCTTGCCTTTTTCCTTGGTCGTGAAGAACGGTTCAAAGATATGCGATTGCGTCTCTTCGTCCATCCCATGGCCGCTATCTCTCATCGTCAGCATCACAAATGCACCGGGCTCGCATCCCAAGGGGGGCCGAGACGCCCGTCCTCCGAACTGCACGTTCCCTGTTTCAATCGTCAGCCGTCCTCCGCTCGGCATGGCATCCCGTGCATTGACGGCCAGGTTCATGATGACCTGCTCGATGTGACCCGGATCGGCCTTGAGTTGGCCGGTCTCGGCATCGAGTACGGTGCACAGTTCGATAATATCCTCGCCCAACAGGCGATGCAGCATGCCCTCCATATTATGGATAATGGCATTGAGGTCCAGCATCTTTGGAACGATGAATTGACGGCGACTGAACGCCAGCAATTGCCCGGTCAGGCCCGACGCCCGGTCTGCCGCTTTTTTGATCTCTTCCAATTCTCTGCGCAACGCATCTCCCGGCGCCAAACGACTGAGGACGAGTTCGCTATACCCGCGAATGACCGTCAACATGTTGTTAAAGTCATGCGCCACACCGCCTGCCAATCGGCCCACCGCTTCCATCTTTTGCGACTGCTGGAGCTGGCCTTCGGTCTGCCTGAGGGCCTCTTCCGCACGGGCGCGTTCCCCGAATTGACCGATCTTCAGCCCCACGTCGGTCACCATCTTCAAGAGTTCTTCATCAGGCTCTTCAATTTCACGGCTATACAGCTCGATGATCCCTTCCACTGCGACCCCGACCTTGATGGGAAAACCGAAGGCGCCGTGAAATCCGACTTTGGCCGCCGCTTCCGCACGGGGAAAATTCGATTCGCGCAGGACGTCTGAGATCCAGGTCGGCTTGCCCGACTCCCACACCCGGCCGGGTAAGCCTGACCCCCGGGAAAACGTATGCTGCCATGTCGCAAGCACGAACTCCTCGGCCTTTAAAGCAGGCGCCTGCCAGAGATCAAGGCACCGCAACACATTCCCTTGTCGATCAAGTCGCCAGAAGGCGCCCATCTCCCATTCGAGGCTTTCGCAGATCGCCTGCAGGATTTTGGGGCCGGCTTCCTCCAAGGTGCGAGATTCCGAGAGGGCGCGCGTGACTTCGTACTGTGACGTCAGCCGGCGCTCGGCGCGCCGGCGTGCCGTGATATCCCGTACAAATGCGCTGAAGATGTAGGCATCGCCCAATTTGGCTGGAGAAATGGCAATTTCTACCGGGAATTCATAGCCTTTGCGGTGCAGTGCCATCATCTCGATGCGTCGGTTGAGAATCTGCCCTTCGCCGCTGGTCAGAAAGTGCCGGAGTCCATCCTCGTGTGCCGTTCGATCCCGCGTCGGAATCACCGTTTCGGAGATTCGACGGCCCAGCGCCTCCTCGCGCGACCATCCGAAAATATTGGCGGCTTGCGCGTTCCAGTCGGTCATCACGCCGGCTGCATCCATTGAAATGACGGCGTCGAGGGCGGTATCAACGATGACACGGTTGCGTTCCTGACTTTGCAGGAGCGCTGCCTCGGCCGCACGAGCCCATTCACTCTCCTGTTGCGCCTGAAGATATTGGGTCCTCAGACGTCCGGTGGCCCAGAGCAACAGTCCCAGCATGGGCAACCAGACCACGACACCTGCCACCCCGAGCTTCCACATCATGGCCCGAATCGGCAAGAGGATCACGTCCCGATCCATACGCAACAGAATCGTCCAGCGTAGCCCCGGAAAGTCGCCGTATCCTTTGGTCTGCGCATAGCCCGTCACGACGGGTAGGTGGCGACGGAGATGCTGCTCCTCGACGTATCCCGGTTTGCCCGCTTCGCTCAACAGGGCCGATGGCAGCTTGAGCTTCTTTAAATTGACCGTGCTCGTGCCGCTTGAGATCGAATCCACGAAATTGTCGCCTGCCTGCGTGAGAAACTGATATTCGAACGGCCCCGCCGATGCATCGGATCCGCGTATTTCTCGAATTGTCTCAATCAGCACCTCTTCGAGCGTTTTCAGTCCAATCCGCGTCGTGACTGCCCCCAGAAACTCGCCTTTGCTCCCCAGGATGGGAGCCGTCACGCCGACTGCCGCCACGGTCCCGTCGATAGCCTGGGCTTCCAATTCTTCGACATGGACTTTCCCGGTCTTCTTGACGGTTTGAAACCATGCACTCTGCCGGCGATCCTGGTCGGCTACCGACGGGTCGGTGGCCGCCACGATACGTCCCTGCGAGTCGGCCACGCCGAGCCAGAGATATACCGGTCCATGGACGGTCTTCATCCATTGCAGATACTCCGTGAGATATGCTTTATCGCCGGACCGCGCCGCAAATACCCGCGCCATCATCTGCGCATCGCCGTACCGCTCGAACAGGAGACGATCCAATTTGTCTGCGATTTCCGCCGATGCGAGCATAAGATTCCCTCCCGCCGCTTCCACCAGACGGACTTCGATCGAATGCAGCATGACCGCTCCAATGACCGTGGCCACGATCGACATGCCGAGGATGAGGACCGGCAACCAGGTGTAGGGACGCCGTTCAGAGACGACGCTTGCCTCAGGGGACATGCTCAACTCTCCGTCAGGGTAAAGTTCGGACGAGTCGCTACAGGATGATACAATCGCTTGCTGTTGGCAAGGCGAGGCAATTGGCAATCGTCCATCGTGTTGATGAACCGGGCGCCTTGTTCCTTCACCACGCGGCAACATTCACGGAAGACATACTGAGCCAATCCGGAAACCGTGCGATCCGCGACTTCGAGGACGATGCAGAACACGTCGGGCTTGAGCCACATGCCGAAGGTATACGCGCGTACCGTGCCCGCTATCTTCACGGTCACGCCGAGCAGTCCCATTGATTGATGTTCGTTGAGTACCGCGTTATGCGCGACCGACGAATCATTCAGCAGCAGTCGTTCCCACTCATTCAGGCCGGAGGACTCTTTTTGTGCTCGCCACAGGCCGTGCATGGCCAGGCACGCGTCCCGATCTTCAGCACGATATGGGTCACATGCCGTGGTGTCATGTTCGCGTTCAAATCGATTGCACGCAGCGCGCTGGGATTTGTATCGATCGCCCGAAAGGCTGATCAGATCGTCAACGCGGTATATATAGTCCGCGCCGGTTGGTGTCAGGCGATAACCGAGCCCGGTGATCTCGTCATGATACTCCGCCGGAACGTTTTCGATACGGCTCACCGTCGACCCTCCATTCCGTATGCGCATGTATCGCATGGCCTGGTGAAGAGGCTGATGCAGCAGTCCTGGGCCGAGCGGAGGAAGCACCATGAACATGCCGTCGGATGAGGACGCAAACAGGCATAGATGTCCGGCTATTTCCGTCCATGAATAATCCAGGATCGAATGCCACAGATAGTGGGAAGCGAACGAGAACGCCGCCAGCGGGACCGGCAGCGCGGGGCGCGCCGAGACAATGGCGGCTTGGATGCGTGGCCGATCATCCACAGTCAAGGGGCGCAGGAAGACGCCTTCAACATCGTGTCTCAATGCCCTCGTGACCCGCTCGAGTCGCCGCACAATCACCACATCATCCTGATAGCGGCCGATCAAGCGAGGATGCTCGGCCAAGGTCCCGACTGTGTCATCGGATTCGAGGAGGCCGGCGAGACCGTCTGCGGCGGCGGTAATCTTCGCTGAAGCCACGTCTCCCATGTATGGACATTTGGCGTCCCATCCCAGCACGACATGTTGTCGCTGGGCGTCCCACATCAAGGCAAATGGGTACAATTGGCAATCGAGCGGGCGGTCTTCGTAGATCGTGCACCGCGACGTGATCGGATCGAAAGCGGGACAGAGAAACCCTTCGCCGTCTGGATGTGGCGCCACCTCTACCTGACATCCATCCGGATGGGGAAATCTGCTTTCATCCACTCCACGGGCCACAGCTCTCGCAATTTCTTGAGGCGTAAAATAGGGCCGCAGGAAGCTGTCGCGCTCCGGAAATCGGCAGCAGACCTCGCACGTGACGCATGTTTGGCTGGGAACGATCTGTGGAAGGATCGGCAAGCTTTGCACTGGTTCAGCCATCACCCGGTAGAAATCCACGACCGCATCATACGATGGCCTCGGTATTCAGGCAAGAAACTGACTATTCCTGCCATCCGTGCACTCCCCTTTCGATCTACTGTGTCACGTCCGGCACTCCCGACAATTGGCAATTTTCTTGACCATCCGAAGCACCATTGAAATACTGCCATTTGTGAATGAGCCGCCGACGTCCTATGGTGTTCAAGAATAACCCGCCGCTTCCTCCGTATGATCCGCAAGCGCTGCTAAACATTCAGCCGGTGAGCCTGGCCATCATTGACCCGGTCACCTATAAAGTCCTCTACCAGAATACGGCTTCTCAGGAAAAGTTCGGCATTATTGCCGGCCAATTGTGCCATGAAAAGATTGCCGAATGCGCGACCCCCTGCTCCTTTTGCAGGGCTCCCGAAGCGTTGCATTCCGGCACGACCACGTCGAGTGAAGTCCAGCTTCCGAATGACCAGTGGATGCTTGTTCAATGGTCTGCGCTCGAAACGATCCAGGGGAAGGCTCATCTCGTCGAAACCATTACGGACATCACGCCGCTCAAGCGTCAGCAACAAGAGTCTGACACTCTGAATCGCCGCCTGGAAGAAGCGAACAGACAATTGGCTCATACCAACCGGCAACTGGCCGATCGCTCCGTCCGCGATGGGCTGACCGGTCTCTATAACCATTCATACCTTCACGAAATGTTGTGTCAGCTCGCGGCTCACGCGCACCGGACTCATGCACCGCTCTCGCTCATTTTTTTAGATCTCGATCACTTCAAGGCTATCAACGACCTATACGGTCATGCGGCGGGGGATCAGGTCCTGCAAGCGATGGGTTGGCTGTTGGACAGCCGACAGCCAAACGACCGTGGCCGGAGTATCGGACGGACCAGCGACGTGGCAGCCCGGTACGGAGGCGATGAATTCGCTCTCCTGCTTCCCAATACCGACGTGGAGGGCGCACTGACACTCGCCGAACGCCTTCACCATCGCGTAACGGCACTCACGTTACTGCCGGAGTTGGCAGCCTTCGCCTCTCCTCCCTTGTCGCTGACCTGCTGTATCGGAGTTGCCACTCTTCCCGCCCATGCACAGACGTCCACAGAACTGATGGCAGTTGCCGATCGCGCCGTCTATCTCGCAAAGGCTGCGGGGAGAAACTGCGTTCGGGTTTTTTCTCCCCCCGAACGTTGCTGAGCCATCAACCTCCGCCCCTCTTTTCAGCTCAGACTTCCCTGTGACAATGTCGCCCCGCAGAAACAGATCCCTCCACCCTTGTACGGGTGCGAGAGGCCGTGTTACGATCTGGCCAGCCTCGAACCAGAGACCGCACTTTCATGATGCGGCGCTGGCCTGACCGCCTCGAGGACACAATCATTGACACTGACACAGAATCTTTCTGATCCGGTCGATTCCGATTCAGCCCGCCGACGCTGTTCCACGGTCCGCGAGACCTTGATTCGAGCAGGCCTCTACGCAGCCGGTCCATCCGACGGTGTGATTGCCGCTCGGCCTTCGGATCACGCGACAAACCGCTGGCGCATTGCTCCCGACCCTTTCGTGCTCTCCCCCGGTGAAGTCACATATTTCCGGACACTTGGACAGGATCTCCTCGCTTTCTACCGGGCCCTCAACCGTCTCTATGTGGAGAGCATACGGGGCACCCAACCGACCTGGGCAGCCGCCTATCTGGATCAAGGCAAACCCGAATCCCTGGTTGCATTCAGCCGAATGAACCGGTTCCGCAACATGACCCCGGCGGTAATCCGTCCGGACATCATCCCAACCCCGGGTGGCATGGTGATCACTGAACTGGACTCTGTCCCGGGAGGAATCGGCATGACCGCCTGCTTGGCGCAGGGCTATGCCGATCTCGAAGGTCTCGAAGGACAACCGGCCCGGATCATCGGGGGACGGGATGGTATGGTCCAGGGGTTTGCGTCCATGCTGCGTTCTGAGCAGAACGATGCTCCCGGTTGTGTGGCCATTGTCGTGTCGGACGAAGCCCGGGACTACAGGCAGGAGATGCAATGGCTGGCTGACCGCCTGAGTGAGATCGGACTGGAGAGCTATTGTGTGCATCCGCGAGAGGTCAGATTCTCCGAGGAAGGGCTCTGGCTTGAAGTCGAAACGAAACGACGGGCGATCGGTCTCGTGTACCGGTTTTTTGAGTTATTTGATCTCAAGAATATCGCCAAAGCAGAGTTGGTCATGTACGCCGCGAAAAAAGCCCGCGTGATTGTCACGCCTCCTTACAAACCCGTTTTCGAGGAAAAATTAGCGTTTGCACTCCTGCACCATCCCGTTTTGCAAGAGTTTTGGCAAGAGGAGTTGGGAGAGGCCCTGTGGGCGAGACTGTCGGCCCTTATGCCAAGAACCTGGATTTTGGATCCGCAGCCGGCTCCACCAACCGCCGTGATACCCTATCTCACCGTCGCCGGGAAGCCCATCTCCGATTATCGGGTACTCGGAACCATGTCGCAAAAGGAACGGCAGATGGTGGTCAAGCCGTCCGGTTTTTCTGAACTCGCGTGGGGGAGTCGTGGGGTCGTCGTTGGTCATGACGTCTCTCAAGCCGAATGGGCCGAAGCGTTGGACCAAGCGCTCGCAGCATTTCCTGCCGGTCCCCACGTGCTGCAGGAATTTCATAAGGGGCGTGTGTTTGAATGCTCATATGCCGATGAGGCCACAGGACGCATCACGACGATGCCGGGACGGGTACGCCTGTCGCCCTACTACTTTGTCGCGCACGACAAGGCCGAACTCGGCGGCATTCTGGCGACGGTCTGTTCCGTGGAGAAAAAAGTGATTCATGGCATGGAAGACGCCATTATGGTCCCCTGCGC
This sequence comes from uncultured Nitrospiraceae bacterium, assembly GCA_963795615.1. Lineage (GTDB taxonomy): Bacteria > Nitrospirota > Nitrospiria > Nitrospirales > Nitrospiraceae > DASSBQ01. The sequence continues at coordinate 27,412 of CAWCIJ010000008.1, forward strand.
CGAGGGTCCCACGTCTCAGTCATGAAGGCGACCGGTTGCATGCGCATTCGCACCCTCAAGAGTTCCCCTATGGCCCTCAACAAGTCGGTCCCGAAGGATGCATGCCATGCGGGTAACCGATGTCTCTGACGCTGTACCATGTGCGCTGGTGTCCCGAGTGCGCGGTCGTGCGGGATAAACTTGCTCAACTGCGATTGACATATGAGGAAGTCGTCGTACCCGATTTCCGGCCGATGCGGAAACAAGTCTTCGAAGTATCCGGCCAGTACTACGTTCCCGTTCTGACAGACGGCGACACCATTCTCTCGGAAACCTATGAGATACTGGCGTACCTAGAAGAGCATTACGCCAAGCCAACCGAGTGAGCAGCATGGGATCCGAAGCAAGCCAACAACAAGTCTTGCCTGTCACGCTGTTGTTCACCGGACGAACGCTTCGTTGAAGAAAGGATCGAGACGTGGATGACTGGAGACGCATTCTGGCTCAAAGTGTGGTGAAACCTCGAGACCTCGCCGAACGGCTTGGAGTGGATGAAAAGGAAATAGAGTCGATCGTCGGTGATTATCCCATGCGGATCACACCGACGGTCATGGCCACGATCAAAGAACAAGGAGATGCCATCTGGAAGCAGGTCGTGCCGGATGTCGCCGAAATGGCGGATGCCGATGCGGAGGATGATCCCTTGGAGGAAGACTTAATGAGTCCCGTCCCACACCTGGTCCATCGGTACCCCGACCGCGTGCTCCTGATGGTCACGAACCAGTGTCCGATCTATTGCCGGTTCTGCACGAGAAAACGGCTGGTCGGGAAACCGGGCTTTCTCAAGAAAGGCGAACTCGATCGCGCCATTGCCTACCTGCGCGAGCACGACGAGGTCCGCGATGTCATCCTTTCCGGAGGGGATCCCCTCTTGTTACCCGATCAGCTGCTGGAACGAGTTCTCAAAGCGCTTCGTACGATCCCTCATCTGGAATTGATTCGAATCGGCTCTCGCGTCCCTGGGAGTCTCCCCCAGCGAATTACACCGAAACTCTGCGAGATCCTCAAGAAGTACCATCCCATTTATATGAATCTGCATTTCAACCATCCCGACGAACTGACAGAGGAGGTCAAGGCTGCCTGCGGCATGTTGGCGGATGCAGGAGTTCCTCTCGGCGCACAAACGGTCCTGCTCAAAGGCGTCAATGACGATCCCGAGATTATGAAGCAATTGATGCATCAACTGCTGCTGGCCCGCGTCAAACCCTATTACCTATACCAGGCGGATCTCACCAAGGGAACGAATCATTTCCGCACCACGGTGGAAACAGGTTTGAACATCGTCAAGGCCTTACAAGGCCACACGAGCGGCATGGCGGTGCCCCACTTCGTCATCGACGCGCCTGGCGGCGGAGGAAAGATTCCTCTCCTTCCGGCCGACTATCTCGTCCACATGGACGAGGACGGTGCGATGTTACGAAATTATGAGAATAAGACGTTCCACTATCCCCAAGCCAAAAACGGGACGGGGCGTGAACTCCCCATGGTCGGCGTTCATCCTGCATGGAACCAGGCATCGAACGGCTGTGATAGGGGGATGGACGATCTGTGAAGTCATCAATACGTGATACGAATCTCTGGGTATGACGGGGACTAGTCACCGCACCTGTGAAATTGTTGCATGTTAGGTATACTGCAACCTTCCACTAAGAAAAGCGATTCCCAAACATGAACGAGCGTGTCCGTCACCTTTTCCCAGAATTAGATAATGATCTGCGAAGCCTCTCTTTCACGACTGGCATATTCCCGTCACAAAAAATCGCAGAACTGATCACGAACGGTAGGATTTTTTCCGACTCGAAGATCGATGAAGGCCAGGTTCAACCATCCAGCGTAGACCTACGCTTGGGACCGACAGCGTATCGGGTAAGGGCTAGCTTCTTACCGGGTAATAAATCAACCGTCGAAGGCAAGATAAAAGATCTGACTATGGCCAGAATCGACTTAACAGAACCTACGGTTTTTGAAAAGGGCTGTGTGTACATTGTTCCTTTAATGGAGCAGCTCAACTTGCCGGACGATGTATCAGCAAAGGCTAACCCCAAAAGTACGACTGGACGGTTAGATATCTTTACGAGATTGATTTGTGACTATGGCACCGAATTTGAGCGGGTCCCGGCAGGATACAAAGGTAGGCTATACGCAGAAGTCGTGCCGCGCACATTTACAGTCATTCTTGCCGAAGGAATCAGATTAAACCAATTGCGTTTTGTAAGAGGGAACCCACCTTCATGGGATGGTACCCTTGCGAAACTACACACCGAAGAAAGTCTGATCTATTCTGCCGGAAGCGACGGTTCTCCAACTGGTGGAGAGAACCTCGCGGGACAACCTCAGATTGAAAATGGATTGAAATTTTCAATCAATTTGAAAGGAACAACGGAAAATAACGTCATAGGCTATCGCGCCAAGAAGAACGCTCCCGCTATTGACCTTCGTCACATCAATTTTTATGAACCGGACGAGTTTTGGGAAGTGATCACCGCTCCCAAATCAAATAACATCATACTTAATCCGGATGACTTCCATATCCTCATTTCTAAGGAGAAGGTGCGAATACCGCCCACATATGCGGCTGAAATGGTGGCGTATGATCCCTCAATAGGAGAATTTCGGATCCATTATGCAGGTTTCTTTGATCCGGGCTTCGGGTACGGTTCCAACGATATCAAAGGCACTTGCGCTGTGCTCGAAGTTCGGTCGCATGAAGTTCCGTTCTCAGTGGAAGATGGACAAATTGTGGGACGACTCATATATGAACGATTGCTGGCGCAACCGGACAAGATATATGGGGCAGGCATAGGATCCTCTTACCAGGGGCAAGGTCTAGCGCTAAGTAAACAATTCAAAACTTTTGGATGTCTTCTCTAACCTCAATGCCATTGCTTTAGGTATTGGAAAGCTTACTGATGTCCCCTGCACCGCCCAGCGACCTCCCAGAGCCATTCACTACACCCCCACCACCCAAGCCCCCCCGGCATGAGACCGACGATGACAGCGGTGGGGACCGTCAGGCACACGTCGCCGGTCTGATGGTCGGCACCGCACTGATGTTCACCGGGTTCTTGAACATCTTTCTATCGATCAGCGGTGGATTCGAGATCAACGTGGTCCCGTTCCTGATTTACTTCGCCGGACTTGCCGTGTGGGCCAACTCCGTCCTCGAGAACCCCACCTGGCGATATTCCGTCATGGGTGTCGCCATCTTGTTGGGCCTGGCCTTCTACCATTATGGTGAAGTGCTCTTCTGGCATAAACAGGTCGTCTTCTGGATCACGGTCGGCATCGTTGTCTATTTCATGTTCAATGAGCCGAAGAAGCCTGCCTGACCGGGCAGGATGTCCCGGCACATGGCGGCGATGACGATCTCCGTCATCATTCCGACGCTGAACGAAGAATCCACACTGGCGCACACGCTGGAACGCACGTTTCAGCTCGGCTTCGATGAGATCATTGTCGTCGATGGAGGCAGCACGGATCGGACGCGGGACCTGGTGCTTCGGTTTTCCCTGGCACAGCACCGTCCCGCCATTGCGGCTTGTCCTGTTCTGGCCACCACCGCTCCGCGAGGACGGGCGGCGCAGATGAATGCAGGCGCCGCATTGAGCCGCAATGATATTCTGCTATTTCTTCATGCCGATACGCTTCTCCCGGACAAGGCGCGGGACGCGATCGTACACGCCATGGCGGAGCCAACCTGCGCCGGTGGGCGTTTTGAGGTGCAATTCGACAAGACCACCGCGCTCGGCTCAGTCATCAGCACCATGATGAATGTGCGATCGAGATTGAGCGGTATTGCGACGGGGGATCAGGCCAATTTCGTGCGGCGGGAGACGTTCGAGGCGATGAATGGATATACCGTGATCCCGTTGATGGAGGATATCGACTTCACCCGTCGGCTCAAACGGCGGGGCCGTGTCGCAACCCTGCGGCACCAGGTGACGACTTCGTATCGGCGATGGGAAAGCCAGGGTCCGGCCCGCACAGTTGTCCTCATGTGGACTCTCAGGCTCCTCTATTGGTGCGGCATGAGTCCCGAAATCCTCTCCCGCTTCTATGCAGCGGTGAGGCGTGAGAAGCTCCAGCAATAGGAAGCGCGACGTGATGCATTCCCCGTTTGAAGCATCCGGGGCGACGTGTGACTCCCGAAGCCGACACCGTGTGATCGAGGACCCGTGACGAGAAACCAGAGACGTCCCGGCAATGAAGGAAGGGTCCCCCACCCTGCGACGAGCGCAGGGTGCGCATTGATCATCTTTGCGAAGGCGCCGGTTGCAGGGCAGGTCAAAACCCGTCTCTGCCCGCCGCTCACGGCAGATGAAGCGGCGACGCTGCAGGGAAGCTTTATCCTTGATGTGCTCGAACGTTCGCGCGCGGCAATCCAGAAATTCCGATTGCCGATCACCCGGTTTCTTGCCTGTGCGCCCTCGTCTGCTCATGTCTTTTTTCAGATTATGGCCGAACGGCATGGACTGCAGCTGCTCGACCAGATAGGAGAGAATCTCGGCGAACGAATGCATACTGCGTTCATCGCGCTGTTCGCACAAGGATTCACACAGGTGCTCGTCATCGGAACCGACGTCCCATCCCTTCCTCTTGCGCACTATCAGCAGGCCGTCGCGATGCTCAGTGCGCATGACCTCGTGCTGGGACCCGCCGAGGATGGAGGCTACTATCTTGTGGGGTTGACCAGGCCGGTTCCGGAGTTATTTCGCGATATTTCATGGTCGACCGATCGAGTGCTCGCTCAAACCCGCGAACGAGCTCAGCACGTTGGACTCAGAACAAGCTTGCTGCCCGTCTGGCGAGACGTGGACACCATTGAGGATCTCCAGGCGTTGATCGAAGCCAATCGTCGCGATATGAAACAACCCAAACAGGAACGTGTCTTCTCGGCGAGAACCGGCGGCGCGCTCGATATGATCGCCAAGCGGTTGCGGTCGCGTCTCCATGAAAGCGAGGCCACGCAATGACCAAGCGTATTGCCCTGATCACCGGAGGCGCCCGTGGAATCGGGCGAGCGATTGCCTTGGACCTCGCCACGCACGGATGGTCCATCGCTATTTGTTACCGTACCAGTCTGGCGGATGCCGAGATGACCAAGGCCGGCATCATCGAGCGCGGCGGACAGGCTCTTTCTCTTCAATGTGATGTGTCGGATCCGAATGCGACGCAACAACTCGTCACCCATGTGCAGCAGCTGTGGGGAGGCATTGACGTCCTGATCAACGGCGCCGGTCCCTATCATCGCGTCAACCTCTTTGATGAAACCATTGCCGGCTGGCGCGAGATGTTCGACGGCAATCTGCACCCGATCTTTTACCTTGCGCAGATGGTGGCTCCCGGCATGAAGGCACGTACATACGGGCGCATAGTGAATTTCAGCATGGCGAATGCCGACCGGATGGTGTCGCAGCCAGATGTGACCGCGCATTACATTGCAAAAGCCGGCGTCCTGATTCTCACGCGCACCCTCGCGAAGCTCCTAGCCCCCTATGGGATCACGGTCAATGCGATTTCTCCCGGATTCATCGATTCCGGCAGCGCGCCGCCGGGAGAACTGGCGGGAGTCGACAAACGTATTCCGGCCGGGTATATCGGAACCGTCGGGGACACGGTCGGGGCGGTCCGCTATCTTCTTTCGGATGAGGCTCGATATGTCAATGGATCCAATATCCAGATCAGCGGAGCCTGGGGAATATAATGCGGAAGTTCTGAGTGCTAAGTGCTGAGTTCTGAATTATGCATGAGAGAAATGGGAGATGGAAGAATTATGAGTGATGGATTCCTAGTTATGAATGAGAGGAACGGGAGGTTAGGAGTTCGTACCCAGAGCTTAGCACTCAGCACCCAGCATTGTTAACGCCGCGCAGCCTACTTAGCCGCTGCGAGGATGATTCCGATGAGAAGAGCCACAATATAACTCTTCCGATCCCGCACCGCAAATACGACGGGATCGTCTTCCATGGAATCACGGTAGGTCAGCATCCATGCCCGGCTGATCCAATACAGCATCACGGGACAGACCAACCACAAATATTCGGGATTGGAATACAACTCCAGTACCTCCTTGCTGCTGATGTATAGGGCGAGCACAAGGACGGCGATAAGCCCGCTCGACGAACCAATACTGGCAATATGTTCGGCATCCGTCGTTCGATACCCTCGACCGATCACGTCTTTCCGATCAGTGTGGCTCATCAGGCGAATTTCGGTGAAGCGCTTCATGAGTGCCAGGCTGAGAAAAATGAACAAAGAAAAAGTCAGCAACCAGTGAGACGGCACAATGCCGGTGGCCGCGCCTCCGCCATATACGCGTAGCGTGTACAGTTGAGCAAGTACAATCACGTCGACTAAGACAAGTGACTTGAGATAGAGGGAATATCCCGTCGTGAGAGCGAAATACCCGCCCAGCACGATCAGAAAAGTGTGCGGCAGCGTGGCGGCCAGGGTGAAACTGGCGGTCAGGCATCCCAGACTCATCAGCCAGCCCTGCCGCAATCGACAGTTCCCCGGACGCAAACGGCCGGTCTTTTTTTTTCGGATGCCGGCGATCCGCTTCCAAATCGAGACAGTCGTTGAGAATATAGACGGCCGACGCACAGAGGCTGAATGACACGAATGCGACCATCGCAGCCAGCGAGAGAGACATGTCTGGTGATCTGATGTGAGGAAATCAGAGGCAGGAGGATCAAGACGTTTTTCGACCATTGGTGGACACGGAGGGCCTTGTATATAATGCGCAGGCGGTTACGTCGCCGGTCGAACACATGACCTACGTGGGCCGCTTCCTTGACCCGGCTGACCAGAGCCGGTGAATCCGTGACCACCAGCGCCTGGTTGGCGTGAGCCCACACCGACAAATCCGCGTGCGCATCTCCTATGTAATCAAAACCGCGACTTCCACACCGTTCCTGAAGAGCCTTGAGTTTGGCAGGACCTTTCAAATTCAGCGTAGCCGTTGTCCCTAACACACCTCCATCAAAGAGACCCAAATGCGCGGCGATTTGGCGGGCAAAATCCACGTGGCTGGCGGTGGCCAGGATCAGTTCGCGGCCGCCTTGGCGTTCTTTCCGGAGATAGTCGATGACGTTCCGGTTATAAGGAAGACTTGCGATATCGATCTGAACCCGGCGGGCGATCTGCTCCTTGAGATAAGCCCTGCCGCGCAACAGCCATAGCGGGATCCAGAATATCGAGACCGGACGACGCTTGACGAGCGTGAGCAGGGATTCCCACAGCAGATCGGTCCGGATTAGGGTGCCGTCCAGATCGACGCAGAGGGGAATGTCGCTTCGAGAACACTCGGTCATGGCGGTGAAAAGAGGGTAGCAGGTTGGACGACATGAGTCACGCCAGATCAAGAATGCAGCGAAACCCGATCGTCCCACACCTGTCCAGGCCCGGCCACATTAGGATAAACTTTGCCGCGAAGTCATTTGGACGAGGCCCCCCATCCGCTCGAACCACTTGTTTCGGTTTTTTTTGAGACAACGCGACGGCACTAGCGGAGAGAGCTGTTCGAAGCAATTCTCGCCGGCCAAGAAACATATCAAAGCTGGGTCGTCAACTTGAGCCCCCATCACGTGAGCCACTAAGCAGGCTGAACTGGCGTCAAGATTCAATAAGGAGAGGACTGAACTGCCTTACCCCGAGAATAACGAGAGTGCCGCTCACATGATCGGGACAACCCACGACCAGACCGGTGGATCCGAGCCGGATTCTTGTTGAGAAAAAATCAACGGGTCAATCGTCCCAGTCACCATACTGTGACTATTTTCCGAACGCCTTCTTGAGCAGAGGTTCGACCTCTCCCTTGGACGCCATCGGATCGAGAATATCGGTGTCCCCATAAAACTGGCCATCGATAAAGACCTTCGGAAGCGTGGGCCAGTTGGTCATCTTCGTCAGCGCGTCACGTTTGGCCGGCTGTGACAACACATCGATCAGTTCATAGGGATAGCCATAACGATCGAAGAACTGCATGGTCTCCCGGGTGAAGCCGCACATGGGCATAGTCTTCGTCCCTTTCCCGTAGATCAGAATCTTGTGTTGTTTGATTTCGTTTTGAATTTCATCATCGAGGGGATTCGCCATGGTGATTGTCCTCCCTACGCTTCGTCGGTCGTTTTAGCCGTTATTTCCAATGCGTGGATGCGGCCATCGCGCATGGGGACGGCCAAGGCTTGATAAACGATCCGGTGTCGATCCAATGGATTTTTGTCCCGGAAGAGGTCCGAAGTGACGAGCACGATAAGGTGGTCGCGGGTTCCCGTCTTGTCCACTACCTTGATAGTCGCATCCGGCATGACCTGGCGGATGTAGGCGCTCAAAGTATCATCGCTAATCATGGTTCTTGACATTTAGGATAACGTATCTCGGGCGGCGAAGGCAATCGCAGTTCGAGGTGTCCGGCGTTTTTGCCGGAACGTTCGCATTTTTGTGAGCTCTCACTAGACTCACGCCACCATTCCGTGGAGATTTCGTCTGCTGAAAGGAGAACCGGATGCTCACCTCCCGTGTTGCGTGGATGAATAGAATCAGTCGAAAGGTTGTGCTTCTGAGCTGATCCTGCCCGGCCTTGAATGTGTTACTCCAGCCAGGAATCTGTGCTCAGCACGACCAGTGATGCTTCCTGGCATGGTGGATTTCACCCCACCTGGTTGTTCTGCACCAATATGCCAGTGATCCAATAGAATCGATTGCATCTCCAACGCTGCAGAATATCGGACTATTTCTCAGTCGTCTTCATGGCACATTCGTTGCGATGGCTCCCTCTAGAATGTCTGAGCCGAAATCGGCAATGACTTTTTCCAAACACAAGGAGGGCTCCATGGAAGAGTTTAGATCTGGCTTCTTCATGAGCGGTACAGCGTGCAATGGTCGCGTCTTGGTGGTGGATGACGAACCGGATATTCGAAAGGTCGTCAGGATGACCCTTCAAAAAGCCGGGTACGATGTGATTGAGGCTGAAAATGGCGCAAAGGCCATTGAGGCGATCAACAGCGGGGAAAACCGGCTTCTGCTCGACGTGATCGTCTGTGATATCCGCATGCCGAAGATCAACGGAGTCGAAGCGATCGCATACTTCCAGCAGGAATGGCCGCGTGTCCCGATTATCGTCCTTACCGGATTTCCTGATACGGACATGGCGACCTCCTTTCTGCGCGGGGGTGTCATCGATTATTTGGTCAAGCCGGTCGAGGGAGAAAAACTGAAAGCCGCGGTCGGTCGCGCAATGGAACAGAGAGAATTGGCGCGCCTCTAGCGTGATCACTCCACACCCTGCCCTGCCCGCAGCTCTCGGAGGAGCGCCTATGTCCCTCCGAGAGCCGCCCATCGTGAGCGGAGCTATGTCCCGGCTCATGCGTGCCGCACACAAACCTATAGGCATGGAGCGATCATTGTAATGGATCGATCACCGACCAAAGTGGCCATCGTCGGCGCCGGAAAAGGCGGGACGGCTCTCCTGGAACTCCTGCATCAAATCCCGGACGTCGATATCGTGGGGATCGCGGACACGAATCCTCATGCTCCCGGACTCCGGCGCGCCCGGGACTTGAACATACAAGTCAGCGATCAGGTTCCGGACCTCGTCGGCGATCATGGGGTGAACCTGATCATGGATGTGACAGGGGACCCCGATATGGTCGAGACCATTCTTTCCCATAAGGACCCTGCGGCAGTAGTGGTGAACGGGGCCACGGCCAAGTTGCTGTGGAACCTCATTCAGCATGAATCAAAACTTGAAGCCGAGCTGTTTCATGCTGAGAAGCTGGCAGGATTGGGATCGTTCGCCGCAGGAATCGCCCACGACATCAACAATCCCCTCCAACTCATTCTTGGCCTCGCCGAAAATCTTGCCCAGGAGCAGGACCTCACCGCGGTTCACGAACAAGCCGCGGAAATCATCGAAACGGTCAAGCGTACCAGCGCCCTCTGCCGTGATCTGACGCGTTACGCCCGACGGAATGTCGCGAACGATGACACCGTGGTGAATGTGAGCGGCAAACTCGACGAAGCGCTCAGAATCGCACGGTACGCAGTGATGCTACAAGACATGACGATCGTCAAACAGTATGGATCCGAGGTGTTGGTGAAAGGCAATCCCGATGAACTATTGCATGTTTTCGTGAATCTCATCACGAACGCCGTGCAGGCCATGACTGAAGGCGGCACCCTGACCTTACGAACCGAGCACGACCACGGCACGACGATTGTGACGGTCATGGATACCGGCTGCGGCATTCCCAGAGAATCTCTCTCCAAGATTTTCGATCCTCTTTACACGACCAAGCCCGCAGGGAAAGGCACCGGCTTGGGGTTGTACAATGTCATGTCGGTCGTATCCAAAATGCATGGGCACATCAACGTCGACAGTGAAGTGGGAAAAGGCAGTTCGTTTCGCATCGAGTTTCCACCCGCATCGCCGCCCATGGAATGCGCGACCCCATGACGATACCTACGCATGCAGCCGGAATACGTTGGGGACTCAAGCGGAAGCTGATCGTCTCCATGTTGCTGGTCGGTGTCCTGCCGCTCATCCTTGGACTGACCATGGCGTTCTTCCAGGGGTCGAAGGAAATCCGTGAAGTCAGCGGAGAGAGCTTCAAAACCCTGGCAACCGAGGCAGCCAGGAAACTGGATCTGCTCGTGGCCGAAGAGGTCGCTCGTACCTCACGCATTGCCTCCGATCCATTCGTCATCAAGGCATTGGAACACCAACGTGATGTCATTCAGGGTCGGACAGATCAGGAAAATCGAGCCGCCATTGACCGGGAGCAGGCGAAGTGGAACACCCAGGACCCGGCCCTGGTGAAGGCGATCACGGAAAACCCTCTGGCCATTCTGCTGCGCGAACACTATTCCGGGTCGAACAGCGCACCGGCACTACTCCTTCCGCAAGTGGTGCGGGCTGCGACCAAGTTGCTGTTCGTCACCGACGTGCAGGGGAGTCTCGTGGCCGCCTTGACGAGCCGGCCGGCGTTTTCGCATGGAGAGACAGCATGGTGGAAAGGATCCTATAACAAGGGAGCCGGGCAACTCTTCATCGAAGATGTGTTTTTTGAGGACCGGGCCAAGACCTATGTGTTCACAATCAGCCTTCCGATCATGGACAGTCTTAGGTACGAAGTCGTCGGGGTCCTCCACCGAATCATCGATTCCAAAGAATTTTTCTCGCCCTCCACCCATCCGATTCGATTCGGGAAGACAGGTCACGTCATGCTCATCGATAGCCGGGGAATCGTGATGAGCTGTCCGATCCTTCCCACGGGAGTCCGTCTGTCCGATCCGAAACTCATTCCGCTCGTCACCGGGATCGAGCCCGGTTGGGTGAGCGCCTCGAGCGATGGGCATGGCGGGCAGGGAACAGCCATTATTGGGCATGCCCCCCTTCCTGAAACGAGCCGTGCGACCAATGGGGCATCGGACTTAGGCTCATGGGATACTTTCGTCTGGCAATCCTCCACCGAACTGTTCGCGCCGGTGCGGCATCTCTTTACGTGGATGTCCGTATTTGCCATAGTCGCTCTTGGCCTACTGGCCACCCTTGGCTATTTGGCAGCGAGCCGGATCGTGACGCCCGTGCGACGATTGCAGGAAGCCGCCCGGTCCATCGGTCGTGGTGAACTTCGCGAGCCCATCCAGATCAAAACCGGAGACGAACTGGAAGAACTCGCCGTAGAGTTCAACCGGATGAATGCTCAACTCGAAGCCGCCTTCGCCGGTCTCACCAGTCAGGTGCAAGAAAAAACCCAAGAGGTTCAATATTTACAGCGAACAACCGATCAAGTCCTCGATGCAGTCCCCACGCCCATCATCATGGTCGACCAGAACGAACACATCCAGTATGTGAATCGCGCATTAAGAGAGGCGCTGGGAGTGACCGGCGATTGTCCCCCTTCCACGACGCTCTTCGATCTGCTTCACCTGGACCCTGCGCGGCAGGACAAGCTTCGGCAGGAGTTGCAACACAAGAGCGCCGGTACAGACCTGTCCCTCGGCTTGGCTGAATCGACCGGTCACCGTTCCACGGAAACCAGGGATCCGCTGGCTCCCAAAACGTTGTCTCGCGTGGATGATGAGCGGCACCAATTGTCGATCGGTTCACGATTATACAGTTACCAATGGTTTCGATTGGATGGACGCGCGGGAGAAGGCAATCGAATCGGCATTGTCCTGCGCGATACCACGGATGAAAGCCGGTTACAGGATCAGATGGTGCAAGCAGAAAAATCCGGGAGCCTGGGGGTGCTGACGGCCGGAATCGGCCACGAATTGAACAATCCGCTGTTCGGCATTCTGGGACTAGGCGAGGCCATTCAAGAAGAGGTCGATCTCAAGCGGGCTCAGTCGTATGCGCGCGACATTGTGGTCCACGGGCGCCGGATGGCCACCATCATTCGGGATTTCACCGGCATCGCCGCCAGGGAGGCCAAGGATCAGCGCGTCCCGGTGGACGTCAATGCGGAATTGGAGCAGGCCTTGACGATCGTGCAAGCCTCACACGATGCGCTCGGCGTGGATGTGCAAAAACACTATGTCTCCGTGTCGAACGTCAACGCGTTACCAGACCAATTGCGCCAGGCTTTCGCCAATGTGCTCTCCAACGCCGTGCAGGCTTTGCGCGGCAAAGGGCAGCTTATTATCGGCACGAAGGAACAGGCAGGGATCCTGACCGTAACCATTCGGGACTCGGGACCGGGTATTGCCAAGAGCTTTCTGAGTAAAGTCTTCGATCCATTCTTCACGACCAAGGGACAAGGGGAAGGATCAGGGTTGGGCCTCACAGTCGCTCAACGCATTGTGAAGAAATTCGGCGGCGATATTCGAATTGAAAGCCAAGAGGGGCACGGTACCACCTGCATCATGACGCTTCCGATCGCCGGAACCCCAATTCGAAAGGAGGAATCGTGCATCCCATCCTGAAGTCGAGCGGCTGGTACCTGGGAGGAGGCCTCATGCTTTTCGGCCTGTATGGGAACTATGTCCTGCATGCGAAGGATACCTCGCCACCACCATCCGGGATTTCGCCGGAGAAAGTGGCGGAATATGTTCACGCCGTGCTCGAGGCAGACCGGACGATATACACGAACCACGTCGTCAACCGCATGCAGACGAAGGGAATCGTTTCGGCGACGGAACATTGGGAGAATGAAAACACGCTTCCCCTGCCCGCGCAGTTTCTCCAGCATTCCGGAAAGTTGGTTGCGGAAAGCGGCAGAGGCATCCGGTATCGCTTGATCAGCCTCTGGCCCGTCTATCAACGCAATGCCCCGGCGACCGAATTCGAGCGCAAAGCGCTCGACCAGCTCACACAACATGCCGATCGTCCGGTCACCGGCGTGGTCACGAGCGGCCGGAAACAATACTTTCAAGCGATCTACGCAGATCGGGCCATTTCGACCGCCTGTGTCAACTGCCACAATAACCATCCCCTCAGTCCGAAGCGGGATTTCAAGATCAACGACGTCATGGGCGGCATGGCGATCACGATCCCCCTGGACTAACCAGCCACAGCCGGTGGTAGCCCGCCAAACCAGAGCAGCATGAACATTTATTTGGGAGAAGCGCGGCGATGAGGGTGACGCCTTTTCGCGGGCGCCATTGCTGAAACGAAGGCCAGTATTTCCAGCCTTGTATGTGGACAGGTTTGGGGATTAGCTGATTTCGATTGTCGCCCTGTTGCCAGAAGGGGAGACCGTATCCTAGAACCGTACCATTCAGAACAGCGGATGACTTCTCATGAAGAAGATGCTCAAGACTATCCTGCGAGAAGTGAAGCGCTGGCTCACGGAAGAATCGGAGCCCGCTCAGGCACCGATTCCGTTCGATAACTCCTATGCGTGGATCGGTCAGTCCTTTCGCGAGATCCTCCGTGATCCTCTCGGAGGCCGATACCGCCCCTATGCTTGGGGTGTCCTTCAAGCTGCGGCCCTCGCCAGGGTTCTTGGCCATCGCCGCATGTCGGTCATCGAATTCGGCGTAGCCGGCGGCACGGGCCTAGTGAGTCTCGAACGTATTGCCGAGCTTGTGGAGCAAAAGACCAGCCTCAGCATCGACGTATACGGATTCGACACGGGGAAAGGCCTTCCTAAACCACAAGATCACCGCGATGTCCCTTACATGTGGGAGGAAGGGGACTTTGCAATGAATGAGGGCGAGCTTCGCGCGCGTTTGAAGCGGGCGCAGCTCAAGCTGGGGCTCGTCGAACAGACCGTTGCCGAGTTTGTCCGCACTTCCTTTGCGCCCGTCGGCTTCATCTCGATCGACCTCGATTTGTACGGTGCAACCAAGGCAGCCCTTACGCTGCTCGACGCAGATTCGGCCAACTTGCTGCCGCGAGTATTCTGCTATTTCGACGACACCATGGGATATGGGTACAATGATTTCACCGGAGAACGATTGGCTATTCACGAGTTCAACGCCGAACGATCCATGCGGAAGTTGTCTCCGATCTATGGCCTCAAGTGGTTCGTCCCCCAAGAACACTTCAACGACCGATGGATCGAGATGTTGCAGATTGCACATCTTTTCGACCATCCCACGTACGGCGCAGTCGATCACATACCCCGTCACGCGTCTGTGGATGTGGACGGAAGGTGGCACTGGCGGCAGGGTTAAGCGCCAGACAGTGTGAACTCCACCTAATCTCCTACCCCACGAGTTTAACCGTAAGTTTCAGGACTTTGAAATGCGGCATGGGGTATATCGGATTTTGTGGTGTCAGTTTGGTGCCAAACAACCGTAAGGCACGGTGATCTATTGGAAGAATAGGTCAGCGCTCCTCCTCTTTATTGCCTGATAGTTGCTCCGCGTAAGACACGGCAGGTAGGACTTCGACGGGACTCTTAATCCGCGGCCCATATATTAGGGGATGTGAACAAGCCCTGTTGTCCTATGTGCGACAGCTTCACTGTCATGCTGGGTGCAAGTTGACCGTTGAACGAAAGACTCGATAAAGCCGCCATCATTGCGACCATATCGGTCCGATCCACTAAGCGAGTACCAAATCGCCCAGTGTCCGTATCCAATCCGCTCTCAAAATCCACCGAGCAAAAATGAATATTTCCCGTTGTCCTGACGATCGGATGCCGGCAATGAATGGGGTGAAAAGACTACGGGTGCAGGAAGTGCATGATCGGCTGCGGCTGGGTATGGGAGGGGAAGGGCTGTACCGGAGTACTAGGAGCCTTCTCCCAGAAGCGCCACGGTCTTTCCTCGCTGAACCGACAATTCACGCACGTTGCTGGGGAGCTTCTGAGGTTCGTCGCCCCACGATGCGACACCCATATCGGACAATCCTTGAAACTTCGAACCGTCTTCCATGGCAAAATTCGGCGTATGGACCTCACCGATCAGCATGCCGGTCTTCAAGAGTTGAATCCGTTCGGTTGCCGTCACGGTTGCTTTCACCTTGCCGCTATTGATGAGCGTTCCGGCTGTGACCGTCCCCTGCACCATGCCGTCTTCGCCGATCACCACGGTCCCCTTGGTATGAATCTCGCCCTCCAGACGACCATCGATTCGAACCGTTCCATCCACGCGGATTTCTCCTTTGATGAGGACCCCCTTTGCCAACAAGGTGATGTTTTCCTCTTCGACAAATCCGCTCTTCTTCATCATTGGTTCCCTCTCGACATCAGTGTGACGGTTGGACCGAACCCACGTGAACATGAGGCAAGCCTACACCGGTCATCCGACCTCACCTAGAGAATTCCAAAAGTGTGTTTGAGCCGTTCCCACAGTCCACCACCATGGATTTCACAATACTGCGGCGGTTCGGTCCCTTCGATGAACACCTCGGTGACCCGTTCCGGACATTTCGACGTGGCCAATTGTCCCGTCTGTGGATCAATCTCCCGCCGGGCGATTCCTGATGGAACGGAAAACTCCGCAGAAGATATCGGAATGACTTGTCGGGCAATATCCACCCAGATAGGCAACGCCGCTTGCGAGCCGGTCAAACGAATCGGTTGTTCGTCATCAAACCCCACCCACACTCCTACGACCAGATCGGGCGTATAGCCGACAAACCAGGCATCACGATATCCGTCGGTCGTTCCCGTCTTGCCGGCTGCCACCGCACGCAATCCCAGGGAAGAGGCTTTTGCCGCAGTCCCGCGGCTCATCACGCCTTTCAGCAACGACGTGATGAGAAAGGCGGCTTGCGGCGAAACCGCTTGGTGTCGCTCAGGGGTGGTATGCCAGAGGGGGTCTCCCTCGGGTGTCGTCACGCTATGCAGAGGGCTTGCTGGAATCGCGAGACCTCCCTGGGCCAGTGCACCGTACGCGGAAGTCATCTCCAGAAGCGACACCGACGAACTGCCCAGGGCGATCGACAGATCTCCTGCCAGCGGACTGTGGATACCCAGGTCCTGCATAGTCTGTAATATGCGTTTCGTCCCCACCGCCTGGGCCATCCGCACGGCGGGAACATTGAGCGATTGCTCCAGCGCCGACCGAACCGTCACGGTTCCATGAAAGCGATGATCGTAATTCTGTGGAGACCAAGGGCCGGTCCCGGACTCGAAGGTCACCGGTTCATCCACGACGAATGTCGACGGGGTGACCGGTTGTCCCTTGTTGATCTGGCGGCGGGATTCGAACGCGGTCAGGTACACGAACGGTTTGAACAAGGACCCAGGCTGGCGCTTGGCCTGGACCGCTCGATTGAATTGACTCACGCGATAATCGCGGCCTCCTACCATTGCGAGAATGCCGCCTGTCTTCGGATCGAGGGCGACCACGGCGCCCTGGAGACGGTCTTCTGTCTCTTTCAAGAAGGGGTGGGCAGCTTCCAACTTCTCCAGCCCGATCGTGAGCGCCTGCGAGGCAATGCGTTGCAGCACCGGATCCAGGGTGGTATAGACCTTTACTCCGTCCGGTAACGGTGCTCCGGTCAACTCTTCTATCTGCCGGAGCAGATGGTCCACAAAAAACGGCGCATCGGCCAGGGAATCTTGCGCAGGCATCGCCCGCACCGGACTCTTGACGGCCTTTGTCCACTCCAGTTCCGAAAGCAGGCCGCTGTCACGCAAACGGGTCAACACCACATTTCGACGTTGCATGGCCAAGGCCACATTCTTGAGCGGCGAATAGGTGTTGGGACCTTTGATCATCCCAACGAGCAGGGCGGACTCCTCGATGGTCAGGTCGTTGACCTGCTTGTCGAAATATCGATGAGCCGCTTCCCGAATGCCATAGACCGAAACGGACCCGACCTGACCGAGATATATTTCATTGAGGTAACTCTCAAGGATGTCCGCCTTCCGATATTTCGCCTCGAGCACGAGTGCGGCGACCGACTCCTTGATTTTTCTCGTCCACGTGCGATGCGGTGAATAAAATAAGTTCTTGGCCAGCTGCTGCGTGAGCGTGCTGCCCCCCTGCACCACGCTCCCTCGCGTGACGTTCGCCCAAAGGGCGCGGCCGACGGCGATCGGGTCGATCCCGACATGCCGATAGAAGCGTCGATCTTCGACCGAGAGCAGCGCCTCCACGAGGCGCGGTGGAATCTCGGCCATCGGCAACCATTCTCGAACCTGTCGTGACTCCCCTCGTAGCCCACTGATCAGCTGAGGTTCCAAATAGGCGGGAAAGACCTCCTCGCCTTGCTCAATCGATAGGATATTGGTCACACGACCCTCATCCAGTCGAAGACGAATCGGCACAGCGTCCATATGCAAATCGGGAAAACCTTGAAGGTGAATATCGATCGTTGCGGGCGTCACGCGAAACTCTCCCGGCCGAAGAACAGCGGATGCGGCCTCCCGGTAACCCAGTCGACCCAGACGTTCAATCAGGTGCGATTCTGCAATCTGGAGATCGGGCTTCAGCAGAAACGACGAGCCGAACAACAGTAAGGGTGGGTGCTCATCGCTCCTCGGCAAGGCGATGAACGTCGACAAGTAGAGACCATAGGACAACGCCGCCAGCAACAGAACCGCGGTTCCGAGCCCCGCTCCGATCACGGTCCGTATCGCCCATCGACGAATGACTGTCACGCCGTGCCTCTCCATGCCGACAGGATACGTGATCGTCCGCATGAAATCGATCGAACAAGTCCCAGGGCGACACCGAAATGGCTCCGGCATTCCGGCCTGTGTTCATCACGCAATAGAGCCATTTCGTTGCTTGACAAATCCAACCTAGTGCCTTAGATACGCCTCAGCAGAACTTCTTAGATTATTTTTTTCGGAGTCTGCGTGGTGATCTGCAACGCCGACACTGTAGGATTAACCATACACCCTTTCCTTCCTCATTCTCATCATCACACGCGTCTATCTTGCCTCGCCTCCTCCTGTCTATGCGCATGCACATCGATCGGGGTTCTCCTAACCGGGTCTCAATCGGCCTGCGCAGACAGCCCCAATGGGATGTCGCCCTACGCGCGGGATTCTGGCACGCTCAGAAAGCAATTCCCGACGCGACATACAATCCGGCCATTCCCGACGGCGACAGCCACGCGATTTCCGTTGGATTCGGCCTGTTCTGCCGGGGCGGCGGTCATTTTTTCGGCATCATTCCGTGTGGCGAATCGGAGAAGGCCTTGCGGCCGAAAGGCATCGGCCTGGATCTCGCCTACAAAGCTATCTTGCATGAAATTCGGACCATCACTGAAAACATTAGTCCGATGGTCGATGGAACGTACCAGACCACGCTCCACGTCGGTTCGATCAATCTGCGCATGAATTTTTGAGCTCGCTGTCCGCTCGACGACGTTGAGTCAAGTCTCCGGCGTGCTGTCCGCGATGAACTGGGCGGCGCATCCTGCCCGCCGCCCCTCTCCTCCGAGCGAATCATGTGCACAGGAGAGCTGCGGAAATGATTGGATTGTCTGATCACAACGTTCCAGCATTACGGAGAGAACAGGTCACCGTTCTGTTCCGGAATGCGCCCATCAGCATTCTCGCCACGGTCATCAACGCTTCTCTCCTGACGGCGCTGGAATGGCCGGCTGTGCCGCAGTCGAAACTGCTTGCATGGTTGGCCGGCATGTGGGCGACGGCCGGCCTTCGCGCCCTCCTATCTTGGGCCTTCCACAACAAGATCCACCGCTCATGGACCATCGACACTTGGTATTGGCTGGCCATCATCGGCTCCACCTTGACCGGGATCGGATGGGGTTGCAGTACGTGGTTACTCGACCCGGAGATTCCCCTTCCCTATGAACTGATCCTCGTGTTCGTTCTGGCCGGTATGGCCGCCGGATCGGTTTCCATGCTGTCAATAGTGTTTCCTGCCTTTCTGCTGTACAACCTCTCGCTCGGTGCTCCCATCCTCTCGCATTTCTTTCTGAGCGGGCGTGATGAATTTCACGTCTCCATGGGCCTCATGGCGGCATTGTTTCTCTTCGCGACAGCATACTCCGCGTGGAACCTGAACCGAGCCATCCTGGTCACCTGGGCGCTGCGGTTCGAAAACGAGACACTGATCGGCACGCTGACCAGCCGCACGGAGGCCGTCGAGCGACTCAACCGGGACATCACACAAGAGATTCAGGAACGCCGAAGCATCGAAGAGGAGTTACGACGCGCCCATGACGATCTGGAACGCCGGATCGCCGAACGGACCGCCGACCTTCAACGGGCGAATGAAGAGCTGCGCGGGCAGGTATTGGAACGCCAACGTGCGGAGATCGCGTTCCGATCCAGCGAGGAGCGCTTTCGCCATCTCACCGACAACCTCAACCAGGCCGTCTGGTTCGTTCAAATCAATCCGTTGCAAGTGTTGTACATCAGCCCTGCGCTGGAACGGATTTGGGGGGTCTCGCCACAACGGTTCTACGAGAATCCCAAGTACTGGACGACATGCCTCCATCCTGACGACAAAGCGGCGGTGATCCGCACGTACCAGGCGGCCATGAGAACCGAGACGGAGGGAGAGTTTGAAATCATCTACCGCATCATCAGGCCGGACGGCAGCCCTCGATGGATTCACGACCGTTGCGTCATCCATCGCAAGCCGGACGGAACGATGGATCGACTGAGCGGCATTTCTGAAGACATCACCGAGGCGCGGGAATTGGAAGACCGCTTGCGACAAGCGCAGAAAATGGAAGCCGTGGGGCGTCTCGCCGGAGGCATCGCCCACGATTTCAACAACGTGATGACGGTCATTCTCGGCTACAGTTCGGTGCTGCTGCAAGGGACGGCACAGGACTCCCCTGCGCGCCGGTATGTCAGCCAGATCCAGCAGGCCGGCGAGCGCTGCGCCTCCCTGACCAACCAACTTCTCGCCTTCAGCCGGAAGCAAGTGCAACATCCTGTGTCTCTCGATTTGCATCAGATCATTAGAAACCTGGTCTCGATGTTGAAAAGCTTGATCGGCGAACACATCCGCATTGTGTTGCATCTCGATCCGACCCCTCGATGGGCCAAAGCAGACGCCATTCAGTTGGAACAAGTGTTCATCAACCTGGCGCTCAATGCCAGAGACGCCATGGCACACGGCGGCACGCTGACGATCGAGACCGATCAAGCTGATTCCGCCGAGGTGTGGGGAGAGGAGCAAGCCGCGTCGCCCCACCACTCCTACATCCGGGTAAAGGTGCGCGATACCGGCGATGGGATGGACATGGACACGCAAACGAAGATCTTCGAACCGTTCTTTACGACCAAGCCGCAGGGACGAGGGACCGGGTTGGGCCTTGCGACCGTGCACGGAATCGTTCATCAGAGCGGCGGCACATTGAGAGTCGAGAGCCAGCCGGGACGGGGAACGACGATGACGGTGTATTTGCCCGAGGCAGCTCCCATCCCACCCTGCGCAGCGCCGATTCTTCCGTCGATCCAGGACAAGCCGGGGACAGAGACGATCCTTCTCGTGGAAGACGAGCCGTCGGTCAGACTCTTGACCCACCACATCCTCACCTCAAATGGATATATCGTTCACGAGGCCGAGAATGGCATGCAAGCGCTCGACTTCCTACGAACCCACCGCGATCACCGGATCGATCTCCTGGTCACCGACATCGTAATGCCCGGCATGAACGGACAAGAACTGGCAACCAGGCTGCGCAGTTCCATGACCTCGTTGAAAGTACTCTACGTCTCCGGGTACAGCGATGAAGATCCGTTGACCGGAGAAGCAGTCCCCGCCCAAACGGGATTCCTCCGAAAACCCTTCACTCCGCACGAGCTCATCAAGAAAGTGCGTGAGATCCTTCACGCCTCAGACTGAGACGAAATCCACATAGCATCCAATTCGCTCCTCCCTCCAGTTGAGACCCGGCCAAGGACGCATCGATGATCGTGTCCACTCGCATGGAGTCTGGAACCAGGGAAGATCGGGGGGATTCTCAACTCGCGCGGCCGGGAACGGAGGTCATTCGTTTTGTGGCCTGACAAATCGCTTGATGAAGTTGGTCGGCGGCGGACTCCTTCGTGAGATACCCGGACGCTCCGGCACTCCTCATCGCCTGCTCGGCCTCGCGGTCATTCCGAACCGACAACCCGATGACGACGATCGCCGGAACGGCCTGTGTCATGCGACGCGTCGCCTCGACCCCATCCATCCTGGGCATGTTCAAATCCATCACCACGACATCGGGATGCAACGAGGTCACGAGTCCTACGCCTTCAAGTCCGTCGCCGGCTTCTCCGACAATGACAATATCGTCATACGAGTCCAGGATACTGCGCAATCCTTGCCGCACCATTGCGTGATCGTCCACGAGCAGGACCCGAACGACGCCCGTTTTGCCCTGTGAGGAGCCAGCCGGCGATCCGGTTCGAAGGTCCGGCTGACTGCCGGACGCAGTGGTGGTCTCAGCCGCTTGCCGGTAGGGAATCGCAATCATGACGCGTGTTCCCTGCCCTGGAGCCGATGTCAACGTGAGCGTCCCGCCCATCCCAGCCATGCGCTCGCGAATGCTGAACAATCCGTAACCGGTTGAGAACGGCTCCGTGGTCATCGTCGCAGCCAGATCGAAGCCCTGGCCCTGGTCCGTCACCGTGATACGCAATTCATGCTCCGGCATCACCTGAACCGAAACCGACGCGTGATCGGCATCCGCATGCTTGACGACGTTGAAAAGCACCTCCCGCACCGACTGATAGAGCAACACGGCCTTGTCCTCGGGAAGGGTCAGAAAGAGGTCCTGTGCCTGCACATCGACCGATAGTCCCTGATGCTGCATGGTCTCGGCCAGCCAATGTAAGCCCTTCACCAATCCGAACTCGTGCAAGACCGGCGGGCTCAGTTGCGCGACTAGTGAACGCGTGTAGGTCAGGGACTGGCCCAGCAATTGGTCGAGTTCCTTGAACCACACCTCTTGCTGGTCATCCCGGTTTTGCTTTCGACATTGCGTCAATTTCATGCGGCCCACCACGAGCAATTGAGCCAGGTAATCGTGGAGTTCGGAAGCAATCCGGCGGCGTTCCCGTTGTTCCGTCAACGTCACTTCCGTGGCGAGCGCACGCAGACGCTCCTGCGAGCGCGTTAACTCGTCGGTTCGGTCCTTGACGCGTTCCTCCAGTTCAACCGTCAATTCCCGCAATTGCTCTTCGGCCTGCTTGCGTTCCGTGATGTCCACGCAGGCCCCGGTCATGTACTCAGGCCGGCCGTCCTCCCCCAGGAACATCGTCTTGCCTCGATCATAGAGCCACCGAACCGTGCCGTCAGGCCAGACGACTCGAAACTCCGCCTCGAAGTCTCCGCCCTCATTCCGACAATGCTCGCAGGCGCGGACGATCGCGTCACGATCCGCGGGATGGACCACGTCCAGAAATTGTTGGAGTGATCGGGTCGTCTGCCCGGATGGCAGACCAAACAACTGATCCAGCGGCTCATCCCACGTCACTTCGTCCGTCCGGAGGTTCCATTGGAACGTCCCAGTGTGAGACGCTCCCAGCGCGACCAGCAGACGGACACTTTTTTCACGCAGGTCCTCCTGGGCCTGCTTCAGACTGCTGATATCCAGATTGAATCCGGCCCAGCCGAGGATCTTTCCGTTCGCGTCACGCACAGGCACGCCGCGCGCAAGAATGGGATGGTAGCGGCCGTCTACCCCTCGAAAACGGTGTTCAGAGTCCCAGACACCACCGGTCTGCACACATGCTTTCCAGGCCGATATCGTCCGTTCGATATCATCGGGATGGAGCACCCGCCCCCAACCAAATTCCGAACATTCTTCCTGCGTCAAGCCGATCAACTTCAAAAACGACGCGCTGGCGTAGGTATTTCGTCCCTCCGCATCACAGACCCAGATGCCATAGTCGTTCGATTCGCCGATGGCCCGGTACAAGTTTTCACTCTGGCGAAGCGCCATCTCGGCTTCCCGTTGCGCAGTGACATCGGTGTGCGTACCGAACCAACGCAAGACCTTCCCATTCGCATCGCGGATCGGGATGGCCCGGGAAAGAAACCAGCGATAGTTCCCGTCGTGTCCTCGCAAAGGGAAGGTATCCTCCCAAAACTCACCCGTCTCAAAGCACAGACGAATCTTATCGACAACCCTGTCGACATGATCCGGGTGGTGGACCTTCTTCCAACCCCACCCCTCCATTTCCTCAAGAGTCGTGCCGGTATATTCGAACCATCGTTGGTTGTACCAAAATATCCGGCCCTGCTCATCGGCCATCCAGGCGAACTGCGCGATGTTATCGGCCATGGTGCGGAACTTTTCCTCGCTCTCGCGAAGGGCCTGTTCGGCCTCCCTCCGTTCGCGGCTCTCGCGGTCCCGCTCGATGATCACCGCAGCCGTATGGGCGAGAAGCTCCACTACCTCACGGTCTTGCGGCCTCGGATTGCGCACCTGTTTGTAATACAGCGCAAAGGTTCCCAGGACCTCCTGCCGGGAGGACCTAATGGGCATCGACCAACAAGCGCGCAGGTCGTGCTCCAATGCCACGGTACGAAAACCAGCCCACAGTGGATCGGTCGCGATATCCTCGACGATCACGGTGTCATTGCGAAAGGCTGCCGTGCCGCAGGAACCGACGGACGGCCCGATCGCAACGCCGTCAATCGCCCGATTGTATGGTTCAGGCAGATTCGGAGCCGCACCGCAGCGTAGATGAATGCCATCTCGATCAAGCGTCAGAACGGAGGCAATGACACCATCAGCCAAGTGCGTTTCAATCGTGCGCGTGAGCGCTTCGAGCACTTCGCCCAGCGCGGCGCCATGCACCGCCAACAGAAGAGCCTTCTGCTGGCCGGCCACGAGGAGTTCCATGCGTCTTTCCGAGGAAATATCGGCAAAGACATTGATGGCGCCGACCACCCCACCTTCGGAATCCCGAATCAGTTCAGGTTGCGCGAGAACATGTCGTCTGGTTCCATCCGGGCGTTCGATGATGAGCTCGAGGCTTTGGATGGCCCCGCCTTCTTTCAGTGCGACGGCCAATGGAGAGGCATCGAGCGAGAGGGGCGCTCCGTCGAGACGATAGAGACGATGCGAACCACACCAACGGTCTTTCCCGGTCGCTGGTTTTCTGCCCCACAATGAGACCGCGGCTTCGTTGAAAAGAGTGATGAACCCGTCCGCATCGGTGGTGTAAACGGCGGCGATTTGCGGGCTTGATCCATTGGTCATTGGGCTGATCCTGTCCGGGAGTATCGTGCGTGCCCGAAACAATCGGTTTCGACCGGAGACAGTCGAATCCGTTCTCCCCACCAGTGAGCGCGTTAGCCTACAGGAATCTAAGCGCGAAGCCAAGTCTTGGGGCGCTTTTCCGCTGTGAAGCGTATCTCGTGAAGCGCAAAAGGAACATATGATGATCTGTTGATTTGACGATCTGATGAACGTCCGCCGTTCAACAAATGAACAGATCAACAAATCATAAATTTCTTCACGAATCTGATGATCTGTCGATGTGTCAATCTGACGGACTTCTGACATTCAGCAAATCAGCAGATCAACAAATTCCTAAAGCCTTTGCGGAACGACGAAGACAGCGACGTACATGCGGTTGGGGTCACTCAATTCGGACGACATCGCTGGCCACCTGAGTAATCGGGCACGCAGCGGCTCCCTCCAGGAGTGGGAGGGCCATGCGGACTGACAGTGGTGTATGGAGGAACCGGTCGATAGGGTTCAGCGGGACGAAGAGACGTATCTGAAGATGGACGGGGTACCTTGATGTGCAAATCGCCCGACGAAGAATGGTCCACAGAACGAGTGACGGAAGAAGCAGGCGTCGATATGGAGGAAGCAGCGGTTGTCGGTTGCTCGATGGGTCCTGGAGAAACGAAGCCCGCAAGCCATTCAGGGGGCCACCAGGCGGCATGATGCGCCGAATCGCGCTGAGTATTCTCTGCGAGAGCGCCGGTGGAGGCGTACGGAGGCTGCGCGAGTATCGCTCGGACAGCCGCGAGATTTTTCTGACCTTCGGTCAGAGAAGGATCGTCCACCGGCGGGATTCCTCCCACCGTGCATCCGGCCAGAGCAAGAGAGAGCACCCAGCGACTCAACCCGGCGCGTTTCATCGCCCATAGTAAACCTCTCCCCGCCACATGAGTCAAACACTCACATGCGAAAGGTTGTCGCTCTTCATAGCTCAAGCCTTCTTCGGCCTGATCGGGGCTGTGCGTTCGGGTTGCGCGGGGTGGTGGGAACAAAGAGAGGTGGAGTGCCTCGCCACTGTCGTCAAGGCAAACGGCTGACGGTGCGGTCCAGCGGAGTTAGTTTGCCTCCATTCAGACTCATCGCCAGCACCTCGAGGCACCGTCCGTGCTCGTTGGCGGTGCCGTTTCCCTCCACGAGCACATGCGCTCCCACGCGGAAGGACCGGCGCAACTCGTCATTGACGTCTGGTGGAAGACGAATTTGTGTACCATCCGAGAGCATCATCCCTTGCACGATCCCCTTAAGCGCATGAACGAGCAGGACCTGGATCGTCCCTTCCGCCGTCATCTCCGTCATGGACAGACGCGTTTCTTGCTCCGGCACGGGCAGGTCGAGACGAAACGGGACCGTAAAAATCGTGCCGGTCGTGATGTTCAGAATGACATCTGCATGCACCAGAAGATCGCCTTCATCACGTTGTCCGTGCACGCGCACGTGTTGTCCGGGCTTGATGGCCATGACGAGCTTATCCGCGGCCCGCGATGTGATGTACATGTGCACGCCGTCTTTCAGCACCAATCCTTCAATGTCACCGCGCGCGGATCGAGCACATAACGCCAGACCTCGCCCTCGGCTACCGGACGTTTGCGGAAAGACGGTGGATGGGACTCGTTGCCTACCGGGAGAACAGCGGACTCACCGGTCAACCCAAGCGTTGACTCCCCCCCAACACCACGCCGTCGGAGCCGATCATCAAGCCGGTCGCAATGCTCAATAGTACGGAATGCCAGCGGCGTCGATCAATCATCCTCACACCCCTTCCACTCCTTCCCATGCTCATCGACGGCGTCACGCTGGGAAAGTCCCGCCGATCGGAACACCGCAGGACGTCATGTGTGACGAGCCGCATCCACGCTCCAGATGCCTGAGCCGCGCGCAGAAATATAGAGAAACACAAAACAGAACAGGACGGCCAGTTCCCCGCCGTTTTGGATCGGCAGAAGAGCCTGCGGACCATGCACCATCCAGTAGGCGAACGCCATCAACCCGCTGCACAGAAACGCCGCCCACCCGGCAAACAGCCCGATCATCACCAACAACCCACCCACAAGTTCGATGGGGCCGGCGATCGCGATGACAAAGGGAGGGACGGGAGGAGGCGGCACTGGAAACGCAAAGAGTTTTTGCGTCCCGTGCCAGAGAAAAAGAAATCCCGTCACCATGCGCAACAGCGCATAGACCTGGGGCTCGTAGGAACGTAGGAACGATGCCATCGTATCCTCCTCCCGCCGGTCTGCGACCGGCTACGAACGGTGGAAAAGCAGGGCACATACCCGTTTCTCTTCTGACGACACCACACGCACGCTCATGGTGCCCCGGACGACCCGGAAGGAGGAGCGCCGGACCGATTGCGTCCCTCTCTACTTCATCTTTTTGGGATCCTGGTACACCATCAAGTGGGCGTACGGCGTATCCTCGAACATCACATAGGAACCGAACGAATTCGGAACGGTCGGCAGACGCGCTTCTTTTGCATCGAAGGGCCACATGATCATCCAGTGCGGCGGTTCCTTGACGACCTTCGCGCCGGTCTCTTGTTGCATCACGACCTTGCCGCCCTTTTCCCAGTGAGAACCACCCCTGGCCATATACGCAATACCCGGGACGGTATTGGTCGGTTTGGCAACATGACCGGCCAGATCGTCCAGCCATTGCTTGGCGGACGGATCCATGCACATCGGGTCCGGTTCAGGGAGATTCATCACGGTCGGCACACAGGTAAAGCCATTCGTGCCCTGCTTGGCCTCTTTCAGTTTGCCGTCCTCCCCGAAGACCATCACAGCCGCATTGCCGGCAATATGCGACGGCGCAGCACTCAGGGCGAGTTTGATCTGATCCGTTTGCGACATGGATTTCACATCTTTGCCGGCGCCCCGCTTTTGGAATGCTTTCGCATGACTATCGGTGGCGGCGCCGACACTCACGACGAGCATCGTGGCACATGCGATGGAGGCAAGCGATCTCATCATAACGATTCCCTCCTTGTCGGCCGCTATGAGCAGCGACCATCTGAAGTTGAACCTCCGCAATCCGAACGCGCGTGTCATTTCAACCGCCGCGGCGGTACCGAACATCTTCTTCAGGGATGGCGCACGGACGAGGTACCTGCTCGGACTGTGTCGACAAACGCGAGAAAAGCAATGAGTGCCTGCCGTACCTTGCCATAGCACTCACACGATACCTTTTCGAGTCCTGCCCGATCGGTCACCGTCATCTCGCCGTAGTTACACCGAATCACGCCCTTTCTCTGAAGTTCACCGGTGGCTTCGCTCACCGTGCTCCGCTGCGCTCCCAGCATATAGGCCATGAACTCATGGGTGAACGGGAACACATCGCGACCTGTACGTTCACGATGCTCGAGCAGCCAGCGAGCAATGCGTTGTTCTGAGGAATGGAATCGATTGCAGCCGATAGAAATAAAACTTTCCTTGTAAAAGAATTGTGCATAGCGGAGCAGGATTTTCGTCAATTGCGGCGCGACTCGGCTCTTTTCCTTGAAGAGAGCCGCCGGAATCCGCACGGCCTGCCCGGGCACCTGGATGATCGCCTCGGCAAATGAAGTATCGGCCTCCAGCAATAGCGGGATACCGAAAAATCCCTGAAGTCCTGCCACTGCGCCCTCGACCGCATTTCCTTCGGACGTCTTGATCAACAGCGAGATCGCGCCTGACAACGGAAAATAGACCGCCTCGATGGATTCTTCTTGCGCACAGATCAGTTGCTTGTCTTCCAACGCGACGATCTTGGAACCTCGCAGGAACAGGTCCAATTCCGATTCAGGAATCGCGCCGAGCAGAATATTCTGCGTCGGGGGCAAAGTTTCTTTCATCATTGTCGGCTAGCCTACAGATTTAGCGGGATATCGTCGGGTATCATTCTGCAGACGGTGTGATTGAGTCAAGGGGAATCCATGTATAGCAAATCTGATGCGCTCAGCGGTCTGCGGAAAGAACTGCTTGAATTCATGCGTTCGTGCGAGGCATTGTTGAGTGTTACCTACTCTGAGGCCTTATCCAAGGATGAAGCTGAGATCATACGCCAGTACGTGCAATGGCTGTCTGAGGCACGCGACACGACGAAGAAGTCTCCTGAAGTTTGCGCACAAGCGCGAGGTGTCTGACTCGCCGGAAAAGCGAGTCAGGTTTGTGAACCGCCCCTCGTCGAGCCAGATCGATCGGCTTTCTCAACCTGTGATGCCTGCGGAATACACTGTTCAAAAATGCTATAGTGCAGGTTGCCGGAGGACACCATCGTCGCCGCAGCACGATGTCCTCTCGCGTCTCTCCAGCGGGCCGGCCGACTCGTGAATCGCCGACAACTGTTTTCCATTACATTCTTCAGCATCCTTCTGTTGCTCATCTGGCAACTGGCAGTGATTCTCAGCCCGTTCTTCTATCCGATCATGTGGGCCGTCATTCTCGCCGCCTCGTTCTATCCGCTCCATATGAAGCTCCTACACACCTTGGGAGGCCGTCGACAACTGGGGGCGGCGATCATGACCTTGATGGTCATGGCCATCGCCGTGTTGCCGGCAGTGTATTTGATTTTTCTCGGCATCAATGAAGCGGTCCAGGCCTATGAGATCGGGCGGCAATGGTTTCGAGAAGGACGATTGCAAGATATCGGCGCGGCCATCTCACAGTTGCCGCTGATCGGCGGCATGATTCGGGATCTGTTCCACCGGGTGGTGTTGTCGAATCGTGGCCAACTCGAATCGGCCTTTCTCGAGGGGGGCAAGGTTGTGAGTACGTTTCTTCTTTCCCAGGGAGCCGATCTCGCCAAAAACGCCTTCCTCTTCGTCACCGACTTTCTCGTTATGGTCTTCACCTTGTTTTTCCTGTTCCGGGATGGAGATCGTCTGTACCAAGGACTGTACGAGGCCATCCCCCTCGATCCCGATCACAAGGTTAAGATCTTTCAACGGATGAACGGAACAATCGGCGCGGTAGTGCGGGGGACGTTGCTCACCGCCCTCGCTCAGGGCCTGGCCGCGGGGCTGGCCTATTGGGCGCTCGGCGTCCCGTTCTCGATCTTTCTCGGCGCACTCTCAGCCGTGCTGTCTCTGCTGCCGTTCGGCGGGACCGCCCTGGTCTGGATTCCGGTCGCCATCTACCTGTTCATAACAGGCACGGTCATGAAGGGATTCATCATGATCGGAATCGGTGGCGGGCTGGTCGGATTGCTGGACAATCTCTTGCAACCCTTTCTGATCGGCACCCAGGCGAGGTTGCCGATGCTGTTTCTCTTCTTCGCCTCGTTGGGCGGGCTGGCGTCGTTCGGATTGATCGGCCTCTTCCTCGGTCCCATTATCCTTGCCGTGCTGCTGGAAACGTTCCGGATCTACCAGGAAGAATTTCAAGAACAGCCCAGCGAACTTCTCGTCAAATAGCCGACGGCGGCGGATGAGCGAGGCACGGCAGGTGCGGATGATGACAGCGCGCTCCTACACCTGATCCGACTGATCCCGGATGTCTCAAACCGGAAAACCAATAGTCAGATCCTTTTCTTTACTCATCGGCGCCCTCGGAGTCGTCTACGGCGACATCGGCACCAGCCCCCTGTATGCCCTGCGCGTGTGTTTCAGCGAGACGCATGGCTTGCCCCTTTCGACGGACAATATACTGGGCGTGCTGTCGTTGATCGTCTGGTCGCTGATTCTCGTGGTGACGGTTAAATACTTGTTGTTCGTCCTACAGGCCGACAACGACGGCGAGGGAGGCACCCTTGCCCTGCTGGCGCTCAGCCAGCGTTCGCATCCTGCCAATCCCAGCCATGGCCTGGGCCTGATCGTCATTCTCGGCTTGATCGGCGTAGCGTTTCTCTATAGCGACGGCATCATCACCCCGGCGATCTCCGTGCTCAGCGCCGTCGAGGGACTGTCGATCGCCACCGACGTATTCGATCCCTATATCCGCCCCATTACGATCGTGATCCTCACCGGACTCTTCTTCATTCAGCGACGAGGGTCCGGAAAGATCGGCAGCGTGTTCGGTCCTGTCATGCTCATCTGGTTCGCCATGATGGGCATCCTGGGATGTATCAGTCTGGTTCGCAGCCCGCAGATTCTCCTGGCCGCCAATCCACTGTATGGCTTTGCATTTCTGATGCAGCATGCCGGGGTCGGTTTCGTCGTCCTCGGAAGCGTGTTCTTGGCTCTCACAGGGGCGGAAGCGCTGTACGCCGACATGGGACATTTTGGGAAAGAACCGATACGCGTCAGTTGGTTTCTGGTGGCGCTCCCGGCGCTGCTGCTCCAATACTTCGGTCAGGGCGCGCTTCTCCTCAGGGACCCGGCTGCGTTGACGAATCCATTTTATCACCTGGCTCCGGATTGGATGCTGTTTCCGCTGATTGGCTTGGCCACGATGGCCACCGTGATCGCGTCACAAGCGATGCTCTCCGGCGCCTTCTCTTTGACGCTGCAAGCCGTTCAGCTCGGCTATCTGCCTGCCCTGCGCATCACCCACACGTCCGCGGCTCAACGAGGCCAGACGTATGTCGGAGTTGTGAACTGGATGATGTTCGCCGGAACCGTGACGCTGGTCTTCTCCTTCGGCTCCTCCAGCAATCTCGCGGCGGCCTACGGAATGGCCGTCTCAGGCTCCATGGTCATCACGACTCTTCTGATGTATCGGGTAGTTCGCCATCTGTGGTCATGGCATGTGTCTCTCGCGGTGCTCGTGGTCGGGGGATTTCTGGCTGTCGATCTGATCTTTTTGCTGGCCAATATCCGCAAGATCCCCCATGGCGGATGGTTTCCCCTCATCCTCAGCGCCGGCATTTTCACTGTGATGAGCACCTGGGCTCGTGGACGAGCGATCGTAGCCGATCACATCCGGGCTCAATTCCCGCCGTTGAAACAGTTTCTTGCCGACATTGGCTCGCAGGTGTTTACCAGAATCCCCGGTCAGGCGGTGATCCTGACCAACTATCCGGAGGTCACGCCCCCGGCCCTTCTACAAAATGTGAAACACAATAGAATCCTGCACGAAGAACTGTTTATCCTCACGGTCGTGACCGAACAGGTACCGTTCGCGCTCGCGGCACGAAAGATCGAGGTCATCCCCGTCCAAGACCGGATCTTTTGCATTACCGCACGATGCGGCTTCATGGAATCGCCGGACATCCCGCGCATCTTGCAACGGCTGTCTGCGATGGGTCATGACATTCCGCTTGCGAGCACGACGTTCATTCTCAGCCGGCTCACATTTCTAGCGACTCCTAAACCGGGGATGGCCATCTGGCGGGAAAAAATCTTCGTCTTCCTATCGAGAAACACACAGCGGGCCAGTTCCTATTTCCATATCCCTGTGGAGCAGGCGGTCGAGATCGGTCTTGTCCTGGAAATTTAAGCTCGGAACTTACTTGGCGAGCCTAAGCGCTGGTCGCCGCGATGGCTTGCCACGGGAAGGTTTGCGTTGCCGCCTTCCCGACGTGCGGTCCTTGAGCGCGAGCGACAAGAGCAGTTGCGCCTTCCTGAGCGCGTCAAGCAACGCCGCTCGTTCCCTTTCAAGACGTGCTTGATTGGGCGCTTTGTTCACGAACCGTTCGGCCGTTTCTGCCAGTTCAGTCAAAACCTGCTGCATTTCCATGTGGCCTCAACTGGAAGAGAGCTCTTTAGACCAGAGGAGAAACATGCCATGACCGCCCCTGGTGGGTGGCGCGCCGCCAGGATCTCGAAAGATCCCGAAGTTATAACTATAATTCAGCTCGATTTGAGATTTCCAGGGGGCGCCTGAGACAATGCCGCCCCCCAGCGCCGGCATCGAGTCGGTGACGTTCTTGATGCTGCCGTCGGCCGTAAACAAAGGACGTTCGACCAGACCCCATGTTGCTTCGATGTACGGAAAGAAAAAAAACAGGGCCTCATACCGATACTGAAGATTTGCGACCGCGTACCGGGTCGGAAACAGTTCATTGAAGGCCACGCCGTGAATCATCGGCAGCGATACGGCTTCCCATTCGTAGCCGGTAGGCCGCCCCGGCAAACGAAAGGCCGAGAACCGGTCGAGATCCTTGCCGATCCCGCCATGCAGGCTGCTGATGAGACGGTGTTTATCGCTGTCCACGAATGGAACTCCGGTTGCCGCCAAGGCATAGGCGCTGGCGGCAAGATAGGTCTGCTCTTTTTTGAAATCAGGCGTATTGAACGGCGGCCCACCCCATTGATCCCATTTCGCCCGATGGCCATGCAGGACATCACCTCCCATCGTGAATCCTTCGTGGGGCAATTCCATCAGATTGCGGGTCAGGGAATCTATGCGGAGGCGTAAGCGGAGCCGTCCCTCATACGTGTCCTTCGGCACCCCATACTGTGGACCTGTCGCGCTGGTTCCTTTGAACCAGCGGTAGCCGGGCTCATAGGTCACAAAGAGGTTGACGGCACTGTCTTGGCTGAACGGATGGACCGGGAGACGATACCCGAGTCCCACTCCGCCGAAAATATAGCTCCATTCGATTTCGGATTGGCTGATTCGCTGGCCCTCGACAGATTCGGAGCGGCCCAACGGCAGGATGAAATTATCCAAGGTAAAGATAAGCGACCAGTTCGGGAGAGCCCGCAAGCCGATCGTGTAATCGAGGTCATTGACAACGCCGGAAAAAGTCCCGCGAAATGTCCGATTGTCATTTTCCCAATTGCGCCACACATACAAGGCGCCGAACGGCAACAGTTCGAGCTGGGGTGGCCCGTTTGGAATCCATTGGATGCCGAAATTGGCCGCAGTCACGCTTCGACGATCGCGAGGAGGCACATAGACCTCTTCGCCGAATAACTTTGTCCGGAACTCCTGCCCGGCTTCAGGCGTCGGTTGGTCCGGCTCAGCACTCCTCGCCGCCTGAACACACGACAGATTAAAAATCAGCAGCGTGGCAAGGGAGACAGTCGCCGGAAGGACACATCTAGACCTGCCCTTCTTTCGAGGAAAGATTGGCCGCCGACTCACTGTTGTCATGCTGTCAAAGGCAGATAGGATGGATTCAATAGGATAGGAATCCGCCGACGAAAAACGCAGGGCCCATGGCTGCAAAGAATCCGGAGCGAGGGAGGCATGCCTCCGCCTCGCCATCCGGCTGGTTCAGAGATCGTAAAATGAGAATATCCTCAAGATCTTTACGTTCCAACAAAATCTTACAATGACTGCTCACTGATCGGGCCCTATTGGTCTGATAGACAGTGCATAATCGTCATGATTGACCCGCGCTTCAATTCTCACCCCTTCCTTGATGGCGCCGATCTTCACCGTTGAGTTATCCACCCGCAAACGAACTTCATTCCCGCTCTGATCCGACACCAGAAGGTCATTTCCGTCAATGCGAAGCACCTCCCCTTCCACCGCGCGGCCAATCTGGGGTTGGTCACTGAAAAGGTACGAAGGTTGTGGCGGCTTCATCCCCCCGGCTCCTTCGAACATGATGGCGTGGGCTGCACTCAGGGACAACGACAGGATAAAGAGCGACAGAGACATCAGTGAGATCTTCATGGGTGCACTCCTTCTGAAGCAAAGCAAGACACATCGGCCGACGCATGAGTATAGAAGACGGCCAACGAGTGCGCCCCTGGGAAGGACCCTAGCCCGCATTATTCATGATGGCTTCTACCCAACCGCCGCCACGCCGCTGTGACAAGCCTGGCGGCTGGTCTACGGCCAGGCTGGCGGGCTCGCCGCTCAGTCGGTCGACATCCTGTTTAAGGATGCCTCCCTTCTTCGCGCCTCCGCGCACCAGTCTCGCTTGGCGTCTCGGCGGTTTCGCCACGAACCCTCATGAATAGTGCGGGCTAGCCGTGACTAGGTATCACCCGGCGATGGCTTACGCAATAATCGGGACACCCTAGCCACGCGGCGTATACATGATGACGGCCACGCCGGTCAGACAGATGACTCCTCCGATGACGTCATAACGGTCCGGTTTCGCCCCATCGAATCCCCAGCCCCAAAGTAACGACAAGACAATGAAAATTCCTCCATAGGCGGCATAGACCCGCCCGAATCCCGGAGTTTGATAGGTAGGAATGACCCCGTAAAGCATCAGGATCAGTGCACCGATCATCCCGTAACCAATCGGTTTTCCCTCCCGCAGCCATTGCCATACAAGATAGCCACCTCCGATCTCGCAAAGACCTGCAACGACGAACAGCAGAACGGACCACAAGATGGACATGTCTGATTCCTCCCATGAGATCCATCATGTCATGCCCGACTTTCGCGCGAAAGATGCGAGCCGTGAAGAATTTCATGATTTGTTCATTTGTTGATTTGTTGAATGTCAGAAGGCCATCAGATTGATACATCAACAGATCATCAAATTCGTGAAGAACTTTATGATGTGTTGATCTTTTGATTTGCTGAATGTCAGAAAGCCGCGTGGCGGGTGTGATGACGCGCGGCTATCGTTGAAGGGATGCAGCGGACTCGACGGGACGGAGCATCAGACCGGTGGTGGAAACGCGCACCTCCAACGTCATCCGGTTGTGAACGGGGAAAAACACAGCCGATCCATATTCCGCATCGACGATGGGACTCAATGCCGCATAGCGTTGCCGTAATCTGAATACATCCAACGGCCGAGACGGCGTGAGACTGTAGATTGTGCGAGGTTTATTCTGCTCGTCTCCAATGGAGGTATAGCGGCCGCCCACGCGGTCCAACTCATAGGCGGTGTGCAGGCCGAGCAGATTGGCCCACGACTTCCACTTGAGGATATGCGCATCGAGATAAATTTCGTCCCCCGCCACCTCGTACGTCTTCATACCCCCGCCGGCAAGGTGGACTTCGACGCGAAAGCGCGATGGGGCAAGAGGTTCCGTCCGAATGGTCGCAGCAACCTCTTCCCGGGTCAACGCGCGATAGCCCGACAGCGACATCTGAACCGTCATGAGCAGAGCCCCTACTGAAAGAGCGGCCATCGCCAAGGCGGTATGAATCAACATCCGAAGGAGCCGTCGCCGACGCAATGCCGCAAGTCCGCTCAAGAGCAACAGCGCGCCCAACACCCAGAACCCGACTGCCGTCACTGTCGTCACATCACTCATGCGATTTGTTCACTGCCGAAGGCATCGAGTACCAACCTCAGATGAAGAAAGTGTAGAGGCGGGCTTTCATGGGGTCAACAAGAGGAGAGAAATGCGACGCCGGTAGAATCTGCCGCCGGCTTTCTCCAAGACTTTATCGCACGACTTGCCATAGACGGTAGGAAACTGGTAGTACTATTATGGTTTCCCAGGTATACACACCCATCTCATGCCAAGATCATCCCTCGAGCAATCGATCAACCCGGCCACATCGCAACGCATCATCGCTTCCGCCAGACGACACTTCTTTACCCACGGGTTCCGCAGCGTCACGATGGATGACCTCGCCCGCGAGCTTGGAATGAGCAAGAAGACCCTTTATGCCGGTTTTCGCGCCAAGTCCCTTCTCTTGAAGGCCGTGCTCGAGGATAAATTTCAGAACATTGAGACCGATCTCCACCGGACTACCGCGGACTGTTCGGATATTTCCCGCGTCCTGCATGATCTGCTGGCATGTCTCCAGCGGCATACCGGCGAGATTCAGCCGCCCTTCGTGCGCGACATCCAGCGGGAGCCGGAGGTCTTCACGATGGTCGAGAACCGTCGGCGCATCCTGATCCGGCGCTACTTCGGAAAGTTTTTTGACCAGGCCCGGAAAGCCGGCATGATACGGAAAGATGTTGCAGCCACGCTCATCACCGAGATGCTGCTGGGGTCCGTGCAAGCGATTCTCAACCCGGGCAAGATGACGGAACTCGGTCTCACGCCGAAGACGGGATTCACGGCCATCATCACGGTAATCCTCGAAGGTGTGCTCACGCAAACAAGGACGCCCCGATCATGATCGCCCTGCATCCATGCCGACAAGGGGGAATCTACCCAGTTCTGAGCGTCGTCCTGTGCCTTGCTCTCTTCACGAGCTGCAGTCGTCCTGATCGTAAGGTGTTACAGGGGTATGTCGAAGGAGAGTTCGTCTACATCGCCTCGCCGTTGGCCGGAACGCTGGAGGCTCTCCAAGTCCGACGCGGGACGCAGGTCAAGGCAGGCACACCGTTGTTCCAGTTGGACAGCACCCCCGAGCAGGCCGCACGGGATGAAACAGAACGCAAGCTGGCTCAGGCGAGAGCCAATCTCGAGGATGTCAAAAAAGGCAAGCGCCCGTCCGAGATCGAATCACTCGGAGCGCAGCTGAAACAAGCCCGCGTCGCCCTTGCCCTGTCTGAAAAGGAGTTGGCTCGTCAGGAAACTCTGATGCGTACGCCGGGAGCGACCGCGGAGTTGGAATACCTTCGTGCCCGATCGGTTCGGGATCAGAACAAACAGCGGGTGGCGCAACTGGAGGCCGACCTGACTACAGCACAACTCGGCTCCCGTGCCGATCAGATTTCTGCCGCGGAAGCGAATGTGCGGGCGCTGGAGGCAGCCCTCAAAAAGGCGGAATGGGAGTTGGCCCAAAAACGTCAAGCCGCTCCGGACGATGCACTCGTCTCCGATACGCTGTATCGCGAAGGCGAATGGGTTCCGGCCGGGAGGCCGGTGGTCGTCCTCCTGCCTCCCGGCAATATCAAAGTACGGGCATTCGTCCCCGAAACACAGATCGGCACGATTCACGCGGGTGACGGTCTTCACGTGCTGGTAGACGGGGTTTCCCAACCGGTGACGGGCATCGTAAGTTTCATTTCGCCGCGGGCGGAATACACACCGCCGGTCATCTATAGCCAAGAAAGCCGGAGCAAACTCATGTTCATGATCGAGGCGGTGTTCGATCCCACGGTTGCGGCGGGTCTCCATCCCGGTCAACCGGTGGATGTGCGACTGGGAACCTAGCAGGACGTTACGAGTAGAATGACGACACCCGACCTCGCCATCGATGTCCAGGGCATGACCAAACGGTTCGGCCGCAGGACGGCCGTGGATCATGTCGACCTGCAAGTAGGCACGGGTGAAATTTGCGGCTTCCTCGGTCCGAACGGAAGCGGCAAGACCACGTTCATCCGCATGCTGTGCGGTCTCCTCCGCGCGGACGAAGGCAGCGGCACCTGCCTGGGTCATGACGTGATCACGGAGAGCGAGGCGATCAAGCGACAGGTTGGGTACATGACGCAGCGATTCAGCTTCTATGAAGATTTGACGATCGCCGAAAATTTGACCTTTGTGGCGCAGATGTATTCCATGCCCGATCGCCGTCAAACGGTTCAAGACAGTCTCGTGCGGCTGGGACTCGCCGACCGCCGGAACCAACTTGCGGGCGAGTTGTCCGGCGGCTGGAAGCAGCGTTTGGCCCTGGCTGCCTGCATGATCCATCAGCCCAAACTGTTGCTGCTCGATGAACCCACCGCCGGAGTCGATCCCCATGCGCGCCGCGAATTCTGGGAAGAGATCCATCACCTTGCCGCGCAGGGGCTGACCTTCCTGATTACCACCCATTATATGGATGAAGCCGAACGCTGCCACCGATTGGCGTTCATCTCGAACGGCCGGCTCCTGACTCACGGGACGGTTGACGAGGTGGTCCATGAATCACAACTGATCACATGGGAGGTCAGCGGCGCCGACCTGACATCCCTCGCTGCGCAGCTTCGCGCTCGCCCCGGCGTCACCCAAGCCGTGGCATTCGGGAACAGGCTGCACGTCAGCGGAGACGATGCCGCCCTGCTCGAACGGAATCTGGCTCCTTTCCGCACGCCTCCGTACGAATGGCGCTGCGTGGAAGCCGGACTGGAAGATGTGTTCATTCATCTCATGGAACGCTCGCAGAAAAACGTGCCGGCATGAGCAGACAGCAATCCTTTTCGCTCGCCCGTTTCTGGGCGATCGCCGTCAAAGAGTTTGTTCAGATGCGCCGGGACCGCATGACGTTCGGGATGATGATCGGCATCCCCATGCTTCAACTCATCCTCTTCGGCTTCGCCATCAACTCGGATCCAAAGAGGTTACCCGCCGCCGTGTTGCTGGCAGATCATGGCCCGCAGGGGCGCACCTTGTTGGCTGCGATCCGGAACAGCAACTACTTTGATTTCGTTCAGGTACTGCACGACGAAGCAGAGGCGCACGATGTGCTGGCGCGAGGACTCGTGCAGTTCGTCATCAACATTCCGGTGCATTTCACGCGCGATCTGCTGCGCGGCGAGAGGCCGGCTATTCTTATCGAAGCCGATGCGACGGACCCGGCCGCCACAAGCAACGCGATCGGATCCCTGAATGTCTTGCTCGATACGGCGTTGACGAACGACTTCAAAGGACCGCTGGAGTTTCTTTCGCGCGCGCCGCCACCGATCGACCTACGAGTCCATGCGCTGTATAACCCTGAAGCCATCACGCAATACAACATCGTGCCCGGATTGATGGGTGTCGTGCTGACCATGACCATGGTGGTCATCACCGGCCTCGCGATCACGCGGGAACGCGAGCGCGGGACCATGGAAAATCTGCTGTCCATGCCCACGCGACCGCTCGAAGTGATGATCGGAAAAATCGTGCCCTACATTCTCGTGGGCTACATCCAGGTCGGGCTCATCCTGACTGCCTCGCGACTCCTCTTTCACGTCCCTATGGTCGGTAATATCGGGTTGCTTCTCGTGGTGGCCCTGGTCTTTATCGCCGCAAACCTGGCGGTGGGTCTGACCTTTTCGACCGTCGCGCAAAATCAGCTCCAGGCGATGCAGATGTCCTTCTTTTTCTTCCTTCCTTCGTTGTTACTGTCCGGCTTTATGTTCCCATTTCGCGGCATGCCCGGATGGGCCCAGATGATCGGCGAGATATTCCCGCTCACTCACTTTCTTCGGATCGTCCGCGGCATTCTCCTGAAAGGCAATGGCATCGAAGATGCCGTGCTGCAACTGTGGCAGATCGCGCTCTTTACCGTCGTCGTCCTCACCATCGGAGTGAAGCGCTACCGTCAAACATTGGATTGAACCCAGCGCCCCGATGTCGATGAGACGAGCGGTCGCAGGTGTTTCTCTTTCGCCCCCCTTACCCCGGCCGTGTCACTGTGATGAACCACTTGGGCTTCATGCGGCCGAAATCCCTCCGTTCGTGTGTTCGAAGCGCCTGTTTGGGGTCAAGGACAACAGGCCCTTGCGGTCCACGATGAAAAACCACCCAGTGCCAATACTCGCGACCGCCTTTCCGATACCACTTGATCGCGAGCAGCGCGACCGGTGGCAATCGCTCCCAGGACACAAACGGCAATTCTTTGGCGGCTACCCGAATTCCGTAACGGGTCAGCAAATGGCGCACATAGCTGGTGGTGGACCAGAGTCGCGAATCAGTCGCTGAAATCCCCATCCTTCTCGCCACGCCACGAACCTGCCGGTACGTCGCACCCGCAAGCATCGCCACGCCGGCAATACCGCAACCGGTACGCTCTTCCTGCACGACTGGTTTCATGGATTGATGCAGTTCCCTGCCGCGCATCCCCTTCATGTGCTCTCCATTGTCCACTTACAGTTGTCGCTCGAACATCCAACCCAGGATGTCGTCAGCTGCCGGTGCTGAGGTTCGTGAAGAAATTCATGATTTGTTGATCTGCTGATTTGCTGACTGTCAGAAGGCCATCAGATTGATACATCAACAGATGATCAGATAAGGTTAATGGATTTGTTGATCTGTTCACGTATTGAATGTCGGACGTTCGTCAGATCGCCAAATCAACAGATCACCAGATCGGCAGATCATCAGATGAATTTACGGATTTGTTGATCTGTTCACCTGTTGAATGTCGTACGTTCATCAAATCGGCAAATCAACAGATCATCAGATGTTCCTTTTACGTGCGGTCTTCGTCGTTCGTATCTCGACCACTTCTTCAGGAACCCTCATGAGTCATGCGGGCCTAGCGTTTATCCTGATGTTCATGGCCGGGACCCTGCTCCGTTTTTGTGCGGTCCTCTCGAAGAAGCATGCCGATCTCGTGGCAAGATTCGTGTTTTCCATCAGTCTTCCTGCCACCATCCTCGTGTCGCTCGATACCGTGGAACTGGATGCCTCGTCGTGGAAGTTGCCTGCCGCTGCAGCGTTCGTCGTCCTTCCGCTCTCATGCGCGGCATGGGGCATCGCCCGACTGCTTCACCTTCCTCGTCCAAGCCGGGGTGCGTTCATCGCGTCGAGCGGCATCATAAATATGGCATTCTTCGCTTATCCTGTCATCCTCGCCACGTTCGGGTCGGAGGGCCTGGCGCACGCGGTCCTCTTCGATGTCGGGCATGGCGTCCTCGTGTTCACAGTCGTCTATGCAGTCGCCATCGGCCATGGACCGCACACCCTTTCGTTCTCGTCTGCCCTCTTTCGCTTCCTCTCCGCACCCCCACTGTGGGCTGTCACCTTCATGGTGATGATGAAACTGATCGGGGCGACACTTCCCGAACCGATCCATCAGGCGCTCACCCCGATCCACTGGACCACCACACCGCTCGCAAGCCTCATGCTTGGACTTTCACTCGACTTGAATGCCTTACGAGGGCGGGTGATCCCTGCGCTGGCGGGAACAGTGTTGCGGATGGGGGGAGGATTTCTGTTGGGAAATCTGGCCGGCGATATGCTCGGGCTGTCTCATCTCGAGCGCGCCGTCGTCATTATAAGCGCGGCGATGCCGGCCGGTCTTAACTCCGTCATCTTCTCGACGGAGGAACGGCTCGATGTGGAACTGGCCGCCGCCATTGTGGCGTTGTCCATCTGTGTGGGGATCGCACTGCTGCCGATGCTGCCTGAAATAGCGGCGTGGCTGGCACGCTGACCATCCGTACAGAGCGCCCCTATAGGACGGAACGTAACCGTTCCTACCGAAGTCAGAAGATGGGACTCATGTCATAATCCGGCGACGGAACCCGACTGGATCGCCAGTTCAGGAGCCTGTGCCTGCAGGGGATCCAATCGTTGGTATGGCGTCTCGAGTTCAAAGGCTTCCCGCCGGATTTCCCTGCCGTTCTTGGTCCGATAGACCAACTCGTTCGTATCGAAATCATATTCAGGAATATCCGGGTTTTCCCAGCGCTTCATGAAATACTGCGAGAACAACGTGTAGAGTCCGTGGTGCTTCAAGTTGTACTGAAAGACATACTCGGGCACGCTCTTGACGTCGATGCCTGTATGGTAATGTTGCAGCCACAGATAGTCTCCCAGGATGACCATCTTCACGTGCGGGCGGTCGGCATACAGTTTGAGCTTCACGACCTTCCCTTCGGCTTTGAGCCGCCGGAATAGTTCGAGCGTCGCGCCAAGTTCTTCGCGAAAGCGTGGGGCAGGCGCGCCGGCCAATACGAACGACCGCGCCCGAATCCGTGCTTCTTCGCTGAACGGATTCATCAGCATGATGTTGGCTTGCAGGGATTTCTCCAGAATCGCATGCCACTCGCCTTCGTTGTCGACGAAGGTGCCATAGCCTGTCGAACCGATGGCCAGAATCGTCCGGCCGAGACCATGACGCTCGCGCAACTCATGAATCTTCTTTTCCGCGTGCCAGTTGTGATAGGGGAAGAACGACACCAGTCCCGCTTCCATCGCGATCTTGGTCAATTTTCTGTCGCTGAGGCTACGACCGATAAAATTGAGCCCAACGATCAGGACGATCGCGACCGCCACCTCTACGGAGAGCAGAAACACGTGGTCATGCTCAAGTTTCGACCATTGGACCAGAAAGGCCTTCGCGATCGAGGGTAACGACCAGGCGATACCGGTACTCAGGGTAATCACCACCACATGGAACCAGACCCAGGAACTCGACCGCACGAATTCACGCAGGCGGCCTAACGTTTCCTTCATCATCCTCATCCTTCCTATCCTTATCGCATCGTGCCCGTATCTTCGATACTAGCCTGCTCATATCGGCGTTTTCGAACCAACTCACACGTATGCTTCCAATGGTCGGGAGGTATCCCTACCCATTTGCGATCCCATCCGAAACTGTGCGTCTAC
Organism: uncultured Nitrospiraceae bacterium; assembly: GCA_963795615.1. Lineage (GTDB taxonomy): Bacteria > Nitrospirota > Nitrospiria > Nitrospirales > Nitrospiraceae > DASSBQ01. Next base: position 69,948 of record CAWCIJ010000008.1, read on the forward strand.
CGATGGGAAGTGACGAGGCAGCAGTCGCACGACAGCAGAGTGCGACCGAGCAACTGAAGGGGTTCAGGATCACCAACCATGCATCACCGGAGGCAGAAATGGTCGTTCAGATTCGTGCCCGGCCCTGCTCGGTGAGCGGACCGTCGTCCTTTGTCCTTATATAGTGAAGGGCATTGATTGACAAGAATTCGATCGAATCGCGCATACCCGTTCTTCCCGGTCGATTCCATGTGTGTCTGTACGGTATCCGATGATTGTTACAACTCAGTAAAGAGAAAGGATAGGAGAGGTTAATTTCGGAGAATATGCCGGCTACGAACGACGAACTCTCACCCCTTTATTTTTGTTGCCCGCCCTCGACTGTCCCCGACGGTGGCGGCAGCATATAATTGCCGTCAGTCGTGTCTTCCCACGCGCCGTCGTGAGAGGAACTGATACCCCATCCCCGTACATAGAGGAGCGTCAAGACCGGTTCGTGGGCATCGTGCACAGTGTAACTTGTCGTGCCCGCCACACGCCCGACCACGGTCATACGAGCCCAGTGACGGTATTGCGGAGGGAACTCCCGGCGATCCTTTACCATCACCCAATAGGTGCCGCCTTCCGTGCTCTCCCGATCCCCCGGCAGGTGCGGCCGATACTCTGTATCCAGCGGACGATTTCTTACATGCAACCAGAAGCGGCCATCCCGCTCTTCTTCAGCCAACAGTGTGCCGCCGAGAATCACGACTTTACCCTGATACTGGGTCGGAGCATTGCGGAGCGCAGTCAAGGTCACGCCCGGTTCCGCCTGGCCGAGATACTTGCGTGGCAATGGACTACATCCCACGATGATGGCAGTGCTCACAACCATGCTGAACAGCGTCATGTCGGCGGTCGGAACCTTCCAGATGTCTCTCACGCGAGTATTCCTTTCGGTCCCATGGCCGCGCCATGATTGTTTGCCAGCATGCATGCGAAAGCGGCCTTCGCGGGCGGCTGTATCCTATCCTCAAACATGAGCCGGCGCAACGTGTCGGCACCGGCTTCGAGCCAGGCGCCACCCCGTCAAGCAGGCGGCTGAGCGACAGGGCTCCGCAAGAGCAGAGTGCCGCTACAACCGGGAAGCGCCGACGGACATGGGGGTTGCTTGTATGCCCAAAATCGAATGGCTATTGGAAAAACGAATCTGAGGCGAGCATGGGAGGCTGATGAAGGCTAGTGGGAACCGGCATGCGCCAGGAACGGCGTTCAGTTCTCGCGATCACCGAAAGGCACGGTGAATGCTGGAGTCGGAAGCGATCTTCCGCCGCTTCCACTCCGCATAGGCAAAATGGAGCTTCAAGAGGTGATTTTCCAGGCTCAGGCGGTCCTCATCGGAAAGATCGGCATCGCTCACCAAACTCCTGATCAGCTCCGCCGAGGATGCGCTGAAGCGTCGTAACGGGCCCTGGGCAATACCGGTGATATCGCTGTTCTTATTCATCTCTCTTTCTGAGTACGTCAAATGAAAACCTTGTTCAAGAAAAATCTGCCCAGTAAATCTACCGGATGGCCTCCGGCCGTTATATGCCGTGATGCCCCGTACGATGCATCGTGTTCGCGACCGTGAAATCAATGAAAATCCCGCAACAATGCGGGGAACCCACCATGGATCGGCCACTCTTCTATCTAGAATGGAGCGGTGCGGTCGCCTTCTGCTGAGCGTGATATCGAGCCATCGCCTCAGGAAGGTGTTCTTCGAGTTTTTTGGCCCTCGGACTTGCTGGTCCCTCAAGACTCTTGTACAAGGCGAGACTTCCGTGAGGATCGTACCCGGCGTCCGCGCTCAGCAACATGCCGACATAATCTGCTTCCTCGCGCTGCGTGGTTTGCCAGGATTTTTCCAACTCTTTCCCTTTCGGCGGTTCGACCCGGAGGCCGAACCCAGACCCCTCACCGGCTGCCCGCACGAAATTCCGGCTGATGCGTTCCGCACTATGGCGCGTGAGCACCTTCGCCACCAGATGCCCGATAGCCCCGGCCAGTTGATCGTCCGTTTCCGCCGCGCTGATCAAGCCGGTGTATAAGCCGATCTTGCCGCCGGGAAATGCAAACCCCGTCACTTTCAGATCATCGCGGATCACGACGTGTTCCCACTGCAGCGGGCTCGCCACCGCGCCATACGATGAAGACGCCTTCGCCGCCTGGACGATGCGAACGAACACCCGCATCACTCTGTCGCGGATGACAGGGTCCTGGGAAATAATGACGTCCGAGGCGCTCAAGAATTTCTGAAAAGCTTTGGCTCCGTTCTGCGCCTCACGAGACTGCGCGATCGATTGCACATCCGCCCGCGCCGGATTCTGCTCGGTGGCGCATCCGAGAGTGAGACAGATGAGACAGACTGTTGTCCAGGTGAGACATACGAGGTGGATGGAAGGGCGGACGTTCACAAGTCACTAGGCTAGCCACCGCGGGGGAAAAGTTCAAGGGCGCTCCGATGACGGCTCCGTCCCCTCATGCATTGGGCTTCCTCTCCACTTATGATAGGGTACGCCAAAATTACGCGATCCCCACCCCACGGCACGAGTCGCGCCATGCTCGTTTTCTTGCGGCCAGCCCCCTCATCCAAGAGCGTCGTCATCACCGGCGCCTCGACCGGAATCGGGGCCGCCTGTGCGCTTGCACTGGATAAGCTGGGCTATCGAGTCTTTGCCGGTGTCCGCGATCCGGCTGATGGCACGACGTTGGCCGCATCGGCCAGCCCCCGCCTGATGCCGATCGGACTCGACGTCACGGACGCCGCCTCCATCGCCGCAGCCGTTCATACCGTCAGGGCCATGGGGGGTGAGGATGGCTTGGCTGGTCTCGTGAACAATGCGGGGATCGGGATCGCCGGTCCCGTCGAAGCGCTCGCCCTCGCGGAGTGGCGCCGGCAATTCGACGTCAATGTCTTCGGACTGATCGCGGTCACGCAGGCGTTCCTCCCATTGCTGCGACAGGCGCGGGGACGCGTCATCAACATGGGCTCGATGGCCGGCCGTGCCGCCATGCCGTTCATGGCTCCCTACTCGGCCTCGAAACATGCATTGAAAGGATTGAACGATTCGCTCCGGGTCGAGTTGCAGCCGTGGGGAATCAACGTCGCGCTGATCGAGCCGGGGGCGATCGCGACACTGATCCGGGGCAAGACCAGGAAAACCGTGGACACATGGGATGCGGGATGGACTCCCGAGATGAGGACGATGTACCAAGAGGCCTTTACCCGTGTGAAAGAACACGCCACGCAGGCTAGCCAAAAAGCTCCCGCACCGGGCATCGTTGTGCGGGCAGTCGTCCACGCGTTGAGATCGAGATTTCCAAAAACCCGTTATCTTGTCGGGAGGGATGCAAAGGTCCGCGCGCTGCTCGCCGCCGTGCTTCCAGATCGTATGCAGGATTGGCTGCTCACCAGAATACTCAAACTACCGGCGCGAAGATGAATACAGGGCTGACGAACGATGCGGACCCATCCGCATCGTTTATGCTAGACTTCCGCCATGAATGTCCCATCACGATCACTACAGCCTGCGTTCAAACTGCTTCCCGCCTATCTCGATACTGACTCAGTCGTGGAGGCTCTTCGCACTAGTCGCGGGCGGCGGATCCTCTGGCTCGAAATTCTGGTCAACGATCAACTGGACCTCTCACCATGGCAACAGCACCCCGAGTTTCAGGCCGTGTATCAGACCGCCTGCCGGTGGTACACGCAGTACCGTCGCCTGATTACCTTCCTGTTCGAACGTGCACCGCTCCCGACGGATTCAGGTCCTATCGACTACCGCGACTACCGGACCTTTGCCGAGGCCCTACAATTTGCCTACCATCACCGCTGATCGTCTAACACAAGTCGATTGACGACAATGCCCGATGAGTGGGCGCTTGGTCCTGCGATCGACTATCACTGGGATGGAATGGGCGGCTGGCACACTGTTTCTTGAAGTAAGCTTCTGCAGCGACCTCAAAAAAAGAAGGTGTTAGTCAGTCGATGAAATTGCAATGCACCCGCGTGAAGCCCAATGATTTCGTCTCTCTTCACTTCCAACTTTTCTGCTTCAAATGATTTGCCTGTTTGCTTAAGCTGTTCGATCTTCCTTTCCAAGCCTGGGACCTTCGCAAGAAGGTTGGCACATTTTTCTTTGTTGGTTTGCCGTTGTACCTGATACAGGAGATCGTGCTGCGCCGCGTGTGCTGCTTCTCCTTCCGCCGTCCCTTTTAATGCCTCCGTCGCTTTCGTCAATTTGAGAATCGCCTCCGATGGTTCTTGCTGCATCCTGGCAAATTCGGCCTGAACTTGCTCTAAGCTATGAGCATGAACTGATGGTGCGACTACGGAGGCGAGGAGAAAGAGGAAGCGAGTCGATCCTGTCATACAGGCCCCTAATGTATGATTCGAACTCTCGTCTCGTGCGGGTGGCGTCGACCGGGAGACCAGTCGCGCGCAACGAAAGGGAGCCACTGGGGGATGGGGCGCATGGCGCGACAGGTGAGGAGCGCCAGGTTTATGCGCGCCGCCTTAGCGGCCGGGTCTTAGTACGGCTGGGCTGGTCGGCGACAGGACCCGCATCCTCCCAGGCGCACGCCGTTCCTCATCCGCCTCTCACGTCTCCATCATCTCCAGTCGCGCGTCGAATTCATGTCCGCAGGCAGTGCAGCGGATGACATCCGACTCAACCACGAATTCGTCGGATCTGACGCCCATGCCTCCACAATCCGGGCATCGGGCAAGGTGGATTTTTTGATCGTCCACGGTTTCATATTGCGCGCCGCGCAGGCAATAGACGGGTTTGCCATCGAGGAGCCACGGTCTCCCCTGGCGATCCAGGGTGGGCAGGACCATGTAGTGGTGGTTGACGTAGTCCTCGATGTCTCTCGGATTCGCGAATCCATCCTTGATCAGCTTTCCGCTTACCGCCTCGTGGAGAGTGTTCCCTTTGATCACCGCCTTCGTGGGACCCATCAGTCACCTCCTTGGGATCAAAGACTGATATGGTTGGACGTCCTATGCGACGCCCGAGTAGTAGCGCAGAATATTCGAGACGGAAATCACGCCGATCAGGCCGCCATCCTGTGTCACTCCCAAATGACGGGTGGCATGTTCCTTCATCATACGGACGGCGTCAATAATAGGGCGATCACCCTCGATGGACACCAGGGGTCGCATGCAGGACTTCACGGCCGTGGTGTGGGAATCGAGCCCTTTGGCCACCACCTCGCGCGCCAAGATCGAGTCGGTGATGAATCCCACGTACGACTGGGTATTCGTCACCAGCAGCGAACCGGTCCTCCAATGCTCCATCTGTTGCCCGGCTTCACGGAGGCTCGCAGTATCCAGAACGCTCCGGATATCAGGGGACAAGTGCTCGGCCACTTGCGGGCCGATCAGCGCCGTCGAGTTTTCCTTCACGCCTTTGGTCCCGGCGGCGCGACGCGCCTCCACCTCGGCAATGCAACTTTCCAGGACCCGGCTTCGTTGCAGGAGCCGTTGACGCTCCCCATCCAATCCGGTGCTCTCAGGAGCCTCGTCCGTCATATTGACCAGGCCGGCTGCTTCTCCCATCTGGGCGTACTCGTACGCGTCCAGCAATTCGGAGCTCTCGCCCAGGATATCGCTGATCAAGCGTTCGGTTTCCAAATCGAACTCTTCCAGGCTGCGGGTGATTTTGCGCTTGCCTAGATACGAAGCCAATTGGTCGAGTTGTTCCCGGAGGCGCTCGATATTGCGATCAAGAGATAATCGACGTCTCGGGGGCTGAGTTACCATTGTCATAACACCTCCGTCAGATTGGAAGGAGATGATTTTACGCCCGTACGAGGGGAAGTGGCAAGCGCAAGTTCGGCTGTCGGTCCGCCCTATTACCGAAGGGATTACGAGTGCGCCCTTCAGGGGCACGGATCGCCGGATTCACCGGGATCATGAGTGCCAGGCGAACGAGTCACCGGTTATGTCGTCGGTTGAACCGCCCTGGCTCGGTGGCGGAGAAACCACCAGCGTAGGCGGTCCAGATAGAGGTATACAACGGGCGTGGTGTAAAGGGTGAGGACCTGACTGACCAGTAAACCGCCGACGATCGCAATACCCAGGGGGCGTCGCAGCTCCGAGCCGACGCCCGTCCCCAGCGCGAGCGGCATGGCGCCTAACAATGCAGCCATCGTCGTCATCATGATCGGCCGGAAGCGCAGCAGGCAGGCTTCATAGATTGCGTCCGCCGGCCCTTTGCCCTCCTTCCGTTCAGCCTCCAGGGCGAAGTCGATCATCATGATGGCATTCTTCTTCACGATCCCGATCAGCAGCACGATCCCGATCAGGGCGATCAGGCTCAATTCCGTCTTGAACAGCAACAGGGCGAGCAACGCGCCCACCCCGGCGGAAGGAAGAGTCGAAAGGATCGTGAGCGGGTGCACGTAACTTTCGTACAGAATTCCGAGCACGATATATACCGTCATCAGCGCCGCGAGTATCAGAAAGGGGGCGCCCCCCAACGACGATTGAAAGGCGCGCGCGGTTCCCTGAAAACTCCCTCTGATCTCCCCCGGCAACCCGATTTTCTGGAGCACCCCCTCGATCGCCGCCAAGGCCTGCCCCAGCGACACGTCCGGGGCCATATTGAACGAGAAGGTGACGGCTGGAAATTGCCCTTGGTGATTGACGGCCAACAGCGTCGAGGCCGGCTCATATCGTGTGACGGCACTGAGGGGCACCTGAGCCCCCAGCAGAGAGCGAACGTAAATATCGTGCAAGGCGGAGGGATTCTGCCAGTACTGAGGCGCGACCCCCATGACGACATGATATTGATTGAGCGGCGTATACATGATCGACACCTGCCGTTGACCAAAGGCATCGTACAGCGCATCGTCGATCATCTGCGGGCTGAGCCCCAGCCGGGAGGCCGTGCTCCGATCAAACACGACCAGAGATTGCTGGCCCTTGTCCAATTGATCGCTGTTGACGTCGACGAGCTCGGGCAGGGTGCGCAATTGTCGCTCGACTTCCGGCACCCATGTGTTCAGTTCGGCAAGTTCCACGCTCTGCAACGTGTACTGATACTGCGCGCTGCTGGATCGTCCGCCGATTCGAAGGTCCTGGATTGCTTGCAGATACGTCGGCGCTCCCGGCACTTTCGCGAGCTTGTCGCGCAAGCGCGCGATGACCTGATCGACCGTGAGCCCGCGCTCTGCGCGAGGCTTGAGCGCGATGAACATGCGGCCGGAATTCGTGGTGCCGCTGCCGCCGCCGCCGAAGCCTGTGGTGCTGTCTACCGCCGGGTCGCTCATGATGATGTCCACGACCTCGGTCAACTTCTGCCGCATGGCCTGAAACGAAATATCCTGTGCGGCCTGAATATGGCCGAACATGCGACCCGTATCCTGCTGCGGAAAAAATCCTTTCGGAATGATCACGTACAGATAGATGCTGAGCCCCATCGTCGCCAGCGTGACGATCAGCATGATGCGGGGATGCCGCAAGACCCATCCCAGGCTCGATGCATAGGAGGACCGCGTGCTTTCGAACACCCGTTCACTGGCTCGATACCACCGGCCGTGGGCGACGCGTCGTTCGGGCTTCAGCAATCGGGCGCACATCATCGGCGTCGTCGTCAGCGACACCACCAGCGAGATGAGGATGGCCACCGACAGGGTCACGGCAAATTCACGAAACAAGCGCCCGATCATGCCGCCCAACAGGAGGATGGGAATGAACACGGCCACCAAAGAAATGGTCATCGACACGACGGTGAACGTAATTTCCCTGGCCCCGCGCAAGGCGGCCTGCAGAGGCGGCATGCCCTGCTCCCGGTAACGGCTGATGTTCTCCAGCACGACAATGGCATCGTCCACGACGAATCCGGTCGCGATCGTCAGCGCCATCAGGGAGAGATTGTCCAAACTGTAGTCGAACAGATACATGACTGCGAAGGTGCTGATCAGCGAGACCGGGACGGCCACGCTCGGAATCAAGGTCGCGCGCACGTCACGGATGAAGACGAACACCACCAGAATCACGAGGATGACCGAGATGGCGAGCGTCCGTTCGACATCATGCAGGGACGCGCGAATGACCGGCGTGCGATCCATGACGACCGAAAGGGAAATGGCCCCGGGAATGGACGCCTCCAATTGGGGAAGGAGGGAGCGAACACGATCCACCGTCTCGATGATATTGGCCCCGGGTTGCCGGTAGATGATGACGAGGACGGCCGGTTTCCCATTCGCCAGCCCGGTCGTGCGGATGTCCTCGACCGAATTGGTCACGTTCGCCACGTCTTCCAGACGCACCGCACGACCAGCCCGATACGCGACGATCAGAGGCATATAGGCGTCGGCGGTTTGGAGCTGGTCGTTGGTGTGGATCTCCCACGTGCGAGTGTCGTTCGTGAGCTGTCCTTTGGGGCGGTTGACGTTCGTCTCGGCGAGCATCCGCCGCACGTCTCCAAGGCCGATGTTGTATTTATTCAGGGCGGTGGGGTTCAGATCCACCCGCACGGCCGGCAGCGAACCCCCGCCTACGGTCACCTGGCCGACGCCCTCGACCTGCGAGAGTTTCTGTTGCAGAATGCTCGAGGCGGCATCGTACATTTGTCCCCGCCCGACAATCTCGGACATCAGCGCCAGAATGATGATCGGCGCATCGGCCGGATTGACTTTTCGATAGGTAGGATTGATGGGCAGAGCCGCCGGCAGATCGGCGCGCGCCGCGCTGATGGCGGCCTGGACATCGCGCGCCGCCCCATCGATATTCCGGCTCAGTTCAAATTGCAAGACGACGCTGCTGGAGCCGAGCGTGCTCGAACTCGTCATCTCGGTCACGCCCGCGATGCGCGCGAACTGGCGTTCGAGCGGAGCCGCGACGGAGCTCGCCATGGTTTCCGGGCTGGCTCCCGGCAAACTGGCGGAGACGCTGATCGTGGGAAATTCGATTTGCGGGAGCGAGGCGACGGGCAGAAACTGGAACGCAATCACCCCGACGAGCGTGATCCCGATGGTCAACAGAGTCGTGGCCACGGGCCGCTGAATGAACACTACCGACACATTCATATGGGATCCGTCGTCAGGACCTCGGGATTTGCCACAGCGGACGGGCCAGCGGCCACTCGGCGTGCCAGCCGGTCGAACGCGAGATAGACCACCGGCGTCGTATAGAGGGTCAGGACTTGGCTCACGATAAGCCCCCCCACGATGGCGATTCCCAGCGGGCGACGTAATTCCGACCCGACGCCGGTCCCCATCGCGAGCGGCAAGGCACCCAACAGCGCGGCCATGGTCGTCATCATGATCGGACGGAAGCGCAGCAGACAGGCTTCATAGATCGCATCGAGCGGCGATTTGCCCTCCTTCCGTTCGGCCTCCAACGCAAAGTCGATCATCATGATGGCATTCTTTTTCACGATCCCGATCAAGAGAATAATGCCGATCAAGGCGATGACGCTGAATTCGGCTCGACAGAGCATCAACGCGAGCAGCGCGCCCACCCCGGCGGAAGGAAGGGTCGAAAGGATCGTCAGGGGATGGATGTAACTTTCATACAAGACGCCAAGGACGATGTAGACCGTCACGAGAGCGGCCAGTATGAGCAGCGGTTCGTTCCCCAATGATGCCTGGAAGGCCTGCGCCGTTCCCTGGAAGCTGCCGCGAATGCTCGCCGGAAGACCGATGCGCTCGGTGGCTCGCTCGATCGCCAGAACGGCATCGCCCAACGAATTGCCCGGCGCCAGATTGAAGGAGAGGGTGACGGCCGGGAACTGCCCCTGGCGGCTGATGACCAGCGGCGCGTTGGTCTCGCTCACCTGCGTAAACACATTCAAAGGAACCTGTCCACCGCCGGCCGAGCGCACGTCGAGAAACTGCAGCGCCTCGGGGCTTTTCTGAAATTCCGGCATGACTTCGAGGATCACCCGGTACTGATTAAGTTGCGTGAACATCGTCGACACCTGGCGCTGGCCGAAGGCGTCATACAACGTGTCCGTGATCAACTGCGGGCTGATGCCCAACCGCGACGCCGTATTGCGATCGATGACCAGCATCGACGCGAGCCCGCGATCCTGCTGGTCGCTGCTGACGTCGCGCAACTCGGGGAGAGTCTGCAGCGTCTCCACCAGCCTGGGTGCCCACCGGTTCAACTCGTCCAGATCCGCATCCTCCAGCGTGTATTGATATTGCGTGCGGCTCACGCGGTCTTCCACCGTCAGATCCTGCACCGGTTGCATGTAGAGGGTCATCTCGTCGGTCTGTCCAAGCCGGGCCTGCAACCGTTCGATGACGGCTCGCACACCGACTCCCCGCTCTCGCAGCGGCTTGAGATTGATCTGCATCCTGCCGCTGTTGAGCGTGGTATTTGTGCCGTCGACTCCGATGAAGGACGACAAGCCGGCGACCGCCGGATCTTTGAGAATCACGCCGGCCAGCGCCTGTTGCCGTTCGGCCATGGCCGAAAATGAAATCGATTGCGCGGCCTCGGAAATCCCCAGGATAATGCCAGTATCCTGTATCGGGAAGAATCCTTTAGGAATTACGATGTACAACAGCACGGTGAACGCGATGGTCGCCACGGCCACCGCGAGCGTCCCACCCTGGTGATTCAGCACCCATTTCAACGTTCTGCCGTACGCGGCGATGGTGCGGTCGAACAGGCGCTGGGTGGCCCGGTAGAACGCCCCCTGTTCGGCCACGGGGACATGCCGGAGCAGCCGCGCGCACATCATCGGCGTCAAGGTCAAAGAGACCACGGCCGAAATCAGGATCGTGATGCTGAGCGTCACGGCGAACTCCCGGAACAGCCGACCGACGACATCCCCCATGAACAGCAAGGGGATGAGCACGGCGATCAGTGAGATGGTCAGGGACAGGATGGTGAACGCGATCTGCTGCGAGCCTTTGAGCGCGGCTTGCAGAGGCGAGTCGCCCTTCTCGATATACCGGGCGATGTTCTCGATCATCACGATGGCGTCATCCACGACGAACCCAGTCGAGATCGTCAGGGCCATCAACGTCAGATTGTTGAGGCTGAACTCCATCAGATACATGGCGCCGAACGTCCCGACGAGGGACAACGGCACCGCGGCGGCAGGGATGATGGTCGCGGACAGCGTCCGCAGAAACAGAAAGATCACCATGATCACCAATGCCACCGCGAGCATCAGTTCGAACTGCACGTCACGAATTGACGCGCGAATGGACGTCGTGCGGTCGGTCAACACCGTCACGCGGACGGAGGGCGGCAAGGCGCCTTGTAGTTGCGGCAGGAGCTTCTTCACGCGATCCACCACCTCGATGACATTCGCACCAGGCTGGCGTTGGATGTTGACGATCACCGCCGGCACCTCATCCATCCACGCCGCCTGCTTGACGTTCTCCACGTCATCGATCACATCGGCCACTTCGGACAGGTGAACGGGCGCGCCATTGCGATACGAGACGATGAGCGGCCGGTAGTCACGACTGGACAACAGTTGGTCCGTCGCGTTGATGATCGACGCCCGTCGCGGCCCGTCAAAGGCGCCCTTGGCCTGGTTGACATTCGCCGCCGCGATGGCCATCCGCAGGTCCTCCATCGTCAATCCATATGCGGAGAGGGCCCTGGGATTCGCCTGAATGCGTACCGCGGGCCGCTTCCCGCCTCCAATGCTCACGAGACCCACGCCCGATAGTTGAGAAATTTTCTGCGCAAACCGCGTCTCGGCCAGATCTTCTACCTGCGGGAGGGGCAAGGTCTCCGACGTCAATGCCAGCGTCAGAATCGGCGCGTCCGCCGGATTCACCTTGCTATAGATGGGAGGAGTCGGCAGATCGCGCGGGAGGAACGTCGAAGCGGCGTTGATTCCGGCCTGCACTTGTTGTTCCGCGACGTCCAGATTCAAGTCCAGGCTGAACTGCAAGGTGATGATGGTGCTGCCGCCTGAACTGGTCGAGGTCATTTGATTCAGGCCGGGCATCTGTCCCAATTGCCGCTCGAGCGGCGCCGTCACGGAGGAGGCCATCACCTCGGGACCGGCCCCGGGATACAAGGCGGTCACCTGTATGGTCGGATAATCGACTTGCGGCAGTGCGGACACCGGCAACTCTCGATAGGCAATGCTGCCGGCAAGCAGCAGGGCCACCATCGTCAGCGCAGTGGCGACGGGCCGGAGAATAAACAGCCGCGAGGGGTTCACGTCTGCTTGTCCTTCTGAGGCGGAGCTGGATCAGGGCCGGTCCCCTCCGGTCGTCGCGAGGGGGGACCGCCGGACGTACGGACTTCGACTTGTGTGCCGTCGCGCAATTTCTCGGTGCCGTCTACCACGACCAGTTCGTCGGGAGACAGGCCGGTTTCAATGGAGGAGTCTTCGGCATGCACGACCCCTACGCTCACCGGCCGCACGCCCACCGTCCGATCTTCCTTCACGACATAGACAAATGTGCCTTGCGGGCCTCGCTGAATCGCTGCCGATGGAATAATCGTCGTCCCGCGCTTCGTGTCCAGAAGGAGCTGCGCATTCACGAACTGATTCGGAAAGAGCGCATTATCATCGTTCGGGAACACCGCCTTGAGCCGCACGGTGCCCGTACTGGGATCTATCTGATTGTCCACCGTCAGAAGGGACCCGGTTGCGAGCATCCGTTTGTGCTCCCGATCGAATGCCTCGACTTGCAGCCGATCTCCGCTTTTCAGCTTGTCCATCACGGCCGGCAGGCTATCCTCGGGGATGGTAAAGACGACCGTGATGGGCTGGAGTTGCGTGATCACGAGGAGGCCGCTGGGATCGGACGACCGGACCATGTTGCCGGGATCGACGAGACGCAAACCGACGCGTCCGTCGATGGGCGCCGTGATGCGGCAGTACGTCAGCTGCAGCTTCACATTGTCGATCTGCCCCTGATCGGCCTTGACGATCCCTTCGCTTTGGCGGACCAACGCCTCTTGCGTGTCCAGCTGTTGCTTGGGAACAAATCCCTGTTTGACGAGTCCACGGTATCGTTCATAGTCGAGTTGCGCGTTCTTGAGCGCGGCGAGGTCCCGCGTCATCTGTCCTTCCGCCTGGGTCAGTTGCACTTCAAACGGCCGCGGATCGATCTGGGCCAGCAGATCGCCTTTGCGCACAAGCTGCCCTTCTTTGAAGAGCACTTGCATCAGTTGTCCATCCACGCGGCTTCGCACGGTCACGGTGTTGAACGGGATGACGGAGCCGAGTCCGTTGAGATAGATACCGATATCGCCGGATTTTGCGGCGGCGGTCACCACGGGCACGACCTTCGCGTTGCCGCTCCGTCCGGCGGCTCGGGACTGTTCCTCTCCGGATTTCGACACCACGGCGTAGGTCCCGATCGCCAGCAGGCTGGCAACCAAGAGGACGACCAGAGATCGCTTCACCAAACGTGCAAACTTGACCGACTCCGGCATGTGATCCTTCCCTGCATCTCGCGGTATCGTCATCTTCCCGTGCTGCCTCCCAACATCACCATCATGGGTCACCCTCATCGGGAACTCAAGCTCGATTCAGAAAGAGTGAATCCATCTATTTCCGCTCCCCCTCGACATCCCGCAAGAAATCTCGGGACATGGACCAGCGACGCTGGAGCCGTGCGTAGAGTGCGTCCAACTTGCCCTGCTGCTCCGGCGACAACGTGCTCTTCATGTTCTTCATTCCCTCCGTGAGAATCTGTTCGACCTCAGGCTGGTGCCGGACACGCAACATGAGCAATTCAAGATGCGCGCGGGCGACGATTGGCTTGATGGCGTCTCGCTGCGATGAGGTGAGCGACAGCTCATGAGCCAGCTTCTTCGTGACACGCTCCTGCTGCGCCCCCGGACCATGTTCCCACCGGTGTTCCTGTTCGTAGCGGCAGTAGAGCATCGTGCCGACGACGCCGGTCAACGTACCGGCCAGGAACAGAACGATGAGTCCGATCCACAGCCTTTCTCGTGTCATGACCGCCTCTCCTTCCTGTCGAACCCTATTCCATCAGCGTGGGAGCGGGATCCAACCCCTCGGCCAGCACCGCGGTGAGATCACCGCTCGCCACATCTGTGTACAACAACGCGGAGCCCGCAAAAATCACGGCAAACATGGCTGCCACCGCCGCGGTACGCCAGACGTGCCGCTCGATCCACGCCGATCGTTCGTGTGAAGCGCCCGCCGCCTCTCTGCGGATGTCTCGCATGACCCCCAGAGACCAGGCCGCGTCGAGCCGAGGTTCCGGTCGGGCGCGATGCGCATGCGCCAAGAGACGTTCGAGTTTATTGAGGTCGTCGTCGCCATACTTCATGATATGGAGTCTCCCTTCTCACGCAAGAGTCGACGAAGCGCGTGCCGTGCCCGATGCGCTCGTACTTTGACGTTCACCACGCTCCAGCCAAGAAGTTGAGCGGCTTCACGGACGGAATGCCCTTCAAGATGCACCAGGGTCAACACGAGCCGATTCTCCGGTGACAGGCGCTGTAACGCCCGCCGCAGAATGTCCGTCGTCTCCTGTCGCCCGACCTGTTCCTGGAAGCGTGCATCGGATGCATCGGCCAGTACCTGATCGATCCACGCTTCATGCTGAGCGGTGAACGCACTGACCGGCATGTCCTCCCGGCTTCTCGCCCGCCAGAAGTCATAACAGGTGCGGACGGCGATACCGGATAGCCAATGTTCGAACGGAACTCCCGTTGAGAATCCGGCCAGACCGCTGAAGGCCCGGACAAATACGTCATGGGCGACCTCTGCGACATGGTCCGACGGCACGTGCCGGTTCACGATTCTCGTCACATGCTGGTGATACCGGTCGATCAATTCGGCAAAGCATTCGACCTCCCCCTGGAGCACCCGATTGATGATCTGCAGGTCACCCGACACCAGCGGTCGCGCTCCGATGAGAACAGGCCGCCCGGAAGCGGCCTGCCGCCCGCATCATACCCCATCCCGACCCTGAACCCCCCCTATGCACCGGCATGCCATGCACCGACCCTCTAGCTCGATTGGGCGCCGTCGTGTGACATGACGTCTTCCTGTTGCGGCGGAACGCTCGCTTCAGCTTGCGCACGGCCACCGATCCAATCGCCTGAATCGGCTTTCATCATGCGTGACCCATACCCATGACGCCTCTGCTCTCGAAGCATCTTGTATTTGTCACGTTGTTCCTGGGTCAGCACCGCGTAGAGATCCCGCTTGCCCTTGATTCCAATCATGCGCAGCTTGGCTTCCAAAGCTTCCTGTTCATTGACCTTGGCTTCGATCACGGACAGCTCTGCTTTATCATCGGAGACGAGGGAACGTAGCTCGCGTGCGGCGATCATCACATCGGCATGCGCTTTAATCCTTGCACGATCCTGATCGAGCGAGAGACCCTTCAACTTCGTCACCTGCTCATCCGTGAGACCCAGATCCTGCTTGTGCTGCAACAAGTGGAAGGGGCGATGGGTCGTTCCCCCATGACCATGCATGCCATGGCCGGTTCCGAAGAAATGGCCTCCTCCACACCCTCTTCCTCCGTCCGCCCAGGCGGGACCGGCGCCGAGCACGACGAGCAGTCCTGCCGCAGCTACGAGTGTCATCATGCGTGTCGCAATCATGTGAACCTCCCTGTGTGAATAAGAACTGCTTGCCGGCGACCACCGGCACAATCATTCCATCTACACTTCTAGTCGCAGGAGACCGCAGAAAGGTTACAGGGTGCTGGGTGAAGATTCTGAAGGGAAACTGAAGTGAACGAGAAGGCAAAACCCAGATCGGAGTTGTCCGAGCGAATCGCTGAGTCGGCTGGGCTGAGAAGGGGGGACGTGCAGGCTATTTGTCGACGATCTCGAACGGATGGGTATAAAACGGCCGTCCAAAGCCAATACGGTATGTGCCGGGCCGAGCCGCTACGTCACCACGAGCCTCTCTCGTCTGCCAGACATACTCGTAGTGTTCACCCGGCCCTAGCGAGCGGAAGGTATGCACATCGGGCGTCGCAACCAATTCAACCGGCTTCCACTGGCCTTCTTCAGTCTTGATTTCCAGGACTGCGAATCCTCCATCGACCACAGGCCTGTTGACAATCGGAGTGGGCACATCAGAGACATTGGTGACGGTAATCCTGACCACATCTCCCTGACGGTAGACCCGTTTATCCGTCTCATATTTCAATGCAGGTCCCGGTGTATCTGCCCCGACGGGTATGTCAGGAGTGAGAAGCTGAGAAGATGCATGGCCGAGAGCCGGTGCACTCATGCACACACACAGAACCATGAATAGTGTCACGAATCGACCCGGCATCACATCCTCCCGGTTGGTTGATCCATAGTGTCATCTTGATGGAACCCCCCAAGCTTGTTCCAGGTCATTCCTCAACCGGCGAGATAACTCAGGCAGACAGAGATTCACGATCAGGTGTGACATTCGGCTCATGCCCCGGCGTGAGCAGCGATCCGAGAATCATCCCGGCGGCAGCGATCAAAAACCCCACCAGTTGCGGAGGCCAGACGGCGCTGTGACCAAACAGCTCCAGAGCAATCCACGTCGAGAGACCGGATCCGATGGACAAAAGCGCGCCTAGACTCGTGGCCCGGGACCAGTAGAGTCCGGCGACCAATGGGATAAAGGCCGCCACCAACGTGATCTTATAGGCACTCTCCACCATTTTGAAGATGGTGGCATCGGAGCTCAGCGCGAAGGCTAAGACCACGGCGGTAAAACACACGAGCACCGTTCGCATGGTCTGCAGGATGGCCCGGTCGCTCATACCGGGAACCATTCCTTTCACAATGTTCTCGCTGAACGCGACCGACGGCGCCAGCAACGTCGCGCTCGCGCAACTCATGATAGCTGAGAGCACCGCGCCAAAACAAATCACCTGTGCGGCCGGCGGTGTGTGTTGCAGGATCAAGGTGGGCAGGACCAGCTGCGAGTCTCTTGCCAGGAGCGCGCCGAACCGGTCGGGGTCGACCAGCGTGGCGGAATAGGCAAGAAACATGGGGACGAATGCGAAGAGGAAATACAAACTTCCGCCCAGTACCGATCCACGTACCGCAGTGCGTTCATCTTTTGCAGAGGTGATCCGTTGAAACACATCCTGTTGCGGAATGGATCCCAACATCATGGTCATCCATGCGCCGACAAAAGGAATCCACGCCGTGATCCCGGTCGATGGAAAGAAGGCGAGCTTGCCCGCCGCAGCGGCATGAGTCACTACGGCGGCCACTCCACCGGTCAGTCCGCTGATCACCGATCCGATATAGAGCATCCCGCCCATGATCACGGTGATTTGGACGAAGTCAAGAATGGCCACGGAAAACATGCCGCCGAAGGTCGTATAGGTCAGGACGATGGCGGCGCCGACGACCATCCCGAAAGGTTGCGCCACCGCTCCATCGGTGACGACATGAAAGATCAGCCCGAGCGCCTTGATTTGTGCGGACACCCAGCCGAGATACGACGCCACGATGCAGAGGTGCACAGCACCTCGACCGCGCGATTGTAGCGGATCCGGTAATAGTCCCCGATGGTCAACACGTTCATGCGATAGAGCCGGCGTGCGAAAAACAGTCCCGCCAGAATCAGGCAGAGGCTGGAACCGAACGGGTCGGCGACCACACCCCGCAGGCCTTCCTTGACAAAGGTCGCGGGGATCTCCAGCACCGTTTCTGCGCCGAACCAGGTCGCGAACACCGTCGCCGTCACCACCGGCAGCGGAAGGATCCTCCCGGCGACGGCAAAATCGTCGAATGGACGCGTCTCGCTGCGTACAAACCGATGCCGACCGATACCAGCAGGTACAGGATGACAAACCAAAGGATCATGCGCAGGTCGTGGGATCAGCACACACGGAAGGGGCCCGTCATCATCGAGGGGTATGCGTTTGAAATCAGCAGATTGTAGCGGGGGCCGATGTCACGTGCAATCTCCGTTTCACAGAACATATCTTGGCTGCAGGAGCGCCTCGCCTGATCGGAGGATGCACATTCGTGACCGACTCTCTTCGATGACTCGTGGCAGAGGGCGGGCCTTGACCGGGCGTCAGGTCGTTGGAACCGCCTGTCGCGCTAAGCCGGTCAATCGTTGATTAGGACAAGGGAATCCTGTCTTTATTCTCTGCCAGCCAGGTTTGGAAGGTTTGCAATGACGGATGCAGGGATCGGGCGACGGCCGGATCGCGCGCTCCGCAAAAGATGTCATTGAAGTCGCGCTTGAACTGAAACATATTGCCCAGATCGTCCGCACCGGGAAACCCGAACGCACGATACGTCTCCGGCGTGACGGCATGATAGTGCACCTCTTGCCCCAATGCCTGGCTCAGTGCCATGGCCATCTGCGTGCAAGTGAGATGTTCGCCGGCGATCCCGACAGTCTTTCCGATAAGTTCCCGTTCCCTTTTGAAGATCCCGAGCGCACACCTGCCGATATCCTCGGCCGCGATACCGGGAAGTTTCTTGTCGCCCATTGGAAACGCAATGGCCAGTTTTCCATCTGGCCCCTTCTTCGGCCCCATTCCAAAATAGATCAGATTGTCCCAATAAAGAGACGTAAGCAAAAAGGTGGTGGGCACGCCAAGATCGGCAAAGCGTCGGTCGGCCTCGCCCTTCGCATCGAAGTGCGGGACCTTATATTTGGCCATCAGTGTCGGCATCCTGTTATCGCTCAACGGTACCCAGCGCCTCGTATCTTCCAATGTCGACCAGATGACGTGTTGCAAGCCGGCACGCTTTGACGCTTCTGCAAGATTGGTGGCCTGCGCCAGTTCTTTCTCGGGAGAGAGATGCTCCCAGAAGTTTGTCACGCAAAAGGCTCCGTAGGCTCCGGCGAACGCTCGCTGCAGCCCTGCGAGATCATCGAGGTCGGCAGTCACCATCTCAACTCCCAAGCTGGCCAAGGTTTTGGCTTTGGCTGAGGTCACGTTTCGCGTCAAGGCGCGAGCCTTGAATGCGCCATTCGGCTCGTTCGCGAGGGCGCGAACCAAGCCGCCCCCTTGCATTCCTGTCGCCCCGACCACCGCGATAATTTTTTGGTCTGGCATAGGTCACCTCCCATAAACCCGTATCGCGCTTCTCTTGTATCGCTGTCGGTCGCTAAACGCAAGTCGATTCCAACCAATAGATACCGGTCAACCTGTCATGGACAAAAGCGTTTTCTATATGAGAAAAGTGTCCAGGAATCCCCGTCGGTTCTCATGGTAGGGTATGCATAGGGAAACACCGGCGAGGAGGGAGTTATGGCTCTACTCAGTCAAATGCCATCTTCTCTTTTGAGGCGTAGCCGCTCAGCCGTCTTCACGGCGGTGATTGTTATCTGCAGCTGCTCGGGCGGAATCGTTCTGGCCGACGAATCAGCCGGACCTTGGGAATGCTCGGGTTACAACGGTGATGCTCACACGCGATGTCTCCAAGCGTTCATCGAGGTTCAGCGCGAAACAATCTCGAAACTCGAAGGGGAACTGAAATCACAACAGGGGTCGGTCAACCAATTAAGGGAACAGGCTGACCACCAAAGTGCCGCAACTGCCGATCTGCAACGGGAGCTCTCCGAAACGTCCCGTGCCGCTGTCGCGGCTCCTCCGATCCAATTTTACTCCTATCCTCCGGCCGGGGTGGGTTTGTACCTCGGCAGTCCATGGTACTACGGCTCCTCTTATTTCTACCGGCCGTATTTTGGCCCGCGCGTGTTTTTCGGTCCACGCTATTTCGGACCGCGATATTTCGGAGGACGATCTTTCCGTCATTGCCGTGGCCGTTGCTAGCCCGCATTATTCATGAGGTCCGCGGCGCGAAGAATAACGAGGCGCACGGCGCGATGAAGAAAGAGCGCCACGTTTGTGCGCGCCGGCGAGTCGGTGAGCCGGCAGTGTCTTGGACCGTTTGCGGACGCCGCCGAGACGGTGAGGCAGCCGTGTCCCGGTGAGCACCCAGTATCTTGAAAACCATTGTGAGCGGCGAGCCCGCCCCCTGGCCGCTGGATCTACGCGGCCAGGCTTGTCGCAGCGGCGTATGCGCGGTTGGAGTAGAAGCCTTCATGAATAATACGGGCTGAGGGCTGCGGTAAAGATCCAAGCCCGCCAGATAGAAACGTCCAACTCGGGCCGAAGCCCCGCCTGCTGATGATCATCTGCTCTTCAGCAAATACGTACCCCGGTGGCATGTCCGGTAATTTTTGACTTGTCCAAGCTTTCGGTTTCCGTTATTGATCAACGTACAATCACATTGTTCGCGCGCATCAGCTCGTGGAATATCCGAACCACCATGGACCCATGACTTGTCCGTTCGATACGCTTTTGTTTAGACTTGATACCGAATCAGCAAAGGTCCACATGATCTACCTTGATAGCGTCCTGAATCTACTGTTTCGTGTGACGAGGCTGTAGATGCGTAGCGCGGGCAAGCTGGCAGATGCCATTCTGATAACGGCAGGATGTTCCAGTCTCTTGTTCCTCCTCTTCAACATCAGCCGTCATGGCTGGACATTGCACTATCTCAGTTTGCTGCTGGTTGCAGCCATATTCTTTTCAGCCCTGCGTCTTTCTGTCTCGATAAAAGGCAACGTGGCATTGTTACTGCTCTCAACCGCTGTTGGACTCTATGGCGCAGAAGCGCTGGTAGGGCAGGTCCTCTTTACCCCCAGCCGTTTCAGCGCGTGGGATTGGCTGAATTTTCCTGAGGATGTCACGACAGGGATCGCCATCGATCGTATCAAGGAACAGAAAGCAGTGAACGCGTCCTTTGATTCAAGGACCAGGTTGCAAGTGGTTCAAGACCTGAGAAGCCAAGGGGTCCACGCATTTCCACACAGTTTTTTATCCGTGCTCATGCAGGCAGACGGACATGGGAGCGTCAGGGCCCTTTTCAAATCAGGACAGGAGTAATTTCTTCCATTGGCGAGTATTTCTCATGTGACGACGGTATTGTGCAATGAGAACGGAGAGTACATCATCTATGACAGTGACGAGCATGGATTTCATAATCCTCCTGGCCTCTGGCAGCAAGACCCCGTACAAGTTGTGGCCCTCGGCGACTCGTTTACCCACGGTGCGTGTGTCCCGACAGAAAACAGTTTTGTCTCGGTGATTCGATCGCGTTTTCCGGCAACCGTAACTATTCCGGACTATTCTTGGCGAGGCCCGGGCCTCTGTCGCTGCATGGGGCGGTCGGCTGTATTTTGTCTATCTGCCCACGTGGGCGCGCTATCGAAGTCCTGATCTGGCGAGTCAAGATCGTGCGGCAGTTCTGCAGATCGTCGGGGAATCGGGAGTTCCGATCGTTGATATCCATCAAGCCTTCGCATCCCACCCCGATCCACTCTCCCTTTTTCCCTTTCGGCGCCATGCCCACTACCATATCAATGGGCATCACCTTGTGGCAGAAGAGGTGCTAAAGCGCCTGGAAAAGGACGGCGATAATCCTCCATTGAGAATCAGCCCATCGGGGGATCCTCCCGATCTTCTCCGGTAAAGAACCTCTTCCTCCTTGTCTTCGAGGTCTCCCTTTCCGACTGGATCCCAAGCAGAACTTGGCGACGCTGTTGGATCGACGTTTTGGCTCTACAAGACTTATCTTATCTCTGATATCCGTCGTACCGATGGCATGAAGATTTGATCTGGATGATCCTGCCATGCTTGACTGAACTTTTTCGAATTCTTAGGAAGGAGAGTGACGATGTACTACCGTGCTGTATCAGGACTCGCTTTCGCAGCCCTGCTGGTCGGTCAGCCGATCTTTGCAGCCGATGCGCCGGTCGCGAGTCTGGACAGCGAACACCTGATGCTGCTCGGCGACAGCTGAGCGAGTCAAGAGGAGACCACGATGCCGCAACTCACACCGGAACAGATGATCGAGACCCAACGACAGGATTGGAACCGCGTTGCGTCGGGATGGGAACGATGGGATGAGTTTTTCGATCGAAATATGACCTTTCTCAACCACAGGCTTGTGGCGGACGCAAGACTGCGAAGGGGGCACCGCGTGTTGGATCTCGGCTCAGGTACCGGCTATCCCGCGCTATTGGCCGCCCAGGTTGTGGGGCCGGACGGGCATGTGGTGGGCATCGATCTGGCTGAAAGAATGTTGGCCGTGGCCGGCCGCAAGGCAACGAAACTCGGACTATCCAACATCGATTTCCAGACGGGCGACGCGTCGAAGCTCCCCTTCGAGAGCGGCCGGTTCAACGCCGTGATAACGCGATTCTGTCTGATGTTCCTTCCGGACGTTTCCAAGGGCCTCGAAGAACTCACGCGTGTGCTGAAGGGTGGCGGCTATCTGACCGCGGCTGTATGGTCAACCCCCGACAAAAACCCGTATATCCGCATCCCGTTGGATACGATCAAGCAATACATCGACCTGCCTCCGCCGGATCCCGACGCACCGGGCATCTTCCGCCTCGCGAAGCCCGGGGATCTCGCAGGACTGGCTCAAAAGGCGGGTCTGTCGTGTGTGGCCGAGGAGGAGATGACTGCAGAAGTCGTCTATCCGTCAGCCGCCGACTACCACAACAGCCTCATAGATCTCGCTGCTCCGATCCAAAATCTGCTTGAAAAACTATCTGCCGACCAAAAACGCCAGTTCCAGGAACGAATTACAACCGCCGCCGTGGAATATCAGCGAGAGGATGGCATCGCCCTCCCGCTTGCGGTCCGGTTCGTGACGGCTCGCAAGCCGTTCTGAGAGGATTGGATGGCGCGACCTAAGGACGGGTTCAAGGACTTTGTACTGGATCAACTCAACGATCTCTGCGGCGTCACATGCCAAGCGATGTTCGGAGGATACGGGCTCTACCGAGAGGGGATATTTTTCGGCATCGTCCATAAGGGCCGGCTCTATTTTAAGACTGATGAGACCAGCCGCGCAGGTTATCTCAAGCACGGGATGAAGCCCTTCCGGCCCAACGCCAGACAGACACTGAAGGACTACTACGAAGTGCCGGTGGAGATTATTGAGGATCGGGAACAACTCGAGCAGTGGGCTGCGACTGCGTCATCAGCCGACGGATCATCATGACCCGCGCACGGTTGGCGGCATGCTTCAGCGGAAGCCTCCCGGCTGCATCCGATGATCTCCACTCCATGTGGCCCTTCTCCTTTTTGCCCACTCAGCCACTCACAGGCTGGGCTGCTGCCGTATCGCCTTCACGACTATCCACTGAAATCATGCGCCTGTTGTAGGATGGTGTATGACCGGGTCTAAAACATCAGGGGCGACGCCTGAGATTTCGACCATGTGGACGATCGGCCATTCCACTCGCTCCATTGAAGAGTTCCTCGACCTGCTGAAAATTCATGGCATCACACTGCTGGTGGATGTCCGCCGATTTCCCGCATCACGACGCTATCCGCACTTTAACGGCACCGACTTAGCTCGGTCCCTGGACGCTGCCGGTATCGCGTATCAGCACATGCCCACCCTCGGCGGCCGTCGTCCAGGTAGACCGGATTCAGGGAATCTCGGGTGGAGGAATGCCGGGTTTCGAGGGTATGCGGATTATATGCAGACGGATGAATTTCAGAGAGCAATCGAAGAGCTTATGGCGTATGGCACAAGCACGCGCAAGGTCATCATGTGCGCGGAGGCGGTACCCTGGCGTTGCCATCGCTGGCTTATCTCCGACGCGCTGCTGGTTCATGGGTGGACGATTATGCATATCCTTTCAACGAAGAAGACGCAGATTCATACGGTCACCCCCTTTGCGAAGCAGACAGATGGACGACTGATTTACCCGGCAGAGACGCAGCATCCAACTCTATTCTGATACTCCCCATGCCGTACACGGCTCTTGCCGACCTTGTCGTGCTGTTGCATCTCGCCTTCGTCCTATTTGTGATTGGCGGGGGGCTGCTGGTCGTCAAATGGCCGCAGATCGCATGGATTCACCTTCCGGCTGTGGCCTGGGGCGCCATCGTCGAATTCACCGGTTGGATCTGTCCGCTCACTCCGTTGGAAAATGCGCTGCGGGCCGTGGCTAGAGCGTCGGCGTACGACTCCGACTTCATTGCCCGCTACATCCTGCCCCTGCTCTACCCTGCTCAGCTGACACGCAACGTCCAACTCATTCTTGGAATCGTCGTCTTGGGTGTGAATGTCATGCTGTACAGCTGGCTGTGGCGGAGGAACATGGCGCAAGATCGAGCCTGACGAGAAATCTATTCCAAGCAAGAACAAGGGGCAGGGCTTTGGCATTTACTCGATCGGTTCGTTAAGTGAGGAGGTCATCACCAGGGCCAGGCAGCCCTGCTCACTCGATGTGACAGGATGGATCGAGGTTGGTTCTGCCCGGTGGTAGTCACCGGCATGAAGCTGTTCACTGGCGCAGACGCAGTTCCCCTCCCGGCGGTCCTTGCGGTTCGGCCGCAATTCGCATCATGAGTCGTTCCTTGAGGGAAAGCGGGTGGGACAATTGCGGCACCGGCAAACGCCAACTCGGCCGTTACATCCTGGAAGGCTTCTACCAGGCCTTGAATCGCAGGTGAGGCCGTTTCGAGCGAACGCTCAAACTGTGAGGTTTCGACATCGCCGAGCGCACCAAGGGTGTACAGCGCGACGAGTTCTTCCGCCTCTGTATGACGAGGATGGTCGGTCATGTTGCAAGACCTTCTTCATGGGGGGCCAAGGCTTCGCGTAGTTTCTGCATGCCCAGGCGAACCCTCGTTCACCGTGCCCAAAGGAAGCTTCAACTTGTCCGCGATCTCGCTCTGACTCAACCCCCAATAGTAGACCAGCGAAATCGCTTCTCGTTGTTGCGCAGTCAGCGTCGCCAACGCCTTCTGCACCAGCCGTTGACGTTCGAGACCGACGCTCAGTTGTTCCGGGTCGTCTCCGTCGTCCGGCAATTCTGCCGCCGTTTCCAGCGGCGCCCGCCGCCCCCGTTCAAGATACCTCGCTCGAAATCGATCAATAGCTCTGGTCTGGGCGAGCGTCATCACCCAACTGCCGGGTGTCCCGCGCGACGCGTCGTAGGAGCGGGCTTGCCGCCAGATCTGAATGTAGACATCAAGGGTTACTTTCTCAGCCGCTTCACGATCACCGAGAATACTCATCACCAGCCCGAACACGTATGGACTGCTGGCATCATAGAGAGTCGTCAACGCAGTCTGGTCGCCTTGCGCGGTGCGCGCGATCAGTCCTCCCCACTGCTGTTCCTGGATTCGTTGACGGCTTTCCACAATCGCCATACCTGCCCACCCCGGCGGCTCTACGAGGCCCGGGGAGATTCGGAGCTCTGCTCCCACACGATTGCGCGCGAAATGATGCCACCGGCTATTTTTTCCGACAGGTGCACTTTTTTTTGACTCCCGACATCCAATCTTGTCAGCCCCGCGTAGTGATTGTCAGAACGCCGGCGAAGAGTAACAGAGAAACCGAACCATCAGCCACACTCACAACCCAGGAGGGAATGATCATGTATGCACAATTCACATCACTCGGAATGATTCTTGGTATGAGTCTCACCCTTGCGGCCTGCAACACCATGGGCACGTCGGTCGGCACGGCGGCCACACAGAAGACCATGGACCAGTCACTCTATGATCGACTGGGCGGGAAGCCTGCCATCACTGCCGTGGTCGACGATTTCGTCGCGCGGGTCGCGGCGGATAATCGCATTAACGGCAAATTCGCAAATGCCAATATTCCGCGTTTGAAGACGATGTTGGTCGATCAAATCTGCCAGGCGTCCGGTGGCCCCTGCACCTATACCGGCCGCGATATGAAAAGCGCCCATGCCGGCATGGGCGTCAGTGGAGGGGAGTTCGACGCTCTGGTCGGTGATCTCGTCGCCACCCTGACGAAGTTCAAAGTAGGAGAGCGGGAGAAGAACGAACTGTTGGGTGCTCTCGGCCCCATGAAGAAGGACATCGTTGAAAAACCGATGGCGACTTCGCCGGCTATGGGCAGCACGTCCGCGTCCCAGGCATTCTTGGCCGAACAGGACGAGCGAGCCTCCCTCGCCTTTTAGTAGAGATCCATGGACCCGGCAGGGGAGCGCTGATTTAGCTGCCCCTGCCGGCGCCCTGCGGCTATTCACGTAATCGCGGTTCCCCAGCGACATGTTCTCCAGCCAATCGAGACATCCAATCCGGCCCCGCCACTCGTAGAGTACCGTAAGAGGGCCAATCATAGAGGGAGCAGTCCCGTGCTCGGACAAGCTGCGAAGATTTCGTGATGATTCCCGATCGTGCAGTGGGCAAGCTGCTGCTCATGAAAGGAGCTCCTCCCACGAGGGCTGGTTCGCAACCAGGAGGGGCGAGGTCGAAGATTGCAGGCAGGGAAATCCTCGACGGGCCCCGGCTCGAAGGGCCGTCCGCCGGGCAGTGGGATCAGTTCAGAAGCAGGGAGCGTGAACTGGCGACACTCATGCGGCGGGCGGCTCATGGAGACCGGAACGCTCTCTCGCTGCTCTATGACGAAACCGCCGGCCTCGTGTATGGGCTGGCACTAAGGCTGTCGAACGATCAGTCCACCGCTGAGCAGGTCACAATGGACGTGTACAAGAAAGTCTGTCGGTCCGGACTGACCGATGGTCCAGGCAACAAAGGTCCTGTGGCCTGGTTGGTGTCGCTCACTTACGGGCAGATCGAGACATATCACCCCAATAAGGATGGATCGACAGAGGCCCGGACCGGGAGTCTGACCCATACGACAAGCCAGGCGATCTCTCCCACCAAGGAATCAGGCACCTCCATGGTGCCCGAGACGGTGGTTCAAGCGGCTCTCTTGGCGTTGGCGCCGGAAGAACGGAAGGTCATCGAGCTGGCCTGTCAGGCCCGGTTGACTCTCGATGAGATCGCGGCCAGACTTGAGTGGTCCGTCGAAGCGGTCAGGATGCGGCTTCGAACCGGCATGACTAGCAGGCTGTTGAAAAACTATTTTGACCCCACTCGATAGGGAAGGTGGAACTGGCCGCGGTACCTATTGGAGATGCCCGCAGGGTGTTCAAAAAGACCGTCCAGCGAGGCCGCAGCGAGCAAAGAGGCGAATCGTACTCTGTGCCGTACGTTGAGCCTCTGAGCGATGCGAGAACGATGCTGGCGAGTCTTTTTCAACACCCTGCTAGACTTCGAGGCCGGCTTCGCCCGCTGATTGAGAGAGACTCCGTATGATCCACCGACACCTGACGGATGACCTCCGCGATCTGGCGTTGGACTATGCGCTGGGGTTTCTGCCTCCTGCACAGGCGGCCGCGGCCAAGGAGCATCTGGCGGAAGGATGCGAGTTGTGCGCAGGAGAGGTCCAGGCCAACCGGTTTCTGACCGATCTGATGGTGCCGGCGATCGAGCAGCCTCCTCCGCAGCTGCGCGATCGATTGCTGGCGCTGATTCAGGCTGATTCCCAGGAACAGGCGGTAACGGGGCATGGTTCGGATGCCGGACCTGATTCCATTCCGACCGGCTGGACGATCGTTCGTGGACGAGAGGGACAATGGATAACGGGTGAATCGGAGGGAGTGGCCATCAAGCCGTTGAGTCACGACGCTGCGGAACACCGCAGGACAACCCTCGTGCGGTTGGAGGCAGGAGGTCGCTATCCCGGCTTCCGTACTGCAGACAATGTAGAGCTGTACCTCGTTGAGGGAGATCTCCGTATCAACAGCCAGATCCTGTGCACCGGAGATTACTGCGCGGCGCCGGCCGGGACGGCTTTTGATGACATGGTCAGCGTCGTCGGCGGTCAATTCATTCTGCTGACTCCCGACCACACTGAGATGTGGACAAAAGAGCAGGGACGCCCTTCATCGTCGAACCTGGTCATCATACGCGCCGCAGAGGGAAGCTGGCTGCCCGGTCCCGCCGACGGGGTAACGGTGAGACCGCTGTTTACGGATCCAGCGCGCGGAACCGCGACCTATCTGGTTCGCGCCCACCCCGGTAGTCGTTTGCCACGACACCGCCATGTGACCGCCGATCAGACGTTGCTCCTGGAGGGAGAGGGCCGGATGGGAACGCTGGTCGTCGAGGCGGGGGATTTCTATCGGGCGGAGGCGGGAACAGTGCATGACGTGTCATGGACGGAGCGCGGATGTTTGTGTATCACGCTCGCGTCGATCTCCGACGTCACTGACTGACAGATGGACCTATGAAGCTCGCACAGGCCTCTTCCTCTTCACCCACCATCGAGAAAGTGTCAACCTATCCGCTGATGCAGGCCTTGCTTCATCGCCGTTCGCGTCGCTTCGCAAAAGGCATGCGTCTAAACGGAGGGCCGCTGGCATTTGCGAGTGCGCACCGACCGCAGCCGTTGAGCCTGGAAGAAGAAGCCACCTTAGCGTTCGCCGCCTGTGGAATCACCGGATACGGTCTGGCGGATCTTCCGTTTCAAAACGGCGATGGGCCGGAGTCGGGCAGCGGCAATATTCTGATCCACTTCATCGGACGTACCGTCGCCAGCGGCGATGCCGTCCACGCAGTGACACTGTTTGTGCTCAATGACGACGGCGTGTGGCTGTTGAAGCGCCCGCAGGACTATCCACGCGGCGAGATTCCGTCCCTGGTCGAGGCGGCGCGTGCGCATGAGTTTGCCGCGCTGTACGAAAAGAGCCGCGTGCGAATCGCGGACCGGCGGCTCGATGTCCCCCGGAGCCTGCCCTACGTGCCTCCGTTCAATAAATGGTCGGCCAACCAGCCGGGGACCACGTACTTTCTTCCGGTCAATGAGCTGACGGCGCTCTACATCAACATTCTGCTGTCTGCCTTTAGCGAAGACTTTGGGTACTTCATCCTGGATGAACGTTGTGGGTTTCAGCCGGCTGGAATCGCGCGATTCGCTCGCCGTCGCGGCGGTCCGTTGCACGACAATCCAACTGAAGGGCGGGTGGCCACGATCACCTTCATGGAAACATGGCTCTATGAGTTCACCTCCTTCGAGCAGGGCCAGATGTTGCAGAATCTCGCTTTGATGGGCGAAGCCATGGGACTTGGCGGCTTTCCCCACTTTGCCGCGCACCCCTTTGGATGGGCGCAGGCGTTAAACTTTCGCATGGAGGACGTGCCGTTTTCGCACACCATCGGGGCCGGGCCGGTGAAGACATGGCTGTTGAATCTATTGCAAAAAAACCAGCCGATTCCCACTGCAGTGGGGTTGGAGCGAAACGGTGACGTGCTGCTCAAGCCATTCTGTCCGCCGTACTATCGGAGCATGAGAGAGGCCGTGTTGGCCTTTGTGGACTATAAATATGGTGAAGAGCGAGGCACGTTGCGCGACGGAGGAGCAGCCACCGCCTGGCAAGACGGCTCTAAAGTACAGGCCGGCATCCCGCGGTATTCCGACCGGGCCATCGAGGCCACCATTGCCTATTGTGATTATGTCTATCGCCACTACGGCCGCTTCCCCGCCAATAGCGGTCCGTTCCGAACCCTGTTGGCCTATCAAGCCCATCACCTCGATCGCGATTTCTACGAAACCTTCTATAAGCAAGAACGGGCTTAGCGCGACTCAGCGCTATAGGCCACTTCGACCATTCCCGGAAAACGATTGCCGATTCCTTGTATCTCCTTCCAAGCAAAGCCTGCTTCAATAGCAACCGCAGCAACGACGAGGAGTGTATCTGATCATGCCGAGGCAGTATCTACTGAGATACCTGATATGCGGAGCATTGTGGCCTCTCGAAATACATGTGTTCGCATCGATAGCGGAGCGGAGCGGTGATTTCGATTGTTCCAGTCTCGACCATGTCATTCTGACCAACCGGAGGGCCTTGAGGCAGCGGTTATCGGCTGCCTTGCAGCTTGCGTCGTCCTGTGTAACAGGGAAAGTTGCCCCCCACGTTCATCAGGTTCCTGATATAATTCCGACTCGATCGTGCCGTGACGAGATTGCTTGCAGTCCGGATGGAGGGTGCTGTTGACGAGGAGGCGGCAGGAGATATTTTTTTTGATTCTGGTCAGGCCACGGCTTGCTCGCCGTAGCGGATGTCCCCTGCAGGAAATCGTCGGGGCGCATCTGCTCCGCTCGGATCAGACAACCCATGCGAGCTCACGATGTCGTTGACGCTGCTCGGCCGCCAAAATCCGCTCGCGTCCTGCAAAGAACAACTTCGCATCCTTGACCAAACGACCTGCCGCCCGTTCGAGATCCGGCTTGCCGAAGCAGGGCTCGAGCCGCTGTGCGCAACCGGCATCACCGTATTTCAAATCAACGTCGGCAAACTCTGCAATCAGACCTGCCGGCACTGCCACGTCGATGCCGGTCCCGACCGCCGCGAGGTCATGTCCGGAGAGATCGCCGAACTGTGCATCGAGGTCCTCGGACAAACTGCTATCCCCACTGTCGACATCACCGGAGGCGCGCCGGAACTCAATCCTCACTTTCGTTGGATCGTAGAGCAGGCCAGGAAACTGGGACGGCACGTCGTCGATCGCTGCAATCTCTCTGTCCTCTTGTTGCCTTCACAGAAAGACCTTGGTGAGTTCCTCGCACGTCACCGTGTCGAAGTGATCGCATCACTCCCCTACTATCGTCCAGGCCAGACCGATGCTCAACGCGGGGAAGGTGTGTTTGAAAAATCTATTCAGGCATTGAGACTGCTCAACAGCCTTGGCTATGGAAAAGAAGATAGTGATCTCAAGTTGAACCTGGTCTGCAACCCCGTCGGCGCTTTCCTGCCCCCCAAGCAGGACGGTATTGAGGCATTGTTTCGGCGCGAGCTAGCCGGTCGCCACCAGGTCACGTTCAATCATCTCTACACGATTACCAATATGCCTATCAGCCGCTTCCTGGAATTCCTTCTTGAGAGTGGGAATTATGCCGCCTACATGGAACGGCTGGTAAACGCGTTCAACCCATCGGCTGCTGCCGGCGTCATGTGTCGTTACACGCTCTCTGTCGGCTGGGACGGCAAGCTCTATGATTGTGATTTTAACCAAATGCTCGACTTGCCGGTGACCCCTCATGCCCCACGTCACTTGCGCGACTTCGATCCAATGCGTTTGCACGAACGGCAGATTGTGACGCAGAATCATTGCTACGGGTGCACCGCCGGCGCCGGTTCCTCATGTGGTGGGGCGGTGACCGGTAGTAGTCTTTGAACCGATCTTTGTTGGCATTCCATTACCGAGAGAAAGGATGGAGGGAATGTATTCTGATTATTCGAGGATACGTTCGACAGCGACCGGTCATCAATAATCATTCAGAAACAAGACTCCGTCGTCCTTCAAGCCATGTTTTAATCAGCTCCGTTTCCTCTCGCTCGCGTGATCATCAAGCAGACAGATTACTCTACGGACATTTCGTTATTGCCCCGCTCCTATCGTTTTGCTATGGTATCAGCTCTGCCTACAGTCAACCTTTGATTTGAGCCCTGCATGGTTTGGGATCCCAAGGATCCTTGGAGCAAAAAAAGCGATTCCCTTGATGACGCCTTCCGGCAGGCTCAGAGCCAACTTCGCAACCTGCTTCCTTCAGGCGGCCTAAAAAACATTATCCTCGTGGCCGCCGCCATCTTTCTGATCTGGCAAAGCGCCTTCATCGTCGCACCCGATGAAGAAGGCGTCGTCAAACGTTTCGGCATTCCCGTTCGTACTGTGTTGCCTGGCCCTCATCTCAAAATTCCGCTCCTAGAAAGCGTGCTGCAGCCCAAAGTGGCTAAGCTTCACCGGGTTGAAGTGGGATTCAGAAAAGACCGTCAAGGGCGCCAACAGATGATCCCGCAAGAAGCCCTGATGCTGACCGGAGACATGAACATCCTGGCCATCGAATTTATTGTGCAGTACAAGATTAAGAACTCGAGCGAATACCTCTTCAATGTGGCATACATCGATGAGACCATTGTGAAGGCTGCCGAGGCGGCTATGCGAGAAGTGATCGGGAAGAGCAAGATTGATGAAGCACTGACAACTGGGAAGGCGGTTATTCAACAGGACACTCAGGATTTGCTCCAACTCATACTCGATCAATACACGGCCGGAGTGCAGGTCGCAGCCGTCCAATTGCAGGATGTCGATCCTCCCGAAGCTGTGGCAGCGGCGTTCAAAGATGTGACGAACGCCAAAGAAGACCGCGAGAAATTGATCAACCAATCGCAGGGATACCGCAACGATATCATCCCAAAAGCAAAAGGCGAAGCCGCTCAGATCGTCAATCAGGCGAAAGGCTACGCGCAGGCGAGGCTGAATCGTGCTCAGGGCGAAGCCAATCGATTCAGTGCCACGCTGAAAGAATACAATCAGGCCAAGGAAATCATCAGCAAGCGGATTTACATCGAAACACTCGAAGACATCCTTCCGCATGTCGAAAAGATCATCCTGGACGGGAAAGCAGGAGACCGGGTGGTTCCCTATCTTCCACTGGAACGGTTGTCCAAACCAACCCCGTCATCCACTGCTGCGGAGCGCACCCAATGAGCAAGCAAGGATTGATCATCGGCGTCCTTGCCATCTTCATCGGTTTGATCGTATTGGGCGCCTCGCCATTTTTCATCCTCGATGTGACGCAAACGGCTATCGTCGTGCAGCTCGGCAAACCGGTCCGGAATGTGACGGTAGCTGGACTGTACATGAAGGTGCCCTTTATCGAGGAAGTCACCTATTTCGACAAACGACTGCTGGACTATGAGTCGGACGCACAAGACGTCATTACACAGGACAAGAAAACGTTGTTGTTGGACAATTTCGCCAAATGGCGGATCACCGACCCGCTGAAGGTGTATCAAGCCTTTCAAACTCAGCGGGGCGCCCTGCAACGCCTGCACGACATAATTTACAGCGAACTCCGCGTTGAATTGGGGCGCCATGATTTGGCAGAAATCGTCTCGACGGCTCGGGCCGAGCTCATGAAGGTCGTCACCCAACGATCCAACGAAAAAGCCTCGAGCTATGGCATTGAAATATTGGACGTCCGAATCAAGCGAGCCGATTTGCCTGAACAGAATGAGAAAGCCGTGTTCGCCCGCATGCAGGCCGAGCGGGAACGACAAGCCAAGCAATACCGTGCCGAAGGTGCCGAGGAGGCTCAAAAAATTCGGTCAGATGCCGAAAAGGACCGTGAAATCATCTTAGCGGAAGCATACAAAGAATCGGAAGAACTACGGGGAAGCGGGGACGCCAAAGCCTTTCGGATTTACGCGGAAGCCTATCGTCAGGACCCGCATTTCTTCGACTTTACCCGCTCGATGGAAGCCTACAAGAAAACATTTCGAGACAAGTCCACGTTGGTCATGAGTCCTGATTCTGAATTCTTCCGCTTTTTGAAGCAGCGGTGACCCTTAGGACAAGCCGACGATCTCCCCTGTCTCCGGATCCAGATCCATCCGTTCGCCTGCAGGTTTCTTAGGCAGACCCGGCAATAATTGCATTCCCGAACAGACCGCGGTCAAGAAACCAGCTCCCGCGAGCATCCTCAATTCCTGAATCGGCAGGATAAACCCGGTCGGCATGCCTTTGAGGGACGGGTCGTGCGACAGTGATAACGGAGTCTTGGCCATACAGATCGAAGCCGATCGTAGCCTAACCGGTTCGCGATTTTAATCTCCCTCTCCGCTTCCTGACTGAACGAGACGCCCGATGCTCCATACATTCTAGTCGCAATGGTTTCGATCTTCTTCTTGATCGGCCAATCGAGCTCATAGAGATGACGGAAGCTGCTTTTCTGTCTTGCAGCCGCGATCACGACCCGCGCCAATTGTTCGGCACCTCGGCCACCATCCGCCCAGTGAGTTGAGATGGCTGCATCGAACGTCCCTGCTTTGCAGGCCTGTTGGCGTACCCACTCCAGCTCCGAAGACGGATCGTCACGAAATGCATTCAATGCTACGACAAAGGGGACACCATGGGCTTGAATGTTGACCATATGTTGCTCAAGATTCGTGAATCCCCGTTCTAGAGCCTCTTGGTTCGGTCCCGTGAGGCTGCTGGGAAGAGGAGCTCCGGATTTGACTATGCCGCCGCCCCCGTGCAACTTGAGCGCCCGCAGCGTCGCGACAATGACAACGGCGGCCGGTCAAAAACCGGATGTGCGATACTTGATATTGAAAAACTTTTCTGCTCCGAGATCGCTGCCAAATCCGGCCTCGGTCACGACATAGTCGGCGCACCGTAGCGCAATCGTATCCGACAGAATGGAACAATTTCCGTGGGCAATATTCCCAAACGGGCCGGTATGCACAAACGCCGGAGTTCCTTCTAAGGTTTGTTTGGGAAGAAGCGCATCTTTGAGTAATACCGCCATAGCCCCTGCGCAACCCAAGTCCTCCGCCTTTACGGCATCCCCGCTTTTTTTTAGCCCGACAAGAATCCGTCCGACACGTTGACGCAAATCATGAATGCTGTTCGCCAAGGCCAGCGCTGCCATTACCTCGGAAGCCTCGGTGATCACGAATCGGCCTTTCCGGCCGGCACGGCCGTCACTCAACAGAATTTCTCTCAACGCTCGGTCACTCACACCGGTTACACGCGGCCACGCAATTTGTGTCTCGTCTAATGCCAGTCCGTTCCCATGAAACAAATGGTTGTCCACAACGGCGGACAATAGATTTTGGCTTGAGGAGACGGCATGAGCATCGCCGGTCAAATGCAGATTGATATCTTCCATGGGGAATACCTGCGCTCGTCCACCTCCTGTCCCGCCACCCTTGATGGGTCGCGAAATTCCTTCGTATTCCTTCTGACGAACTGATTCCATTCGGACGGTATAAGGCCAAGGTGAGTCTTGGCTTGTTGGATGCAATTCATATGCGGCCACTCGGTCGCTGCAGAAGCTGCTTGGACTGGCTGGGCAGTATACCACAGAGCCATGAGATGGCAGATTGTGCGCACAGTGGCTAGAACCTGATTGAAGGAATGTAACCGGATAAGAGGGCTAAGTGAGGAAAATACGCCGGGTCCTCAATCAAGAATGAACTTGGAGGGATCCAAAGCCTGTCCGTTTTTCTTGACCATATAGTGAAGGTGAGGACCAGTAGAGAGTCCCGTGGTGCCGACGAGAGCGACGACATCGCCGCGTTTTACCCGCTGACCTTCCTTCACCAGGGCTTTGGCCAGGTGCCCGTACACCGTCTCAACACCGTAGCCATGATCAATCTTTAGCATGTTGCCCATTTTTGAGTCTGAACTGACTGCGATGATACGGCCCTGAGCCGGTGCCTGCACAGGCGCATTGGGGGAGGCTCCTATATCTAAACCATCATGCCAGGCTGGTTTTTCGGTAAACGGAGACACCCGAGGACCAAACCCGGAGGTGACCCATCCTCGGACAGGCCAGATCGAAGGTGTGGAAGACCACTGGGTGGAGCGTTGTTCTGCTGCTTGTGTCAGTGCCTGAAGAGTGTGTTCCTGAGTGGACGCTTCCCTTGAAAGAATATCGATTTCATTACGAACCTGTTGTGCAATAATTTCGGAACTTTCAGGATCGATCCGACCTTCAGCCGCCAATTCTTTCGCTTCTATGTTCTGTACACGTCCTTCTTGAAGATTACCCTCAGCAGGCAGGTTGGTTATACCAGGCTTACCATCCGGTACTGGTCCGTCCTCCCCACCTCGCCCATTTGATAAATCTCCAGCCTGCTTGGCCGGTTCGATCCCCAACATGACACGCAAGCGTTGGTTGATTTCGTTCATAGCGGAAATCCGCTTCTTGAGGTCGTCGATGGCAGAAGAAAAAGCGGCCGTTTGCTCCCGAGCGCTCATCGCCTCAGCACGAAACGCGGATAACTGCCATACTTCCCCGGTTCGGATCACATAGTGCGAAACCACTAATAAATCAGCTACGACAAACACCGCTGCTAGGATCAACAGCTTTCGAACGAATTTTCTCGGAAAGCTAAAGCGAAGGGGCTTGGAAGCTGACCCTCGAAAGACCACCACAGTATAGGCGTCGCTGGTTTCGTTGGCTGGTTGGCTCATCTCCTTGCCCTTGCTCCCTCACGCCAAAGAAGAGACGAAAGAACTGACTCTGTTAGTATAGGGCAGTGTACTCATCTCACCTGGCTTGGTCAACCCTTTATTTCTTCGTTGCAAAAATGCCTCATTCAATAAATCAGCTACTTCTGAGTTTCCTGCCTTATCCATTCTAGATAATCCTTCGAGCCCATCACGATTGGAAATGCAATCACCTCGGGCACCTCATAACTATGATGCTTCTTAATAAGCTTTTCCAAGTCGACAAAACGCCCAGCCGTCGTTTTCAAAATGAGCAGCGACTCCTTTTCGGATTTGACCTTCCCCTCCCATCTGAAGAGTGATCGCACGTCCTCGACAATTGTGGCGCAAGCTGCGATCTTACTTTCAACGACCAAGCTGCTCAGTATGTTCGCCTCTTCATAAGAGGATGCAGTAACAAAGACAACCAGTGCAGCATCTTGAGGCGCTGATTTCGGCACAAACCCCTCCAGCATTAACGCAAAATCCATGCCCCTTCTGTGGCTACACTGAATGTGATCACTGCTAAATCAATACCTTATGATCGCTAGTAAATTATCAACTGCGAACCAACGTTATCAGATTTGAACACTTGGACAAAAATTTGACCGATCCGCCAAAATGCAAGGGAGCCAACATATCGCGATCTTGGCCTCAATCTTAGCCCGATCTTAGCCCGATCTTAGCCCGATATTCCAGGAACGGGTCTGCGAACATACGCGTGCCAAGATCTTTATCTCGATCACATAGCATCGCGGAGCCCTGCGGATGAGGTTGACAGGTCCTTAAGGCGCCCCCTATGATCACGTCAATACAAGTTTGGAGGTATTGACATGGACTTCGCGATTACTCCAAAAGAACTAAAAACTCGCCTGGATAAGGGAGACAAACTCGTCCTTATGGACGTTCGGGAACCATGGGAATTTGCGTTGGCAAAGCTTGATGGCTCGGTGCTGATTCCTCTCGCTACTCTCCCTCAATCCCTCGACAAATTGGACCGTCAAGCTGAAATCATTGCCTATTGCCATCATGGAATGCGCAGTGCAGATGCCACCGGATTTCTGTTACAGCAGGGGTTTCCAAATGTAAAGAACCTTATTGGCGGGATTGATGCGTGGTCGGCGCAGGTAGACCCATCGGTTCCACGCTATTGAGGTTTGACGGACTCGTCCATATCCCTGACTACCTGAGTCGATCCTGAAAATACTCGACCGTTCGGCGCAAACCTTCCCGGAGGTCGACCTTAGGCTCCCAGCCGAGTTCATGCCTCAATTTCGTTGCATCAATAACACTGCGCGCTTGTTCACCCTTTTTTGCAGGCCCGTGGATCTCCTTGCCGCTGGTTTTTGTCAAATCGAGGACAACTTGAAATAGGTCGTTGATCGATGTCTCAATGCCCGTTCCGACGTTAAAAACTCCCTGTGCATCCTGCCCCATAGCCATGAGATTGGCCTCTACCACGTCTTCCACATACACAAAATCACGTGTCTGCCGACCATTCCCGTATATCACCGGTTGCTCATGATTCAGAAGCTTCTGAATAAAAATGGACACCACTCCTGCTTCGCCGTCCGGATCTTGTCGGGGCCCATATACGTTGGCGTATCGTAAACTCACCACTTGAATGCCGCTGAGCCTCGTGTAATAGGAGAGGTAGTGTTCTCCGCACAGCTTGCTGATCCCATAAGGGGACAACGGCTGAGTAACATGCGACTCCGGAGCTGGAAACGTTTGCTGCTCCCCATAAATCGCCCCACCGGACGAGGAGAAAATCATCTTGCGCGCCCCATGTTTAGCCGCTTGCTCCAAGACATTCAGCGTCCCCAAGACGTTGATCTTGGCGTCAAACAGTGGATCCTCCACCGAACGCCGGACATTCATCTGAGCCGCCAAATGCATGATGATGGATGGCCTTTCGTTTCGGAACACGCGCTCCAGCTTGGTTCCCTCTATGTCAAGTTTATAGAACTGAGCGGCACGCGGGACATTTTTACGTTTTCCCGATGAAAGATTATCTACGACAATCACCTCATGCCCCTCTTGAAGCAACCGTTCAACAACATGAGATCCGATGAATCCCGCTCCGCCCGTCACCAAAACTTTCATAGGCTTCCTCTCAAAGTCCGATCCGACATGATGCCTGACGTTCCTGCTTCAATAACGACATCGGCCAGCGTACACCTTATGGTTCGTGTCGCAAAGCTTTTTCCCACCACGCCCCCGAATAGATTTCTCCTCACATGCTGTCAACTCGATAGGGTCAATGCATCGTTCCGTCGGTGAAAGACCATCAAGGCTTCACGATTTCCTTTGCGACCGCAAATCGGAGAATTCATCTTGTCGACGACCATTAAACCTAGGGCGTGGGCGCATTCCGAGATCTTCTGCATGACCTCCGCCCGCAACCCCT
Source organism: uncultured Nitrospiraceae bacterium (assembly GCA_963795615.1). Lineage (GTDB taxonomy): Bacteria > Nitrospirota > Nitrospiria > Nitrospirales > Nitrospiraceae > DASSBQ01. The sequence continues at coordinate 108,115 of CAWCIJ010000008.1, forward strand.
CATCACGCACCACCCCTCCTCGTCCGACTCGACCCTTCCCCACTTCAAATTGAGGCTTGACCAGAGCTACGATCGTCGCCTGGTTCCCCAAAAAGGACATAACGCAAGGCAACACGAGCGTCAGAGAAATGAACGACACATCGATCACGGCTAAGTCGATTGGATCGGCAATCGCTGAGGACGATAAATAGCGGATGTTTGTCCGCTCAAGCAGAACAACTCTTGGATCGTTTCGCAAGCGCCAGTCAAATTGACCGTACCCGACATCCACGGCATACACGCGCTCAGCACCCCGTTGCAACAGGCAATCCGTAAATCCTCCGGTCGAGCACCCGACGTCCATCGCAATCTTCCCCGCCGGGCGGACATTGAAGCAATCCAGGGCCGGACCCAACTTTTCCCCGCCCCGACTGACGTATTGGGAGAGACGACGAACGATCTGGACGTCCGCCCCGGGAGAAATCAATTTCGCTTGTTTGTCGACCACACAGCCGTCGACTCTCACCATGCCGGCTAAAATCAACCTGCCGGCCTCTTCTCGACTCGTCACGAGTCCCCGATTGACGAGGGTGCGATCCAGTCGGTCACGTACTCCGGAAGGTGAGTGCTGCATGTGGAGAGGGGATTCGTGATGACGAGAACCGATAATGACCAGATCGGAGCTTGACGCCCTAGACGTTCAGCGACGAGTCGTCTACGTCGTCTTCACCAAGAGAAATCGCCTGCAATCTTCTCCTGCCGTCTTTCTCCTGAACCAGAATTTCGACCTTATGTTCAGCGTCTTCGAGCATTTTCAGACATGTCTTGGACAAACGAATGCCTTCCTCAAAAATTCTCAACGACTGATCCAGCGGAAGTTCTCCGCGCTCCAATTCCGCGACGATTGTCTCAAGCCTCGCCATCGCCTGCTCGAACTTTACTGCTGCCACGCTATCTCCTCATCGGTCTGTAATGATCCATTATTGCCTGAGGACCTTGTGGGGTCAAGGCTGCGAGTGTGGCAGAATCGATTTGACCTGACACCACAGCTCCCCGAGAGCCAGTCGAGCCCGAAGGAGGTCTCCGGCTTTGACCTCTGCCGCAGATTTTACCACTCTATTGTCCGGATCCCGATGAAGGATGCTGTATCCTCTGTTCAAAATGGCCAACGGACTCAGCGTATCCAGCGCGGTCATTCGCCGATAGACGAGTTGGCGGCGGCGATCAATTGAGGATCGCATGTGCCCCTCGAGCCGCTTGACGAGTTGCGGCAGCAGAACCTCAAATTGACGAATCGGAATAATGGGACCGACCGAAGCCAGTTCATGCCGAAGGTTCCAGGCTTCGCGGCGAATCTGTTGCAACCGGCTCCGCAGCCTATTGAATATGACGGAAGTGATGTCGTCCAGCTGCTGAGCCTGCATCTGCATCCGACGACGTACGGTGCTGAATACTTCCTGCGCGCTCTGCAGCCGGTGTTTCCGCAACAGACAATACATACGCATCGCTCTGAAAAGTCGACCAGAACACTGGTGCATGCGATCCACGATATCATCGAGGACTGGGACGACCGCTTCGGCGGCAGCGGATGGAGTAGGGGCACGATAGTCCGCCGCGAAATCAGCCAGGGTCACGTCGGTCTCATGTCCCACGGCCGATATAATGGGCACTTTCGAGGCCGCGATTGCGCGAACGACGTTTTCTTCGTTGAACGACCATAAATCCTCCCACGACCCTCCGCCGCGCCCGACAATCACCACCTCCACCAACCCGGAATCCCCGAGTGTTCTAATGGCTGATGCAATTCTATTCGCAGCCCCCTCTCCCTGAACCGGAACCGGCGCGATGACAACCTGTATCGTCGGACAACGGCGGCGTAAAATAGAAACGATATCACGCACCGCCGCGCCGCTGAGAGACGTGACGATTCCAACCGTGCTTGGAAATTGAGGAAGCGGCCGTTTGCGATGCTCGTCAAACAACCCTTCCTCGGATAATCGCTCCTTCAACTGCTCCCACGCCAGCTGGAGGGCGCCGACACCTCTCGGTTCGACCTGTTCCACCACGACCTGATATTCACCGCGCGGCTCATACACCGACAGGTGGCCGCGAATAAGAAGGTGCATGCCCTCCTTCAACAGAAACCGAACGCGTTGCAGACTGGATCGGAAGAGCACCGCACGAAGTTGGCTGCTCTGGTCCTTCAACGTGAAATAGGCGTGCCCCGAACCGGGCATCCGAAGGTTGGACACCTCACCCTCAATCCATACCTCAGGGAAAAGCGGTTCCAGCGAATCCCGAAGAAGTCGCGTAAAATCAGATACAGACAAGATCTTCTTGAAGCTCAGGGGAAGTGGATACATCGCAGAATGGAGGGGTACCCAATCAACAGGACGTAATCAATCAAGAACCCGGACACGCTCAATCGAGAGGGCCTTGCCTAGTCTCGCGTCGAGGTTCACGAGCACGGCGCAGAACACCACCGGCCCAGAGGCCACCTCGAACCGACGAGGCATACCTGTGAGAAATTTTTCGATCGCCAGTTCCTTCTTGATCCCGATAACCGAATGTAGCGGACCCGTCATACCGATATCGGTGATGTACGCCGTCCCCTTCGGAAGCATCTGCTCATCGGCGGTTTGCACGTGCGTATGTGTCCCCACCACGGCCGTCACCGACCCGTCGAGAAAGTGCCCCATCGCCATTTTTTCCGAGGTCGCCTCGGCATGCATATCGACGACAATCGCCGCCACGTCCTTCTTAAGACGTTCGACCTCCCGCCTGGCGACTTGAAAAGGACAATCGATGGTCGGCATGAAGGCACGACCCATCAGATGCAAAACTCCGAGCGATTCTCCGTTCGGAGTCGTCAATACGTAGGCTCCACGCCCTGGTACCCCGTCGGGATAGTTGGCGGGACGGAGCAACCGAGGCTCGCGCGGAAAGAAATCGACAATCTCCTTTTTGTCCCAGGCATGATTGCCCGTCGTGATGACCGACAGGCCAAGATCGAACAGCTCCTCGACCAGATCAGGCGTGATGCCGAATCCTCCCGCGACGTTCTCTCCGTTCCCTATGACCACGTCGATATGACGCTGGACGATCAGCTTGGGAAGAAGGCGGGCCAATGCCTTGCGACCCGGGTCTCCCATGATGTCACCGATGAAGAGAACATTCATGGCATCGCTCTCATTTTGCGTAGTCCACGAAACGGCTTTCTCGAATCACCGTGACCTTGATCTGGCCCGGATAGGTCAACTCCTGCTCGATTCTCTTCGCAAGGTCGCGAGACAACTGGAAGCATTCGGGGTCGGTCAAATCGTCTTGTTTCACGATGACTCTGATCTCCCGGCCCGCCTGGATGGCATACGCCTTCTGAACCCCTTTTTGTCCCACCGCCAGCGATTCAAGCTTCTCGAGACGCTTGACATAGGACTCCAGTGCTTCACGACGCGCACCAGGTCGTGCTGCCGACAGGGCTTCAGCCGAAGCGACCAGAACCGATTCCGGACAAACGGGTTCGACCTGTTCATGGTGCGCCGCGATGGCATTGACGATCCTTGGATCTTCGCCATATTTCTTGGCAATCTCCGCGCCCAGCATCGCATGGGGTCCCTCTTCCTCATGACTGACAGCTTTTCCAATATCGTGAAGCAGCGCCCCTCTTCTTGCGAGTTTCACATCCAGGCCCAACTCCGACGCCATGATGCCGCAGATATAGGCTGCCTCACGCGCGTGGTAAAGATTGTTTTGGCCATAGCTCGTCCGGTACTTCAACCGACCGAGCACTTTGACCAGTTCCGGATGAAAACCCGACAGGCCCAATTCGAAGATGATCTTTTCCGCTTCTTCGATCATCAGCTTTTCGATATCGATTTTGACCTTGTCCACGATCTCTTCAATGCGGGTGGGATGAATCCTGCCGTCGTGCATAAGCCGTTCAAGAGATACCTTCGCGATCTCCCGACGAAGAGGATCGAATCCTGAGATAATCACAGCCTCGGGAGTTTCATCGATGATGAGATCGATACCGGTGGCCGCTTCGATGGCTCGGATATTTCTTCCCTCGCGACCGATTATCCTGCCCTTCATCGCGTCATTCGGAATAGGAACGACCGAAATGGTCGCTTCATTGACATAGTCACGGGTCACGCGCTGAATCGACCTGGCAATGATTTCCCTCGCTTCCCGCTCGGCATTCTCCTTGGCTTCTTCCACAGTGCGCTTCGCGATACCCGCTGCTTCCAGACGAGCCTGGCTCTCCATTTCGAAAATCAAGTGACGTTTCGCCTCCTCGGCGGTCATGCTCGCGACCCGTTCAAGTGCCTCTCGGTGGTCTTTCAACACCTGAGCGCAGAGCACCTCTTTCTGACCCAGACCATCTTCTCGCCGCATCAACTCTTGATCGCGTTTCGAAATCTCACCTTCCCGTTTCTCAAATACGCTCACCTTCTTGTCCAGCGCTTCTTCCCGCTGCACCAGCCGCTTCTCAACACTGGACAACTCAGCGAGTTTCGCCTTCTGATCCCTCTCAACTTCAGTCCTGGCCTGAAAGATCAAATCCTTCGCCTCTAACTTAGCCTCCTTGGTCACGGTTTCCGCTTCACGTTGGGCACTCTGCAGAATCTGACGTGCCTGCTCTTCGGATTCCACACGACGTCCCAGTGCCGCCCTGCGCCGTATGAATTCATAGACCGCGGCTCCCGCAACAGCGCCCAGAAGACCGACTAGAATGTACGCAAGTATGCTGAGAGAAATGGGAATCACCTCCTTTAGGATGCACTCGAACGGCAATCAGCCCATCGAGGCTAACGAAGGCTCGTGTTCGCGAGGAATCTCGGGAGGGATAGCGAAAAGACAAGCGCGCCTGAGCGCGACGCAAACTAGGCAGTATGTCGAGGAGAGAGATCTGATCGCCGGAGCTGAGTGGATATATACAATGGCCGACCTCTAGGAGCGGATACGCGTAAGTATTCCCTTCTCCTCCAGGATCGACCAGTTACATGTACATGCAAGGGCGTGAGTCCACCACCACCGAAGTCTTGTAGTCCTTGAACGACACCCTTGAGCATCAGATTGCCCGTGTGCCTCCTAAACAACACCAATAGACGGGCTATCGGATCTCTTGCCCATTCAGCCAGAAAACTTCCGACAACAATCAATATTCCCAGCGATTCCATATCCATCATTATGAGTGAGATCTCTTCTAGTACTCCTGCCCCTGTTTCGTGTCCTTTCTTCTCTTCTCCCGAGCTACATCCTCAGTCCTGTTCAGTGCCTCCACAATATCAAAGCAGTTTTACGAATGCAAGGTCGGCGACTCATCTCACACTCGACGGCATTTGTTCTTCAATAGACTGCATCAACGTCACCATTCGCCGTTCCACATCCGCCTCCCCCTGCTGTCTTTTTTTCTCACTCTCAAACAGCTCGTGGGCAATGTTGATTGCAGCGAGAACAGCCAGCTTGTGCGGAGTGATCGTCTTCGTCCCTTGGGCAATATGTTTCATATGTTTATCAACAACTTGCGCCAATTTCTGCACATAAGATTCATCGGCGTCGCCGTTGATGCTGAACCGTTGTCCAAAGATCTCAACCTCAATGGTCTTAGTCAAGAGCCACCTCCCTGGATGAGTCAACACATTCAAGCACGTCGATCTCTCCTAATACCTTTTCAATTCGCGACCGAATGTCCATGCGCTCCCGTTCCCATCGTTCATTGTTGTCGTCTTGGGAGGCCAAGCGCTCGCGTGCCAGGCGGAGGTCTTCTTCAAGCGAAGCGTTCTTTCGTTTCGTGTCTTGAACCAGCTTCACGAGTTCTCGAATGCGTGTCTCTAAGGCATCCAACCGATCCAACGTCATTGTTCACCCTCGCTGTTATGACAGTATCTATTCCCGCCACCGTATATAGTGGTGCACTATAAAAATTTCACAATAGCTTGTCAAGAAAGGGATAGCGGCACTTAGGAAGGCAGCCGATTGAGGCGCAGGTATTCACCGTAACTCATCAGGACCCTTTTCACGTAGAGACGGGTTTCCTGATAGGGAATCAATTCTACGAACTCGTCCTGATCCCGCCCACGATGCATCGCAATCCAGTTCGTGACCACCAGCGGACCCGCATTGTAGGCGGCAACGGCATAGACAAGGTTACCGGAAAACTGATCCACGAGTTGGCCGAGATACCGAACACCAAGCTGGATGTTCGTCTCTCTATCGAAGAGATTTTCACGAGCGACACTCGGAAATCCAAACCGTTGAGCGACCTGATTCGCCGTCATCGGCATCAATTGCATGAGCCCGATCGCGCCAACCATCGAGACGGCCTTTTCGTCATATTGGCTCTCTTCCCGGATGATGGCCGCTGCGAGGTATGGATCCACCTGTTTGACACCCTGGGCTTGTATTGTCGGTAGGAGCCCCGTTGGGTAGGCCACGGTCCATAGGGGAGACCCAGACGACAGACCCCCACGTTCAAGTTTTTCCCTAAAGTGGATCTTTGCCAGCCGAAGGGCAGGATAATAGGCCCCCACCTCATTCAGTAACGTTGAAAACGCCAATAAGACTTCCTCGTCGCGACTATATTGTTCAGTCAGAACAGCCAGTTCTCTCGCCGCATCCTGGGTCAATCCTAGAATCTTCAATTCAACTGCGCGCCGATAGGCGGGGTGCCGCTCAATTTCAGGTCGTCGCGTTTCAGGCAAACGCACGGGCTCCTGGAAATTCACGCTCACCGGGACTGATTCAACCTCACGTGGGACCGGGATATCGACGCGTTGTGCGGCCAATTGACAGTAATACCCGTGCACATGACGCTCACAAATACGAGCATAGTTTTCCCTGGCCTTTGGGTCCTTGTTGGACTCATACGCGCGGGCAAGCCAATAGAGCGCCTGCGGCTCAAAGACTGTGGCCTGGCCATCGACGATTGATTGAAACGATTGGATCGCCTCCGGATATCGCGCGGTCCGGTAGAGCACCCATCCGACCCGCCAAAGTCCCTCGGCACGTTGAGACGCCGAGTCGCCAAACTTGGCCACTTCCCGGAAAGCGGCAATGGCATCATCGTACCGTGCCTGATCCTCTAACCAGATACCGAGAAACAGGTGGACCATGGCTTTCTGATCGCCGGACAGGCTGGAGCCTTGGGCGAATCTCGCGATATCCTCAAGCTCGTCCCCCAAACCCTGACGTAGATAAACTCGTGCGAGCCACACGGTCGCCTCACGCGATTCCTGCACCCGTTCTGCCGAGAGCCCGCGGAATGTGTCTCTCGCCTGATCGTATTGCTTCAATCGCGTTTGGGCGATCCCCAACTTGAGTCGAGCTTCAAACCGACGCAGATGATGAGGATTCGCGCCGAGAAAGCGACGAATGTCCTCCACTGCTTCCGCCTGCATGGCCAAGGCGAGGAACGCCTGTGCGCGCTGGTAATAGTCGTCGGCAGTGGGAGTCCAGCTCTCTCCCCCCACTTTGGCATCCAGGCGGTCACGAGCCTCCCGCGCCTCCGAAGTATGAGGAAAGCGAGTCCATACCAGCCTGAGCGCGGAGCGTGCTTCGCTCACACGACCTTGCCGGCCATAGCAGTCTGCCAGGTGGACGAGTGCCGACGGGGCAGCGGCATCCTTGTCATTCAGCGCCAGGGCTTGGACGAACCATTCCGTGGCAAGGGAACACTCATCAGAAAGGTAGGCTGTCTCGCCTACGCGATAGGCTGCCCGGGTCACCAGACTGGAATCCGGAACCGTCTCATGGATGGATTGCAATATCCGGATGGCTTCGGCTCGATCGTTCAGCTTCGCCAAGGCTTCGCCGATCCACAACCGAAGGTAATCGTCTAATTGGGGGAAATCACGCTGCGCGCTTCTTAAAAGACGGATGGCTTCCGCCGGGTCTTGATCGATCAATAGGACGCCTCCCAGGAGAGTCGCCCGTTTCGCCCACAGAGAAGCGGGATGCCGCTCCGTGACCAGACGCAATTGGTCCAGCTTCATCCCGAGCGCCTGGTTTCGCTGGCCGGCATCCCCTGATTTTTCACGAATAGCTGCGGCCGATTGGAAACAGCTTTCGGCGGTCTCGCATGCGGTATCTGCTTTGCGTTCAGGGTTGACTAACTCGCCTGCCATCGAGGGCAGCAAATACCATGCACACAGGAGCAGCCCCAATATGGCCGGGCCCATGTGCGTCCACCTCAGCGCCAAAACGGACCATGGGCAATGGAGGAAATTACGCATCGTGGAATTATAGCAAATGCCGCTTGGATGTCATCGACTGGGAGACCTTGCTTGTCACGTCTTTTTTTTGTGTGCTAGGCTCCACCTATCATGACGAGTAGAGGAACATTGACTCCCGACCATATCAATCTGCTTGCCCTCGATGAACCCGGCATGGCGCGGCTTGTTTCAACGTTTGGCTGGCCCAAGTACCGTACGCATCAGATTCTTCGTTGGCTCTATCGTGGTCGTGTTCGGACCATGTCGCAAATGACGGATCTCTCCCGCGAAGAACGAGACCTGTTGTCGACATCCTGCAGGATCTCCCGTGGCCGTGAGTATCGAGTCTACACTTCTTTGGATGACACGAAAAAAATTGTCCTCACCCTGTCCGACGGACTCACGGTTGAGAGCGTTCTGATACCGGATAAAGATCGATTGACCTTGTGCCTCTCGAGTCAAGTCGGCTGTACACTGGATTGCGGGTTTTGCCTCACCGGCACGATGGGCCTCGCGCGGAATTTGAAACCGCATGAGATTCTCACTCAGGTCCTTATCGCCCAGGAATGCTGCGGGGATGATACACCGATCACCAATCTGGTCTTCATGGGGATGGGCGAGCCCCTCGCGAATCTCGATGCCCTGAGAGATTCAATCGCGCGGCTAACAAATACCAAATGGGGGCTTGGCTTTTCCCCCAGACGGATCACGGTCTCGACCGCCGGGCTGGCCAACCGGCTGAACGACATTGCCCCACTGGGTGTCAATCTCGCCATTTCGCTCAATGCGACGACCGACCAACTCCGGAATCAACTCATGCCGGCCGTGAACCGGTTGCATTCTTTGCGCCGGCTTCTCGACGCCTGTCGCAGTTACCCGCTTTCTCCGCATCGCCGTTTGACCTTCGAGTATGTGCTCTTGGCGGGAGTCAACGACAGCGAGGAGGAAGCCCGCCGACTCTCGAAACTCTTGCGGGGGATCCGTTGCAAGGTGAATCTCATTCCATTTAACCCGTTTCCAGGAAGCCTGTTTCAAAGTCCAACCGAGGAAGCCATCGCATTGTTCCAGGCCGTCCTGCGCGGAACCGGTCTTGATGTCTTCGTCAGGAAGAGTCGCGGGCGCGACGTCCTTGGAGCCTGCGGCCAGTTAGGCAACCTTGTCACCGAGGGTAGCCGTCCGGTTACCTTGACACAGATTGAAAGCCGTTGCTAGCATGAGATGGTTTTCATCTGGGCCTCAATGATCGTTTCATTCACCCGCATAGTCAGTTGCTTCAAACTGCTTTTAGCCGGATCGTTGCTCATGGCCCTATGGCCGGCCACGATCGTCTGTCACGCCGTTGAGACCAAAGAATTTACTCTCTCCAACGACATGAAGGTTCTGCTGGTGGAAGTGCCGAAAGCACCGGTCGCGACCGTCCAAGTCTGGTACAAAGTCGGTTCGCGCAATGAAATGATGGGCCGGGCCGGCCTGTCCCACATGTTGGAACACATGATGTTCAAGGGAACCAATCGATATCCCAAAGGGTCCTTTTCCCGTTTGATTCGTAAGAACGGAGGGATGGACAATGCCTTTACCAGCCAGGATTTTACGGCGTATTTCGAAAATCTGGCAGCGGACCGAGTCGGTCTCGCATTGGAATTGGAAGCGGACCGCATGCAGGGACTGATTCTCGATGCGAATGAACTTAAAACCGAACGGGAGGTCGTGAAAGAAGAGCGACGGCTTCGGTCGGAAGACGATCCACAAGGATCACTCGTCGAGACCTTGTTTGCCCAGGCCTTTGTCAGTCATCCCTATCACTGGCCTATCATCGGATGGTTTGCCGACCTCGACGCCATGACTCTGGATGACTTGCAGCGGCACTATGACACCTATTATTCGCCTAACAATGCGACGCTTGTGGTGGTCGGCGATATTAAAGCCGAGACACTGATCCCGACGATTGCCAAATTGTTTGAACCAATTCCGAAAGGTCCGACCCCGAAGCCTTTGGAAAGCCTAGAACCTGAACAACGCGGGGAACGTCGTTTCCTCTTGAAACGCGAAGCCCAGGTTCCGTTTGTCATGATGGGATACCGGATTCCTAACTACACGAGCAACGATTCATATGCCCTGAACATCCTCGAGTCCATACTCTCCAACGGAAAAAGCTCTCGGCTGTATCAGAGTCTCGTGTATGACCAGAAAATTGCGTTGGCGGTCGGAGCCGAATACAGCCTCATGCAGGCTGATCCCGGCCTGTTCTACTTCTACGCGCTCGTCAAACCCGGGGAAAAAGTTGAAGCCATCGAGGAAGCCCTGTTGAAAGAAATCCGTCGTATACAGGCGGAGCCGCCGACAGACCAGGAACTGCAACGGGCTAAGAATCAGATGGAGGCCGCACATATATTCGAGCAGGATTCCAATTTCCGGCACGCCATGCTATTGGGTGAAGCCGAAACCGTCGGAGCGGGATGGCGCAAAGTAGGACAATTTGTCGATCGAATACGGTCGGTGACAGCGCAGGACGTTCACCGCGTAGCCAACAAGTACCTCGTTCCGGACGTGAGAACGTTGGGGATACTGGTCCCCCAACCTCCCCGGCCACAAACCCCTGATCAACCCCCGACTCCATGACAATCTGCAATACACATCCAACTTCATCACTGGGGGAGCGCACACCAGGCCGGGCGCATGCGTTCGCCACCGGACTCCTCCACGTTTCAGCCGTCTTCTGCGCAGCCGTCGTTGGTATTCTCCTGGCTTATCTCACATCCCTTTCATCTGCTTGGGCGGCAGACCTGAACCCCACCCGGTTTGTGACCGCAAACGGCATGACGGTGCTATTTCTCGAACAGCACTACTTACCGACCGTGGAACTTCATGCGTTGATCAAAATTGGGTCGGCTCACGACCCACAGGAGAAGGCGGGACTGGCGAACCTCACGGCCAATTTGCTGGACGAGGGCACCACCACCAGGGGTCCGAAACAGATCGCCGAACAAATCGACTTCGTCGGGGGCTCATTGAGCTCGAAGGCTTCAGAAGACTTTACGACAGCCTCTGCACGGGTCTTGAAGAAAGATGCCGACCTCGGGTTTACGTTACTGGCAGATATTCTCATGCATCCTGCGTTTCAGAAGCTGGAGTTCGAACGGGTGCGGGCACAAATAGTGGGCGAGATTGCGAGCGATGAAGACGATCCCGGCCATGTCGCGTTGAAGGCTTTCAACCAGCTCGTGTTTCATGGACATCCCTATCGATGGCCTGCAAACGGAACGGAAGAATCTTTGAGCAAAATCACCCTCTCGGATATCCAGCAGTTTCATGCACGGGAATATTTGCCGAATCAGACGATTCTTTCGATTGTGGGAGACTTGACTCAAGACCAAGCCGCAACACTCGTCAATACGCATTTCGGGTCTTGGAAGAGGGGCACACCTGCGCCATTTACAGTGAAGAAACCGACGCCAATCGAACGAAAGATGGTGCAACTGATCGAGAGAGATCTGACACAGTCCACGATCATCCTGGGCCACACCGGGATCAGTCGTACCAACCCGGACTACTATGCGATTACGGTGATGAACTATATCCTTGGCGCCGGCGGCTTCTCGTCCAGACTGATGGACAGCATCCGGGACAAGCAGGGATTGGCCTACGGAGTGATGAGCCACTTTGATACGAGATTGATGCCGGGGGCCTTCATGATCAACCTCCAGACGAGGACCGAAGCCACGAATCAAGCCATTATCGGAGTTTTGAACGAAGTCAAGAACATTCGTGAGACATTGGTCTCGGACCAGGAAATCAGCGAAGCCAGATCGTTTATCATAGGTAGCTTTCCACTTCGCATCGATACGAGCAGCAAGCTGGCTCAGGTCCTTGCTCAGGTAGAATTCTATGGCTTGGGATTGGACTATTTCACGCAGTACCCCAAAGCTATTGAGAAGGTCACCAAGGAAGATGTCCTTCGTGTGGCAAAACAGTATCTCGACCCTCAGCGCTATGCCCTGGTCGTTGTGGGGTCAATAGCCAAAGCCAAGATTCGGCAATAACTGTCGAGCGGATGACGATGGCAACCCATCATCGTCGCTCTGTCCCGGCCATGCTTGATTCCAAACTCCACAAGATGCGACAGGCACTGCGCGACATGCAGACCGTTATCGTGGCATTCTCCGGCGGAACCGACAGCTCTCTGGTCTTGAAGATCGCCCACGATGAACTCGGTGCGAGCGCCATCGCGGTCACTGCGGTATCGGCGACTTTCCCCGCGAGCGAACTCGACGCGTCCCGTCGAATCGCATCGGAAATCGGGGCTCGGCACCGCATCATCGAGACCGATCAACTACGCATTCCCGACTTCGTCCGCAATGACGCCGGTCGCTGTTACCACTGCAAGACTGATTTGTACTCCGCCCTGGGGAAAATCCGCCAAGAATATGGAGAGGGGTATATCGTAGACGGGACCAATGTCGACGACCTGGGAGATGATCGACCGGGACTCAAGGCCGCTCGGGAATGGGGTGTACGCAGTCCTCTTCTCGATGCCTCGCTCTCGAAGACGGAGGTCCGTGAATTGGCGAAACAGCTGCGTCTGTCCAACTGGGACAAGCCTGCCGCAGCCTGCCTCTCCTCCCGAGTGCCGCGTGGGATAGCGATCACGAAAGAGACGCTGAGCCGAATCGAGCGGGCGGAAGCAATCCTGACAGCGGAGGGATTCCGCGAGGTGCGCGTCCGTGATCATGGAGACATGGCCAGAATCGAAGTGGGGAGGAACGAGCTTTCCGCCCTATTGGACGAGGGACGTAGAAACCGAATCAGCGAGGCACTGAGACAAGCCGGCTATCGTTTCGTCACGGTGGATTTGGAAGGGTATCGGCAAGGAGGCGTGAGCCTGGTGAGAAGTTCTGAGTTCTGAATTAAATATGGTGACTGGGAACCAAAACTAAGATCCGACCTTAAAATCAGAATTCAGATTCGAACTCACAACTCAGACTCAGTTCTTGTAAGTCTTCGCCAGCGCATCGAGCGCTTCGTCGGCCATGCGGCGGTGATCGGCGTCGGTCAATGAACGCTCGACCACTTTTTCAGCAACCATCAGCGCCAACTCGGTCGTCTGAGTGCGAATGTCTTGCACTGCCTTTCGCCGTTCGTGATCGATTTCACGCATGGCATCTCCCTTGATACGCTCTGCTTCGAAATTCATCCGTTGTTCATTCTCTTCGAACAGTCGCTGAGCCCGTTCCTTGGCCTGCGCGAGAATGGCTTCCGTTTCTTTAGCGGCGGCGTTCAGTTTGGCCTCGTATTCCTTCAGCTTCCGTTCCGCGTCTGACCGGTGGCGCTCCGCCTGGTCGAGGCTGTCTTTGATCTTCTTCTCCCGTTCTTCCAGGAAACTCAAGATTCCTGGGAACGCATACTTGTACAGGATGAACAACAGCACCCCGAACGAGAGAATCTCCCAGAAGATCAACGAAGAAAAGAAATGCGACTCAAATTGAGGCATGAGACACCTTCGGTTGAGTTAGGAGAACTTGCGATAGCGTTCTACTTCCGCAGTCCCATGATAATGAACGCAATGACCAGCCCGTACAATGCGATAGCTTCCACAAGCGCGAAGCCGATCCACATATACTTTCCCACTCGCCCTTCAGCCTCCGGCTGCCGCGCCACTGCTTCGATCATTTTGCCGAAGATATATCCGATCCCCACGCCGGCTCCGGCAAACCCGGCGGCGGCTAATCCCATTCCGATTAATGCTGCTGATGCTGCATCCATTGTATGTCTTTCCTCCCTTAGATGAACAATTCTTAGTGCGCGTGGTCACTGTGACCGTGCAGCGTGATGGCATCTCCGAGATACACGCAGGTCAAGATCGTAAAAATGTAAGCTTGAATCGGTGCGATCAACAACGTCTCCAATCCATTTACAAACAGGGTCGCTGCAAATGGGAGCCAGCTGACATAGAACGGCAGCGACACCACCATGCCGAAAAGGACGGTAAGAATCGTGTGGCCCGCAGTCATGTTGGCAAATAGCCGCACAGCCAGAGAAACCGGCCTTGCTAACTGGCTAATTAATTCAATGGGAATCATTAACGGCAACATCCAACCTGGTGTGCCAGGTGGAACAAGAATGCCCAGAAATCTCAGACCGTGCAACGCGAATCCAAGCATGAGACTCAGTGTGTAGACAGCACCGGCAAAGACGCCAGTCACAATGATCTGGCTAGTCACGGTATAGGTTCCGGGGATGAGTCCTAGCCAATTGCAAAAGAGAATAAAGAGGAAAAGGGTGGCGATGAGCGGGAAAAACTTCATGCCGTCTTTCCCCATTGTGTCCAGAATCATCGCCCGAATGAATTCAACCAATATCTCCCCTAGATTCTGCAACTTGCCCGGCACCAGTCGGCGGGCAGACCCCGCCATCACCATCAACACCGTGACCAGCGCCACGACAACCCACATCATGATGACGGCTTTATTGATGGAAATATCCAGGCCACCAAGTGAAATCGGCACCAGATTATGAAGTTCGAAGGGATGCAGAGGATTTTCTTCCACAACAGTCCTTTACTATTTGGGCCCGACTGATGAACCCGGCCACCGTTGCGCAGCTCGATACGCGTTCCGCACACCGGCGGCGCCCCCCAAAAATAACCCGACGACCATACCCCAGGGAGCAGATGCGAGGAGGTAGGTGTCGATCACCCATCCCACCCCTCCTCCCACGATCAACGCAGCGAGCAGTTCCGTCCCAATCCGGACGGCCTGTCCGAGCCCCGCATAAAATGGATCGCTTGAGGGGGGCATGGCGCACCCACGTTCGATGGACATCCCGGCAGCAACCTGGATTCACCCAAACGCGGGCGGGCAATTCAAGCAGAATCCTCGTGGCCTTGTCAAGAAGCGCCTGTCACCCTGCTTCATGGATGCGGTATAGTTTTGCTCGCTCTACATATCATATCGACCTAAAGCAGTTCCTATCATGATGTCGCCCTCACGAACGGATTTTCTGAAGGGCCCTCCCGGGCCGCTCGCACTCGTGCTGCCACAACCTCCCGTCGAGGTCTTTGAGCTCTATCGACGCCTCAGCAGGTCGGACAAACCTTCATTCTTGCTTGAAAGCGGACGTGGAAATTCGACCACAGCCCGATATTCTTTCATGGGAAACGATCCATATTTGATCCTGACAGGTGGGCATGATTCGACCACCATAGAGAAGGACGGCCGGACGGAAGTCATTCCACAGGCTGCGTTCAGCTACCTGAGCAAGTTGATGCTCGACTCGGTCATTTCGCTACCTCCCGACCTGCCGCCGTTCTACGGAGGGGCCGTCGGATATCTGAGTTACGATTGGGCTCGTTCACTTGAGACCATCCCATCGCTTGCGACGGATGATGTCGGTCTGCCCCACATTCAATTTGCTTTCATGGACCTGGTCGTCGCAGTCGATCATCAGAGTCACCGCCTATACCTGATCTTTTGTCCACCGCTCTCCCGGTTTCGAGCCGAGCCCAGAGAGAAAGTCTATCGCGAAGGTGTCGATCGGCTAGCCGAACTCGAAGCCAGACTTGCAATCCCCGCTGATCCCGTCCAACGCGTGAAATACACCAACCGGATGCTCTTCACACCCGACCAATCCCGGCTGTCTTACACCGATCGGGTTCGCCGCTGTCAGGAGTACATCGCCGCCGGAGATATTTACCAAGCGAACATTTCACACCGCTTCACCTTGGATGGTAGTGCAGCCGTACCATCGCTCCTGAACGATCCTGAATCGAGTCTGCGCTATCACCACCTCCGAGCCGTGAATCCCTCCCCCTTTGCAGGCCTCCTGTGCTTTGAGAATGTCTGTCTCGTCAGCTCATCGCCGGAACGACTCATCAGTCTTCGCGGTCGGCGAGCAGAGACACGCCCTATCGCCGGAACCAGGCCGCGCGGGCGCACTCCTGACGAGGATCGACGGCTGATCTTCGAGCTCTTGGGCAACGAGAAGGAGCGGGCGGAACATTTGATGCTGGTGGATCTCGAGCGCAACGACCTCGGGCGGGTCTGTGACTATGGGTCGGTACGGGTCACCGACTTCATGGCCACGGAACAGTATTCGCATGTCAGTCATATCGTCTCCAACGTGTCCGGCATCCTACGCCACGACATCACGAGATTCGAACTGATCAAGGCCGTTTTCCCCGGTGGAACCATCACCGGCGTTCCCAAAGTGCGCTGTATGGAGATCATCGAGGAGTTGGAACCGACCAGGCGCGGGCCTTACACCGGCGCCCTCGGGTATCTCAGCTGGAGCGGCGACCTGGATTTCAACATTCTCATCCGAACCCTCGTGATGACGAAGGAACGGAGCTATCTGCAAGTCGGAGCCGGGATCGTGGCGGATTCTCAACCCGACCGGGAATACGAGGAAACCCTCCATAAGGCCGAGGCCTGCTTCAAAGCATTGGGGAGACCGGCCTGATGTGGATCTTTCTGAATGATCGATTTGTCCGAAAAGAGGACGCGCGCGTCTCCGTCTTCGATCATGGCTTTCTCTACGGCGATGGCGTGTACGAAACGATTCGGTCTTACGGAAACAGGATCTTTATGCGCGACCAGCACCTGGCACGCCTTCGGAGGTCGGCGGACGCGATCGGGTTGGTTATTCCTATCCCACTCGCAGATTGGCCGGCGCTCCTTCATGAAGCGATGCAACGAAACGAGGTGGGTCGGCAGGGACTCGATGCCTACATTCGCATCACCATCTCCAGGGGTGAAGGCGAGATCGGGCTTGATCCGGCGCTGTGCGCGCAGCCGACCGTCGTCATCATCGCGAAAGCTCTCTCACCACTGGAGGCTGGACTGTATGAAACAGGCGTGTCGCTCACGGTCGCCCGCACGAAACGCAACTTGCCCGAGGCGCTTTCTCCCCATATCAAGGCGACGAATTTCCTGAATAACATTCTGGCCAAGCGAGAAGCCATCGCTGCCGGCACCTTCGACAGCCTCCTCCTCAATTGGAACAACGAACTCACGGAGTGTACGGTGAGCAATCTCTTCTTTGTCACAGACAACATCCTGCGCACGCCTGCACTCGAGTGCGGCATTCTCGACGGCATCACACGTAACATTGTGTTGCTTCTCGCCCGAGAAGGCGGACTGGCGTGCGAAGAAGGCCGCTACAAATTGCCCGAGCTGTATAAAGCCGACGAGTGTTTTCTGACCAATACGAGCATGGAAGTCATGCCGGTCACCAAAATCGATGCTACGGTCATCGGCTCAGACAGTCCCGGTCCCATCACCCGGCTGATAGGAAAGATGTTCGGCGACAATCGTACTCGGTTTTTGGAACCGGCTCGATAAGCGAACGCTCACCCACCCTTGGACCTGCCATCCAATTCGGTTTTCTTCTCAAAATCATCCGAATTGCACATTCTTTTGACAGGTTGGGGGGGCAATGATACTTTTGGACCATGAATTCTACTCATGAGTTCGTTTGCGGGACTTTCCGATGAGAACCGCCACCATCGCCTGTACCTCCGGAATATTCGCCGCCATCCTGTTGGCTTCTCCCTCCGCCGAAGCCGACATTTATCAGTACGTCGACACGAAGGGAACGATCACCCTCACCAACGTTCCGAATGATGCGCGGTACCATAAGATCCTTACCGAAATTCCCCGGCCGAGAACCTTTATTTCCGAAGGCGACCTGGCACCGGTCATCGCGCGACATTCTCGGACCCATCGACTCCACCCGGCTCTGATAAGGGCCGTCATCAAGGCAGAATCCGACTTCGACCCTATGGCGGTGTCGCGAACCGGCGCCATCGGATTGATGCAGCTCATGCCGCAAACGGCAGTCCATCTGGACGTACACGATTTGTATAATCCGGATCAGAACATCGGAGGAGGGACCAAATATCTGCGCCAGTTGCTGGACCGCTTTAACGGAAATCTTCCACTGGCCCTCGCGGCATACAATGCAGGGGAAACTGCCGTCGAACGGTATCACTCGCTACCGCCCTTCGAAGAAACCCGGCAATATGTGAAGAAGGTCCTGCGCTTCTATCGAACGTTTCTCTCGACGGAACGAATTACGCCGATGACGATCCGCCCGCGCGCCCCCGGAACTCAATCACTGATCCTCGCGCCTTCGGTCGCTTCACGCTGACCGCGTTGCCGACCATCGAGATCCGACTATGTTCCTTCCATCCTACCTTCCTGGTGTGCGGAAAATCCGATCGATAATGCGCCCCGACACTGTTTTCTCTCCAGAGCGCCGCATCCGTGATACAGCGCGCGACGTGGACCATGTTCTTGACCTCCAAGGCCGCGCGAGTCACAAACGGTTTGGCAAACAGCCTGGTCCAGCGTGACAACTGCGCTGATGCGCTGATGAGCGAATCGCGGGAGCGCACCAAGCCGACCTTGCCCCACATGAGCCGGCGGAGGGAACTCCTCAATTTCTCCGGATCATCCGCGTCACAAGGCGGTCCACCCTCAAGCTCAAGAAGGCCCGGCACGGGGAACGCTTGTCCCTGGGTACCCGCATGTTGAATGGCAGTGCGAGCCGCTCGCATCCCGAAGACAATCCCTTCGAGCAGTGAGTTACTCGCCAGTCGGTTGGCTCCGTGAACCCCGCTACACGCCACTTCACCTGCGGCAAAAAGCCCAGGAAGACTCGTGGCGCCGTTGAGATCCGTCCACACTCCTCCCATCATGTAGTGTGCACTGGGCGAGACCGGAATCCATTCTTCCGTCATATCGATGTCGTGCCGGAGACACGTGGCGTAAATTGTAGGGAACCGCCGCTTGACGAAAGCGGTCCCGAGATGGGTCACATCGAGATACACGTGCCGTGCCCTCGTGGCTGCCATTTCCGACCATATGGCACGCGCCACGACATCGCGAGGGGCCAAGGCGCCGTCCGAGTGATACCGATGCATGAACAGTTCACCCTTAATGTTCCGCAACTGCCCACCTTCCCCACGGATGGCCTCCGAGAGAAGAAAGGGCGGGCTGGAAGGCAGATAGAGCGAGGTGGGATGAAACTGTACGAATTCCATATCCGACAGAATGGCGCCCGCGCGCAACGCCATGGCCATGCCGTCGCCTGTCGCGCTGGGAGGATTGGTCGTTCGCGCGTAGATCTGGCCGACCCCTCCGGTCGAAAGCACTACGGCCGTCGCAGGAATCACTGTGCGTTCTCCGGACAACTCATTCAACACGATCGCTCCGCGGCACTGCCCGTTCACCACCACCAGGTCGATGGTAAATCGACGATCCAGCCGTTGAATGCGGACCTGCCTGGCGGCGTGACTCATGAGCGCCCGGACCATCTCGTTGCCGGTCGCGTCACCATGGGCGCGCAAAATACGACTGCGGCTGTGGGCCGCCTCCCGGGTAAACGCAAACTTGCGGCCAGCCTTGTCGAACTTTGCTCCCCAGGAAATCAATTCTTGAATCCGTTCGGGCCCCTCCTCGACGAGCACACGCACGGCTTCTTCCCGGCAGAGCCCATGCCCGGCTTTCAGCGTATCCTTTAAATGGATACTCACATCATCTTCCTCG
This sequence comes from uncultured Nitrospiraceae bacterium, assembly GCA_963795615.1. GTDB lineage: Bacteria > Nitrospirota > Nitrospiria > Nitrospirales > Nitrospiraceae > DASSBQ01. The sequence continues at coordinate 127,850 of CAWCIJ010000008.1, forward strand.
CTTAACGCGACCGCCACCCCGCCTTGCGCAAACATCGAACTGCTCTCCAATGGATGCCCCTTCGTCAGCATAAGAACACGGCCCGCCCGGCTGAGTTCGATCGCGGCACGAAGTCCTGCCACGCCGCCACCGACGACGAGGAAATCGGTCTCCGTGCTACCAGTGGAGCGTCGCGCAGCCATGCTCGTTACCTCGACGCAGAGGGAACGACCTCCGCCCCTCCCGCCCGGTTGTTCATGCCGAACGGAAGATCGCCTTCGACATCGCGGAGAAGAATCGACTGCGTCCCCACCCATTGCAATCGGGCATGTCCACGCTGGCGGGTTCCCAATTCCGATGGATCGCGCTTCCATTGCCCCTGCCAGTGGATGAACACGTCGATGACCTCGCCTTCGATCAAGATGCGCTCAATTGAGAACTCCAGGACGATGTCTCGAAACGTATCAAAATCGATCTGCACATCACGTTGGAGCACATCGAGGTTTCCGTTTGGCAAAAGAAATGCCTCAAATGCGCTCTTATCCCGTTCGACATAGGCTTGACGAAGGGATTCCACCGCCGCATCGATACGAACGATGCGATCGTGATCTTCCTTGTATTGAATATTCTTCGTCGAACACCCGATGGCTCCGACCAATGCGACGGCAACCGCGAGAAGGCCCACACGGCGCACAACCAACGTGATCCGGTTCATCATGCGGCAGTATAGGAATCCGGTTCCCAACAGGTCAAGCCGGCAGCGGTCACGTGAACACACAAAGGCGCGCGTATGGGCACGGCGTTCCTCCAATCGTGGTGCAGCCACCGTGTGAAGCTGCCGACTCCCTTGCATTTTGGCTCGAAAGACACTAGACTCCCCCGCTGCGTAGGAGAAATTATCGTATGTCGAGTGTTCTGAAGAAGCGCCGAAAAAAAATGCGCAAACACAAATATAAGAAGTTGCGCAGGCGCCAGAAGTTCTTGCGACGCAAGAGCTGACGTGACCACTATAACGGACGGAGGGATCCGTGCCAGAAGGAAAGAAAGTTCGCATTCGCGTTCGAACGGTGAACTGTACCTACGTGGGAGATTTTTTGATCCCACCGATGCGGAACCGGGTTTCCGACGCGATCAATGAAGAGCAACGCCTCTTCATCAGTCTGACCGATGTGCTCATCAACGAGAAAGATCGATCGGACTTCGTTGCAATCAATAAGAATCTGATCGAATCAATCGCCCAGCTCTAGCATCCCCGCCCGAGGGCTTCTCCATACTCGTTGTTTGCCCCACGCGTGTTTACGAGTCACGATTGAACGAGCCGTTCACTATTCCACGGTCTGCCCATGTCCTCATACCGGCGGTTCCTTCCCTTTCTTAGGCCATATCTTCCACGCATGATCGTCGCGGGTCTGCTCGTGATGACGGTAGCAGCGATCAATCTCGCGCTCCTCCGCCTGGCCGGTTTGCTCTGGGATGTCATTACGGTGGAACACGATCAAAGCCGCATGACCAAAATGATCGGCATTTTTCTAGGATTGGTCATCGTGCAAGGCCTCTGCTCCGTCGGCCATAGCTATCTCACGGCGTGGATTTCTCAACACGTGGTGGCGGATTTTCGAACCCACCTGTTCAGTCACCTGCACACGTTGTCGATCAGTTTTTTCACGAAACGGCGCACCGGGGAGCTGATGTCTCGGCTCATGAACGATGTCACCGTCATTCAACACGTCGTGACTGAAACGCCCGTCGATTCAGCCAAGCAGCTGGTGACCTTTATCGGTGGAGTCGCCTTCCTGTTCGTCATGAATTGGCAACTGTGCCTTCTCATTCTGCTCTTGCTGCCGCTCTTGGTCCTGGTGGCGAAACTGTTCGGCAGGCGGCTGAAAGCCCTTTCGACGTCGATCCAAGATCGCACGGCCTCGATCAGCACGCTCGTCGAAGAAGTCATCGCCGGCATTCGGGTCGTGAAATCATTCGTGCAGGCTCATTGGGAGGAACGCCGTTTTAAGGCCCATGTTCAAGCAGCGATGGACTTGGCCTTACGCCGTGCGGCCGTTCTGGCGGTCTTTATCCCGGTCATCACCTTTTTCACCTTTGCCGCTGCCGCCGCGGTGCTCTGGTACGGCGGCCGTCAGGTGATCGAAGGAACGGTCACGCCCGGGGATCTCTTTGCCTTCGTCCTTTTCGCAGGCATTCTGATCGGCCCGTTCGGCTCGGCGGCGCGCGTCTTCGCACAGATCAAAGAAGCGCAGGGTGCCATGCAGCGGGTATTCGAGATTCTGGACACCCGGCTCGAGGTCGCAGATGCTCCGATGGCGGCGGATCTCCCGTCGGTCCAAGGACGGATCCAAGCGAACGGCGTCAGCTTCGCCTACGATGTGCGGTATTCCGTCCTCGCGGATATCTCGTTTGACGCAACAGCGGGAGAAATGATTGCGATCGTCGGGCCGACCGGCTCCGGAAAAACGACGATGATCAACCTGCTTCACCGGTTTTACGATACGACCGAAGGCGCAATCACTATCGACGGGTATGACCTCAGGAGTGTCCGTCTGGATAGTCTCTATCGCCAGGTCGGCCTGGTCCCGCAGGAAACCATCTTGTTCGGCGGCACGATCATGGAGAACATCCGCTATGGCCGAGAAACGGCTACGGAAGTCGAGATCTTCGATGCCAGCAAGGCTGCTCATGCCCATGAATTCGTCATCGAATTGCCCGATGGGTATCAGACGGTGGTGGGAGAGAAGGGTATCAACCTCTCAGGCGGACAGCGCCAACGTCTCGCCATCGCGCGGGCCATCCTCAAGAATCCACGCGTGCTCCTCCTCGATGAGGCCACATCTTCGCTCGATACGGAATCTGAACGGCTGGTACAGGAAGCACTCGAGCGCCTCATGGCCGGCCGCACGACCTTCGTCGTCGCACACCGGCTCACCACCATTCAACGGGCCGATCGCATCCTGGTCCTCAATAAGGGTCGGCTCGTCGAGGAAGGAACTCATGCGTCACTCATGGAGAAAAAGGGGCTGTATCATTACTTGTATACGCTAAGACTGACGGAGGTGCCCTCGTGAAGCTCTTCGTCCTCACCTGGTGGACAATTACATTCCCACAATTTTCATAGGACCAATGGTACAGCCTAGGCTAAGCCGATGACGGACCTGTGGAAGTCATAGACAGCAGCACGCTCATCGCCGAACTAAAAAATCACGAAACCGAGCCGACCCGCTCGAAAGCTGCTACAATTAAGCGTATGCATCGATCACCGTCCGGTCCGCTCCCTGCTGATCTCCGTACGAGAATGCTGGATCTCCGCACAGGTCTTCTGGGCCTTCACAAAGCGTTGATCATTGCCGAGCAACTGACCTACGAGCGGATCTATGGACGCGTGGAATCCACGGGCCAGCTGCTGCATCTCGTCATGAACGATCCCTGGTTCGCCTGGCTGCATCCGTTCTCAAATCTAGTGGTCCGCATTGACGAGATGCTTGAGATGGAGAGCGAAGCCAGCATTGCAGAAGCCCACGCATTGCTGCAAGAAGCCCGCAGCCTCCTCCGTCCCTCGGAGGAAGGCGATGGATTCCGGCGCAGCTACTATGAAGCCCTCCAGCGCATGCCCGACGTGGTCCTGGCCCATGCGCAAGTGAAGAAACTCATGACGAACGTCCCCGTCGAGGCATAGCCGGGCACGGAATTCCCGTTCGAACAGGCGTGAATCCATTGCTGTTCGAACGCAAGTGATCGCTCCATGAACCATTCTTGAATCAATTTCATGGCACGGGTTGTCGCCTCATGGAGTTGCCCTGCACATCTTCATCCCAACGCAGCGTCGATCGTCCATCACTACGTACCTTCCCCTGACTTCAGGGTCACCTTCCAAGTGATGAAAGTATCCTGCAACTTTCCTCAATGATGGGTAGTTCTAGTAGGCGAAGGATATGGGTCAGCGCCAGGTCCTGACCGCCCTCTCTCGCGTTCAACCACCATACCTTTTATTCATCGGTCACGAGCGGCATCGTGCGGCAATTTCTGCTTTGGTCCTGTTGTGCATGGATGGGGGTTTTCCTCATGACCACCTGTTCCTACGCCGACGAAGTCCAGCTCAGGAACGGCGACCGATTGACCGGCGTGATCGTGAAAATGGAGGACGCAGTCCTCACACTCAAGACGGACTATGGAGGAGAAATCCGAATCAGCTGGGTCGAGGTCACGGCGGTGACTTCGACCACACCGATGCAGGTAAAAGTGTCGACACAGGTGAACGAATTTCTCAGAGACTTTCTCCTGGGAGGATATGAATTGATCGAGACTAACAAGCTGGGGCCCGGCGGGATGGTCCCTCTGACCGACGTCAAAGCGATCAATATGGGACACATCCGATACCAGGGCACATTCACCCTCGACGGCAACAGTACATCGGGAAACACCAACACCAAAGCGGTCAACACTGCAGGACGGTTCACGGTCCGTTCGGACCGGCAGCGGCTCTACCTGGAAGCCAAGTATAATTATGGTGAAGCAAAAGAGGTACTGACGGTACGGAATTCCATGGCCCAGGCGAAATACGACTACTTCGTCACCAAGAAGGTCTTTCTCGACGCGTTCGGCCTGTAGGAAAAGGATACGTTTCAAAATCTGCAGCTCCGCACTACGCTGGGCGCGGGCGTGGGCTATCAATTCTTTGATACAGGGCGCACGACACTGGCCCACATCGGTCGGACTGGCCTATGTCAACGAGCACTTCACGACGTTGCCACAGACCGAAACACCTTCCTCGCGGTGGGGTATACGTTTTCAGCATGCGATCATCCCGGATCGCATCACTTTTTTCATAAGCAGGACGGATTCTATGATCTGGCGGAAGGCAACGCCGTCCGCTTCATGGCCGATCAGGGGCTACGCGTGTTCGTCTATCAAGATTTCTACTTCAATTTGGAATACGATTTGCGGCTCAATACCCAACCGGCGCCGGGCCGTGAGAAACTCGATGAGGCCTTCATTTTCGGCATCGGATATGAACTCAAGTGACCATGAGCCTGCCGATCACCATCCACAACCATCTCACATTGCGATTCTTCAGTAGCGCCTGCCAGGTGGCGAACTGTCCACTAGCCTGTTGAGTCTTTGTCATTACAGCCAGTCGATAGGATTGCCGCTCGATTATTGATCTTTTGGGAGATGCAGCGACCCTGCGGAGCAGGGAAAAATGCAAGGGACGGACCCTCAACAGGTTCACGGAAGAGTCCAATGAATTCAGCAGTGACGGCTTGTTCGGCCAGCATTGTTGTCAACCCCACTTGATAGACCCTACCGGATGCGGAACAGTTTGCCTCCTTATCCCGGCCTCCTGGACAGGCTGCAGGAGACTTCCTGATCAGACAACGCCGTCTCCACCTATGCGGGGACACATGATCTATAATGGAGTCGCGGAGAGTGAAATGGCCGGTCGCTCCTCGTCTCCAACTAACAACAGTCCTCGCCTTCGCTGGAAGCTCGCCGGCATGCTCGGCCTCCTCGCAATGACCGCAGTGGGTATCATCCCGCTCACCTTGGCTATCATCTATAGCCGCCAGTCCGACGCATTGGCCATCGACATGGCCGGCCGGCAACGTATGTTGCTCGAACGACACATGAAAGAAGTGCTCCTTGCTTCTCAGGGAACGGCCACTCGGTATGACATCACCCGTGAAGTCCTGCGGAATCATCTCGCGGTGCTCCAGCACGGAGGACGGGTGGCATTCTCCCTGCTGGGAAACGGAACCGTTTCGTTGCCCGGAGCACCCACAGAAACGATTCGGAAGCAATTCGAGACTCAACGGCAACTCCTGGATTCCTTCATCATAAAAGCTGATCGTTTCATTCACACACCGCCGGCTTCACCCCTGCACGCCGCGGCGCTCTCTGAATTACTGGCTGACAACGCCCGGCTTTTAGAGACCGCCAACGACGCGGTACAGCTGTGGGCACATGAATCCGAATCGACCGTGTCTCGTCTGATTCGTTGGGAGATCACGTTCGTCGGACTGGTTGTCGTCGCGGGCACCTTCCTCGCATGGCGCTTTGGCCAGTCTGAGAAAGAGCTGCGGCGAAGTCAGGAAGAAACGCTCGACGCCCTCCGCCAAAGTGATGCGGTCAAGTCGTCTCTTCTGTCCTCCGTGTCACACGAACTTCGCACCCCGTTGACGGCTATCAAGACCATGCTCTTCGGTCTGGAGGGCGGCGCATCCGATAGTGCGACCGACGGGCAGTTACGCAAGGACTCTCTGGAAGGTATCCATCAGGAGCTGGACTATCTCAACCGCCTCGTCAGCAATCTATTGGACATGTCTCGGATCGAAGCAGGCACCCTTGCGCATCACCGGGACTGGCATCTCCTTGATGAACTTGTGGAAGGCGCTGTCAGACGCGTGGGCGCGGGGCTGGAGTCGAGACCGTTGCAAGTCCATCTCGCGCCCAATCTCCCGCCGATCTACGTAGACGCGGTTGAAATCCAATTGGTTCTGACGAACCTCTTGGACAATGCCGTCAAGTATTCACCTCCGACGTCCGGCATTCTTTTTAAGGCCTCTCTTGTCAGGGAGATGGTCGAGATTCGTGTGGAGAACGAGGGAGAGAGCCTTGCTCCGGATGAGTGTCGTCGCATTTTTGAGCGGTTTTACCGTAGCAGAGAGGCAAAGATTCGGTCTATCCCCGGAACGGGCCTCGGACTTGCCATCTGCAAAGCGATTATCGAAGCACATGGCGGGTCTATCGCGGCCGATTCGCAGCCTGGTCAACCCATCACTATTCTGGTCAGGCTTCCTTTATCCGAGTCGGCACAGAGGACTTTGCCTATGGGTTCAACCCTCTCTCACGACAACCGGGGTGACGCATGAACCAGGGGGCAAGGATTCTGGTGGTCGATGATGAACCGCAGATCCGTCGCTCGTTGCAGATCAACTTAGAGAGCCGGGGGTATTCGGTCACGACCGCCAAAAACGGTGTAGAGGCTTTAGAAAGCTGCGCGAACCGGATTCCTGACGTGATCATCATAGACCTTCTGCTACCGGATATCACAGGAGTCGAGGTGACGAAACGTCTTCGTGAATACGCCACTGTCCCGATTATCGTCCTCTCGGCGATCGAGGACGAAACACAAAAAGTGACCGCGCTTGAAATGGGCGCGGATGATTATGTGACCAAACCGTTCGGAATGGAAGAATTACTGGCACGCATCCGGTCCGTCCTGCGCAGAGCCGCCGGCGCACACGGTCTGCAACCGGTTTTTACGGCCGGTCCTCTCTCCATCAATTTCGACCGTCGTGAAGTACGATTGGAACAGGCATTGATAAAGCTGACACCGACGGAATATGACCTCCTCAAGTACATGATCGATCACGCGGGCAAAGTGCTGACCCACCGCATGCTCTTGGCGGCGGTGTGGGGACCGGCTTACGTCGACCAGGCTCAATACCTACGCGTGTTCATTGGTCAACTGAGAAAAAAGCTCGAAACCAATCCTGCCCGTCCACGGTTCATCCTAACCGACCCCGGTGTCGGCTACCGCTTTACCTTCGAGTTTGATCAAGACTAACCGGACTTCCTCCGCCGCTGTCCCTTCACCGTCACTCCAACACTCTCCCTTGGGCTATACGTGGATCTTTATACGATCTTTATCTCATGGCACCGATTGCCATATGGTTTCTTTATGCAAGTTATCGATATGCTGGAACCATTCTTTCCGGGTCGAGTGGGTTCGAGCACAGGAGATGCCAACGGGATGACTCACAGGACCTTCCCTCTATTCCACGCCGTCGCTTCTGCCGGGGCCATTACCATGATGGGTCTCTTGGTCCTCGTACCATCTTCACCAAGCCATTCCGATACAGGCACAGTGGAAATCACCATGGAAAACTGGGCTCCTTACTATCAGCCTTCGAGTGCCGTGATCGTGCCCGGCACTCCTGTTCGCTGGACGAATCCGACCGCCTCTCCTCACACCATTCGTCATGACGGCTGCCTGAGTGACGGACCCTGCGCCTTCGACTCCGGACCTGTGTTTCCGGACAACAGCTTCAGCCTTCCTCCGCTTGCTCCCGGCCTCTACCCCTATCATTGCGAACTGCATCCCGTCATGCGAGGGATGCTGATTGTCGACGCCCCCCAGACCCGACAGGTCGCCCCGGTGGGCGGTGAACGATAGGCATCGTGGGACGAAGACTCTTGATCGTCGATGATGAAAAACCGGTCTGTGAAATGTTGCAGGACCGTCTGGAGCCGATGGGCTATGATTGCGTCATGGCACACGACGGCCGCTCGGCGCTGGCGCTCCTCGCTCTGTCCACCAGTCAATCGCCGATCGACGGTGTGCTCCTGGATGTGCAGATGCCCGTCATGGACGGTCTCGCCACGCTGCGCGAGATCCGTGATCGTTATCCGAGCCTCCCGGTGTTGATGATGTCCGCCGGAAACAATCTAAATCTTTTGCGGCAGACAGTTCGTATCGGAGCGAACGACTTCATCGCCAAACCCTTCGATAAACACGACTTCGTATCAAAATGTACCCGACTCTTTCCTTTCCAGAACTCCCAGCCCGATCGTCACTAGCAGGATGTTGAAGAAGTCCGCCAGCTTTGTACACTGGGCCTCGCAAAGACACTGCCGCCTCACTCTCTCGGCGACGTTCACAAACGTGACGCGCTTTATTCAGCGCGTCGTGAACCTTAGAGGCTCGTCGTACGGCCATGGGAAAAGAGCCTGTCTCGGCAGGCTCGGGGCGGGCGGGTGAAATGTATACGATTCGCCCTCCGGAACTGCCGGCTCACCGGGACACTGGGTGCTCACCGACTCGCACCCGTGCGCAAACGTGAGACGATTTATTCATCGTCTCGCGCACCTCGGCGGCGTCCGCAAACGTTTCAAGACACTGGGCGCTCACCGTCTCGCGCCCGTTCACAAACTTGACCTGCATTATTCTTCGCGTCGCGGACCTGGCTGCGGCCGAACCGCGGAGCGGCGTGTCTCGGCACGCCGGGGTTGGGCGGGTGAGACGAAGGGCCATTTTGAACATCCTGCGAGGTTCTGTCTCGTCATGCGCGACATTCAAGCAGGCAATTTCCTCACGGCGCAAAATCGTTTTTCAACAGCCTGCTAGGTGATGGCGGGACCCCTTGATGGGGACGCTACGGTCTGAGGCGCGTCACGCTGATTCGTTCATGCCTTCCGACCGCTGAAGCAATCGCTGGACAAGATCCCACCCTTCCTTCCACTGACCAAGCCCGCTCTCGGCATTGATGTGCCCGACGGCTCCGATCACGATCAATTCGCTTCCCCATGCAGCCGCAGATCGTTGGGCATGATCGAGAGAGGCGTATAGGTCATCTGTGCTCGCAACCACGACACTGGGGAACGGCAGACGATGGTTCGGCAACGGCATGAATCCATCAGCTTCCGGTGGAAACCGGGGTCCTGCAGGGTCAGGAACGGCAACGAGCAGCGCCCCCACAATCGGCTTCCCGATTCGGTTCGCCCAGTGAACGACGAGTAAACAACCGAGACTATGGGCAACCAGAAGCGGAGGCGAGTGACATGCGTCGATCGCATCACCTAGAACAGAGACCCACTCATCACATACGGGCTGATTCCACTCTCGCTGGACGACACGGTGACACCCTGGATGACGCTGTTCCCATAAAGTCTGCCAATGGTCCGGCCCTGAGTTGCCGATTCCGGGAATGATGAGAATGGGACTGGTCATCGCGGTTCGGCCATCCGGCTCCTCGGAGTGCAATACTATGCACACGCCTGTCAGACAATATCGTGCCGATGTACAAGGAAAGGACAGACGAAACCCGAAGACATGAGCAGGCAGGTGACCTCAGCGTGATCAGTCCTCAGAAGATGAGCCTTATCGGCGCCGAGACTCGACATGAAGCACGCAGATGAATGATCCGGGGCGGCCGACCTCAAGCAGATTCGCGACACCATGATCAGGACGGATCACGATGCACCGTCTGCGGGGAAAAGGCGGGCAGACACACGGCGATGTACTCGGCTCCTTCCGGTCCCGGCGTACTATATCGAATCCATTCGCCGCGATGGGTCATGACCGCCTGGCTGGCCTGGACATGAATGGTTCCGGCCTTGGTTTCCACATGTAGCACCCCGCGGAGCACCAACGTATATTCGTCGAACTCCGGCGTCTGCCCCGGTTCCACCCAACCGGCTGGACTCTGCATCCGAGCCACGCTCAGTTGTCCCGTGTTCGAATTGACCAGGCCAATGAATTCGTCGATGAGCTTAGGTTTGTTCCCGGCAGCCTCCACCCTCGTGGGACGTTCGATCAATGTCGCCATATCGGTTCATCCTCCTTGCCAATCCCAGGCTCCTTGCGGGCAGAAATCCTCTAATTGATGGGGCTTGCAGAGTATACACGAATCCGAAAATAATCGCGGTCCAGCAACTCCGTAATCCCCTCGCCGCATGCGGGGAGAGGCAGGGTGAGAGGGGCCTGGGAGGGCGAGGAAGCAGGATTAGGGAATGCAGGCTTTTGCCCAGCGTCTCGTGAGATCTTTGATTGATTTGGACAGCGCGTTGTCTACGTAGACCAAGTTCGGGCAGCAATCCAATCGATTCAATGCAACGGACTGGGTAATAGTGCGCCCTCTTGCGCAATTGCGGCGAGACGTCCATAATTTCGCCCGTCCATCATTCCTTAATACCGCCTCCAGTAACTATGCCAGACAGCACCGCTGACACTCCGCTGCCTTTGCTGGGCCTCGAAACTGACGCGGCCTTGCGCGCCATCCTTCAGGGCACGGCCATGGAGACAGGCGAAGGGTTTTTTGCCGCGCTCGTGCAAAACCTCGCCCAGGTCTTGAACACCCATGGCGCCTGGGTCACGGAATACTTTCCGGAAAAGAGGACGCTCCGCGCGCTCGCGTTCTGGATGGACGGCCATTGGGTCAAGGACTACGAGGTCGATATTGCCGGCTCCCCCTGCGAGCAAGTGATCGATACCAGAGGACTCGTCCATTTCCCGGATCGCCTGATCGAACTGTTTCCGGATGAGCCGGACGTGAAGGCAATCGGCGCCGTCAGCTACATGGGCGCGCCGCTGCTGGATATGGGCGGTCGCATTCTCGGCCACATGGCTGTGATCGATCGCCGACCCATGCCGGATGAGCCCCGCCTGCACGCAATCTTTCAGATTTTCGCCGCAAGGGCGGCGGCTGAATTGCAACGCCTGCGCGCCGAGGCGGCGGTGCGGGAGCGAGAAGAGAAGGTCGGCCGGCTGCTCAACAGCGCGTTGGACGCCATCATCGAATTGGACGACCAATTCCGGGTCACGCGCGTCAATCCGGCGACGGAAAAGGTGTTCCGCTGCTCTACCGACCGGATGATGGGGCTGGATTTCCGCCAGTTCGTGAGCCCGGAGGACGGCCGGCGGCTCGTTCGGTTGATGGAGGAACTGAACCGGCGCTCGGAGGGACAGCAATCCTCGTGGGTCGCGGGGGGACTCACCGCCCATTGCCCCGGCGGGGAGGCCTTCCCGGCCGAAGCCACGCTCTCGCGCTTCGACATGCACCGCGCGAAATTCTACACGCTGATTCTGCGCAATGTGCACGACCGTGTGGAAGCCGAACAAAAGATTCAGTCGCTCACCTCCGAAGCCGCCATGCTCCGCGATGCGCTCGAGTCGCTCCACGGCGACGAGACTCTTCTCGGCGACAGCCCCGCGCTTCAGCATATCCTGCGCGACATCGCACAGGTGGCCCAGACCGACGCGACCGTGCTCATCATGGGCGAAACGGGAACGGGAAAGGAATTGGTGGCCCGGGCGATTCACAGAGCGAGCCGGCGCAGCGATCGGCCGCTCGTTACCGTGAACTGCGCCGCCATCCCAGCATCCCTGATCGAGAGCGAGTTCTTCGGCCACGAGGCCGGCGCCTTTACCGGCGCCACGAAGAAACGCGACGGCCGGTTCGCCTTGGCCGATAAGGGAACCATCTTTCTCGACGAAATCGGGGAATTGCCGATCGATCTGCAAGGGAAATTGTTGCGGGTGTTGCAGCAGGGAGAGTTCGAGCCGGTCGGCAGCTCGCATACCAGAAAAGTCGCGGTGCGAGTGCTTGCGGCAACCAACCGGAATCTGCTCGCCGCGGTACAAGAAGGAAAGTTCCGACAGGACCTGTACTATCGGCTGAATGTTTTCCCGATCCACGTGCCTCCCTTGCGCGAACGAGGAGATGATGTGGCCAGGCTCGCGGCCGCCTTCGCGCAGCGCTTCGCCAAACAATTGGGCCGCACTGTTGCCCCGCTCACGCCCGACTGCGCCCGGCGGCTCCAAGCCTATGCCTGGCCCGGCAACGTGCGCGAACTCCAGAACGTCATCGAACGCGCCGTGATCACCGCCTCCGACGGCCGCTTGAATTTGGACCGGGCTCTCCCGGAGGCTCCGCCATCTCCGATTGCGGCAACTGAGACTGCCACCATGGCGAATGGAGCCATCCAGACGGCCAAGGAATTGGAACAGTTGGAACGAGCCAATATCATCCGCGCGCTGCAATCAGCCGAATGGAAAGTTTCCGGTGACAAGGGTGCGGCGCGTGTGTTGGGAATGAACGCTTCCACGCTGAGTTCGCGGATGAAAGCGCTCGGCATTGCGAAACCCGTCAGGTCCTAGCGAATATAGAACGACGCCGAGGATTCCCGATCCACCTGCCTTCGAGCCATATCGATAGCCGTTGTCATTCACTGGTTTCCAACCATCCCCTTTAGCAAGAGCGTCGCAGCACTCCACCGCTCCTGCCAGATTTACGAACTTTCATGATCGGTCTCGCGGAATTTCATAACTTGCGAGAAGTCGTCAGCCGCTTGTCCCGTCCGTCTTTCGCTATCTTCTTGAATAGCCAACAGATGCTTGCTGCCGCCAAGACTGGCATCGTTGATGCTGTAGAACCAGGCATCGGTTGATTCAGAACACGATCACGGAGGGCGATCATGAACAGGACAACTCACGATCTCGCCTGGTGGTACTGGCTCACGACGGTCGGATTGCTGGCCAGCGGCCTCCTCGGATGGGCGAACGGTATCCCTCTCGCGATATTCCTGTGCGCCGTTCAGGTCATCCATTTTGGATGGCGCAGCGGCGGCTTCACGGCGCTTCCCGTTCAGGTCAGAGTCACGTACCTGTTGTTGCTGGCGCTGGGACTCTGGACCCCGCTGCAGTGGATTCACCTGGTGCAGGTGATCGGCACCTCGGCGCGGGTCCTGGTCGGCTATTGCCTGCTGGCCAGGATTCTGTCCTTGGCGCCATGGAATCGCGTCGAGCTTTTGTCCGCGTCGCTCGTGCGACACACGTTCTTGTCAATGCAATCCGCAATCGCTCCCTGCGGGTCCGTCCTGCCGCGGCCGTTGCTCGAAGGGTAAGAACACGATATGAAATGGGAAGACCTTTGCCGATCGGCAGACCAGATTTTTCTTCGGAGCATCATTCAGCCGAACCATCACAACCAACAAGGAGGATGCGCCATGTCACAGACAGTCATCAGTGAAATCGATCAACGGCGTCAACACCGAGCACATGGGAGCCACGGTACAGGCGGTGCAGAAAGATCCGACTCTCGCCACTTTTCGATTCCGCACTTCCAATGCCTGGATAAACGGCGGTCACAATCGCTCGACCATCAAAAGCTTCTATGGAGCGGGAGCGGAGGACGCGGTGCGGACCAAGCCGTTCGTAGTCGACGCGGCGGAACCCCCGGTCCTGTTGGGAGAGGACGAGGCGCCCAATCCCGTGGAGTATGTGTTGCATGCCCTTGCGGCCTGTCTCACTACATCACTCGTGTATCACGCTGCGGCGCGAGGCATCCGCATCGAGTCGGTGGAGTCGCAGCTGGAAGGCGATTTGGATCTGCGTGGGTTTCTGGGCCTGTCCGAGGACGTTCGGAAGGGATTTCAAGAGATCCGGGCCAAGTTCATGGTAAAAAGCGATGCGACCAGGGAGCAATTGCAGGAGCTCACCAAGTTTTCACCCGTGTACGATACGATCGCGAATCCGGTGCCCGTATCGATTTCGATCAAGACAGAACGGCCGGAAAAGGCATGAGCCAAACCGGTCAACCGCAGCTCACATCAACCGATCTCTAGAGGAGACTTCAATCATGAATAGGATACTCGCCTTTACCTGGTGGACCACCTTTGTCCCCAAGCCCGTCGAGCGGAGTACATATGTGCTCTTTTCGAGCGCGAGGCACGCCCTGACGTCCACCCTCATCATCGGGTTCGCCGCGGCTGTTTTGCTCGCCAGCGCCGCCCCCAGCTGGGGCACAGAGTCGACGGTGGCGCCCGCGCCGCCGAAAAGCCTTTCTGACACGGTCCCCCTCTATACGAACCTCGGCTCCCACCACAAACCCATCTCCACTCAAGTCCCGGCCACACAGCAGTACTTCGACCAGGGCCTGCGATTCGTCTACGGATTCAATCACGCGGAAGCGATCCGCTCCTTCACGCGCGCCGCAGAACTCGATCCTACTTGCGCCATGTGCTACTGGGGGATCGCACTCGCCTACGGCCCGCACGTCAACGCTCCAATGGACTCGCCGAGCGGAGTCGCCGCGCACGCGGCGGCGCAGAAAGCGCTGGCGCTCAAGTCCCACGCCACGGCGCCTGAGCGCGCGTACATCGAGGCGGTCGCGCAGCGCTACGAGGCGGTCCCGCCGACCGACCGTGCTCGGTTGGACACGTTGTACTCGCGCGCGATGGAGCAGGTCGCCAACACCAACGCCGACGACCTCGACGCCGCGACCCTGTACGCCGAATCGCTGATGGACCTCCGCCCGTGGAACTACTGGCAACCCGACGGGACTCCCTACCCCGGCACCAATGAAATCGTACACCAGCTCCAGAGAGTCATCTCGCGCAACCCGAACCACCCCGGCGCGTGCCATTACTACATTCACGCGGTCGAAGCGGTGAACCCGCAGGCCGCGGTGCCATGCGCCGAGCGACTCGCTCAGCTCATGCCGGGCGAAGGGCACATGGTCCACATGCCCGCACACATCTACATCCGCGTCGGACGGTGGAACGACGCCGTGCAGGCCAACCAACACGCCATCCACACCGACGAGGTGTTCATCGAAGGACAGCACCCGATGGGCGTCTATCCGCTCGCATACTACCCGCACAACATCCACTTCCTCGCCTTCGCCTCCACGATGGCGGGCCGCAGTGCGCAGGCGATCGAGGCGTCCAATACACTCACCTCCAAGGTGAACCTCGACGCCGCGCGCCAGGTCGGGATGCTGCAGGAAATGCTGCCGTACCACGCGCTCACGCTCACGACGTTCGGAAAATGGGACGACGTGCTTGCCGAACCGCTTCCGCCGGCGGACATCCGCTTCTCATACGCCATGGCGTACTACGCCCGCGGCGTGGCGCACGCCGC
The DNA here is from genome assembly GCA_963795615.1 of uncultured Nitrospiraceae bacterium. Taxonomy (GTDB): domain Bacteria; phylum Nitrospirota; class Nitrospiria; order Nitrospirales; family Nitrospiraceae; genus DASSBQ01. Next base: position 143,256 of record CAWCIJ010000008.1, read on the forward strand.
CAAGGGACAGTGGGCGGAGGCGCAAGCCGCGCTCGACACGGTGACGGCGATCAACGCCGCGACGCCCGACGGTGCCGACGGCAAGACGGCCCTCTCGATCGCCGTGCACGCGCTGTCCGGCGAGATCGCCACCCGCCGCGGCGACCTCGACGCGGGCATCAACCACTTCCGGGAAGCGGCCAAGATCGAGGACGCGGGACTCTACTTCGAACCCCCCAAATGGTACTACCCGATTCGGCACTCGCTCGGCGCCGCGCTGTTGAAGGCGGGACAACATGCCGAGGCCGAGAAGGTGTATCGCGAGGACCTCGGGCGCTTCCCCGAGAACGGCTGGTCCCTGTTCGGGCTCGCGCAGGCGCTCCGGGCGCAGGGGAAGAACACCGAAGCGGCCGCAGCAGAAGCGCGCTTCCGCCGAGCGTGGGCGAGCACGGACGTGACGCTGACGGCATCGAGGTTCTAGCGAATTGAGTTACTCTTTCACGATCCAAGCGCTGGTATCCGGTTGGTCGGAGACTTTGGCTTTATCCAGGATATAGCTCTCCCGGAGGCTGCTCAGGACTAATGGCTCGTCCATTCCAACATGAAGACTAGTATTACCAAACAGTATGGTGGGTTGGGGGTCTCCGATAATGTCCGGTTCACAAGGTCCTTCTTCGCTCACAGGCGAAGAAGGACCTTGCCCAAAAGACGCGACTCCATAAATAGACGATAGACACTGCCAGAACCCTCTATAACATGGCCCTGCGATGATTATTCCCGCGCAAAGATGAGCAGTCCGTTGGCAGGGATGGTCACAGTAGCCGAGGCCGGTAATCCATGCAGGGGTGAGCCGCCGGCATGAACGACTCCTCCGTTGCCGGACACCCATGGATTGACCCAGTGATCATAGACGTCGCTGTTGAAGATCTCCAGCCACGAACCGGTCCCGGGAAATCCCACATCATACGATGGAAAGGTCGTGTCGTTGAGCGAGGCGACGACTACGACGTCGTGGCCGGCACCTTCCACCCATCGATGATAGGCCATCACACGATTCGCATTGTGCACGTGAAAGACGTTGATGGCCGATGACCGCAGGGACGGCCGTCGCCGCCGCAGCCAAGTCAGATCTTGCATGAAGCGGAGGTGGTCCGCCATCGCCTTGTCCGCACCTTCCATTCCCGCCCACCAGAGCAAAAGTCCGCTTTCCGGATCATCGCTCCACTGCTTGTCTTCCAGCATTTCCTGCCCCATGAACAGCAAGGGAATGCCCGGGGCTGTTATGAGCAGGCCATTGGCCACCCGCGCGCGACTGCGAGCATACCATGATCTTGCATCGGACCCGTCGGCCAAACGCGCAACTCTGGCCTGTTCTCCCTTCTTGACAATGTCGTGGTTTTCGATGCATTGCACCGCCTTCCACCGCATCGACAATCCGGAATCGCGCAAGTATCCTGCCACCTGAGCCAGATCGACCGCCGCTTCCCCACCGCGAGACGCCGCAGCGATGGCATTCCTGACGCTGTCGCGTAGGCTGTCATGCAAGGTCGCATCGAACCCCGCCCCTCCCTCGTCCGTGCGCTGCACGATCGCTTTATTCACCGGCCAATACTCTGCAATATGAATAGCTGAGGGTTTGAGAGGACGGCACGCTTCGGTGAGGTCCCGGCAGAAAAACCAGCCGCCATATCGATCGATCACACTGACTTCGTCATAACGAAATCCATCGACGTGATATTCGCGAATGAAGGACAAGGCATTGTCGATAAGTAGCTGTCGGACATCCGCATTCCAATAGGCGAACACCAATCCGCCTGCCCACCCCCGGTCGGTAAAGTACTGGCTGTCGTTGTTGTCCCCTCGAGGCATCTGATCGAAGAAATACAGGCTTTCCTTATCAAATCCGCCACCGGCATGGTTGTAGACGACATCGAGAAGGACGGCGATGCCATAGACATGACACACATCGACCAAGGCACGGAATTGATCAGAGGTGCATGCAATGTCATCAATTTCATAGAGAGGCAGCTGACGGGCGTCGAGCAGCCTGTTTATTCGATTCAGGTAGGCCTCCAGAGCAGGATGGTCCGAAATGCCGTAGTCTTCCTCCGGAGAAAAATAATCGGTCCCGTTGTATCCCAGGCTGAACTCGGTCGGAAACTCCACGATGGGCAAGGGTTGAATCGCGTTCACGCCCAAGGCCTGCAGATAGGGAAGTTTCTCAATCACATCGAGAAACTTCCCCGCGAAATTATCCGTCGCAACCGAGAATGTTCCCACATGGAGTTGATAGACGATAAAATCCTGAAAGGCGGGAGGCCGATATCCCTGATCGTGCCAGGGAAAACGGTTCGGATCGCTGATGACACAATTGCAGAACGGGAAGGGAGGATCAGCGGTCAGTTCCCGTGCATACGGGTCCCGTTTGTAACCTTCGCCTCCCGGCCCCACGACATAAAATTTGTAGGTGTGCCCTCGCTTGGCACCAGGATGGAATCCTGCCCAATAGCCACCACCGATGCCAAACAAGCGTGAATCGTTACCTCTTCCCCATCCATTGAAATCGCCCGTCACATAAACGGCATGCGCTCGAGGCGCCCAGACCTTAAACGTCGCGCCGTCGGCTTTGAGGGATGCCCCCATAGGCGTCTGATCATCAGTATAGGCAAGAGAGAGCATCAGTACCTCGTCACAGTCTGTCGCACTGTATGAGGGATCAAGGACTGACTTCATCTTCGACGTCTTTCGGCCATTAAGCAAGAACCCACTCGCCTACCCACTTGGATCGCCATCCCGAAGGTTTCCTCGGTCGGATTTGCTTGTTCATATGAGAAGGTGCATCATTCTTATGCCAGACGGTTCCGTTTCCTCTCCCCCTGACCAACCACGACCAAGGAGGCCGTATGCGCATGGTCATCGGAGTCGACTGGTCTGAAGAGGCCTTCGCCGCTGTTCAACAAGCTACGACGCTCTATCTCCCGCAGGAAGTCACCTTCGCGCACGGGGTCGATCTCGGCATCTTTCAGCATCCGATCGTTGCGGAAGTCGCCAACCTACAAGGGTACGATGAATTTCGGAAGGCGAGGTACGAGGCTGGCCACCAGCTCATGGAACAGACTGCCACGATGACCCCTCCCGAAGTGCCTTCCGTGAAAAAGGCATGTGGATTCGCGAAGCCGGCCACCCTGGTGCTGGAAACGGCTATAAAAGCGGCCGCCGACATCATTGTGGTTGGAGGAGGAGGACGCGGAAGGATGACGGAGTTGTTCCTGGGAAGCGTATCCCATCGTATTGCGTTACACGCGACCTGCACGACGCTGATCGTCAAAAGTTCTTCCAAGCAGATCAGGCACGTACTCGTGGCGCTCGAGGACCGGGACGATGCCGCACGCATGACAGACTGGTTGCGTCGCTATCCATTTCGCAATCCCGCCGATCTGACTCTTCTCAGGGTGGTGCAGCCCATTCCTTCGGCCGATCCGTTCAATCTCTTGCCGATCGACAGCTGGGAACACTTGGCGATGCAGTATGCGAAGTCTCTGCTCGACGACACAGTCGCCGCCCTCAGCAGCACGTTTGCCGTCGTCAACACGAAGATTGCCACCGGCAATCCCGTTGAAGAGATTGCCAAGCTGGCGATGCAGTACGATCTGCTCGTCATCGGCTCTCATAGCCGCAATGGAATTGAACGGTTTCTGCTGGGCAGTGTGTCGCATGCGCTGCTTCACCACGCTCCTGGATCTGTCCTCGTGGTACGCTGATCGAGGTAAGCCGCGCGCACGTAACGCTCCAAAGTCGTCGAACCGGCGCAGCCTCTTTCGATTGTGACCACGACTGATGCGTTGCACGGCGTTTTTCGACATTGCCACACTGCCCCATCGAAACCAGCAATTGCTGAACAATTTTGAGCACATGGGAAATTTTCTGCCACGTCGCGCACATTTGATGTTGACATTACTTTGCGGGGAACAGTAGTTTCTTAGTGTCTAGGCAATAGTCATGGACCTCCAGAGAATCTTTTCCGGCAAAGCAGTGTGGATCGGCCTTTTGGTCGCGTTCGTTGCCATCCAGGCGATCGCAGCTGCAGGATTCCTAAGCTTGCTGCACTTTCGGAGCGCAACGCAGTGGGTCGTGCACACGCAACAAGTATTGCTTGAGCTTGAATCTGTCGGCAATTCCCTGCTGAACGTGGAAACCGGCCAGCGCGGGTACGTGCTTACGGGCGCCGAACACTACCTTAATCCCTATCGCGAGTCTCTCAAATCCATCCAACAACATTTGCGTCGGCTCGACGATCTCACGAAGGACAACCCGACCCGCAATAAACAGGTCGGTGCCTTGGAAAATCAAGTCGGCGAGCGGCTGAGCGAGATCGGTCACGTCATCATGATCCGGCACACCGATGGATTGCCTGCCGCACAGAATCAGTTAGAGACACATCATGACAAACAAACGATGGGTTCCGTCAGTCAGATCATCGGACAGATTCGCGACCAGGAACAGGAACTTCTTCAGGCACGTTCAGCCGATTCCACCACCTGGGCCCTGACGGCAGGGGCCTTTTCAGTCATCATCTTTCTAGTAATGTTTGCGGTATTCGGTCTTTCCCTAGCCATTACAAGCCTTGCCCTGGTGACGCATCGTCAAGCCAAACACGCGTTACACTCCCTCCAGGTCAATTCTCCCTCTACTACTCCATTTTCCTAAGGCCTTCACCCCTTTACGAACCTCCGGCACATCTTCTATGGCGGATTGCGACCTCGCACCATCCTGGTTAGATGCCGGCGTACCATTCATAGCCCTGATCTTCCCAGTATCCCCCTTTGCCGCCCCCGATCCCCGCCAGTGATTCGACCAACTCGATGCGCGTGACGTACTTGGCCTGCTTGTAGCCGAGTTGGCGCTCGAACCGGAGGCGCAGAGGTGCGCCATGCGGAATATCCAACGATCTGCCGTTCAACTCATAGGCCAGGATGGTTTGCGGGTGATAGAGGTCCTGAACCGCCATGCTTTCATAATAGGCAATCCCTTCGTCGTCGATATCGGCGCAATGGAACACGGCATATCTCGCTTGAGGCAGCGGCTGCACCTTGTGCATGAGATCCCCCGAGCGGCACGCCGGTCCACTTGCCGATGGCGCTCCACCCCTCTACACAATCGTGCCGGGTGATTTGTACTCGCGCAGGCATCTCTTTCAACGCAGCCAGCGAAAAGTTGGTCGGTGTCTGAACGAGTCCATCAATCTGTACGGTCCAATCGGAATCACCCCGACGGGAAGATGAAACGGCCGCAAGCCGAGCCTGGTCCAATCGTCATGGAGTTCCTGTATCCGCGGCTCGTGTCGCAATGCTGGATACTTGTACGACGCGCTGGCCCGGGGCTCGGTCGGATCCTCGCCGCGGTTGCCGTGAATGTAGTATAGGTGTTCGGCCTGGGTATAGTAGGGCTCCAGGTCTTCATAACGGATCGGCCATTCCGGCGAGATACCTCCATGGTGTTTGACCTCTTCGAAATCGTGCTTTCGAAAGCGCAGCAGCGCCGCGCCATAGAATTTCGTGTTGCCGCCGACGTAGTAGTGGATGCCGGGGTGGAATGGGTTGCCATGCTTGTCTCGCCAACTCGTCTTTGCCTTGTACTTGCTCTCTACGAACACAGCCCGCGAATTCCAATTGTCTTTCTCACGCGGGAGATACCCGCCCCGCTCGAGCAATAAGATTTTCTTGCCGGACGGCGCCAGCTTGTAAGCCAAGGTGCCGCCGCCGGCCCCGGTGCCGATGATGATGACGTCGTAATGTGTAGAGCTGAGCATGGCAGATAGTCGGGTGAGGATGCTGAGTCTTACAACGATGGCGGGGACGTGTACGGATGGCGGCCCTTCTCTGCTCCGGCGATGGGTCAAACCGCATATCGCAGGAAAGACCCAGCATGCCTTCCATTATGAGTGGGCAACAAGCAACGAGCACGCTTCTAAGAATCTGTGATGAAGTGCGGTGAACGCTTCGGATTTTCCAAGCCAACGTGCTAAAATGAGCCGTTCTGATGACCTTATGTAGATGCCAACAGTTCTAAGGACAGGCCCTTATCGCTTCTTCTTTTACGCAGGCGATCGGGATGAACCACCTCATGTGCATATTGAGCGGGACAACAAGGTGGCGAAATTTTGGCTTGATCCAATCCGTCCGCAAGAGAGTGGTGGATTTTCGCGCGCGGAGATTAGGCGCATTTACAAGCTCGTGAGCGTGCACCAAGCCAGTTTGCGGGAGGTGTGGGATGAATACTTCGGCAATTGAGATTGCAGTTCCAACGGCGGAAGCTGTGATGGTCACCGACGATACACTGACGGTAGAACTTAGCGATGGGCGAAGCCTGTCAGTGCCGCTCGCGTGGTTCCCGAGATTGGTGCATGCCACCGCAGCAGAGCGGAAGAACTGGCGATTGATCGGGCGAGGGCATGGCATCCACTGGAGTCAACTCGACGAAGACATCAGCGTCGAAGGCCTCCTGGCCGGAAAACCATCCGGAGAAAGTCAGACCTCGTTCAGAAAGTGGCTTGCAGGTCGCGCGATACGCACGACGCGGCGTTCCACCCAGCGAGCCAGAACTCGTCGCGGCTGAGCGAACAATTCACCCTTTTCTGTCTCAAGACCTACATTCCAGAGCTGGGTTGTTCTACGCTGACAGCGCCGGCTAATACGGCAACGTCTTATCATTGTAATGTAGGCCCAGATTTCTATAACTCACGATTGAGGTAGGTTGTGAGGTGTTGCGTAAGAAAATCAAGAAGTATGGTGGAGTTGCGGGTGCAAAGTTGCCATTGGTCGTCTTTCTGTTTGAGGGCGACTGGCTACACATTGATCCTTTCTCACTCGAGGGAGCATTGTGGGGCCAACAGGCAGTTACCTTCAGGCCCGGTGCAGCGACTGTGGGCCTAGGCGTTCAAGAAGGAGGGCTATTTCTCCCAGGTCCAAATGGTCGTCCTCAGAACACGCGATTGAGTGCGGTCGTATATTGCCGCCGCGTGTGGCACAACGATATCGTTCACGCGACGCTCAATGTGTACCATCATCCAGCGGCCGCACACCCGGTAGGTCCACGCTGGTTCAACGGGCTTGCTCAGTGTCAAACTATTGTGAGAGATGCAGAGATTGAAATCACCTGGAACTATGACAGAGATTCCAGGATGCTCCCTCTCGATCGATCTGTACACTTAATTGGAAACCAATTTCAGCCCCCGTCTCGCGGCGCGCGTCGGTCTTTATTCAACCCAGATGAGACTGAGGGCCAGCGTTTCTGCAGCGTCACGCTGCCTGACATCAGCGGTGACAAAGGGGATGGTCAATCCGGATGCAGCTTGAAACGTGAGTGCGCACGCAACATGCAAAGCGTCGAGCGTTCGAAGACTCGTTTTCTGGACCAATTCCTCGGCTTGACTGAGTACGATCGCTCCCACCTCCACCAATTCCCAATAGGCTCGGTCTTTGTGCAGTCGTGAGCGTATCGCCAGGAAATCTCGCTGGGTCACCTCGCCAGAGGCGCGCCGACGGCTGAGCGCTGACAGAACTTCCACGGGAGCCACCGCTGAAGAGAGGAATCGATATCGTTGAAGCAGTTTCCGCGTGGTCGTGCTGCCTTCCTCTTTAACGTATCGTTTCACCAAGACGCTGGTGTCGAAATAGGCCCAGCGTGCCGCCTTCACCGGTCATCTCTTTCTTGCCGAATGGTCCGAGATACCGGCACGCCTCGCACCGATCGAGGTTTCCATGTGGGAAGGACCCCGCGTCTGGACGCCGGACGTAGGAACCCCGCGGCTTCAAGTCTTTGAATGGTGGATTCCGTTTCGTCGCCGGCGCGAAGGGGTCTCACTACGGCGAGCGGTCTTCCACGATCTGTCAGCAACACTTCCCTTCCTCCTCGGACAGCTTTCATTAACCGAGAGAAATGCTGATTGGCTTCACGTAGACCGATCTGCATAGAATTACACGCATATGTAGTGACATCACTACGCTAGCGCAGGAAGAAGCAATCTGTCAACCGATATTGCTAAGAAATTAGGAATCCAACTTGACGCAATAACGGTTCCGCCCCGTTTTCGCGGCGTGCGGCGATCTTCTTGTGTTTCGCGGGTTGACGTATCCATGTCCCTCGTGTAGTCGCATGACCAGAATTATGGTCAGATCAGGTCTAGAGATGTGCCATGCCTAAAACGCTGCCCCTATCTGAGGTGAAGGCCAGGTTACCGGAATTGGTGGCCGGGGTGGAGGAGCGAGAGGAGGAGGTCGTGGTCACGAAGAACGGCCGGCCCGCCGCCATCCTCGTCAATGTGCAGGAGTATGCTCGCCTCAAGGAGACGATCGATGTGTTGAGCGATCCTGCTCTCATGAATCAAATCGCCGAGAGCAAGGCATTCTATCGGACCGGAAAGAAAGGCCTTTCATACGAGGATGTATTCGGCGAGCCGGTGACCCTTGTGAAAAAGCGCCGCACTGCGTGACGTCCCTCCGTCCCGATGTTCCTCCGCACGTCGCTGAAGTGATCCGGTCTTTTCGTCCTGACCTGAAGCGTTCCGGCAAATCGGCGGTTCGTGCCATTGCCGCCGATCCCGAGTGCGGTGAGCCGCTCCTGCGCGAACTGGATGGGCTATGGAAATATCGCGTCCGACGCTTTCGGATTGTGTATGCTATAGATCGGAGGGGGCGCATTATCCACCTGATGGCCGTCGGCCTGCGCGAGTCCATCTACGAGGAATTGACGTCACAACTGCAGCGCAAACGCTGAGATGGCTGCACAAGCTATTCGAAGCACGCGAGGTTCTACCCTTGATCTACATCAGATGGTCTCTCGACCCATTCCAACGGTAGGATGGATCAATTGCTGAAAGAAGGTGTCGCCAATGACGAATGACGATCAGCCCGTTGGCCGTCTCCTTTCCCGCCGCGAAGCTGTGACATGGCTGGGCGCCACAGGCGTTCTTTGGCTGGCCGGTGAGCTCACGCCGCGGCGCGCCATGGCAGACTCGCCGGGCCCTTCCTGCGTGGTCCGGCCGGAACAAACGGAAGGACCGTATTTCGTCGATGAGCGCTTGAACCGGTCGGACATTCGCTCCGATCCCACCGATGGGCGAGTGAGGCCTGGTACCCCGTTGGCTCTGACGCTGCTGGTCTCACGACTCAGCGCCGGAGGCTGCCAACCATTGACGGGAGCGCAAGTGGACATTTGGCACTGCGATGCGCTCGGCGTCTACTCGGACGTGCGGGATCCGGGTTTCAATACCATCGGCCAGAAATTCTTCCGTGGGTACCAAATCACAGACGCGCGTGGCCAGGCCCGTTTTCTGACCGTGTATCCCGGCTGGTATGAAGGCCGGACGGTGCATATTCATTTCAAGATCCGCACCGAGCCCATGGCCCGTCGGAACTTTGAGTTCACGTCGCAAATGTATTTCGATGATGGACTCACCAACCGCGTCCACGCCGACCCGCCGTATGCCGCAAAAGGACCGCGCACGGCCCGAAACCAGCACGATCGCATTTTCCGGCGCGGCGGCGATCAGCTCATGCTGTCTCCGGTTCCAGCAACCGACGGCTATGCGGCCACGTTCGAGATCGGCCTCCAACTTCCTTGAGAGTAACCAATGGGAGGATACCTCAGTTCCGGACGAGCAGACCACGTTTCACGTCTCGCGTAACGTTCCACTCCTCGACATACGAGTGGTTCCACGCTCCTCCCGTTGACACTTTCCCCACTGAATCGTAGCCTATCGCAGATGTCCTGTCCCTGATCACTCTGTATTCATCCGCCTTCACGGGAGTAATGGGATGAAAATAATCTTCGCCTTCGCGCTGGTCTCCTCCCTGTATCTTGTCACTCATGTCAATGCAGAAAGCCCTTGCCTGGAATGTTTCAAGGCGGCTCAAGAAGAGCTGACACGATGTCTCGATAATGCCATCAGCCAAGAGGATAAAATTTCCTGTGAGGACAAACAGCAAGACCAGGCGAAGATCTGCGAGAACGGTGAGTGCAAACTTGAAAGAGACGAACGCGATAAAAGCATTGAAACTCCCCCGGAGAGGAAATGAAAGGGTTGAACGCCCTTGGGACCCATTTCGAGTCTGTCGGTAGAGTGTGAGTGCTCTTACAGCGCTGGGAGAGAGATGCGGAAGAGCAGGAGTGCCTTACTCAAGTGCAACCAGTTTTCGCGAGAGAATGCGTCTTTCTTACGGATAAAAGATTTCTTTGCACCGTCACAGCGGAAATCTCGATTCGGACAACCTTTGAAAACCGGAATACAACTCGTCTGCCCTTCGGAAGACAACACTAACAGGCTGTTGAAAAACGATTTTGCGCCGTGAGGAAATTGCCTGCTTGAATGTCGCGCATGACGAGACAGAACCTCGCAGGATGTTCAAAATGGCCGTCCAGCGCGGCCGCAGCCAGGTCCGCGACGCGAAGAATAATGAGCGTCACGTTTGCGGACGCCGGCGAGGCGGTGAGCCGGCAGTTCCGGAGGGCGAATCGTATACATTTCACCCGCCCGCCCTGAGCCTGCCGAGACAGGCTCTTTTCCCATGGCCGTACGACGAGCCTCTCAGCGCCGCGAGAACAAAGCTGGCCGGACTTTTTCAACATCCTGCTAAGGAACACGATACAACGCGGGCACTTCGACGTGTGGGATGCGATGTTCGGCGGTCACTTCACCTTTGACAAATCCGCATCGAACCGTATCTCTTGGCCATCCTGCAGAGACACGACAATGATTGTCGGGGCATTCGGATCAAAACTATCGTACGCAAAGCGAGCGGTGAAACGAGACCGGTACGCCGGCCCCTCGCCATCATTCTTCCGGCCACGTTCCGCCGGACTGACATCCACCGCCTTGATGTGTTTTCCCTTTTGCTGAAACACGACGTCCGCCTTCTCGGCAAAATACTCGTCGTCCCCGCACAACTGGACTTCCACTTCCATATTCGGCATATCGACAACTTTTTGAATGAACTCCTCCGGCATGCGAACATCTTTCTTTTGCTTCTTTGATTCGGCGGCTTCCTGACGCCCGAATGCCGCCAGCCGGTATCGCTTTGTTCGAAGGACCGCGCTGGCTCCGCAGGGATCCTTCTCGGGATCGGAACCCACCCGCGTGACAAGCGCTGCCTGTTGCAGCACCTTTTTCACGTCTTCCGGAGAATTGGCCTTTTCCATGGGCGTACGGCCTGCCTCCAGCGCTTTCTTGGCTTCTTCCGTGCTTAACTTGACATCGATAGCATAGGCCGAGAACTGAGGCCCGCTCGCCAAATAGATGGACAGCATTCCAATCGTGATAGCCAATACGTTGAAACGTCTTGCCTCAACACAACCGCTCATGACTACCTCCTCAGAATAGGAGACCGAAACAATGGGCCGCATTGTAAGGGATGGGATATGCCTGCGCAAGCTAGCGCGCATTATTCATGAGGTCCGCGACGCGAAGAATAATGAGGCGCACGGTGCGATGGATAAAGAGCACCACGTTTGTGCGCGCCGGCGAGTCGGTGAGCCGGCAGTGTCTTGGTGAGCGCCCAGTGTCTTCGTGAAGCGGCAGTGTCTTGCGCTTGAACAGGACGTCGACCGACGAGCGGCGAGCCCGCCAGCCTGGCCGCAGAGAATCAGTGGCCAGGCGCGTCATCACCGCGCTTGCGAGGTCGAGCACCACTCGATGGATCTTGGTGCGAGAATGGGACATCTCATCTGATTCAAGCCCGACGACCATCAGAACGACGGTTGGAGTAGAAGCCGTCATGAATAATGCAAGCTAGGATGGGAACTGATTCCAATTCGGATACGGTCGCGTGTGATACAACTGTTCAACATCAGTCAGCGGTCCCACACCTCGAAGGTTGAGCATGGTCGCCACGAGCTGTATGGGTAGGCCGACGGCGGCCGTAAAATCTCCTTCAATCCTCTCGACCAACTGACCACCCGCGCCCTGGATGGAGTATGCGCCTGCTTTCCCCAGGCCTTCGGCGCTTTCGATATAGGCGGCGAGTTGAGCATCATCCCATCGCTTCATCCACACACAGACCGACGCAACGGCGACATCTTGAACTGCGTGCCTTCTTTGGACCAATGCCACCGCGGTGTAGATGACGTGACGTCGTCCCATCAACCGGCGCAACATGATTTCGGCATCGCGGAGATCTCGCGGTTTACCGATGACCTCTTCATCGAGTGCAATCACCGTATCGCTGCCAAGCACTGTGGCATCCGGCTCCCGCACTGCGCACGAGGCGGCCTTTTGAAACGCAAACTCCTTCGCTTGTGTATCGGCCGGCTGTCCAGGCGTGAGGCATTCAGTGAAAACAGGAGGGACAACGTCGAATGGATACCCGAGCAAGGCCAGGAGGTCCTTGCGCCTCGGAGACGTGGACGCCAGGATCAGACGCATGTATCCACAGTCGCATGGCTTTGTCGTGACGAGGATGCTTGAACTTCTCGGAACACCGCCTCACCGAAAAGATCACAAATGGTGTGTTCCACATCTGTGAGACTGGACGCTTGAAACATGCGTGCGCGCATGGCAGCAGCGCGAGGGAACCCCTTACAATACCACCCTAAATGTTTTCGCATTCGCTGAAAGAAGGCCTGACCGCAGAGCGATTCAAACAACCTGGCGTGATCGAGCATCAGACTCAGCCGCTGATTGATCGTTCCAGGTTCATCGAGTGCCGTCACATGCGCTTGCTCATTCTCACCGTTCAACAAGGCCAACCGAACACGTTCCTTATGCAGAAAGAACCAGGGTGCCCCCAAGGTTGCACGCCCGATCAGCACTCCATTGACCTGACTCGCTCGAACACGCCGAATAACATCGTTCATGCTATGGATGTCCCCATTTCCCAGAATTAAAGTTGCTGTGCCGCGCGCGATCTCCACAGCCGACGCGATCGCCATCCAGTCCGCCTCGCCGCGATACATCTGTGCCAAGGTACGTCCATGGATGGTAATCGCTGCAGGTTCTTGCTTTAGTAAATGCTCGATCCAACGATTGATGACACTCGCCTCACATCCGAGACGAGTCTTCACCGAAACGGGAATGGCTCTGCGTGGAACAGGCAACGCTTCTCGTCGTCCCGCGTTCATGCGTCGGATTGCTTCGCACCGGGAGGGTTTCAGTCCGGCCGCTTCGGGCGTCTGCCCCGCCGTCCAATCACTGATGCCCTGCCGGGCCGCCTGAATGATCGCATGCGCGAGATCGGGTGTCTTGATCAAAGCCGCGCCTGATCCGGACGATGCTACATTCCTCGATGGACAACCCATATTGATATCCAATCCGTCAAACCCCAACTCACAGACGACGTGGGCCGCCGTATAAAACAGTTCCGGATCTTTCCCATAGATCTGCGCCACGACCGGGCGTTCATGTTCGCCGTACAGTAGAGACGCCAGCAAGAACTCCGGTCCCCGGCAGATGTCGCTCACGTGGGTGAATTCGGTAAACATGACATCCGGAGTGCCTTGCGACGCAACGATGCTCCGAAACACGACGTCTGTCATACCATCCATCGGCGCGAGACCGATAATGGGCTGCGGCAATTTGCTCCAAAAATTCATCAGACAATCTCTGTGACATTCATTCGTTGGTTGGCCGCATCATAGCCGGCCCGTAATGCATCCGCTTCGCGGCAGGCCGTGGGGAAGGCAGCGGGCAGCGTCGTCGAGACAAATTCGAGGAAGTATTCGATTTTCAGCAAGAAGAAATCGTAGGGCGTCCGATGGGTACGAGGCCGGTTGAACCAGAATGTCACAAAATCCATTGGACGTACCCCTGCATCGTTCAGCAATCGATTCGTGTGTGGAAACATGTCGCCCAACTCCCCACCCCAATGAAGGATCTCGTTCGGCAAGTACACCAGCCGATAATACGCCAAGTCTTCAACGTTGATTTCGGTATCCGCCCACTGGCACAACACCGACGGTTCAAGTTGTCCTGCCATCACCAAAGCGTACCGTTGGTACTCACGGAACAACCTTGTCTTCTCACTGTCGGTTAACGGTTCAAGGTGATTCCCGGCCTTCTGTCCCGTCATCGGGCTCAGAAGATTCTTAGATGTCGAGAACTGGAGGCACCGAGCAAAGGACGGCCCAAAGCGATTGCTGAACAATCGAAACTCGGAGACAATTTCTGGAATCGGTTTGGTGTCAACCTCGAGCGCCACTCCTTTGAGATTGATCAGGCGTTCACTTTCAAGAACCTGTTGCAGCATGTCAAACAGAAGGGAAGGTATAGGTTCCCCGTGAGCGTCGATCCAATACGGAATGCCTGATTCGTCATCCGCCGGACGCTGAGTGCCTGTCTGTGCCGTATGGTTTCCGAGGCCTGCCACATGAATTTCCACCACCCGTTCCAGTGGAAATGCGGCCAGAAACTCTTCTGTGAATTGGTCCAACGATCTTCTCCGCCACGCCGCTGTATAGCGATAGACGGTCCAGAGGTGACCAATGTCCAACACCAGTCCACATGCAGCCTCCCGTGCAATCCGTTCATAGAAACCTGGAATTGAGTGCGAGCCATGTGCGAAGTATGTGAGTGGGGGCATCTCTACCAGAAGTAATGGCGCGGGGGCGCCAAGGGTCCGAAAATCGTGGTCGATCAACTGCTGCGCTTCTCGCAGATTTTCGGCGGCCATTCGCGCCCCGAGTTCCGTATACAAAGGAGGGAGATAGGTCCCGAACGAATAGCCGCTCATCTGTTTTGCGGCACACTCGATGTTCAACCATGCGCTATTCAAGGCATGGAGTTGAACGGAAACCTCGGCTACGGCGGTCCTGTGCCTTTGCTCGGCAGAGAACTCGGGTTGTGTGATCCACAATCCCTCCCCGTGGTATGCCAACCGTCTGTCCGGCAGTCGAGATTTGACGCATCTGAGCGCCGTCAAGGAGGCCTGAAAGATTTCAAAGTAATCCACTTCCACGCCCTCACCCGACAGCGTCTCGGCAAGGTCGAAAAGATCAGGAGTATAGACATCGACGGAGAGTCCCAAACCGTGAACTGGAATGCGGTTGATGCGTTCTTCGAATTCGCTTTGCACATCCACCATCTTGGAATATTTTTGGATAGAGATCATAGTGATGTTAATTGTGTAGTGTATCGGCCTAAGCTATTGTTTGACAACCGAACATCGAGGAATGGGTCACGATGATCGATCTGGTATACTTCCTTACGACGTGTTGGTCGCCGGGCGAGAGTCTCACCAGAACTCGAGGCGGAAATGGTACTCAGCCATGATGAAGGCTGCCAACATGCTGCGCGGCACAACGTCTAATTTCGGAACCTCCTTGGTCGCCCATATGATGACACCGGGCGTGGTACAAATTCCCGGCGATGTGTCCGTGAGTGAAGCTGCGATTCTAATGGACCGCGAGCGCATTCCGTGTCTTTTGGTCAAGGACAACGACGCCCGGTACGGCATTATGACGTCAGCGGATATCGTGAAAAAGGTCATCGCCCAGGGACTAGAACCGCAAGACGTCGAAGTGCGTTCGATTATGTCGCAACCGGTCCATTCCATCGAGTATGATCAGGCCACGGACGAAGCAACCAGCCTCATGGCGTCGAGCGGTACCTCTCTCCTCATTGTCACGAAACAAAGTCAGCCCGTGGGAATCCTGACAGCACGTGACCTCGTCCTGGCTCCGAAACGTTGCGAAACATCCATCGACGCCACGCTTCGGGTGACGGACGGCGACGGAGAAGGGGCAAGGCATGCCGCCATTATTAGGCAGCTGAGTCCTGTCGGAGCATTAGTGGAAACGGCGACACTGTTGCTTCCCGGCACTGGAGTTGTCCTCGCCTTTTCTCTTCCTGGAATCGGGACGACTTTTTTGGTGCGCGGGACCATTCTCAATAGCGGCTATGAACCCCGCCCGTTGATCGGCGAGGATGTCTTGTCCGGCGAATCGGCCGTCGATATTCAGTTTGCCCCTCTTCCTTCCTCCGACGAATCCCGAATCAGAGCATGGGTGCACCAGAATTTGTCCAGATCCACAGACTTTCCTTAGTCGCTGTTCTCATACTACCTTTTGACCGCTTCACTCTTCACTGGTACAATTCACCGACACTTACGCGCGCATGCAGAGGTCATCCACGATGAAAACCGCATCCACACGAAATCGGCCTGCTCCTACCAAAGACGAGCTTCTCAATCAAGTGAAGACACTGTTGGATCGGCCGGAAGACGATGTCCAGGCTGTTCTCATTAAAGAGATGTTAGGTGGCATTCTCCGGCTGACAGACGCGCAACTCGACCTCTTGGATCTCAAAATCGTCAATCGGGCGCTCAAAGAGCTGCGCCATGCGTTCCGAGTCTTCCAAGGTTATCGCAGTCGACCGAAAATCAGTGTGTTCGGCTCGGCACGTACTCCTGTCGATGATCCGAACTACCGCATGGCGGTGGAGTTTGCCCGACGGATGGTTCAAGAAGGGTACATGATGATCACCGGTGGTGCAGATGGGATCATGCGCGCCGCTCAGGAAGGTGCCGGACGCGAGCATAGTTTCGGCGTCAATATCATGCTGCCGTTCGAACAGGGCGCCAATGCCGTCATTGCCGATGATCCAAAGCTCGTAACGTTCAAATATTTCTTCACCCGCAAGTTGATGTTTCAGAAAGAGTCCCATGCCATCGCTCTCTTCCCCGGCGGCTTTGGAACCCACGACGAAGGGTTTGAGATCCTCACGCTCGTCCAAACCGGCAAGAGCGATCCCAAACCGATCGTTTGCCTGCAAGCCGAAGGGTGTGATTACTGGAACAGTTGGTATTCGTTTGTAACGGATCAATTACTCAAGCGCCGTCTGATCAACAAAGAGGATCTGAGTCTTTTTAGAATCGTCAACGATGTCGAATCAGCGGTGGATGAAATAGGCGCATTTTACAGACGCTATCATTCGCTCCGGTTTGTGGGACGCCAGCTCGTGATCCGAATCAAGACGCCGATTTCAGAGGAGCAGCTCACGGGTCTTCACACTCATTATGCAGATCTCTTGACGGGAGGTACCTTTGAGCAACGCGGTCCGCTTCCCGAAGAACTGGAGGAGCCCGGCTTGAAGGATCACTCTCGGATAGTGTTTTCATTCAATCGACGAGACGCGGGGCGACTACGCCAGCTGATCGACCATCTGAACCGGCTGTCGGAATAAACAGACCTCCACAGGTGGTCCCGCTCCCTCACTTCCTTGCTGCGTTCATCTCTTTTGTCCTGAATATCTCTCATGTTATGCTGCTGTGTTCATGAGCATTTCCGACTGCCGCCACATCTTTCCTGAAGTTCCGACATTGGTCCTCTACCATGCGGAGTGCGCCGACGGATTCGGTGCGGCCTGGGCCATTTGGAAACGGTTTCCTGAGGTCCGGTTTCTCCCCGTGAAACACGGCGAACCTCGCCCCAAGGATCTACGTGGAGAGCGTGTCGTCATCGTCGATTTCAGTTATGCGCGACCGGTCCTTGAAGGAATTGCGAAAGAGGCCACCAGTCTTCTTGTCCTGGACCACCACATCACCGCCGAGCAAGCGCTGGCCGGTCTTCCATTCGCGTACTTTGACCAGAACCGGTCCGGAGCCGTTCTCGCGTGGGACTGGGCCCACGACGCGCCCGCCCCATGGTTGTTGCAATACGTCCAAGATAAGGACCTATGGCATTGGAAGCTGCCCCACAGCCGCGAGATCAGCGCCGCCCTCGCGTCCTATCCGTTTGATTTCCAGCTATGGGATCATTTTCGACAGGATGACCTCGAAGGGGAAGGACGAGCGATACTTCGTTATGAAAATGAACTCGTCATGAAGCTGTCTGCGCTCGCAAGTCTGGTCACCTTCGAAGGGGCCACCGTTCCTGCCGTGCAAAGCGCTGTGCTCACCAGTCAGATCGGCGAACGGCTGTCCGCCGATCATCCCTTTTGCCTCATCTGGCACGATCGGAATGGCCGACGGTACTACAGCATGCGGTCACGAGAGGACGGCACCGACGTCGGAGCCATTGCGTCTGTCTTCGGAGGGGGAGGACATACTCACGCAGCAGGATTTTCGATCCCTCTTCTGCCCGGGGGCTCACTCCCTGATGATCCAAGACTTCCCCGGCCGACCATCCAGCCTTAGCGTATCCACATAGGTGTCGGTTCCATGCTGCCGCTGCACGATGACAATCCCACCGAGATCACCCCGTTCGTCACCGTCCTATTGATCGGTACCTGTGTGATGGTATTTATCTACCAAAGCTTCCTGCCTCCCGGCGCGGAAGAACGCTTCGTGTTTCAGTATGGCGCGATTCCCGCCATCGTGTTTGGACACGCGACACTCCAATCCGAGATCGTCCCCATTCCCGCCTATGCAACGCTACTGACCAGCATGTTTTTGCACGGTAGCTGGATGCACCTGCTCGGCAACATGTTGTACCTCTGGATCTTTGGGAACAACATCGAAGATGTCATGGGCCACGTGCGGTTCATCACCTTTTACGTGGTCTGTGGGGCGTGTGCAGCGCTGACTCATGCAGCCATCGATCCGGCTTCGGCCATCCCGATGGTCGGCGCGAGCGGCGCAATTTCCGGCATATTGGGGGCCTATCTGCTCCTGTTCCCACGAGCCCGCGTGCTGATCCTGGCTCCCTATGTCGGGACTACATATGTGCCGGCCGGTGTCGTCCTCGGCCTATGGTTTGTCATGCAGGTCTTCAGCGGCGGAGCGAGCTTGGGCACCAAAGGAGGCGGAGTCGCCTTCTTTGCCCATGTCGGAGGATTTGTGGCGGGAATGCTGCTGATCAGATTCTTCAAGCGTTCGGATATCCGGTTCTTTGCTCCTCACAGGGAGACGCGATTGTGATGGTGAGGTAGGGCAGCATCCTCTTCATCCTGCGAGGAGCTCGCCGATCTTCTCCGTCAAATCATTCTGACGATACGGCCGGTGAAGGCAATATCGTTTATTCAGGCGGTGACGCGCCATAGTCTCGTCCGTAAACCCTGAGACGAATAGCGCCTTCATCATCGGATGATGCACGACGAGACGTCTTACCAACTCCCGGCCGCTGATGTCTTCCATAGACAAATTGCTGACGGCCAAATGAATAGGTCCGGAGTGTTGGTGGGCGACCATGAGCGCTTGTACCGGTGACTCCGCCTCGAGCACGCGATACCGGTGACGATTCAAGGTGGCGACGGCCAGCTTTCGTTCGATTTCATCGCTTTCCACAACAAGAATCGTGTGATTATCATGCGACACCGGTCCAGGTGCCTCGCTCCGTTGGTGTATCGGGCCAGTAGACGGTTCGGTGGGGAAAAAGACACGGACGGTGGTTCCCCGGCCGAGATGACTCTCCACGTCGACCGTTCCTCCGTGTTGCCGGACCATGCCATGAACGAGCGTCAACCCGAGTCCCATATTTGTCACCTTTGTAGAGAAAAACGGCTCGAACATCTGGGACTGAATGTCATGGCTCATGCCCGGTCCCGTATCGCTGATCGCGAGCATCACCATGCCTTGCGTCCGATTGTTTTGAAGCTCCTCAACCGGCAGTTTATCTCCGGTGACCATACCGACCTCAACGGTCACGGCCCCACCCGCCGACATTGCGTCGCGCGCATTGGCTACCAGATGCAGCATAATGTTTTCCAGATGATCTCGATCCATTTCAATCAATGCTGGTACCGCATCGACAAAGACACGCAGCGCAATATGTTGGGGCAGCAATCCACGGAGAGTGCCCTCCAAATCTCGACAGACAGAGCTAAGCGAGATCTTCGGACGGATCTTTTCATGTTGTTCATGCAGCGATAACAGCCGTGCCGTCAACAGTGCCACCCGTTCACCGCTACGAAACATTTCCTCGACCGGACTTTGAAGAGGATCCTCCGGTTTCATCTTGGAGAACATGATGCCGGTCTGGTTGCCGATCACAGCCAGCAGTTGGTTGAATTCCGTGGCGATACCGGATGCCAGGCGACCAACCGTTTCGAGTTTTTGAGCTTCGCGTAACCGACGCTCCAGCCCCTGACGTTCCAGCACACCTTGACGAATCTCCTGATTGGCACGGGATAATCCTTTCTTGAGCCCGTTGACGCGGCTTTCCAATTCAACTCGCTTTTCCACCAGCGTCTCTTCCGTTTGTTGCAGATGACGCACATTGTCGTTGAGCTTGCTGCTGCGCTGCCGTTCAACTGACGCTGTTTCGAGCATGAGTCCATAAAATACCGCCATGACAAGCAGCACAGGAATCCCCAATAATCTTCCCACAGAGACTTGCTCCGCCTGGAGCACAGCCTGACATACCAGGACTCCATAACCGCAACAAATGATCATGGACAGACCCAGCATATGCCCAAGGGTCCGCATCGAAGACGCAATGAGCATGACGAGAAAGTATGTCATATACAGTTCCGAACTTGCATTCCCAGACAAGTACATTGCGGCCGTAACAAGAGCGGTATTCAGTGCAATCAGTCCGCCGGAGAACCAGGCAGTTTCGAGAGCCGCTTTCGGCATCAGCATGATGATTGCACTGATCAACACAAACGCGCCGGCGAGGAGGTGACTTGCGCTTCGACCGATGATCATCTCCGTTCCGAACAGTAGTTCGTACGACACAATGATGCCGACCAACGTCTGGAGTAAGATCGTACGTGAACGTGCGCTCAGCAACAGTCTACTGAGCCCTTTGCTCCCCACGGGGGGAGCCTTGTGATCATGTAAGATTGCTGACGGGAAGGCAGCGTGCACGCGGGAAACACCTGGGTAGTAGTGGTGTCCCCTTTCGCAGCAAGTCTCGTACCGATGTCAACTCTTTCAGAAACCGGCGTGGCTGGCTGTGGACTCTTCAGACGACAAGCCAAAGCTGAACAAATGACCTTCGCTCGCTGACAAAAACGAACGCAGAGGCGATCGGCCCGAGGGGTTGGAGAGGCAGGCTACACATGAATGCGCCGTGGAATCCGATCACGAAAACCGCCTAATGATGAGGAAAGGACGCGTCTTCGGCCATCAACCTGGACCGGAACTCAGTGGCGCGGGCGAGAGCCATGCTTTGGTCAGGGGCAACGAAAGTGAGGTGGCCCATTTTTCTTCGAGGTCGCACCGTTCGTTTTCCATACACGTGCAGGATGGCCCCAGGAATTTCCAGGCACTTGGTCAAATCCGGTTGCCCACGCACGGTTGTAACCTCATCACCGATCAGGTTCAGCATGACGGCGGGACTGAGGAGGCGGACCTCACCAAGCGGCAGTCCGCACACAGACCGCACCTGCTGCTCAAATTGAGACACTGTGCAGACATCCAGCGTGTAATGCCCGGAATTGTGAGGCCGCGGCGCCACTTCGTTGATCAACAATTCACCGTCTTTCATGAGAAAAAGCTCGACACAAAAGATGCCCACCCCATCGAGGGCTGAGACGACACCTGCCGCCAATGCCGCCGCCGCTGTCGTCACCTGGGGAGACACGCGCGCAGGGACGATACTTTGACGCAGGATCCCATTTTCGTGAATATTCTCCACGAGCGGATATACGCGGACCGCACCCTGGCCTCCTCGAACGGCTAGGAGGGAGAGTTCCCGGTCAAAATCCAGAAACTGTTCAACAATCCAACGCGCGCCCGCGGGTGCTGTGGATCGTAGCTCGGTTTGAAGCAGCCGCAGATGGTCACGGCTGGTTATTTTCCACTGTCCCTTTCCGTCGTAACCAGCCGTCGCCGTCTTACAGATGAAGGGATAGCCAAGGTCTGCTACGACTTCGAACTCATCCACCGAGCTCACCGCCTTGAAAGCAGGAACTGGGAGATGATGTGCGCGCAAGAAACTCTTCTGCTCTACCCGGTCTTGAATAACGCCCAAAATTCGACTCGATGGCCGCACGGCTATGCGCTGCTCCAGACGCTCGCACAAGGGCAGCGGAACATTTTCCCACTCGTACGTGACCGCCCTGACTAAGGCGACATATCGTTCGTACGCGGCGCTGTCGTCAAACGAATTCGGAAAGGAGTAGTCGGCGAGACGATGAGCAGGGGCGTCCGGGTCAGGATCCCACACCGCAACAGGATACCCCAGACGACGGGAGGCCGCTGTGAACATCGCTCCCAATTGGCCCCCACCAAGGACCCCCAAGACAGCCCCTGACTCCACTGGCGAGTTCATGATCGCTTCGGCTTCTTGCGCAACGTTCTGGCCCCGGTCGAGGCGAGGGGAGGCGTGAGGCGGGAATCATCCTGCGACTCGAGCACCGATCGCGTCTGCTCGTCTCGAAATCGTACGATACGTGCACGGATACGATGATGTCGCGTCGCCAGAATCTGTGCGGCCAGCAGCGCGGCATTCTCCGCCCCGCCAATCGCCACGGTCGCAACCGGAATTCCTCGTGGCATCTGAACGATAGAAAGGAGCGAATCAAGTCCCCGTAAATTATCGCTTGGAATGGGGACCCCGATGACTGGAATGTACGTCTTCGCCGCCAACATACCGGGCAAATGTGCCGCACCTCCTGCCCCCGCAATGATGACGGTCACTCCCCGGGCCTCGGCTTGCTCGGCATATGCGAACAGACGATCAGGCGTTCGATGGGCCGAAACCACCAATAGTTCATTGGCGATATCCAGCTCATTGAGCAGGGCAACCGCCTTCTCCAATATCGGAAAATCGGACTTGCTGCCTCCAACCACGCCCACCAATGGCCCGCGCAGGCCCCTCGGCGTCTTCATGGATCTCTCTCCCCTCCAGGAACAGGTTCGTATGGGCCGAGAACTTAGCCGTTCCTCGACACTCGGTCAAGCGCGAAAGGGAACGACATTCATTTGACCCCCCGTATCGTAATCCACTATGATGACGGCAGCTCCCTCAGTAGGACGAGCCTTTGGAGGCACGGGTGCAGCGCTTCGGAGACGGACTCAAGACGAAAGTCAGGTCCCTCATAAGCCGCCCCTCAGGGTTGGACGAGATCGCCGTCGACGACCTGGCCACGACCACCAAGCTTCAATCCTGGGAAGCTGTTCAGATACCTGAACGGTTGCGATTCTCCTCCCGCCTGGCCATCAAGCTCGTTGTTCTCTTCATCCTGGTCATCGCATTTGTCCCGTGGACCCAAACCATTACGGTGACCGGTCAGTTGTCCGCCTATTCACCTTATGAACGCCCGCAAGACGTCGAAGCCCAGATTACGGGCCGCATCAAGAAATGGCATATCCTCGAAGGCGTGCGCGTCAAGCAAGGCGACATCATTCTCGAATTGGACGATTATGACCCGAGTTTTATGGCCCCCGATTTGCTCGCTCTTCTTGAGCAGCGCAAGGGAGCCCTAGAGGAAACCCGGAAAGCCGCCATCGCCAGGGCGGAGCAACTCGCGAAACGCATTGGTGAAATGCGGAACCTGGTGAAGGCTGCCGTGCCGTCGGCAAGCGCCCGTGTGCTGGAAGCGGACAACAAAGTCCGGGAAGCCTATCAAAAAGTTGAAGCTGCGAGAATTGCAGTGGCCACCGCCGAACTCAACGTCGACCGCCACAAGCAACTGGCCGCCCAAGGACTTGTTTCGCAACGGGAACTGGAGGTTAGCATCCAAGCGGCGATCGCAACCAAGGCGGATCTGAGTGGCGCACTTGCCAATGTAAAAGCCGCCGAGCAATCGATGAAGGCCTCGAGTTTTGGGCGTGATCAAGTCAGCGCTGAAGTCTTGCAGAGACTGATTGAGGCCGAGGCGGCTCGTGATGCCGCAATAGCGGAATCAGCGCGTGCGACCGATCAACTGGCCGATGTCTCCCTCAGGCAATCCAACGCCATCCAACGAAGGCAGGCCAGCCGCATTTTGGCTCCCATCGACGGCACCATGGTCAGGATGTCACAAGCAGGCATCGGGGAGACAGTGCGACCGGGCGAGAAACTGTTCCGGCTCTCGCCCACGAGCAGCGACAAGGCAATCGAGATGGTGGCCGATGGCCTGGACGCCCCCTTACTCAATGTCGGCCGCAAAGTCCGGATCCTGTTTTATGGCATTCCGGCCATCCCCCTTCCGGCTTGGCCTGAACTCATGGCCGGCACGTACGGCGGAGTGATCAAGGTCGTCGACCAAGTCGATGACGGCAAGGGGCAATTTCCGCTTCTGGGTTATTCCCGATACGGAGGAACGGCCCTGGCCTCCTCAGGAGCATGTGCGCCAAGGGACCAAAGCGATGGGATGGGTGGTTCTGAATCGCGTTCCCCTGTGGTATGAACTCTGGCGCAGATTTAATCTCTTCCCCCCCGACTATCAGGAGAGGCCGCCTAGCCTGATCGATACGCTTCTGCCCAAAGCCGGACGCGGAGCCAAGTAACCTCTTGCCCTCGTTCTCTCAACGGGTATCCACGCTACGATTCTCTTCTTGTTTCGCGTGCCCAGAAAGGAGTGTGTCCCATGAAGCGAGTCCTATATTTCGTGTTGCTTGCGGGAACCTTGCTGGCGGGATCTCCGACTCCCGCGAGCGCGGCAGAC
The DNA here is from genome assembly GCA_963795615.1 of uncultured Nitrospiraceae bacterium. Taxonomy (GTDB): domain Bacteria; phylum Nitrospirota; class Nitrospiria; order Nitrospirales; family Nitrospiraceae; genus DASSBQ01. Next base: position 167,698 of record CAWCIJ010000008.1, read on the forward strand.
GAATCAAAACAAAAACCGCTGCCGCCTATCCCCCTATCGGTGAATGAGATCTTGGCATGGATAGACCGGTCGCACCCTTTGCTCAAGGGTGCCGGCACCGAAAAGGTTGCGGCACGAGGAAAGATGCTCAAGGCATTGGGCGCTTTCGAACCCAACTTGGTTAACGATACCGAAATCGAACGGTTCGTTCCCAGCGGCGGACCCGATGATGTGCGTTCTGTCGGATTCAACGATACGCTCATAGAGGCCCGCCATCCCTGGGGATTTCGTGGAATGGTTGGCCTTCGTCATGTGCTCGGCGGCCCGGCCCAAATCCCGGATCTGGGCTTCAATAGCAACAATGACCAGGTGCTGATCGGCGGATACTTTCCCCTCCTCAGAGGTCTGATGGTCAATCCCGAGAATGCTGAATTGCAGCGCTCCGAGCTGGCGGACCCACGAGCAGAGGTAAAAATATCGCAAACCCGGCAAGACCTCTTTCTTGCGGCTGCGACGCAATTCTGGGACTGGGTTGCCATGGTCAAGCTTTCCGATGTGCAACGGCGAGCCATGGGTGTAGCCGACGACCGTTATAAGCAGGTTGAGGGCCGAGCCAAAGCCGGCGCGGTGGCTCCTCTCGATGTCGTGGAAGCAGGTCAGGAAGTGCAGCGGCGTCGCGAAATTTACATTGCCGCCCAACGTGCGGTGGAACAGGAGCAATACAAGCTCTCGATGTTCCTGTGGGAGAACCATGCACCCGTCACGCCCCAATTGGATCGGGCTCCGGACTTTCCGCCGCTGACCATTGTTCCGCTGCCGGAAACCGTACGGGCGGACAAGGTGCAGGCCAAAATGGACCGGCCGGAGATACGCGAGATCGACATCGAAGCCAAAATCAATAATATCGATCTGGCACTGGCCAAGAACAATTTGCTGCCCAGTTTGGACGCCGAGGCGGCGCCGGCGCGGACTCCCGAAAAGTTCGTGCTCGGTCTCGGTTACCGTTTCGGCCTCGAATTGAAGATTCCGATCCTGCAACGACGAAGTCGCGGAGAAGTGTTGGAGGCGCAGGCGCAGGCCGATCGACTTGTCATGGTACAGAAATTCCGAGAACAGCAGGTGGCCGTGGACGTGGACAATGCCCTATCCGCCATCGAACGGGCCAAAGAACGGGTCACCGTCGCGGCGGAGTCTTTGCGGATGGCCAAGACGTTGGAAGACGGCGAACGGTTCCGGTTTTCCATGGGTGCAACCAGCGTGCTGTTCGTCAATCTTCGGGAGCGCAATTCCGTTGACTCGGAGATTCATTTGGTTCGCGCCAAAGCAGACTATCAGAAGGCGCTCGCGTTTTATCAATGGGCAAGAGGGACATGGGCAAAAGCGGTTCCCACGGCGGTCCCTGTGAACTACAGAATCGGCGCTAACATATCGAAATAGTGGAATTTGTGACGGCGCTCTGATAGGGTTTGAAGGGTTCTGGCAATATAGGGAAAGACCCCCGGTATAGCAGGCGAGGAGGACCCCGACCGGGTTTATCTCGGCATGGCCACCATGTCACAAACCGAACCCGAAAGTCGCTCCAACCCTTTTCAAGATGTTCTGAGTTATCTCGGGCTCCTTTTTCGTCTCGAACGGCACGTGCTGGGGCTCGTATTGTCCTACTCTCTTGCCATCGGGCTGTTTTCACTCATCGTTCCGTTAACAGTCCAGGAACTCGTCAACACATTTGCATTCGCCATTCAGCCGATCACGATCGTCACGCTTGCGGCTGTGATGGTCCTCGGTCTCCTCTTGGTGGGGGCCTTTAGAGCGCTGCAGTATTATTCGGTCGAAGTGCTCGAGCGAAGGATTTTTGCCCGGGTCGCCATTGCGATGACGCAGCAGTTACCGCATTTGCGTTTCCAGGGTTTCAAACCCCGATTTGCGAATTATTTTATTGAAACGATCCTCATGCAACGGGCGATATCCGTTCTATTGGTCGACTTGATCAACGTCGTCGTGGGCGGCGCCGTCGGCATGACCATTCTGGTGTTCTATCACCCGTATTTCATTCTGTACAATGCGCTCCTGCTCGCCGGCTTCACGGTCGTGTTCTTTTTGATGAGCCACGGTGGGCTCAAGGCAGATTTGGATTTATCTCAGGCCAAATACGCCACGCTTCATTGGTTGCAGGAGATTTCCTATAACCTGCTGCATTTCAAATCGACCGACAGCCAGTCGCTATTGATCAACAAGACCGATCAACTCGTCGATACCTATATTGGAGCCCGCCGTACGAGATTTACCGTCTTGATCCGGCAATACATCGGATCCCTGGGATGGCAGGCGCTGGCCCATAGCGGACTGATTGCGACGGCAGGCTGGTTGCTCGGCATCGGACAGCTGACACTCGGCCAGTTCGTTGCAGCGGAAGTCGTAGTCAGCGGTATCCTCACGAGTTTTGACGGTGTGGTCAAGCGCATGGGCCACATTTTCTATTTCATGACTGCCCTGAGCGAATTGAACTTTCTGTTCTCTCTGCCCAAGGATCAGGACGCCGCGACCCTTTCCGTTTCCCTTCCCGACCCCACCATCCATGGAATCAGGGTCACCTGCAAGGATGTGGGCACTGTACCGGTTACCGGTGTCCCCATATTCGAAAACTTCAACTTGGAAGTCACGCCGGGAGAAAAGGTCGGGATTTATGCGGGAACGACTGTCACCAAAACCGCGTTAGCCCGTATCCTGGCAGGGCTGGAATCGCCGACGTCGGGTGTCATCCGCTATAACGGTGTCGATTTGCGACATCTGAATCTGGATACCGTCAATCGGTTCCGCGGATTCGTCCTCGATTCGCAATTGTCACTCTTTGAGGGTACGATCGAAGATAATATCGTGCTGGGTCGATCCTATGTGCCGTACAGCGACGTGCGCTGGGCGCTCAGATTCGCAGAACTCGAAGAAGAAGTGGATTCGCTCCCTCACGGCCTGAAGACCCACGTCCGCACGCCGGGAAAACTCTTTGCTCCCACCCACATTCTTCGCATCCTTGTGGCACGAGCCATCCTTGGACGGCCGCAGCTACTCATTTTTGATGGGATTCTGCACAACATGCAGCCGGCGATGCGGGAAACCATTCTGAGGCGGCTCTGCAGCAAAGAAGAGCCGTGGTCCGTCATTTTTGTGTCCAACGATCCGAATCTCACTGCGCATGTAGACCGACGCATCATTATCGATTGAGCATCGTCCTGCACAGTGTCGATGCATCACTGAGCCCCACGGCGCGGAATACCATCCGTCCAGGATTCCGGAATCAGCTTTCCTCAACTTCTCTGATTGTGGCCCGCCGTCGCGTGGCCGATCCGGAGAGCAAGGAAGGTCGCTGTGAGCTGGGCCCGTTGCCTGTCGGCTTCTTTCGGGAATCTGGTTCTGCTACACTGAGGCAGGGCATCCGCTGCCATAGAGCTTGTTAAAGAATGGGAGACATTGTGGGAATAGGATCTCGGCTCCGATTCACCTGGCCCGGCACCCCACAATTGACGATCAGTATTCTGATTGCAGGGCTGGGATGGATCAGTGGCCAGGCGTTGAGTCGGATCGACCAGGACCTCAGAATCATCCACACGGAGTATACACTCGGCGCAGCGGACATCGCTCACATCTCCGCCGATGCGATGCGGTATCGCAACACCATTATCCGCTCTCTGGAGGCGGAGAGTAAGAAAGAATTCGAGCGTACTACCGAGTCCCTACCCTCTCAGCGCGCACGGATTCAACACGCCGTCGACCGTTACGCCGCGGCGAGTCTTCGTGTTTCCCGCAGCGGCCGCAGTGAAGAAAAAGACATTCAAGCCGTGAAGGAAAGCCTGGATCAATATTTTCATGCAGCCAGCAAGACCATTCAGCTGTTGACTCAGGAATGGAACGCGTCCTCCCCGGCAGAAGCTGCGGAGCTTCGACGAAAGGCGGAGATCCACGCCGCGGACAATGCAGGGCCGAAAATTATTCAGGTCAGTCTCGCATTGGACCGCTTGCTGGAAACCGTTTCCGAAGTCGCCAAGGACATGCGAGACGAAGGCACAAAAACTATCCGCACCACCAGCGCCTTCCTCGTGGGGGGAAGCTTCTGTATCGCCCTCTTGAATCTCTTCCTCATGCGTCCCAGCAGGAGACCCAAGGAAGAACCGGACGCGGACCTCTCAGCCGGACAGAAGACTCCTCAGAACCCTACACCGGCTCTCAGGTTGACGGGCGAATAGCCAGCCGCAACCAATACGATTCGCTGACGGCGAGTCACCCAAGGCTGTCGCCAGTTCCCGACCGTCCCACATCCTGAAACAACTGCGTTTTTTCTTCCTCGGTAAGATCCTTCCATTCGCCGGCTGCCAAGCCCTGTACCGAGAGGTGCATGATACGGATTCGGTGGAGGGTGACGACTTTGTAGCCGAGCGTCCGGCACATCCGTCGAATCTGCCGATTGCGTCCCTCCGTCAACACGATACTAAAGCTCCGAGGGCCCATCTGCGTGAGCCTGCACAGCCGTGTCATCTTGCCAAGAATTTCTACTCCGCCGGCCATGTGTGCCAAGAAGGACGCGCTGATTTGGCGATCGGTTTCAACGTGGTATTCACGCTCGTGACCGTGTTCGGCACGCAGAATCGCATTGACGACGTCCCCGTCGTTTGTCAGGAGAATGAGTCCGGAGGAGTCCTTATCCAAGCGTCCGATGGGAAAGATGCGAGCCGGATGCCGCACTTCGTCGATGATGTTCCGTGACACGTGGGGTTCAGTGGTTGAAGTCACACCGACCGGTTTGTGGTATCGGATATAGACCGGCTGATTACCCCATTCGAGGATTTGTCCGTCGCGGGCAATCGTATCCTGATGACCGATCTGATCTCCCAACTTGGCTATGCGGCCATTGATCGTCACGCGTCCGTCTTGAATCAGACGATCGGCCTCTCGCCGTGAGCAGATTCCCTGATGGGTAAAAAACTTGTTAATACGCATAGGCGGGTTAGAAACCGTGATACGTCCCTCGTGAAGCGTATCTCGTCCGTGAAGAAATTCATGATTTGTTGATCTGTTCATTTGTTGAATGTCAGAAGTTCATCAGATCGCCAAATCAACAGATCATCAGATGTTTCTTTTCACGCTTCACGCTTCGCGAGATACGAACGACGCTTCACAACCTGCGGGTCAGTGTACGCGACGACCGGCGCGGATGCGACCGAGCATCCGATAGATCAGCCGCGCGATGCTGAATTGCGGCGCGACAAAACCCTCGATGGGCGCAATCTCGCTGATGTCCATGCCGACAATACCGGGTCCATTGGCCAACGCCGTAATGAGAGCGAGCGTGTCATACCAGCCTAATCCGCCGGGCTCAGGAGTCCCCAACGCCGGAACCAGGGACGCATCGAGTCCATCGCAATCAAAGGTCAGATAGACTGGACCAGTACAGGCCTGGACAACCTCGGGGATCCAGCGCGCCGCCCGACCCTCATAAGGCCCGGAAGGGTCCAGAATCTGCGCCGCGAAGAAGGTCGTCACCGTCTTCCGTTGTTGGAGCAGGTCAACTTCCTCTGAACTGATCGACCGAATCCCCACTTGGATCAATCCCAGGCCGTCTTCAACCACGCGCGCCATGACGCTGGCATGGCTGTACGGGTTCCCTTGGTACGCATTGCGCAGATCGCCATGGGCATCGATTTGGACCACGCACATAGTAGGATAACCGCAGGCATGAGCACGGATTGCGCCCAAGGCGCCGGTATGTTCGCCGGTGAGCGTCACGAGAAACCGGCCTGCTCCCACATGCGGCTGGACGAAATTCCGGATGGCCTGCACGGCAGCCGCATCGACCTGGCCGTCCAGTTCAAGAGGCGAGGCCGTGGCGATGCCGCCCCAGTCGCGATAGGTTTCTCCTCGGACCGTTTCGTCGTACAGTTCGACCTGGCGGGAGGCTTCCAGGATGGCAGAGGGCCCGCGATCAGAGCCTAACACATAGCTGGAGGTATGCTCATACGGAGCAGGCAAAACGTATACTCCCGCCTGCTGTGGATGGCACCAGGGTTCATCGATACCGAGGAAATTGTGATCGTGGCCGAGCCATCCGGCTGGGAGAGCCATAGAAGAGAGACGCTACGAACGACGTCTCGCACTTTTCGGAAGGTTTTCCGATGGAATGAACACTGCGAGTGCGACAACCGTCGTCCATCGATTGGGCCGACCAATTGCGGATTGGGTAATATTCAACGTCCGGACGATTTTCCCGCCCATTTTGAACACCTGCTCACGCTCTTTCCAGGCTTGGTTGGGATCGAATTCGATTCCGAGAGTCGTCGCCAACATTTGAGCGGCCAAGTCCTCGGTGTATTCGCCCGATTCCTCGTCGGTCTCGCCATAGGCATGGTGTTCGGACAGATATCCATAACTGTGTCGATCAGTGGGAATCGCCAACCCAATGGAGGCGGAAACAAGGCGATTACGTTCATTGGTCTCCGAACGCGCCATGACGCAGAAGGTGATCTCTCCCGGATTCAACAGCTTCTCTCCCCGTTTGCGCGGAACGATCGTACAGTTCGGAGGCATGATGGAAGAGACGCTGACGAGATTACAGTAGGCGACGCCTGCGCTTCGTAGCGCCTGTTCAAAAGACGCGAGCTTCTCTTTATGAACCCCGACTCCCCGCGTCAAAAACATATGCGTTGGTACCATCGTCACTCCCCCTTCAGTGCGACCACCGCACATCGCCCAAACCGACGAAGCAACCTCGCGTCGTCTGCTGCATATATGCCTGATGCCCATACACGGGCCGCAGTTGTATCAAGTTTGTGCTACATCCGCAATATGTCAGAGGTAGTTTTTTGCCGCTCACGCCTACGCAGTCGGAGGGCGACGCAGGTTCAACACGAGCAACCGTGGCTCGGTCATCTCTTCGATGGCATATCGCACGCCTTCGCGTCCCAAGCCGGAATCTTTGACACCGCCGTAGGGCATATGCTCAGCACGAAACGTGGGAATCTCATTGGCAAGGACCGCTCCCACTTCCAAGTCACGGAAGGCGGAAAAAATGCGATTCACGTCTTGACTGAATATCCCCGCCTGGAGTCCATACGGCGAATTGTTCAGCATGGCCACGGCCTGTTCAAACTGGCGATAGGGCGTGACAGTGACCAAGGGCCCGAAGACCTCTTCGCAGGATACTTTCATCGAAGGAGTGACCTGCGACATCACGGTGGCTTCCAATACTGATTCCTTGCGTGCCCCGCCCGCGAGAACTCGCGCGCCTTGCGCCACCGCCTCTTGAATCCAGGATTCCACTCGTCTGGTCGCGGAAGAATCGATGAGGGGTCCGACGACCGTAGCGTCATCCGCGGGATCACCTGTCTTGACGACGGCGACCAAGGCCAGGAGCTTTTTCGTGAAGGCATCCGCAATCGATTCGTGCACGAGAATCCGCTGGACCGAAATGCAGGTTTGCCCGGCATAGACAAATCCGCCGGATGCGCAGCGCTGGGCAGCCCAGTCCAAATCTGCGTCCGGTTCCACGATCACGCCGGCGTTTCCTCCGAGTTCCAGCACGACCTTCTTCTTTCCGCTTTTCCCCTTCAACATCCATCCCACGGCCGCACTGCCGGTGAAACTGAGCAACTTGAAACGCGGGTCTGCGACAAGACGTTCGGCAACCGGATTCGGGCACGGAATAATGTTGACAGCCCCCCCGGGAAGACCCGCCTCCATAATCACCTCTCCCAGCAGGAGAGCAGTCAATGGAGTCTGCGGAGCGGGCTTGATGAGAATGGCGTTGCCGGCGGCTAAAGCGGGGGCCATCTTGTGAGCCACCAAATTGAGAGGAAAATTAAATGGGGTAATTCCGAGGATGGGACCGATAGGAAAGCGGCGCGTCAGCCCCCAGTGGGCCTCCGTAGCAGGACTCCAATCCAGCGGGAGCACTTCTCCAGCGATGCGCTTGGCTTCCTCCGCCGCAATGCTGAACGTGTGGACAGCTCGCGATACCTCGCGCCTGGCATCCGTGATCGGCTTGCCCCCCTCGGCCATGATGGTGCGGGCAATCTCCTCGGCACGCGCGTCCAGGAGAACACTGACCTTCTGCAACAGTGATGATCGGAGATGACCGGGGAAGTCCCGCATCACGCGAGCGCCTTCGAGCGTCGACTGCACCGCGACTTCCACATCGCCGGACCCGGCCTGGCACACTTCCGCAACGACATCACCGTTGAACGGATTCAGGATCTTTGTGGTCGTTGCAGTCTGCTGCCATCGACCGGCAGTGAGAAATGGTCGGCCTGTCGCCACCGGCACGTCTCCAGCTCGGAGTGATTATGGCGCGCTTTCGATAGGTGATACCGTCGAAGGCGTCGGATGAACAGATTCTGCAGCGTGTTGCTCCGCTTGAGCCCGGGCTATGAGGTCGTCCGTCCCCCAATCGCGGATGGCGTCCAGGGTAAACGGCTCATACGTCGATACCCCGTGGCAGGTCGGGCAATCAGGCATGGGAACCTTTCGATAGAACACTTCATTGAGACATGACATGCACACCCACAGATCCGGTTCGCCTTGCTTTGCGGAGACATCCCAAAACGCTTGTTTCGAACTCATCGTGATTACCTCTTTGCTCGTTAATCGTCCTGACGTGCTGGCCTCTGCGCAACTTCGATTCTAACCCCCATTCTCGCGACGAGTCTTCTCGAACAATGAGGGCTAGGGCTTTCGCTTTTCGCTGGTTGGAGCGCTGTCCTCCAAGAGTCGATCGATCTCCTCGGCAAACGATTCGAACGGGAATGCGCCGGGAATCGCGACCGCCGGATCCTTCACGGTTGGCTGCTGCGCGGTTCGCATCAATACAAAGCCGGGCGTACCGCGAAACCCCCATGAGTTCGCCTCCTCGCGATCCTGAAAAATCGCCTGGACGTGACGGCCGTCTCGGAGGCATTGCGAGAACATGGTGTGATTCAATCCCAGTGTTTTGGCATGTTGCAGGAGAGTATTCGTATCCAACCGGCTATGCTCAGCGAACAATCGGTCGTGCATCGGCCAATACGAGCCTTGATCACCCGAACAACGAGCTGCCACGGCCGCGGCCAGTCCCGGCCCCTGATCCGCCCGCGGATAGTCTTTGTATAAGAACCGGACCTTTCCCGTATCCACATAGCGAGCTTGTAGCCTCGGCCAGGTTTCCTTGAAAAATTTGATGCAATATCCGCACGTGAAGTCAGAATATTCGATGAGCGTGACCGGCGCATTCAGATCGCCACGAATTCGTGTGTCGATGGTGGCCGACGAGTCGGCCGCTCCGACTTGACTGCTGAGGGCCAGAAGAAGGCAGCCCGACAGAACGCCACGAAGAGTACCGCCTGAAATGGTCGCCATGCTTTGTTACTTTTTGACCTTGCTCCGCTCAAGAAGGCCCATCATCAAGAGCGGCCAGACGACCGTCGCGTCACTAAGAACTTCCGCGAAGCGTCCGCCCTCGGTAGGAGGCACGAATTTACCCCACGAAATGCCTTCCTGGTAGGTGCACCCGCTCAATCCCCCCCAATAATCGGGTTCGGGACAGATGCGCACGCCATAGTGAAACCGCGGGGGTCTGACATTCAAACCGAGCCGACTATTTCCAATCTCGATGTACGGTCCGACCTGCTGAGCCCAGTTACGGGGAACGCCGCCGCCAATCGTGAGAATCCCGAGACGTTCCGCCGGAAGAATGTCTTGCGTGTAGGCGTTGAGATCCAAGTACGGGTTGAATGTGGGACAGTTCCGGTGGAGCGCACGCAACACAGCGAGATCACCCTCGCCATTGGCCCGCCTTCGTGCGAGATTAACATTTTTCCCCATGGCCCACGTCCCGACATCAAGCCCCATCTCTGAGTCGGTAAACGCCGGGATATACACGGGGACATTCTTGAGATACGCACTCTTGAGAATGCCCGTCCCTTCATAGTCATCCGCGAGGGTTTTGCCCAACTCCCGCGTGAGCATCGATGAAGAGAGGGGTCGATCAGTATCGAGCCGCTTCAAGGTCTCTGACACAACATACTCGACATAATTGAGGTTCGACTCCATTTCGAGGGTGTCGTAGACGCGATTGTAACCCTTCAGGAACAATTCCTCGTCGCTGGTGCCGGCCTGGTGGCGGTAATGAACCTTTCCGACAGACTCACTCAAACCATGCGCGATCAATGCGCCGGTGGATACAATCACATGCACCATTCCGTGATCGATCATCGTGCTGATGATCTTCCCCATTTTGGCAATGGTCATCGCACCGGACAGCGTGAGGACGACTTTGCACTCCTGGTCTTCGACCATCGCGACCAGGGTCTCGAAGGCTTCACCCAAACGTCGCCCTCCGAACGCGGTCTTGCGCATCGCGGACAGGAGATCCCCGAACGTATGGATCCTCTCCGGATCGAGAGGCTCCAATGCCTCTAACCCGTCTTTCGCGCCATCGTGAAATTGTCGTTCTTTCATGCTGATGATCCAGCCGACCGATCAAGGTCGTATGAGTGGTCCCTTTTTATACACAACCTAGCTGGCAAGGGTCAATTCAATGAAAAGATGGAACAGTCCACAGACCGCCTATTCGGATATGATACATGGTATACAATGGACGAACGTGAAGACAATCGAAACCGAGCAATGGACAGTCCATCGATTGGCGAACACGGTGACGCACTCATAGGATCTCGCATCCAATATTCCGAAGAGAGACGTGCGCGAGGGCAGGTTGCCCACAGATCTCATGCCAGATACACGAGCAATCATGCCGACGAGAGAGGAGACGACCATGAAGGGATATGTCACTCAGATCGAAGACGCGACGATGCAGAGCTCGAACTATCGACAGGTCCTATTTACGGCCACGCATAGCCAACTGGTCCTGATGAGTTTGAAGCCTGGCGAAGAAATCGGCGAGGAGGTGCATGAACTCGATCAATTCATTCGCTTTGAAGCGGGCGAGGGAAAGGTCGTGTTGGATGGGCAGGAGCATTCTGTGCGTGACGGCTTCGCAGTGGTGATTCCAGCAGGTACGCGTCACAACGTATTGAACACCTCATCGGGCAGCGCGCTCAAACTCTATAGCGTGTACAGCCCGCCGGAACACAAAGACGGTACCGTTCACGTGACCAAAAAAGAAGCGGATGCCGATCCCGATCACCACTTCGACGGCCGGACATCGCTCGATGGCAAATCATCCTGAGAAACGCTTGTGCGTGACGGTCTGTGGGGACTCATAGGCCATCCATGGCTTCCCAATCGTGTGTTTCCAACCTTGACTAGCTGTGATAATTCTCTTGATCTCGTCGTAAAACGACTTCACAATACCAGTAGGTGCCTGCCTTCTCTGTCATGGAGCGGGCATTTGATTGTGAGGAGCAATGGATTACCTGTGGAATCACAGTGAGGTAGGCAAATGATAAGGAGAGTTTTATTGATCGTTGCTGGGATTGTCATTCTCACCGGTTCAGTCGGCTGGGCGCAGTCCGTATCCGGAGTTCGAGCCTTTGGTGGAGGTGTGGCCCCATTGTTTAGCCTCGTAGGTCCGGGGAACCTCTATCTCGATGCACAGGGCACACAGGGATATATTTACAATTTCGGGAACAACTTCCAGTCCTATAACTTCAACGATCCGACCTCAGGACAGGCATGGAGCGGCGCCATGACGACGCTGGGGCCACAACTTACCATTGGACTAATCCAGGGCGCCAACCAGGTCGGCTCGGGACTCATACTGCCGCCTGCCCCCCGCCAGCCTTCATCGTTTCCGCCGATCCAATCAACTATCCTCGACGAAATTCCCTGAGCGTGCCTCATCTGCTTTACCGAACCGGCCGACTCCCGAACACAATGTTCGTCATGAAGATTCCTTGTGGGCCTCTCCTCAGAACAGCCACTCACACACTTGAATTCTAGAGACTGTTGACTAACATGCCTGGCCGCAAACTCCTCAACCTTCTTCGTACGCCGATTGATGCAGCATCTAGGAATGCACTCCTTCCTCAATCGACGGCCGAGAAGCGAGCCAGTCAGGAGCGGGTCCATCGGCCGGCACCTTCTTAGTTATACGGCAGCGTGAAATAGAAATGGCTCCCTTGCCCTGACACGCTCTCCACCGCAATGGTTCCCCCATGCAACTCCACGAGTCCCCTGGTAATAGCCAGCCCCAAGCCGGCACCCGTAATCTGCGCCGAGGATGATGGCACCCGATAAAACTTGTCGAAAATCTTCAATAAATGTTCTTCGGAGATACCACACCCTGTATCAGAGACACCGACTTTGATGTACCGGCTATCCAGGATCTGCGCCCCGATCTGCACCTGCCCACCTGTGGGCGTGAACTTGATTGCATTGTCCAGCAAATTGGCGAGTACTTCATACAGTTTGTCCCGATCAGCATGAACCGTCGGCATTCCCTCGGTAGGAGTCACTTCCATCGAAATGGATTTTAGCTGTGCAAGAGGTCGGAACCCTTCCAGGAGATCAGCAAATACGTCGTGCAGGGACATAGACCTACGAAGGAGTTCCATTTTCCCCGCTTCAATCTTGGACAGGTCCAGCAGTTCATTGAGCATTCGTGTCAATCGCTCTACGTTGAGTTGGATTCGGGAGAGATAGTGGATTTGCTTATCATTCAGTGGGCCGGTCAGTTCCTGCAGCATGTTCTCGACAAAGCCTTTTATCGATGTGAGAGGGGTCCGCAGTTCATGAGAGACGATTGTGACGAAGGCGCTTTTCAAACGGTCGAGCTCTTGCAGTTGCTCAACAGCGACCTGAAGGGTGCTTGTACGGTCCTGAATCCGCCGTTCCAAGGTTTGGTTGAGTTGATCAAGCGCCTGCCGCGCGCGTTTCTGTTCGGACACACCGACTGTCAGAGCCAATGCTGTCACGGCGATGACTGCCATAAAGGCTTGCAACATCAACAAGCTTTCATTCGGACTACCGCGGGCAAAGGGCCCGAATCCCCGCAGTGTTCCCCAAATTGCTATTCCGACGCAGAGAAGGATGGCCGTTGCCGTCGCCCGTGAACCGAGCCTTACCGCTATCCATATCAGAATTGAGAGCGTGAGGAAGCCAAGCGGGTAGTGAGGGGCAGTCATCGCCTGGCCGCTATGGAATACCATCACCGTAATCAGACAGAGCAACGTGAGCGATACGCCCATTTCAAGTAAGTGGCGCCGACTCCATTTGATCGCAAATTCCGACACCCATAGAACGATCGCCGGCGTGACGATCAGAGCGCCTACGGCATCACCCAGCCACCAGGTTATCCAAATCGCACTGTATGCATCCCACTCTGCATAACCAGCCAGGGAGAGACTTGTGACACCCAATGTCGCGCTCACGGTAGTGCTGAGCAAAACAGCCAGGAGCATGAATTTAAGAGTATCTTGTTGCCGGGTGAACACCTCCGGGCCGTTGGCGAAATGGTTGATGAGGAATGCCCCCAAGAGCCCTTCCAGCGTATTGCCGATCGCGATACCGAGCGAGGTCGTAATCGAACCGGCGGTGGTCATATTGACAGCGAACGCTCCTAGAAAAATGCCGGGCCATACCCAGTATCCGAACAGGAGAAAGGCGGCCAGGCTGATTCCGGTCGGGGGCCAAACAGGAGTCGCACTCTGATGAAAAACAGCGAGCTTAAGACCCAACTTTCCGGCGATACAGTAAATAGTGGCGGTGCTGCACAACACGACCAATACGTAGACGGGCTTGAGCGGTCGGCGCTGTTGTAAATATGATAGGAGCATGTGACGGAGCTCCCGTAGTATTGCGAGGGACAGTGGTCAACCTTAACGATAGGCGACGAGTCTCGTTGCTAGGGCCGGCAGGCTACCTGATTGCCGACGTGCTTAGACATGGGAGTCGCGAGAGCCGTCCACATCTATCATGTAACCGAACAATCTCCCATCGTGAGGCCTGATGTCAAAAACGTGAAATAATTCAATCGTATTCGGCATTCTAATGGATATGGGTACCCTCGCAAGGAAGTCCAAATGTCGCCCTTCAGACTACCTGCCAGCCTTCGGAACGACTACCTTGCTTGTACCGTGATGGAGCGTGGTGAGACACTAGTGAAAATCCTGGTTTCGCACTGGAAATCGAATGTCAGGCTAGGGTGGGTGGTGGTGTCGAGTCTCCCCGGAATCCCCGGAAGTTTTGATCTGTAGTATAGAAGCATGTGCCCGAGAGGTAGAAATCTTTACGATCATGATTCAAGACGTCCGGCGCCGAAGCCGCATGCCACCCCTGTTAGACACGGCGGGTAGTCTGTATTAGGATAGTCTATGAAGACTACCCAACGCTAGCTCTCAACCCCTTCTCATCAGGGGAAGAACCAGGGAAGGACTATGAGACTCGGACCAAGCTGATAGGAGGATCAATAGCTGTGAAGTTCATGCTGATTCTCATGATTCAGGCGCTCCTAAGCTTTGCACTGGTCAAAGAGGGAATGACCGTTGATCCGTCCCAGGGGGGGCCAGAACAGATCGTCAAAGGGGATGTGCTGTTGAAAGAGGGTGAGTTTTATATCATCAAGGATATCACTGGTCATGAGGTACGTGTGCACGTGAGCTCCGACACCAAGATGGATGGTCCTCTTAAGACAGGTGACAAGATTGAGGCGAAACTCACATCTGATGGACATGCCATTTCCATCAGGCTGCCCGTTCCAGGTGAGAATCCTCCAGCAGCAATGTCTCCCTCTCTACCTCAACCCACGCAGTAGATTCCGTAGCCGAAGAGTTTTTCCTTCTGCACGAACACATCGGCTCCTGCCTCTCACTACCCTTCTCGTTGTCTTGCTCCGATGGCAAACGGTCTGATAAGCTTTCGCTCTAGCCACCGCTATACTGGTGTGCCCTAGCAGGAGGAACCAAACCATGGGTGAAGTGAATGCCGAACCCGAAGCCGCTGCTCGAGCCATCGAAGACCTCACGGCAATCGAGGTAGATCCGGCTAAATGCGAGCGTTTGTATAAGGCCGCGCTGATCCAATCGAAGTCTGGTGTGTCCTATCGCATGCTCGCCAAATCGCTCCAGACTGGAAAGCTGGATTTGGTCCATTACGGATGTGACATCGACGCTGATGGCAAACCCACGACGAAATGGAGAATTAGGCGCATTCTCGAACAGGCTCCCGAACGGTTCGACAAGGAGCTTGAGGCTATCAAACAGGTCATCAAAGACGACGGAGAAGAGGTCCAGGGCGTCTGGGTGCATGACTTGACCAGCCTACCGGACGTGGCAGCGCAGGGTAAGAGCCTGGACGAATGGACTCGAGCCATGGCGGCGGAAGTTCGAAAGAAACCGAACTAGCCCCCGAGCACTTGGCTACGAGGCGGCCAAGCACTTCTTCAAAAGCTCATCGATGGGATTCCAGAGGGCGTCCTCGGTGCATCGGTGGGAGAAGAGGGGGAAGTCGTGATGACCACAGTCAACCTTTGATGCGCCTGCCGTAGCGACGACTCCACATCGGCCGGTGTCCGGCCTCGGGCCAAGAGAAACCCCAGATAACGTGTCCCTTCTGGAAGAGGGACGAGTGTCTGACCGGGCAAGGCAGTGATCGTCAGTTCCTCAATGCCGGATACCGCCCTCGCTTCATTCTGTCCCCGTACTTCCTGCAGCACTCCGCCATAAGGAATGGGGAGCATCATGACCCCTGCCGCCTCGTTTCCCCTTGTAAGAGGAGGGAGCGGCATCCGCAACGCGTGGCGGAGGATCAGGTCTTCGAGCGCCATGCCTGCGGCAAACTGTAGTGTCCTCGAGCACCGGCCGCCAATCGTCCGCGCTGCCAACTCAATGACCCATACGCCCTTCTCGTTGGCTCGGAATTCCCCGTGCACCGGTCCCTCTTGCAGACCGAGAGCCCTCGCTGCCCGACCAGCGCAGTCGACAATCCGCTGCTGAAGATCGAAGGGGAGCCGGGAAGGAGTCACATAAATTGTCTCTTCGAAAAATGGGCCGTCAAGCGGATCGGGCTTATCGAAGATGGCCAGAGGCTGAAGTATTCCATTGGTCAACAACCCCTCCAGTGCGACCTCCGGTCCCGCGACAAAATCTTCGGCAAGGATCCAGCGCGCCTCGTCCCCTGCCGTCACGCCTAAAGTAGTCAGAAGAGCAGCCACCCGACGAAATGCGACTGCATACTCTTCTTCATCGTCGGCGCGAATGACGCCACAACTCGCCGAGAGAATGAGCGGCTTCACGACGCAAGGGTAGGTCACCTGCCTCGCAAAATCCACCGGATTACCATCAACCGGGAATACCTGGTAGCAAGGCACCGGCACACCTTGCGTGGACAAAAGCTCGCGCATCCGAAATTTGTTTCTAGCAGCGGCCACGGACGCGACGGAGTTATGGGCCAGAGCCAGCTTCTCAGCAATGGCGGCAGCGACGACGGCGGTGAGATCGTCCACGCCGATCACGGCATCAATCGGGTAATGACGAGCGAATCCTGCCGCAGCCTGCGCGGATCGGTGTGGGTGATCAAACTTCAGCGGGAGGAAATTCCCCGTGGTCTTTGAGGCGGAAGCGAACTCCTGCTCGCCTCCGACTGTGACATCCAACTTCAAGCGACGAGCTGCGTCGAGATAGGCCTCCGCTCGATAGGTCGTCGTGGGTAGGAGCAGGAGGAGTCTGGGCATGTCGGTCTCGCAGGTTGTTGTTACGCAGAGGCTCCCAAGCGCGCTCGGTGGAACTTTTCCAACTGGCGATTTGCTTCGGTGATCACCGCCAACCGACTCGCAACTTCAGCCACCTTCGCGCCAGGAATGGCATAATAGCCCTCATCATCCCCGAGCCCTGTGTAGACGCGGTTCCCGACACATCCAAAGCTGGTCGCAGTTTTCCCCGACTGCAGTGATTCCGGCAAGACTGCGCAGGTGGGCCGTCCCATGGTTGCGCCACCTCCCGCCACTCCCGCTGCCTGCGCCGCCTCCGCCAGCAGCATCAGTTGTTTGACGGTCCCCCGCACGAGCACCACGTCCGGGCTAAAAGTTGCGAGCACGAGTGGGGCATAGAGGGCCACTCGAAGAGGACTATTTCTGCGCGGAATCATCGGAATCTCTTCCATTTTAAGGTATTGCATCCCGATCATCGTTTGCACGAGACCGTTCAGCTCCATCTCGACCGGGAGAGGAAGCTCAACTCCATGAGTGTGTGCACCGATGGGGCACGTGTAGTGGTCGGAAGCTTCGGTGTAGAAGATGTGACCCTCGGCCGCGAGACGCCAATATCCGCAGCCGGCCGGCGCGGGGCTGGGGATCCGTGGAATGCCGGTCGGCGCAGAATCTCTGAACGCAATCGCAACCGGCGCCAAGGTCAACCCCAAAAGCTCTTGTATCGCTGTCCCCTCCCTCTTCTGATCGGTTTCCACACCGGCACCCCTCGATTTGGTTGATATGTTGACCGATCTCAATGCTCGGACGGCGATAGCCGCTCGTTAGACTTCGCCATGGCCCTTCATCTGTAACGGCATGAATTGGCCTGCCGTCGGTTCGGCGCAGCAAAACCAGGCCTCTGTGAGTCGAGGAGGTTTCGGCCGCTCCAACCGCCGTGCCATAGCACATTGTGACGATTCGGCCCGGTAACCAGCCATCTCGTAGGCCACCATCCGGATTCGATCGAACGTTCCCATCACATTCGGCTCATCCTCAGCAGCCGCTTCAACGATCGCAACTATGGCATGATGCAATCGATCCATGCGTTCGTCCGGATGCTTCCAGGGATATTGGAAGCTAGCTTGGTCCAGTGGGCCCAGAAGCTGTGGTATCTGTGACGTACCGAGCAATGCCGATCCAGGAGGAATCAGCAGCCTTATGCTGAACTGCACGGCATCCGTCGCATCGATAAGCTCGTGCGTTTCCACCATGGACAACATGAAGAGATAATCCTCGAGAGTGGTCCAGGGGGTGAACGCCACGAGTGACGGCCTGAGCGTAATACCAGCCCCACGCAGGAGGCCGATTGTGGTCACGACATCGGCCCCCGTATGGCCCTTGGCTAGCTGCTTTAATACATGATCGCTGAACGACTCGACTGCAGAAATGACAAACAGACAGCCCAGCCCTCTCAGTTCCCTCAGGAGAGATTGTCGCTTGAGGAGATGTTCGATCTTGGCAGTAAAGTCAAATGTGAGCGTGGGAAACTCGGCATGCATCGCGCGGAGGATCCCCATCGAGTGACCAGGTCCATTGAGAAAATCGGGATCGCCGAACGTGATATGGGTCGCTCCTGCGTGGACCTGACGCCTGATGTCTTCCAGAACCACTTCCGTCGGGACGAGAAAGAACCGGCCTTCATACACCGGCACGATCGGGCAATGCAGACAACGATGCAAACAGCCTCGGCTAGCTTCGACGTATCCGACCAGCCGCTGGGTCCCGTTCTCATCAAGGCGGGCATACTTGTCCAAAGTGGGCAAGCTGCTGCGGCTGGGCACGGGGAAGGTGCCGGGTCCAGCGACGGTTTGAGAAGCACCGGTGGATACCAGCGGGATCATCTTTTTCAGATAGGGACCGACGATCCGGCCTCGCCAACTGACTCCCTCGATTTCCTCGATAGCCTGACCATTCTCCAATGCCTGGATCAGGGAAACCAACGGGATCTCGTATTCGCCGCTTACGACAGAATCGGCCACCTCACTGAGCAAGTACGCCGCATTGATCGAGGCATAGAGTCCATAGAAACAGATGTGACAGGAAGCGTTCGTCGTACGGATCAGTTCAGCGACGCGAACGCCGAGTCGAAGCGCGGTATGCATGGGCACGGAAATTCCCACGAACGTCGCGCGCCCAATGGACTGACCATCGATTTTCTCGACAGCGATGTCGAGACCGGCCGGACAATACCCGGCCTGTTCCAAGAATCCGATCGGCTGGGCGATGCCGATAGGTTGATGACCAAGTTCATAACAAGAGATGAGGAGAATGGCACCGGGTCGTCGCAGAGATGATTGTTCCTCAATGGTTTGGAAAACGGACGGCATCGCTCGTTTATCCCTTTGGTCGGTGTCACTGTTATCATATAGGCGAGAGGCGACGCAATGCACATGCCGGGCATAGCAGATTCCTCCGGGGGAGGGCCCGATGCTTGGTCGGGTAAAATCTTCCAATGCCAGGATCCGGCCAACTGGGTCCTGGTTTATCTCGCCGAACGCTACCTTTCGCAAAACAACTGAGGCAGGCCCTCATGATTTTTTCGATGCACCGCCATGCTTATTTGGAGCCCCGCAGCCTCCTGATCTCTTCCTCGCCGAAGGTGTGCTGAACCGGGGTGGAGGTCGTCTCGCCGAAATGGCGAAAGTTGGCTTCCACGAGGAGCGGCATCAAACCCGGGAGATCGTTGTCACCAGTGCTCATGGTTTCTCCTCTCCATAACTCCACTAACGTACCGGCCGTACGAGATTGCAGCAAATCCCCTACGACGATCACGACCTGACTGGTATAGCGCCTGACCAATTGGGTGCCTGTCGAAGAGACGCCCGTCCCATACGACCCGGTGCCGGTGCCCATCCCTCCTGTGCCTCCCATGGCGGGATTGGAACTGGGAGACCCGGCAGACAGCGATGTTTCCTTGATCCCATAGGCAAGATAGACGGCCAGCTTCGCAGTCCTGGGCTCCGATGCCCTATAGCCATGTTCGTCCATCTTCTTGGCAATGAGTGAGGAGTAAGTTGCAAAAGCAGGATCGTTCTCGACCTCCGCGCCAGGAAAGATCGCATAGGTGACGTGTGGAGGGATAGGAGCGTCCGCCTTTTGTGTGCCGTTGGCCGACACCGTGACCATCGGAGCGCACCCAAGGCAGAGCAGCAGCCCTGCCGATGACACGAAAAACCCATCCCATTTTCATGGCGTGACCTCT
Source organism: uncultured Nitrospiraceae bacterium (assembly GCA_963795615.1). Classification (GTDB taxonomy): domain Bacteria; phylum Nitrospirota; class Nitrospiria; order Nitrospirales; family Nitrospiraceae; genus DASSBQ01. Next base: position 187,542 of record CAWCIJ010000008.1, read on the forward strand.
CATTAGAGTGGAGCGTAAATGACCATAGCAGCCAAAGATACTGCACCCGATGGGAAAAGAGGAATGTTCAATGACAGGAAAGCGCGCTCGGCCACGTAAAATCTTCCTACCTGGAAGATAAATATTCCGCTTGTTCTCGCCTTGCTATTCATCTGGTGCGTCGGGCTTGTCCATGCTGCTACGTCCACGACAGGACTTCTCATCATTGCACCCGATCGCGGCTTCCTTGAGAACCAGGAAATTCGCCTGGTCTTCGACGAGTTCAAGACCCATTATTTTCTCGCGTCGCTGGTCTTCGTCGGGCGCGATGACAACGGCCGCTGCACACCGATCTGAAGAAGCTCGTGGACTATCTTTGTCGCTATCGGCACTTTCGAGAATCGCGGACGTTCGTCTATTACGACCGGGCCGCGACTCAGGCCGAAGAAAAGAATCAATCAGCGCATGCCATCGTGACCCAGATGGCCGCCAAGAAAGGACGCACGCTCTGGATCACCGGGAGCGCCATGAATTGGGAGCAACGCCGTGAACAAGCAGGCCAATAGGGTGCGAGGCTTGATCGCCGCCGTTTGCTGATCTGATCCAACACTCTGTTATGGAATCAACGACCCATCCGTAGTTACACTTGGATGCAGGACACATCCGGTATCGATTCGTCAAAGAGTGAATGTTGGTCGGATACGCACACAGAGCGTCCACAGACCGTTGCCGTCCATCATGTACCTCGATGATTTGGCCCATCGAGACCGTCTTCGAATGGAGGTTTTCAGAAGGTCCCGATATTAGACACCCGAACCGAACGGAATGGCGTAAGAGCATCAAACTCAGATATGCGCCTTCATATCATGCCAGACCCAGAACTCGCCGAATGCCTGCTTCAACATCATTCCAGATCTGCGGCGGGAGGACTCCGATCCGTTGTTTCAAACGGGACTTATGAAGAGGACCCAGCGATTCACATTTAGCATAACTGGTGGCGCGGAGACCGGTCTGCTCAGGATTGTCAGGCAACTGCACGCGCAGTGGACCTGGTTGTGATGTAATGGGAAGGACGAGGACGTCCGGGCGAAGATCATTGACCGCATTGATGCTCACGATCAACGCCGGCCGCGGCTTCGGGTGGCTGATAAGTTCGACCGTCCAGATATCGCCTCGACTGATTCGTTCCATTGGTCATGCTCCATCGTTCGGGCCCAGGCTTCCTGTTCACGGCGCTCGCTATCGGGCTCCTGGTGTGAAGCCAGGGCGCGCCTGAGGGCAAGATCGTCCGACACGTCCTTAAAGCGCCGCAGAACAAGTTCCAGTTTTTCTGAGCGCGATTGACCGGGAAGCGAATCCAAGAATCGAACGAGCGGTTGATCCATCGTAACCGACAACTTCTCTTTCATGATTCTATCTCCTTCCAGGTAGGATACCAAGTAGGATATCATATCGCCTTCTCGCAAACAGGTCAATCCACGGAGCGCTCGCCGGAGCACTGCTCGCCCTCACCCTCTGGCAGGGCGAGTTTTGCCAACCAGCTGTGTCGCGGGGGAACGGAGCCACGCGTGGCCATCATCGGGACGTCGGTGCTCCGCCTGCGACCCACTATCATGACTACAGCGGCAACCATGTTGGCCGCACTCCCCCTGGCACTCGCCACCGGAGCGGGCGCGGCCGGACGCCGACACATCGGCCTTGTCGTGACTGGCGGTCTTCTCGTCTCGACCCTGCTCACGCTCTTCGTGGTCCCAGCCGTCTATTCATTGCTCGCACAGACCGCTCACAACTTTCCCTGCAAGCCCCCTATAGGTATCAAACATTCCACCGAATAGAGCATAGCCGGCACGCGCGTCAGCAGAGTATTGTCCCTTGGTATGCCGGCGGGTCGCTCGATTACCCAGTATTCTCGCCTCCATTACCGCGTGCCAGTGCACTATCCAGTCATTCTGAGTTCGAAGGCAGCGAGAGGGGTGGGCCTCATGACCACGCTCTCGGTCAATGGCTGCACCATCGAGTATGAAACATCGCTTGATTCGCGCTACGACGTCGAGCTTCATTTGCAACTGCCCAATCAGACCCGACCGCTCGTCATCAAGTCTGCCACCATCCGCTGGGCCCGTGACTCGTCTTATGGGCTCCAGTTCTTGGTCATGAACAACTGGGAGCAACTGAATTGCTGTGTTATCGAAGAATTGGCCCAGGCGGTATCCGACGCCCAAGAGCCGAGGCATCCGTGACCACGATCATTCGTTCCTTGCATCAATCATCATTTCGCTCATTGGATCGCCCTATGGATGCCAAGGTACAGCAACGACGACCTTCAGCCCTCATGAACCGGGTTCAATCGGGATGCGCCCCGTCTGATCGAACACCGACCTGTCCTAGGGCGGAATGCCGGGGGAGTCTTCTAATCGATCCAATTGATCCTACACATCGCGATCGTGCTTCCGGCTTAGACTCGTTGGTATGCACGATGTGTGGTCATCGGGGAATGAAAGCCCGTCCCGGCTTGCTGCTTCTCGCTCATGATGGCGACGAATATCGTTTTACTTACGGACCATCGCTGTCGACACTCACCATTATCCTTTCCAGGAAGGTGATGCATCTCTTTCCACGGGACATGTCACCGGTGCAGTTGGCCACCTCTGTCGCGGAATGGGTACTGCTCACAGGACGTGAAGAGGGTACCATCGAGCTGGCTCATGAAGCTGTCGCTCTGTCGGACTGCCACGAGTATTTGCGCCGGTACCAGTTTGCAGCTTCTCCAGACAAAGCCATACCCTTTGATAGTGGCCGGACATCCGCGTAGCCGCACTCACGCCGATCTTTCGCATACACACCGTCCACGGCGGTTTCGATCCAATACCCGTCGGTGCTCAACCGATCTTCCAATAATTGTCTGATATCGGGATCATCATCGACAATAAGGATGCGTCTCTGCCCTATCTTCGGAACCGGTTTGGCATCGTGCGTGGGCAAGTGCAGCGGCAGAGTAAAGTGAAACTCCGACCCCTTCCCGAGCTCACTCCGCACTCCGATGCTGCCTCCATGCATTTCCACAAGTGTCTTGACAATCGACAAGCCCAATCCAAGCCCTTTCTGCACAGTTCTCTTGGATTGTGAAACCCGGAAGAACGGGTCGAATATTTTGTCGAGTGCGTCCGGCGGAATTCCGGTGCCATTGTCCTTTACCGAGATGCCCGCGAGGTATTGGCTTGAGCGGCCGATCTTATACGGGCAGTATCCAAAACGATACGTCAACGGCTTTGTGACGAAGATAACCCAGCCGCCGGCTCCGCTTTCTGACGTTGAGAGCCCCGGAGGTTTGTCAGGGGCACAGCCTGATCACATCTCTTCGGCAGCCTCAGACAAGGGAATCCGCCCACGAAGCAGCGGTTTGTGCAAGCCTACGGAGTACGTTAGCGTCTGTGGTACCGGAGCGTTTCAGGACATGGAAGGAATGGTCTGCGGTCTCCACGATATGCAATGTTGCGCGAGGTGCCAGCTTTGCGCATAGTGGCTGCAAAAGTGCCAGATCTGCCAGGGTATCGCGCGTGCCCTGCAGGAACAGCATTGGCACCTCGACACGGTCCAAATGTTCAGCGCGTTGTGTGCCCGGGCGACCGGGCGGATGCAGTGGGAAGCCGAAGAAAATCAGGCCGCGCACGCGCCTGGTCGCATCTGCCATTCCGGTGGGCGGTGGCTCGGACAGCACGTGTGAAGTCATGCGCCCACCAAGCGACTTGCCTCCAGCCAGAAGCGGCAGATCCGGTGCGACTTCGGCCGCTGCCGCGATGGCAACGCGCACGGTAGCCGTGAGCACCGCTGGTGGGTCCGGCCTTCCACGATGCTGCTCCATGTAAGGAAACTGATAGCGGAACGTCGCCACCTCGGAAGCGGCCAGTTCGTGCGCCAGTTTTTCCATGAAGACATGACCCATTCCCGCACCAGCACCGTGAGCCAGCACGAGCAGCCATCGCGCATGGTGGGGACGCAGGAGCAGTGCCGCGACGTGTCCCGCTTTTTCCGATAGATGCAATGTGAGTTCACGAGTCACGGCGAGCCGTTAGGTTCATCCAGTCGCGTCGGCTAGTTTCTCAGCATCTGAACCCGCGCAGAGTAGGCTCCAGAGAAATTGCAGTCAAGGACGGTGGGGCACGCTCCAGGAAACCTGGACCAACATCACGCTGCATGTCCTGCTTGGATTTGCCTATAGAATCACGGCGCTCTGACTATACACTGGATTCGTCCACGCTTCGGCGCGAGGGGTTCATCCGTCTCATGACTCTTTCTCTGATAACTCGATTGTGACATCTGTTTCCAAGGCAAACCTGCCGCGTCCTCGCTGGACGAGCCGGACGTCCGGGCATTTCTGCTCCATCCGCTTGCGCAACAGAATTAATCGACTCTCCAGGTTGTCCTTGATTTCGGGAAGACCGAGCCACGAGTCCATCCTGAGCTCACGATTGGTGAACTCGGAACGCCCTTCGCCTCGGTGCTGTTTGAGCAGACGCCACAAAATGCGACCCGGCACGTTACGAATCAGATACTCACCGTCGACGAAGACGCAGTCGTCCTTGTGAAAGAAACAGAAGTTTCTGGCACGTGGTCGAGTGCTGGTCACTCGCGCAGACTTGGGCTGTGCAAGGGTCGCCGAAGAGGACTCTTCCATATCGCGGCTGAGTTGTTCGATTCCAATTGCCAGCTGTGCCGCCACGACCGTCAGGATCGTGTCTTCACGAACCATGAAGGCGAGGGGTTCGGTGCTTTCGACTGCAAGAATCCCTATCACCTGGCCACGAGCCAGGAGCGGGACGGCGATCTGACCTGCAGCTCCAGGGAGGCCGGGGAGCGGAATTTCACGGCACACGGCCTCCGCCCCCGCCACCGCTTCCGCCTGGTCCCGCGCTGCGCGGGCGTACCGAAGACTATGATCGATCGCGGACAGGCGGAGTGCGCGTCGTGCTCGCGCGACCATGCCGATCAATCCCTCTCCAAAGCCGACTTCTGAGCCCACTCCGTTCTCGGGATAGCCCCGACTTGCAATAGTGAACAACTTCGCATTTCGCTCATCCGCCATTAGGATCATGGCGTGATGGAAGCCGAACAACTCATCGAGGAGTTGGAGTGAGGTCTCCAGCAAGTCGCTCAGCAGTTGCGAGCGGTTCAGGCGTTCGACGAAGAGCCGCAGTGACTCAAGGTCGTGGTCGACGAACAGCCGCGAAGGGAGTTCCGAGGGCGGGGGAGTTGGCAGCCGGGTGAAGCCCTCCACACGTTCGATACGCAGGACTTCATACACATCGGCTCCTCGCAGCCTGAAGACGTCCGACATGCCCGCGTGAGACGCGATCGCCTGGAGCTGTAGCGACATCGAGTCGAACAGGGGGCCGGAGGCTTCAGAATGGTCAAACCGAACCTGCAACCGATACGCCTGTAACGTCCGCGGGTCGAGCATCATCGCACAGGCCAACGGATTTTCTCGCACGTTCCGGTGGGTCTTGTTGAAGAACTGATGGGAAATTGCGATGTGGCTGGTATCGACGTAATAAATCTGACTGATGAAGGTGATATTCGGTGTGCCGTTGGGCGAGCAGGTGCTCAAGGCGGCGGGGATCATTCCTTGGAGACAGGGCCAGAGATCCTCGAGTCGGAGCGTCCCGGCTTCCACGGCTTAGACCTTCTCGCCGGTCCCGGGTCCCGGTGTCTGATGAAAGGCGTCGGTGACCTCGATTTCGACAGCCAGAGCAGGCTCGGTGATCCAGGATTCGCAGAGCTGCGCCGGCACGCCAATGGCGACCAGTTCTCCCACAAATTCGCGGTGCCAGTTTCTGCTGTGTTCCCGGTCGCGCTGAGCCGTCTGCCGGATCGTACGCAGGCGGCCCTTGAGTTGACAGGCCACATGATCGGTCGGCCTGGTGCAACTAATTGCGATCTGCCCGTTTTCTCGTAGATTCTGAAGAGTCTTCTTGGAAATCGTTTCCGTCAGGAAAATCGTGACGGAACTGCGATCTTTCCCCACGCGAATGCCCCAGGCTCGTGTGCATTCGGGCATGAGTGTCGCGTCTCGTGTGCCGACCACGACGGACACGCCGGTCTGAAGTAGCTCGAACATGGCGGGTGGAATCATGGACGTGGCCGATGTGGCGAACTTAAGAAAAATTTAGGGGAACAATAGCATATTTGTAGGAACCGCTGCTCGGCCCGTTGTGCTAGGGTTCGCCCAGATTTGAGGGTGATGGCCGCACCTCATCAACGCTTCTCTCGATTCATACATATCGGCCGTGCCAAACCAGAAGGAGGTTTCTATGTCACGCATGTTGGTTCAATCCGTCACTGTGCTGCTCTTTTTGCTCCTCGGACCTGCCCTGGATTGGGCTGACGGCGGTCGAGCCGCTGCAGGCCCTCGCGCCGACGGCTCTGCGGTCGTCTTCGTCGCCCACGATTACGGTTTCGCCGGACCGGATCGCATTCCAGCCGGGGTGACCACGATGCAAGTCGTGAACAAGGGGCAGGATCCTCATCACATCCAACTCCTCAAGCTTCTTCAGGGAAAAACTGCGGAAGACTTTCGTGCGGCAGTGACCGCCGATCCCGCTCGCCTGCCAAACTGGATCCAATTCGTCGGCGGACCGAACGCCATTCTTCCCGGCAGTGAATCCGTGGCGACGATGAATCTTGCGGAGGGGGAATACCTCCTGATCTGTCTCATCCCGAATAAGGACGGAGTTCCGCACATGGTCCTCGGCATGCAGAAGCCGCTCTCAGTGAAGGGCGGGAAGCCTACCTTGGTCGCCGAGCCAAAGGTGGACTTAACAATCACGCTCGCTGACTTTCGCTTCGCGCAGTCTCACCCGATCACGGCCGGCTCCCACACGATTCAGGTGATGAATCATGGGACTATGCCGCATGAGGTCGTCGTGCTCAAGCTCGACCCCGGAGCCTCCGCAAAAGACTTTGGAGCAGCCTTTGAACCAGGCGCGTCCGGGCCTCCTCCCGGCAAACCCGTCGGCGGCGTTGTCGGACTCGAGAGCGGGGCGCACGCATTTTTCACGGCGCGGTTCGAGCCGGGCCGCTACGGTCTGATTTGCTTTTTTCCCGATCCGGCCACCGGCAAGCCTCATTTTATGCAGGGGATGACCTCGGAGTTCACCGTGAAGTGAGATGTTGCAGCACCATGGCCGTCGACCTTCCTTATTTAGGGGACGTGAGAGTTGTACGAGATTCTTGCAGCCCTCATGTCCCTCCTCACCACCAATCGCGTACTTCCCTTCGTCCGTTTGAAACTACGTATATGCTGTCCTATAACTTGTCCGGTGCGGCCACTCCTCCGTCCGGCGTATCGATACTTTCCTCAAGATGTCGGCGGGTCAACAGTGCTACCCTAAAAATGGTGGGGTGATTTGGGGCGGGGTTGTCAGTAGCCGGTTTGACTGCAAAAGAACTTTGTTTTTGTTGGGTTTGATTTTGTTGTAGCTCAAGGGATCGGACCCTTATTCTGGTCTCATACAGCGTTTCTCTTTCTCTCAAGTTCCCAATCGTTCAACCTACTTCGGTTCTTTCTCGCCCAGCGTCTTTCTCGCTTCCGCGAGAGTTATCATGACCGTTAACGGATCAACAGGCGAGGAAATAAAACCGTAGCTCTCATAGAAGCGCTTTGCCGTTTCCGAAATCGCATGGACCAGTATGGCCCGGATGCCTGCGATCTCGGCTGCCTGCAGGGTACGCAGAACCGCATCGCGCAGCAACCCAGTCCCTATGCCGTGGCGCTGAAAGTCCTTATCGACCGCCAGCCGGCCCAGCACCATGACCGGCACAGGGTCCGGCATATTACGCCGCACCTTTCCCGGCGCCTCCCCATGCGTAACGGCACCATTGGCAAGCGTGTAATAGCCCACCACCCGCTTGCTCACGCCTACAACATACGTGCGCGATGTGCCGCTGGCCTCGTTCGGAAGAGCGCGGCGGCGCAACCAGTCATCCAGAGCCGGCTCTCCCGAATTGAACGCGGACAGGTCATGCTCCGTGGAAAGTTTCTCGGGTGGATTTATCTCACGAGGACTGCGGGTCATTCCTCCCACGGCGCCCTAGTCTGCAGGAGCCGCCGCAGTTTAGGATTGCTAGCCGGGGGCTTGTCCAGCATGGCTATAAAGCGCTTGAACGCATCCTGCGATAGGTCAAAATAGCGCCGGTCGAGCAGCACCCTTTCAGCTTCCCGGCATGCCGTTTCAAGCATGAAATCGGACCGGCTCCGTCCAAGCGCTTCCGCTGCCCGGTCAATCAGGACCTTCTGCTTCTGGCTGGCACGCAGGTTAATGACCTCCCCACGCCCCGCCTGTCTTGTTTCCATACTCGCCATACCCATTCGGCTCCTTGTGTATACAAACACTATACAATATTGTGGTGATGCTGTAAATACAACCTGTCGCTAAAAATGTAGGGGTCTGGGCTTGTAAGGAAATGCAGAGGCACACGAAATAGGTTTACGAGGAGACATGGCGTAGCTGCTTTTACTTGACCCGCTACGACGACGAAGAAGTGAGCCGTCCATGCGAAGTAGGAGTTACAGCAAAGAGAAAAACTGGCGCCAATCACGATAAAGCGACAAAGAGTCGCCGGTTCGGCAAGCAAGGTGTGGTGTACTTCAGAGAAAGGCACTGGAGGGATTTATCCGCTCGTCACAATGGAAGAAGAGCGAGCGGGTCAACCAAGGTTGGTGTGGTGGTCCCAACGGGATTTGAACCCGTGTCTGAGCCTTGAGGACGGACCAAAATGAGGAAAAACAAGAACTTAATATGGAGGAACCGTCCAATGAGTGACATGAATTTACAATGAGTTACAAATTAATTGTCCGATATAGCGACCTGCGGTTTGTTAGTTTGCGGCGCCTTTAAAATCGTTTGAGCGGGCCAGCGGTTAGGGAGTCTGCTACCACATGGCTACCAAGAAAACGCTAGCACACGAAGTTACAGTTGCAGACCAGATACGACAGTCTTGTGCCTAGCGATCAGCGACTACACAGGGAGCATGCTTGAGTTATACTGGCCTCGAGTATCGCAAGGCGGTACAGAATGGTGTTCTAATGGAGCCCATAAACCAGCGTCTCATGATCTTCCCTTAGAATCGTGGCGGGAAAGCACTGACATATGCTCCCTGACAAATCACCTCGCGAAGGAAGCCTGATTGTTGCCGCCTTAATCGTGTTGGGGATCGTATTTGCCGGGCATTGGATCGTCAGCTACGTTCAGACCAGCAATCCGTGGGCTATCATTCCCTGGTATGGCGTCGCCGCAGTGCTTATCATCGTGTTCGGTAACCTGCGCCGCGGGGGCGGCTAGGACGAATTTGACCAAAGCATCCAAGGAGCTTCCTAGCCGTATGGCAAGATTGTGAAACCGTTGCCGGAGATGAGACGCGAGACCGTGAGCCTTGTCAGACGATCCTACCTTCGACAATCTAACCCCACTAGAAACCACAACACAAGATGCTCTCGAAATGGGGCCTGATGGGGCTAGTTTGTCCTGTCCTGGTAGCAGCGAGGTAGCAGACTCGGATGGCGAGAAACAGGAGAAATCATGAGACACTCTTCAATACACTTTTTCGCTGAAGCGATTGACGAGAAGGCAGCAGCTCCAAGAAAAAGGCATTCCATTTCTAAAGGTCCAGGTCCGAGAGCCCTGGATGCCCATCAGGGCGAGGCCCTAGCGGCCAGTGATACTTGCGTTGCGATTCTTTGATAGGCAGGTCGTTGATGCTGGCGATACGGCGCCGCATGTAGCCGTGATCGTCGAATTCCCAGTTTTCGTTGCCATAAGCCCGAAACCAATGACCGGCATCGTCATGCCACTCATAGGCAAACCTGACGGCAATCCGATGACCCTGAAACACCCACAGTTCCTTGATAAGACGGTAGTCTAACTCCTTGTTCCATTTCCGGGTCAAAAACTGCACGATGGCTTCGCGCCCGGCAAAGAACTCCGTGCGGTTACGCCAGACACTGTCTAGTGTATACGCTAACGCGACTCGTTGAGGATCACGAGTGTTCCAGGCATCTTCGGCCATCCGGACTTTTTGGGCCGCGGTCGTCGCGTCGAATGGGGGCAGTGGGGGTCTTGGGGCTTCCATGTTGCTGCTACCACGATATCATAAAGAAGCCTTTCCAACCTCAACAAAGGCAAGTGTCTGACCTGCGGTTCGTCTCATAACCAGAAATTGCAACGGATGATCAAGACGTTATAAGTCCTGCTACCGCCATGCTACCACGATGGCCGCGGCTGACTGATCGCCTCCACACTCCTCTACTACGTCGATTCCACATGGTTTTTGAAGGAGAGATGCAGAGGGTGCTATGCTGTTCACCCTGCTGTTAGGACTCGTGCTTGTCTGCGTTCCCGGAATGGTGCTGGCCTGGGATGGACATGGACACCGAGCCATCTCAGAGGCGGTTCAGGCCACTCTTGACCCTGCTACGGTCAAAACCCTCGCCAGGATTGCAGGAACCGGCGATCAATTGCCTCCAGGCCTGCTCGCCCGCCTCTCCATGTGGCCGGACGAGATTCGGCCCCTCTTCAACAATCCACACACGATCGTCTCAGGCTTCACCCCCGAGGAACTGCTCGAGGCACGCGCCTTCGTCTCCGCGCATCCAGATAGTAAGGAATGGCACTATGTCGATCTTCCCATAGGCTCGGCGCATTACCCACACATCGTGCACAGCGATCCCGCCGATCCGACCCTGCCATTGACCGCCCCCAATGACATCATGCACATGATTCATCGCTGCATCGAATTCCGAGAAAGCCTTACCAATCCTGAATCGCTTATTGAATCTGCACGTGCCGATGAAGCTGGCAGACCCTTGTCCGAATCCCCTGGTCTGCTTTCTCAACCAACGCAGACAGCGGATATGCACACAACAGAGAAAAGCTGTGTCTTATTGCTAAGATATTCCACAGCTCCTCAAGCCGCAAGGCCGCGGCGGCTTTGCCTTCCGCGCAGAGCAACGCCACCAGTTCACCAAATACCCGAATCTGGCCGTTGTCACCAGCTAGGCGAAGGATCTTTTCCATCCCATGCATGAATTGCGATTCATTCGGCCAGTCCTCAACCATAAATAGGATTAAGAAGTCTGCTGCATCCAAGAACCTCAGCTTGTCATTCCGTAGCTCATCACCGGTCAAAGTCGTATAGAGGTCCTTACGATGTTGTGCGGTCAGGATCACCAGGACAGTCTCATTGAGGTCGAGACCAACTTTGATGAAGGCAGTGATTGTTTCAATCAAAAATCGCTCGTCTCGATAAAACTGCACCGTATGCGCTACCATAGGCCTTTCCGACTCGACACCGAATCCTACTCGATCACGAAGATGAGACGTGGTATGGAACCATTTTTTTTATCAGGATCTTCACCAAGTGACAAGCTGGAGAAATAGGAGGTATGCTCTTCCCGTAGGAATGAGGTGAGAAATGGTTTCCAACGCTGTCTTACCCGTTTCGAATGCCAAGCGAGGCGCTGATCGTGGTGCCGCTCTTGCGGAGTTGAAGACGGAGGCGCGTCGATGCCAAACCCCAAAGCAATTTCGTGAACTCCTGAAGCATTTGCAGGCGTTCATTCCTTACAGTAAATTGACCGGCTCGTGGGGCTATCCCTCGCGCACGACCCTCCGCTTTATCTTTAATCAGGGGTTTTCCCGTGACCTGATTCGCTGGCGTCTCACGACCGGCGCATTATGGACTAGTCCTTTGTTTCAGGAATGGCTTCGGACAAAGCGAACAATCCTGTGGTGCGATGCCGTGAAGCGCCTGAAGACGCAATTTGATCCTGAACTGCTGAGGCAAATGAAACAGGCCGGTGCACAGTATGCGCTGTGTGGGGGGTTCGCCAGCCCAGACTACTACGTATTGTTTGCGGCCGCCATGCCGTCTGCAGCGAGTGGAAGAGCGCACCTTAAGCAATTCAAGTCAATTGTTCCATTGCTGGTCCAGGCGAGCCAGCGTGCTTATCCACGTGGACTGCTCACAAAGCGCGAGACGGTTGTGCTTGAGCGTCGCGCAATGGGAGAGATTACTAAACAGATTGGGTCGGCCGAAGGGATCAGTGAGCGTACGGTCCGTGAGCACTTCCAGCAGATCAAAAAGAAGCTCTATACCGATGATCTTGTAAATGCTGTCGTCATCGCAGTGAAAAGCGGGATGGTACTTCCCGCTGCAATAAATAAAGGTGTGTCTGGGGACCCGCATCGCAGGAGTCGTGGTTAGAATCTCACGGTGTCAGGAAAGGGGAGGATTATCAGGGACGACGGTGTGTCAGGGTGTCTTGGCACCAGGTTGGCACCGGTGTCGCGGAATTCCTGCTGCTAGAGCGGCGTTCCGCTGTGCAAACAATCACTTGTGAGGAAGTATCCGAAAGGCTTAGGAAGCTGAGCTATGGGCATTTCCCTGTCTTCTGTTGTTTTCGTAAGCTGAAGTAACTTGTCTTAGGAAAGGGGGGCTCCATGATAAAGACACTGAGTGTTCTAAGCTCTTGTTTCATCCTTGCAATCGCGGCTGGGCTTTCACAAGCCCAAGAGGCACCTCCTGCCTCGCCAGCTGCATCGGAAGCTGCCGCGAAAGCGACTCCCGCGGACGGCCATGTCATCCACGTCACGGCCCCGCACTTGATCGATGGAAAGGTACGGGGGCCATTCCATCACTATTGCAAGATCGTCTCTCCTGAGCCGTTCATTGAGTGCCTTCTCTACGAGACGGAAGACAACAACGCGAAACTCATCGGTGTGGAGTACATTGTCGCCAAGACTGTGACTCGCGACGAGAAGGTCCTTCCCAAGAAGGTTTGGAAAAAGGTTTGGCATGATCATTCCGTGGAGGGTGTCATAGGGAACGTCAAGGTACTGGATATGCCTCCCGATAAGGCCAAGGAGTTCGCGGACACGGTTGCCAAGACCGACGGGATCATCTTTTCACTATGGCCCGAAGGCTCCAAATTGCCGACCGGGAAAGTCAGCATTGGCATGATGGTTGGGCATGCCGTACACCAATGACATGGACCCATAAAAGCACCTTGGCTCCATCCGCTATAGGAAAGCCCGGCTGAACCGTGCACCTTGCGGAGGGGTCCGCTGAATAGATGACAGCGTACTTCTCGGGTCGACCGGTTGCGGCTCAGTCGTGGAAGAACTGGCATACCCTTTCCGCTGATTGCCTGTTAGCGAACCCCCGAACTCTCCCTCCCAGAGGATGATCCGATAGGCACTATTTAGGCACTGAAGGTTTTGGAAAAGGTGTAAGTGTTGGTGGTCCCAACGGGATTTGAACCCGTGTCTGAGCCTTGAGAGGACGGACGAAAACGAGGAAAAACAACATGTTGATATAAAGAAACCGTCCAATGAGTGACAAGGATTTACAACGAGTTACAGAATCCTTGTCCGATATAAATCATGGCAAGAATCAAGGTTCAGTCAAGGATTGCGGAGTTAATGGAACAGGTCATTGCCGAGGTGGTGATGCCCCGCAAGGAATGGCTCATGCACCTGACGCGATGCGCCCGTGCTGATGTTCGGAAGATGTTCGATAGCCGTGGCAATCCCCTCCCTATCACCGAGCTTGGCCCTAACGAGGCATCAGCGGTTATAGGGCTTCAAGTCTTCGAGGAGTTTTCAGGAAAGGAAAAGGACCGGGTCGTCCTCGGAGTCATCACGAGGTTCAAGTTGCTCGATAAGCTGCGCGCCCTCGAACTGCTCGGCAAAGCCTGCCATTACTACGCTGATCGGCAAGAACGCACGGGCCCTGATGGCGTGCTCATCCCGCAAAATATCACGGTGAGATTTGTCGATGCTTCTCTGTCTCCTGCCGAAGCCTATCAGCGCATGCTGAAAGGCGCATGACGACTGCAACCGTCAGTTCGTGCTCGTCATTTCACTGGAAGTGAGCGAATGGTGGGTCTAGGTTGTCACCGGCCCGGTAGGCCCTACCACCTTTCTTGATCGTTCAATCTCCTATGCGGTCTTGTGCTAAGGTCGGTGGCCTATCCCGCCAACAAGACGAGAATTATCGCCCACCGACAAGGTAGCACGGGGCGACAAAGCAGCGATTAAAGATGGAATCTAGTGGGGAGAGCTTGAGGGGCCGCCGATTGCTTCCTGAATGGCCGGTAGAAGCTGTTCGTAGATTTGTCCCTTGGGGATAAACCCACGGGCGCCGGCCTGACGCATCGCGGCCACCACATTGGGCGTGGGGATGGCCGACAGGCCGATGATCTCCGTTCGCGGCAGCAGCGCCTTAATCTGGCGGGTCGCCGTCACGCCATCCACTGGTGAAATGTAGACATCCATCAGGACAACATCGGGATGCAGGGCCTTGGCTAACTGAGTAGCTGAGGCGCTGTCCTCCGCTTCCCCGACCACTTCAATCCCCGGGTTCTCCTCCAGCAGGCTCCGCGCACCTGCTCGGAATGCTGGGAAATCATCTACGATGAGCACACGCGTGGGACGCCCTCTCGGTTGAGACAATTCTGCTGTCACGTACCCTCCGTGTGTCTTGGATAATTATCCGACGCGCTCTCTGGCTATTAAGCTCATACAAGCAGACCTTACGCAAGGTCATTTTTTCCAGCCTCCCATCATCTTTTCTTGTGACGGCTGGTCATCCTCGGTGACACGCCACTCCATGTGATCCGGCATTTCCTTGAATTGCCTGTTCATCAGATAGGTAAAGGCCAACGCTTTGGCGTACCGGATAGTTTCTTCGAGCGTCCCGAAATGCATGGCGAGGTACAGCGCGGGGGAGCCAACTTCTGTCGCCACCGACGTGATCTGGAGGTGGCATCGCGTGAGCTGCCAGTAGGACTCGGACCCGAGATGATGATGAACCTCGATGCTGACGATCATGGTCACGCCTCATCACTGATCAACGCTCCAGCCGCAGGCGTATGGTTCGTTTCATCCGATGGGATCCAAACGCTTCAACAGATGCTCTCCACTCTCCAACATGGCTCAGTTCACAGGATGATGCCGCAAATACTCATAACAGTCCGCGAGGACCGCCGAGTCCGGGTAGAGTTCGACCGTTCCCTCCACACAGCCAGTGAGCAGGGCCCATTCCGCGACACGGGCCGCCAATTCGGCGGATGACCAATGAAATGGTGCAAATTGAGTCAGGGCCGAATAAGAAAGGATTACTGTCAGCGTGGAGAGCGAGGGGCCGTAGGTAAAGACGGATTCTCGCCGATCACTAAACAGCATCCGAACGCCATGCCGCGGTACGTAGCCCTCATGGCCGCAGTCCGGGCACCGCACGGACTCAAGACCGGTCATCGCACCGTCTCCAAATGCGTGGGGTTCCAACGGAGTCTGACATCGGGGCCTCGGGCACAGGGGCCATGGCACCTCTGGCCCTCCCTGAACTACCTGCCCCTGAGTCGCGTTCGTGATCGTTGTCAATTGTGACATTGTATCTCCTGTGTGATGATGGGGGAGCTACCAGGCATGGTTCCGAAGAGCGACCCCAAAGCGCACCTCATGAGTTATTTGCACAGAACCTTTCTTTTTTTCCGTGTTTTAAGATTACCTGCCACTTGACCTTCTGACATGACCCGCAGGACGTACCTCGAAGGTGGGATAGCGAGCACAACCACCACGACAGCTTCAGGTTAGGGGATCTTCTAGGATCGGGCAGTTTTCTGTCAGGCCGGTGATAAAACAACAATCGAGCTGATTACGCGCTGATTGCAAAATAGCCCTCGCGCAAAAAGTACAGAAACTGTATGGAAAAATGTTGAAATAGAGGACTGCCTTAGCCGTTCTTTGTCGGGGTGATCGCCAGTGTATGCCCTGAGAATCCGCTGGGATTTGTGGTTACGACTCTTCTACAGGTGGTGGGTACGGCTGATGGCCCTTCGGCTTGAAGGAGTTTGTGCTCGAGTACTGGCGAAGGACCGAAGAGGAGCTATCGAAAATAACTGACCACTAGCGCCAGCACTGACACACTCAGCGCGAGCCTTGCGGGCGTGGATGGGTTCATGAATGCTCGTTGCCTAGCGGCCTAAGTAAGGCTAGAAGGTAACTATTTATTGGAAGTGTTGCGCGGTTCTTCAAGGGGAAACGATTAGTTCCGCACACCGCCCCAAACTTTTGCCGGGTCGATGGCCTTGTCAGGATTGAGCTTCTTTGCTTTCTCCAGCAAAACATCGGTCGGCTCCGGATAGGCTGGATCAGAGATGCAACAATTATCGACCGGACAAACCACTGCACATTGAGGTTCGTCAAAATGTCCGACGCACTCTGTGCACCGGTCATGAGTAATCACGTAAATACTGTCTCCCACTCCCTGGCCGTCGCCCACATGGTTTCCCTTCGTCTCCGCGTCACCGCGAGTTTCGAAGATTGCCTCATTCGGACATTCTGGCAGGCAGGCTCCGCAGTTGATACATTCGTCGGTAATCAGTAGAGCCATGACCCTCGACTCCTTCTCCCCACAAAAACAGGGGAATATTCAGGTTTATTTAACAGAACGACAGGAGAGACGCATGACCTCAAGAACAGACGCTAGTGATCCCGCGATTCTACGGCACTTAGGCGCAGAGAGGTTTATTCTAGGCGGGTGAGGATTAAGGTGCAAGAGGAGAACGCACGTATTGAGCCGGTAGTCTGGTTCGGCTGAATGCCGCACAGAAACTCACTCGGAAACATCCCGTGTCGCTGGAACTCGAAGAGAAACGGTCCGGCATGAGGTTGGAACCTGGCCTCGCGATACGGTGTCAGTACCAAATCGATGAACGCTCCCACATCCAAGAAGCGTGGATTCGGTTGACCCCCCTTGATTCCATACCGGGCATGCGTCGCATAGGTTGGGATCGTGATCTCTTCCCAGACCTTGCAGCACATCTCGAAGTCTTCGGGAATCTGATTCAGATAGCGTCTGAGTTGATTCGCGGTGGGCGGGCCATAAAATGTCGAGTCGTTGCCGACGGTGCGAAAGAGTGGTTCGCCCTGATAGAGAAACTGGCAGTACTCGCCAAGACAGTCTCGTGCAAAGGTCGTCTTGCCATATTGGAGTTTGTAGACCTGGCCCTTCCAGCCTTCATAGGTCCACGTCGAAGTGCCAAGCCGGACGAGAGCGGAGATGGTAGATGGTGGGGTCGGCTCCGGCGGAAACAGAGTCATCATCACCAGTATACGGCAAGCAGAGTTGTTCGGCAGTGGGTTCGGGAATCATACCGCGCCGTGAGGTCGCGTGCTTCCTTGACTTTCGTTGATTATGGCTGGTTCGCCTGTGTATAAGTACTCCGGCCTATCGGTCTATTGCAGACGCAGCACCTACGTAGGACGCCGCATGACACCGTAACAGGGAATGAAACAATGTGGGGTATGAATAGAAAACCACAAGAGTCAATCCACAAGATATAGTGGCTAATCAATTTTTACATTCAATGCCCAAGAAATAGGCAATGTGAGCGTCATGGCACCCTGAACGCACTCGCAAGCCTCCAATGAGACTTATCCACAGTCTTATCCCCAAAACTTGTGCACCACATCCTGCGTCAATTTTTGTTCTTTTCTTGCTTTCCATTCTCTCATATGCAGGCGAGGGTATCGCAGCAGAATTTACCGGCAAGGTGGTGGGTGATCGACGGGGACACGCATTCATCTGAATGGCATCGATTGCCCTGAGAAGGGATAATCCGCTTTTCATCTCCAGCATACGCTATGGATTGCGCTCCGATCAGTGTATTGCCTTGTCCTGATTGCCAGTTTACTATTGCGACGCTCTGCATTGTCCTTGCTCCGATCTCGGATTAAATTTGCGCCATGGCCTACTTCATCGATCTCTTCTCACCAGAAACGCGAGAAGGCTTTTCACGTTCTTCCAGAGACATCTCCGGATTCAGGCTTCATCACAAGGGCATGGCAGACCGGGTCAATCCAGGTGACATTTTTGTATGCTACCTCACCCGTCTGTCTCGGTGGTTCGGATTATTGGAGGTCATCGAAGGACCATTTATCGATGACAAGCCGATTTTTCTGCCCGATAACGATCCGTTCGTCGTACGTTTCCAGTGAGACCCTCCGTATGGCTGGATGCGGACAAGGCCATCCCCATTCACGATGACGTGATTTGGACTGCCCTTTCGTTCACACGCAGCCTGGAAAAAGGATCAATAGCATGGACTGGAAAGGTGAGGGGGAGTCTCGTACGACTAGACGATCGTGACGGAAAATTACTGGCCGAAAAGCTGACGGCACAGTCTATCGAGGGTACAGCATATCCTCTGAGTGAACAGGGAGAAATCTAGTCGTGCAGGACGACATTGAGGAGAGAGCTGTGCACGGGTAATGTGCCGTATCAGCAAACGTTTCGAACTCATCAATCAAATGGATTGCCACAGCGATATCATCGACGTAGGAGATGCATAACATTCTGTGGGGTTATCTTCGATTTCTGCCGAGGGCTTTCTCCGCCGCTCGTATTTTCTCGGCTCTCTTCTTGGCTCGCTTCACGTCGGCCAGTCGGCCTCTCGTCTGCTGTTGTTCAGCCCGTAATTCGTCTATTTGTGATTGTAAGTGCGTTCGTTCCTCCTGATACTGGTCTATGCATTCCCCTGGCGAGAGTTCAATCCACTCGCCATTGTTCCGTGCGCGCCTCATTCTCTGTTTCAGGGACTCTCGTAAGACCTTCGTGCGTCTGATCAACAAGGAACGCAACGCCTCCTGCCGGCGTTGGATGGTATCCTCATCAGCCAAAATCCCTTGCATGTCGGTGGCCTGCATCGAAGCTCCTCTCTGACTTATCCGGGGTTAGCTTCAGATGCAGAATTCGTGGTCAGCATAAGATTTCCTCGGGTGAGTTGCCCAGGATGTTAGAGCAATGCGTATCTATCTCAGGAAAGCGGAAATAACCTAAAACATCCTCTTCACGAACCAGCACCAACCCTTCATCGTCGCCCTCCACTTCTCTGGCGGCGTGTTTGTTGTACATGATATGCTCGCTCGGCTTGAGGGTGGTCTTCACAAACGTCTTCTTCTTGACCTTCTCGTTAGAATCCTTGCCCTCGACAAAGCGACCCGCCCCTACGGCAAGGACCTCTCCTTCCTCCGCTTTCTCTTGCGCCGTGTCCGGAATAATAATGCCGCCGGCGCTCTTCTCGCTCGGTTCGCCCGTGCGGATCAATACCCAATCATGCAACGGTGTAAATTTCATTGACGTTCGTCCTTTCATCCGCCGTGCATCATGGCCTCTTAGGGACATTGCCATCCACACCTGCAAACCCAGGGTCAACAGACAAAGGTTTTTGGAGCCACTCTTGGCACGCAGGACAATGCCGGGTCCAGGCCTCTGCCAGCGGTGCCGGCGCAGAGATTGCCTCACGCCATTGCACGACTCCATCGTGGGCAGATTTAATCATCACACGACTCGCATGGGTACGGCTTCTGCGCGAAAGAAGGAAAGCCGGTTGTGTCGAGCCCACTTCTCCTCGCGGAACCTCATGGCGCTCCCTGGTAACGTATTATGATAACTATTCTATGCTTCTACAGGGAGGCTCAACTGGTCAAAATTGGTCAGTCTGGCTAAAAAACAGTGATTCCTACGTTCGCGACGATTGAATCCCCACGTTTAGCTAGAGGCGAATTCCGTTCCTGATGCGGTTCGACTGGAGAGTCTCACCCTGGGTGTCAGCCTTCGCAACAAGAGGGAAGACACAG
The DNA here is from genome assembly GCA_963795615.1 of uncultured Nitrospiraceae bacterium. GTDB lineage: Bacteria > Nitrospirota > Nitrospiria > Nitrospirales > Nitrospiraceae > DASSBQ01. The sequence continues at coordinate 207,218 of CAWCIJ010000008.1, forward strand.
CACCATTATTGCTGTGGGACGACCCTATTGTATTCTTGCATACAATTCTCTCCTCCCAGTGTACGGTCTGTCTCCCAACCGTCTGGTTTATGAACACCTCTCACTGACGCTCTCACCCCTCGATATCCCGCTGACTTGGCGACCCCTTTTCCGACAGGTTTGTGGACACCCCTCCCGGTCTACGACCAGGGCGGCGACCCATGGTGGGCATCGATGCCCGATCTGGCGACCGCGACCGATCTGGCGACCAATCCCGGATACCTCTTGATCTCGCGATCGCGACCGATCGAGTGACCATGACCGGATGGACACACAAGAAGTGACTACGACAAGTCATACCCATGTCATTGTCCCGCCTGTCCACTCCCCCACGGTCACTGACAGCAAAATTTCATATTGATATTGCCCCCATCGACGGACCGATCTTTCACCACTGGTCCGCAGATGCCTTCGGACATCAATGGCAACGGGCCTGCAAGGCTGCCAGAGTGCAGAATTTCCACTTCCATGACCTCCGGCATACCTTTGCTACCAAATTGCAAAATCTAGGGGTAAGTTGGGAAATTCGCTCAGCTCTGCTCGGCCATTCGACCAAAGCCGTCATGACGAGTCAGTATTCGCATGGAGGACACGGCTGGAATCTGAAGCTGCGCGAAGCGGTCAGTCTGCTTGAAACTACGTATACGCTGTCCTATAACGTGTCCTATGACATCCTTCCCAGCAATCAACCTACCGAGAAGAAAGTCGTTAACCTGTCGAGTGATAAGGGAAAAGGCTGGTGGTCCCAACGGGATTTGAACCCGTGTCTGAGCCTTGAGAGGACGGACGAAAATGAGGAAAAACAACATGTTGATATAGAGGAGCCGTCCAATGAGTGACAAGGATTTACAACGAGTTACAGAATCCTTGTCCGATATAGGACAAGCCTCCACACGACAGAATCCTCCACCATTGCAGCTCGTCGACGAAACCTTCTTAGTGCTCACCCGGAAAGAGGAAGCGTTTTGTCTCGCAATCGTTGAAGGACTCAATGAGTCCGACGCCTACCGAAAAGCCTACAAACCCCAGCGAGCGAAAGCGAAAACGATTCACGAGAAAGCATCTCGGATCATGGCGAGGGGCAAGGTCCGGGCAAGGGTTGCGGAGTTGATGGCCCCCGTGATCGCCAAAGTCCAGATGAGCCGCACGGAATGGCTACAAAGGCTGACGAACTGTTGCCGGTTCGATCCCCGGCGAGATGTTTGACGCGATGGGCAAGCTGAAACACATCACGGAACTCGACAAGAATGAGCGGGCCGCAGTGGCCGGCTTTGAGTGCTATGAACACTTCGAAGGCACAGGCGAATTGAAGGCAGTGGGACGCACCAAGAAATTTAAGTTTATAGATCGCCTCAGCGCCCTGGCACTCATGGGAAAGGCCTGTCACTACTATGCGGATCGACAAGAACAGACAGGCACAGATGGAGGGCAGGCCCCGCAGAACATCACGGTAGAATTTGTCGATGCGCCTCTATCCCCTGAAGAAGCCTACCGCCGCATGGTGCACGGTTCCTAACGGCCCGCACGTCGCCCTCCCACCCTCCCAGGTAGAGAAGCTGTTCTTTCAGCGGTCAGGAACACTAGACATGTATCCAAAATAATTGGGTGTATCTGCGTGGATACGTTATGAGCATCATGGTTCTTCGGATACTATCTATTTCTGACGCCAATTCAGCCTCTTGGAGCGTCTATGTGTAATGGCAGCATTAGGCATTCTCTTTTGCTCAATACGATGCCCAAGGGGTCTGTAGCAATGAAGCAACCTCAGAAGGATGCCATGGGAAACTCAGCGAAGACAGCCGTAAGTATTGCGCTCCTCACCACTTTGATGACGGTCCCTGCCCTCGCCGCTGGTGATCCCGCATTGCCTCAGCCGGCGGCCGCTCAGGAACCGTTTCCTGCCCTTCAGGTGATCAGAGGCTTCTGTCAATCAAAGGCAATGGATGGCAGGATGTGATTCCCTAAAGGAAGGCCAAGGTCTAAGGCTTGCTCAGTTCTTTGGTGGAGTTCCGAAAAGATGGCCGTCAATGAAGTGCGACGGTTCCGGGCGAGAGATCCACAACGCCCCTATTGACGATGGCGCTCAGACCCCGACTACACACTTCTCGTTACACAAATTTGACGTTCCCAAAAAGTGGTCGTAACCCTCGTTCGCGATCATCTCGGCATGTCCTACGCGATACGGCAGCTCTCCATCCCGTTTGAGCAGTCGAAATGTCGGTGCTTGACGCATATCCGTCGCTCACGACGCCGAGGACTCCTGGATTTCCTTCAGCACCTTGTCGGCCGTTATCCCTATCGGTGCTGGGATTGCGGCCGGCGGTTCTATCGTAGCCGGCGTAGGGCGGCTCAAACACCATCATCCCCAAAAGAGACGGGTTCTTCGGTAACCGTCTCTTCGATTCGGCCATACCGTCCCTTCGCCGTGAGGAATCACTTTACCGAGCTTTGATTTGGCCGCTCGTAACGAAAACTTAACCCACCCCGCACACTCCTGTGTTGATACTCTGCGAGAGTGCTTTCATGCAGTCACTGGACCAAATTTCGCGCGGAGAAGAAGCAGCTCTGGACCAGACTGGCGCCCTGTTACTCCAACGCTTCGCGCAGGCCTGTTCCACCGCCCTTCTGCTCATTTGCGCCAAGGTTCTGGTGAGGAATCCTGCGCTCTACCGTGCCCCAGAAGGACAGCAGCCTCCGCCGCTCTGGATTCGTTCGCTCCTGTTGCTGACCTGTACCGGGGTCAGTTTTGCGCATGGTTCCAACGACAGGCAGAGGGTATGTGCCTCATCATCTTGATTCTCATCGGGCCGGTTCCGACCGGATACGCTTTGAATCGAGCCCTATCAGCCCATCAAGTCCAAGCATTCGTGGCGAACTCACGCTTGGCGTCCGACGTGCTGGGCAAATATGCTGGCTCGTTTCAATCTGGAAAAGTTGATAACCCCCGCGTATATGCTGAGGTCTCCTTGAAAACCCGACATCTGACCGATTTGACTCTGCAGGGCACGAGGCTGCTTGCCGAAGACATTCGAATCAAGTTTCGCCACGGAATGCGCTCAGGCAACGTTCGAAACGATATATCTGGCTTCTGAGACGTTGCGGGAGATGGACAAGGCAGGTCGCCGAAACTTGGCGATCAGAATAAGCAGGTCTTAAAAACGGATAAGCAAGGCTTGATCACGCCATATGAATTTACACATTCGTAACCCTGCGCTAAACCGGTCTTAAGGATCGCTTGCTAAAGTAGGCGCAATGTTTCCTGATGAACAGAACGCCAAGCACACCGATTGCTTGAAGGCGATCATTTTTGATTTTGACGGTGTGCTCGCCGATACCGAACCTCTCCACCTGCAAGGGTTCCAGACGGTTCTCCTGGACCATGATATTCAATTGTCCAGCAACGACTACGCTCGCCATTATGTGGGCCTGAGTGACATCGAATGTTTTCGAGCCATCTTCACGGCCCATAGCCGCAAACTCACGGTTCAGGAACTTGAGCTATTTGTGCGGCGGAAAAGCGCGTGGATGTTACAGGTCATTCAATCCCGCGACACGCTCATCCCGGGTGTGGCCGATTTGTGGCGCGCCTGCTTCCACACTATCGCCTGGCGGTGGCATCGTGCGCGTTGAGGGATGAAATCGTGCTCTCACTTCAAGTGGCCGGTCTCCTCGATGCGTTCGAAGTCATCGCGGCTGCCGAAGACGTACCAGCAGGAAAGCCCAATCCAGCGGTGTATCTACACGCCTTGAAGCGCATGAAAAAAAATGGTCCGTTGGTTTGCGCTGCTTGCCTTGCGATTGAGGATACTCCTTTGGGGATTCAGGCTGCACAACGCGCGGGCTTGAAATGTCTAGCCGTGGCCACGACTTTCTCATCCCCCGCACTGGCCATGGCGGATGCCGTCGTCCCGTCGATTTCGCAGTGCGATTTTCCTGCAGTGGTTCGCCAGCTTTGGAGAGGATCGGATACGTTTGATTTAACTCATGCCTGATCTACGGTTAAGCCACCGGTAACAGACGCGGGCTACTGTAAGAGAGAGGGGATATCAGGCAAGCCATCGAGGAGGATCACATAACGTATCACCAAAGGTTATCTCTATGTCCCGGGATGCTGCGCTCGACACGACCGGCCGCTCATACGGAGGTCTCGACGCGCCACATCCCGATCGTATCCTAGCCGACCTCAAAGCAATGACGCGGATGCCATTTTCTGCCGACGACGTCACTGCCGGCACCGAAAATGAACTGCAAGCTGCCGTCGTCGGCCACTCCAACGATGTCGACCTGCCGCTGGCTATTCGATCCTCCAATTACTTCAAAAACGTTCTCAAACGCGCGGCTTCGGGAGAAAGCCCGAAGCGAGTGCTGGCACAACTGACGGATTACGTCTCCTCCGAGCAAGTCCAGGTCTGGGAAAACTCGTGGGTTCGCATTCGGATGGCGACATTCTCGCCGTCGACTCGTGCTCTGGTCTCCCATGATCTTCAGGCGGATAAGAACGACCCTACCGCGGGATTACGCCAGGACGCAGGCCGGTTCATGTTCAACCTCGACGGTGAGGAATGGCTTCGAGTGCCTATCAGCTATTTGCTCAAACTCGCCCTTGCCCAAGCCACAAGCCACGAAGAGGGGTGCCACCCCGACGTCACGCGGATAGGCGAGCAGTTAATGCCCCATTTTCTTAACGACAATAGTTCGCCGGAAACCGTGTCCTTTTATGTCACGCCGCTGAGCCCGAACACAGGTATGGGACGGGCTGCGGCGAAAGAGATGGCGCAGCGGTTTCTATTGACGCAGTTATTGTTGATGTATGCCAACGAACGGCTCGGCCTTCGGGCATCCGGACAGCGCGCTCTCGCCTACTTTGCACCCCATCCTCCCGTCCGCCAGAGAGGCCCTAAACACGCTCGTCTCGGACGCCTTCTACCGTGAATTGTTTATGAATCCGTGCCTTTCGGGATGGGAGCGCGGTGAAGAGAAACATCGGTACATGCAGCTCTGTCATGAGGTGTTGTCAAGAAGTCAGTTGAATGCAGTCATCAAATTAAGGGACGCAGGTATTATCACACGAAATCTGATCGTGCTGCCCTCCCTGTCCAACATCAGTCTGGCGAACAACGGTACACACGTCAGTTTGGGCAGCCGGATCCTAACGGACCTGGCGCGGCAGGCGTCGGGCTATAGCCCACATCATGAAAAATACATCGGCGACTTGGTCATCAAAATCGTCGAGCATTTTTTCCCGTTGTTCGTTGGAACCTACAGCGCCGCTCCCTACCGCCTCGATTTTGAAGACTTTCACCCGGAGCGGGCCCTGGGGTTTCTCCCGCATGAGTTGGAAGCCACGCACCTGCGCATGCTGTGGCGGCGGTGGAAAAAGAAGGCCCAGCTCACCGTGTTCGGCCAGCCGGTCACACCGCTCGGCCCCCTCTGGCTCGACAAACTGCTCAGCCTATTTCTATGTCTCAAAGGCGACTGCGTCACGGATTTTCGGCTGATCGATTACCTTGTCGCCTTGATGAGCACAAGCGAAAGTCCTGCACTGGACGGCCGGGTCGGCAATGACTGCCGGCTGAAACAGGATCTCTCGCAGCTGGGTATTTTCAACGAGAGCCATGTCCGTCTACCTGCTCTACAAGCTCCGGTCGTATCGCACGATAGGGTTCAGTGGTTTCGAAGGACGTCACTACAGCCTGTTCGAAAGTTTCGGCGAGGACATGGCGGACGGTATCACGATGCAGGCACTCGTGACCGCGCTGGCCTTCAAGTACATCACCACCGGCATGATCAGTCATGGCGACATCCCGGATGGTCCGGACATCGAGAGCGAACGACGCCAGTTCATCTTCGGCGCGGCCATCGGGATCGGGACCTGTAACGTGAGGCATGACACCTCGAATCGTTTTCTGCAGACACTCCTCGCACGCACGAACAAGACCCGGGATAGCCGCCGCTATCTTGGCTACTTGCGTGTCCGGGTGAACGATTATCGAGCGGCTCTTTTGCAGACGATCGAAGAAGACGGGCAGGATCTGATTGAGCAATTTCGCGCCCACGAGACCGTGGCCCGCCTGAAGGCCCGAGTTGCAAGCCCATCGGAAGGTGCGGTCAGCCATAAACTCATGAAGGGCATCCTGGCAGAAAGCGGCGCGAGGTCGCCGTTACACATCCCAGCAATTGAATTCAATGGGGCTCGCCGAACGGTACTATCGAGAGACATTGCGTATTCGGCAACTGGCTGAAGGGTTCGACCTCCTAGAGGACGATCTCAAACAGATCGATGAGGACCATTGCGGGCTCGTAGAGGAGCAGCTCAGGCCGGCTCTACGAGCGGTGCTGGGGTCACAACGTGCTTTATCGCTTCTTCGAGAGTCACGACACCACATCCTAAACGAATCGGCGGAGGCCGAGCCGCTACGTCTCTGCATCCATCTGACCTTACTCGCGATTGCCGTCGATCGCTTCGCGTGCAGCTCATGCCAATCAGGACAAGCATCTGTGTTCCACTTGAAGCATCAATACATTGATCGAGAGACTTCGGCGGTTCGGACCGAGGCGCTTTTCGGAGACCGGTTCATCCAGTGGGCCTATCAGCCGCCATGGGAGGATGCGGGATGGCTCTGTCGAACACTCTCGTCGTCTCGGCTTTCCAGCGCCCTGTCTTTCCTCAACTACGAGACTCCTTTTGCGAGTCGGCTCTTCGGTGCACAACGATTCATGACCACCTTAGGGATCGACTGGTCGGAATGTGTCGAGAGCCCCGAAGACCTGGACACACCGCGAAAGGTTTTCGAACGCAAGGTACGCTATTGGGAACGGCGGCCAATGGAGAACGATCCCGAGACTGTGGCCTCCCCATGCGACGCCCGCGTGCTCATCGGGTCGTGTGCCAAGACATCCAGCTTATTCCTCAAGAACAAATTCTTTCACCTTGAGGAGCTGTTGGTACGGAGGCACTGGACCGCTCTATTCCACAACGGCAGTTACGCGATCTTCCGTCTGACTCCCGACAAGTACCATTATAACCATCATGCCGGTAACCGGCGTCCCAATCGATTACTATGAAGTGGCTGGTCGCTATCATTCCTGCAATCCACGCGCCGTCATCGTGGCCTCACCATATTCCAAGAACACACGCGTGGTGACAATCCTCGATACAGACATCCCTGGAGGCAGCAAGATAGGCCTCGTTTCTATGATCGAAATCGTAGCCTTGATGATCGGGCGCATTGAACAACGCTACAGCGACTCTCATTACGACAATCCTCGTCAGCTCTCCAAGGGAATGGTGCTACGGAAAGGTCAGCCCAAGAGCCTCTATCGGCCGGGAAGCTCGACAACGGTGTTGCTTTTTCAGGAGAATCGCATCGAGTTCGCGCCTGACCTGACGGAAAATCTTCTACGATCGGATATCACCAGCCGCTTCTCCGAAGGATTTGGTCGTCCATTGATTGAAACGGACGTCAAGGTTCGCTCCACGATCGGTCGTCGATCCCACCCAGCCGACCCCGTTGCGCCGGAGGCGCCATGGTGAATGCCATCGTTTTGATCAGCCTGAGTCTGACGTACGTGGTCCTATTGAAATGGGCATTTCGAGTCCTGCCCTCCGACGGCTGGCAGTTCCTGGCATCGGTGCCGACCGAGCGGACGTCCCACGGGACATGGACTGGAATCAATCTGACTTATTACGGTCTGCTATCGTCCACGGCAGTGACCATGGCGGTTGCCATGGCCATGGTGCTGCTTACATCCCTCCATGTTCGGTTCTCGCAGGTAACGCTGTTACTCCTCTGCTTGCTGATTGTCACAGTATCTGCTGCACGACTCCTGGCGTGGATCGTGGAGGGAAAGCCTACACTTTCACGGTCGGCGGGGCAGCATTCGTGGGTCTCGTGGCGACTCCGTGGATAGTGTTGGTCATCGACATGCTGAACCCCGGCGAGGCTCAGCCGATTCCGCTCGTCGCTTCGCTGGCGGCCCTGAGCATCGCCTATGCCTTAGGTGAAGGCATGGGTCGAATCGCCTGCGTGAGTTTTGGTTGCTGTTACGGCAAACCGCTGGCCGTCGCGTCCGCGATGGTGGCGCCGCATGTTCGCCGCCCGCCATTTGTTTTCATAGGTGAGACGAAGAAGGTGGCCTACGAGAGCGGGTTGGAACGCGTTCCTCTCATTCCGATTCAAGCCATGACGGCAACCTTCCTGAGTTGCCACCGGACTGCTGGGCCTCCTCCTGTTCCTTCAGGGTGACCGCCAGCCGAGCGTTTGTCATCACCTTGATTCTGAGCCAAGGGTGGCGGGTCGTCTCCGAGTTTTTTCGCGCGGATTACCGAGGCGGCCGTCGGCTGTCAGCCTATCAGGTGATGGCACTCCTCGGAATGGGATATGGGATCGCCATGGTATCCCTCGCGACCGCCGGCCTTCATTGGGCGACCAGACATCCTGGTGGGATTGAACGTGCTGTGGTCTCCATCAGTCATCGTCTCCTTACAGATTCTTTGGTTGCTGCTCTTCCTCTATATGGGCCGCAGCAAGGTCACGGCTTCACAGATCGTGTTTTCGGTGTTGAAGGACCGCATTTGATTTCTCGTCGCCAGCGGTGCCTGCTTCTGGCCCTCTGGCTGATGATGCCTGTAGCAGATCCGGCGTAGGATTGCGGGGTCTCACGACCACTCCATCCCGCCAGATTTTCCTCGCTCACTCGAGCAAGATTTGCGGAAGGCGCAGGAGGCCGCAGAATCGCCCGGAGCCACGATCGGCGATCTCATCAGACTTGCAACTGCGTACCTGGATATAGGCGACGACCTCTATACGGACCCAAAGCAGCGACGCCAAGCCTATGAAGAGGGAGCCGAGGCGGCGAAGCGGGCGTTGGCCATGGACGAGGAGGCGAGGCAATCTCAATGGCAAGTTCTCCATCCAATCAGGATTAATATAGTATGCTTGATCGCTCAAGCATTTGAATCTCCCCGTCCTGGTAGACCGCGAGCACTTCTCATGAGGTATTCAAATAGCGGGGAATCCCACGCAATGCCCAACTCGGAGATTTACGACTCAAGAAGAGTTGTGAGAAGGGGGAGCTGATAGATCCGGCGTTCAGAAGTGACGAAGGCAAGCCCGAGTGTGAAGGAGGGGCGCCCCGATAGAGGCGCCCCTGTAATTTCGAGAAAAACTAGAAACGGATGCGGTCGCCGAAACCGTTGCCCGCTGTCCGCCGCCAAAGCGATTGTCTCCGCCGGATCGGGGTTCCTGCGGTTTCGCTTCGTTCACGGTCAGAGAACGGCCGTCCATTTGAGATCCGTTCAAGGCCGTGATCGCAGCCTGGGCTTCTTCAGGCTTGGACATTTCGACGAAGCCGAAGCCTCGCGATTGCCCCGTAAACTTAACCGTAATCACGCGCGCGGATCTACCGTACTGTGCGTGGCAAATAACATGGTGAAATGCTTGGTTGCCGAAAACGGCAACCCGCCGACATAGAGTTTTGAACCCATGAGGATTCCCTCCTTCTGAAAATGATATTGTCTAAAACGCGAGAACAAGTTACGAGGGGAAGGAGAGGGCCAAAGACGCGACAGCGGACGGCTTAGGTCAGGCTTCCGATCAGATTCTCGGGAACAACAACATCAGTAATGGGCCGTTCAATTGACTGTTTCATCCGAGGCCCGCCGTGATGACACGAGCCTATCGTAACAGATCATGGATGAGATAGCTACTGTCGCATCGAGAGAAGAGATTGACCGGTCTTCGACTGCGAAATAAACGAGATAGGCGAAATAAGACCTTTGTTCGCTTAATTCGCTTTTTTCGCGCCAGGCCTCCAGGTAATAGCCATAACCTCTTTTGACCTCGACTTACCGTACGGTCACCGCCGATTACGGATGCTGACCGCGGAAGAAATAAGAAATATCAGGGCGGCGGACAGACTGCGGGGACCCGGACGACTAAATTGGTGACGGGGCTAAAATCATTGCACTATAAGTCTAAGGGGCGTCGAGGAGGAAGCCTGCCAGTAGTTAAGGCTACCTTGATGACGCCCAGAGGGTATCTACAGTGAGTCTTAAGTTGGTTTAGTACATTCTCCCCTATTGAACTCCCCCAGTTTCGGTCGCAAGTCCAGGCGTTCCCATTTGGGAATCGGACCTTATAGTGGCTTCCTTTTGCAGCATCAAAAGCAACCGCACCTCCACAAACATTAAAATTCAGGCGATCGATTTCCGGTCCTCGCATCTCCCATACCAACCGCTCCAATGGGCATATCGTCGATTCGCCCACTTCTTGACCTCGTCTT
>CAWCIJ010000009.1:0-52312 GCA_963795615.1 uncultured Nitrospiraceae bacterium
CCGATGCTCTATCCAATTGAGCTACGGGCGCATGCCGTGAACAGGAACCAGGTGATGGAAAAGGTGCAAAATTCGTTTGGGTTGTGGAATCGAACAACGTAGGGGTGTCTCAGACTCCGATTCAACCTCCTCCCGCTTCCACCCTATCCAAATCCAAGGTGATTACCAGCGATCGCGATCGCTGCCGCCATGACTACGCCCGCCTCCTCCGCCTTCGGACGACCGCTTTTCTTGAGGACGAGCTTCATTGACGACTAGCGTTCTGCCGCCGAAATCGGCGCCATGCAACGATGCAATCGCCTTCTGAGCCTCTTCATCCGTTGACATCTCGACGAACCCGAACCCGCGGGATTGTCCAGTGAACCGATCGGTAATCACCTTTGCCGATTGAACAACTCCATGTTGTCCGAAGAGATCACTGAGTTGTTGTTCCGTGGTCGAATATGGCAGGCTGCCAACATACAACTTGTTCCCCATAACAAACCTCCGTCAGATATAGATCGTGAGCGTTGTCGAGGGAAGGAAAGAGGAACAGTCGCGCAACCAGACGCTTCAGCAGCACGGGCCCGCCGGACATTCCAGTCAGCTTCCACTCATCGGAAAAAAAGGATAGCATGCACATTCCATCAGATCAACACGAGCGGGAAGAGATTATCTGAAGGATACTCTCTGCGACTTGACTCACTGTGAGGCCTTCTGTCTCGATCGTACAGTCGGCTGCAGCTTGGTATGCGGGCGTTCGCTCAGCCAACACCTCGCGGATCTCCTCAAGGAAGGATTTCCCACCGGTCAAGGAAGGGCGTTGTGTATCGTGTCCGATTCGTCTGGAAATGGTTTCGACACCCGCTGTGAGCCAATAGAGCTGGCCGTTTTTCCTTAGGACATCCACATTTTCCGGGCGAAGGATCGCTCCTCCGCCAGTATCGATGATCACCTGATCTCTCCCGGCCAGATCCCGGCAGACTGTCGATTCCATGTCGCGAAAATAATCCCATCCGTGCCGTTGGACAAGCTCCGGAATAGACAGCTTCGCGCGCTTTACCACTTCCGTATCGGTGGAGAGAAGATCACGGCCTAATCGTCTGGCCAACAGCTTTCCGACGGTGCTCTTGCCGGTCCCTCGATAGCCGATCAACACAATATTCACTGAAACCGGCTTTCCAGGACAGCACGCATGATATCGGCGGGGGCAGGTTGATTGGTCCACAATTCGAACTGTAGGACGGCTTGGTTCAGAAACATCTCGATACCCTGAATCGTTCGGCAACCGACAGCTTTGGCTTCTCTGAGTAATTTGGTTTCCCGGGGATTATAAACGATATCCATGACAGTGAGTTCCGAGCGAAGCAGGCCAGCCGGCACGCACGACTCGTTGAAGTTGGGAGACATCCCTACCGGGGTGCAATGAATGAGTGTCCGGCAGTGCGGAATCCAACTGCGCAGCGCCTCATCGTTCAATGGGCCCTCCTCCACGGGGAGGGGGGTCTTGCTGCGAAGATCCTGCACCAGGCTACGTCGCTCGTTCTCATCCGCACCGAGTAGGGTCAGCCCGGCGATGCCGGCGTCGCCTCCCAGCGCAAAGGCAATTGCACGTGCGGCGCCTCCGGATCCCACCATCAGCACACGTTGACCCGCGAGTTCAGCCTCCCCTTCCCGAAGAGCTCGCAATGCACCCGAAGCGTCCGTATTGTGGCCGGTCAATTTTCCGTTGTCGACGACGATCGTATTGATTGCACCGATCTGTTTGGCGGTGGTCTCGACCTCGTCCAGGAAAGGAAGGGCTGTCACTTTGTGAGGTATCGTGATACTGAACCCGCGGCTATTGCCGAGGGCACGAAGCCCTTTCACCGCCTCGCCGATCGACTCCACCCGAAAGGCGAGGTACACATAGTTCAGTCCCAATTTCTGGAATGCCGCGTTATGAATGGCCGGCGAAAGAGAGTGTTCGACCGGATTCCCAAGCACACCGCAAAGCTTGGTCTGAGCATTGATCTCCACCGTCATTTTTCCTTTGGGGAGACCTTCAGGGCTAGATATTGCGAGCCCTGGACTTGATAGAGCACTACGACCCGGTCATCCTTCTTGAGATCCTGAATCCCCTTCAGACCATGTTCCCACTGAGTCTTATCATTGGTCACAAAAGTGAACCGCGTGCCTCCACTTTCCTTCTTGATCGCCATTTTGCCCGCGGCTGAATCGGTCATCACCACCGTACCGGCAAACTCGACCGGTCCTGCCGCGTGCACCGATTCAAAGGAAGCAGGGAGCAAGCCGACAAGACCGGCCACTGTCAACCAACAACACACCGGTGCGAGCCCAGAGACGGCATATCGACACATGGTCAACCTCCCTTGTTGATGGTCATCCCTCCATCGATCATGAACGTGCTGCCCGTCACCCATACCGCATCGTCCGAAGCCAGATACAGAACCATCTTGGCAACCTCCTCGGGCTTACCTGGCCGGCGAATCGCATACTGTGACAGGATCGGGTTCAGTTGCTCGGGGTTGGCCATGAGCGACGCCGCCATGGGGGTGTCGATCAGACCGGGGTTGACGACGTTGCACCGGATATTATCCTTGGCGTAGTCGACAGCCATCGCCCTGGTCAGCGCATCCACTCCTCCTTTGGAGGCGGCATAGGCGGGTAGCGCGGGGAGACCGACCACGCTGGCGATGGTCGAAATGTTCACGATTGCGCCACCGCCACTCTTCATGATCTCGGGGATGGCTGCCCGGCTCATGCGAAACAATCCCGTCAAGTTGGTCTCCAGGACATTCAACCATGTGGCATCATCGAGCTCATGAATTCGCCTGCCAAAATCTCCGACACCGGCATTGTTCACCAGTATGTGCAGCTTCCCGAATGTTCTGATTGTCTGGGAGACGACCTCTCGAACATGGGATTCATCCGTGACGGAACCTGCGACAGCAAGGGCACGCCCCTTGTTCACTCCGATGCCTTTGACAACCCGTTCCAGCTCTTCCTTGCGCCGACCCGTCACGACGACTGATGCTCCTTCTTCCGCAAACAATTTGGCGATAGCTTCGCCAATTCCTGCACTTCCTCCCGTAATGATGGCGACCTTTCCGTACAGTCGATTCATGCCTGCCGATCTCCCGCATCCATTGAATCCGGTTCCTCCTCGTCTGCGTGTTCGTGAGCCCCGCCCGGTGCTGAGGAACCCCACTCCGCATCAACCTTCCTTGCAACTGTGATGAAGCCGGAATGCGCAACCATCCGATGATCCGGCCGGATGCTACGGCCTTGTATCGACCAGGTCCGTAACAGCGTTTCGAACGAATGGACCATGCCGAACACGGCAGCTCGCTCGAGCGCTTCGACGGTCTGCACGACTTGAGGCACGGTTGGCACGAAGCTCGCGTATATGCCGCCACTCCTCAGGACCTTCGCCGCATGGGGAATGACCTGCCATGGCTCGGGAAGGTCAAGAACAAGGCGATCGAAGAGTTGTCCATCTTCGAGCAAATCGATGCCTTCGTATGCATTCTGGCGGATAGACCGGAGATGCGGGACGGCGCCCATGTAGCGCTCGATATTCATCATCGCGGTTCTGGCAAAGTCCTCTCGGGCTTCATAGGTGACCACCCATCCCTTTGGCCCCACGGCCCGCAACAACGCCATCGTCAGGGCGCCCGATCCGGTGCCTGCCTCAAACACACGCGCGCCGGGATATACGTCCGCCCACATAGGAATGAGCGCCAGATCTTTCGGGTAGAGAACCTGGGCTCCACGCGGCATTTTCAGTACATAATCCCCCAGGGTCGGTCGGAGAGCCAACATCCGTTTGCCTCGGGACAAGGTGACAAGCGATGCGTCCGGCTTCCCGATGAGAGTATCGTGAGGGATCGTCTCACCACTATGGTGATAAATATCGCCGGCCTTCAACGTCAACGCGTACTGCCGGCCTTTCTTATCGACGAGATGAATTCTTTCGCTGTTGGCGAGTTGTGACATGCTCGGCATTCTAGGAGACTGGTGGAGGGTTTTCAACTCGGGCGCAGTCTCGCTTCCTTGACAGTTGCCGCCTCCGCCCGTATGATCCGATTCAGATTCTTGCAGGGATCGCCGCGCCAGTCTGATCCCTTCCCATCCTGAATCGCCGCACCCGCGCATGGAGTCCTTCAATGCGTGGTCATTGCCCACGGACTGTCAGACCACACATCCTGGCGATATTTACAGCGCTGCTCCTGATTTGCGCGGCCCTGCCCGCACAGTCTTCCGCCCAGGCAGACTCGCCGGGTGAGGTGGTGGTAGCGACGTACGAAGGAGTGATCAATCCTGTGGCGGCAGAATACCTTCACGATGCCATCGCGACAGCCCAGGACAGAAAAGCCCATGTGCTTGTCATTCGATTGGATACGCCCGGCGGGCTCGACACCTCCATGCGCCTTATCATCAAGGATATAACGAGCGCCCCTATTCCGGTTGTCGTCTACGTTTCGCCCTCCGGGGGACGCGCCGCGTCGGCCGGTGTCTTCCTGACCCTGGCCGCACATGTCGCCGCCATGGCGCCGGGCACCAACATCGGTGCTGCCCATCCCGTAGCCATGGGCGGCGGTGAAATGGATAAGACCATGCGTGAAAAGGTAGAGAATGATTCTGCGGCCTACATCAAGTCCATCGCCGAGCAACGTGGCCGGAATGTGGTATGGGCCGAGGATGCGGTGCGGAAAAGCGTGTCGGCAACAGAGAAGGAGGCTCTGAAGCTGAAGATTATCGATATGATCGCTGAGGATGTGCCGGTCCTGCTCAAGCAGTTGGATGGACGCACAGTGACGCTGGCAACCGGACCTGCCACGCTGCGCACAAACGGAGCACGGCTGCACGAATATCCCATGAGCGTGCGATTGGAAGCATTGAAGGTGTTGATCGATCCGAACATCGCTTACATCCTCATGACGATCGGCACCATCGGTCTCATGGCCGAAATGTATAATCCCGGCGCGATTCTTCCCGGCATCGTCGGAACGATCAGTCTGGTGCTGGCGTTTTATTCATTTCAGTCCCTGCCGGTGAATTATGCCGGGTTGTTGCTCATTGTTCTAGGCATTCTGTTCTTTGTCCTGGAAGCGAGCGTGACAAGCTACGGATTGTTGGCGATCGGTGGCGTTGTCTCCATGCTCCTCGGATCACTCATGTTGATCAAAACCGACGCGGAGTTTTACCAACTGTCGTGGGGCGTGATTCTTCCGGTCGTCGGGCTCGCGGCAGCCTTCTCGCTTTTCATTGTCGGCATGGGGGTCCGGGCATTGCGCCGCGCGCCGGTGACTGGAGCTGAGGAAATGGTGGGACTGATTGGGGTTGCCAGGACGACTCTCGCTCCGCAGGGGCACTTATCGATTCACGGAGAGATCTGGGAAGCCGTCAGCGACGAGCCCTTGAACCCAGGCGATCACGCCCAGGTTACCAGAGTGGAAGGGCTGACACTGTATGTGAGACCAGTCCTTCCCAAGAAGGAGGCCATATGATTCTGAGTCCTCTCGGCCTGATCCTAATCGTCATCATCTTTATTTTCCTGGGATTCAAGGTTCTCCCCGAATACGAGCGTGCGGTCATCTTCCGATGGGGTCGACTCGCGAAGGGGTTGGTAGGGGGAAACGGGCCCGGAGTCGTGATCATCATTCCGATGGTCGATAGGATGGTTCGTGTCAGTCTGCGCACGGTCACGATGGATGTTCCAGCGCAGGATGTCATCACTAAGGACAACGTGACGGTTAAAGTGAACGCCGTCATTTATTTTCGTGTCGTCGATCCACAACGGGCAATCGTACAGGTGGAAGATTATTTGTACGCCACTTCCATGATGGCGCAAACCACCTTGCGAAGCGTGCTTGGACAAATGCAACTGGACGATCTACTCTCCAAACGAGAGGAAATCAATGCGGCACTGCAGCGGATCATCGATCAACAGACCGAGCCGTGGGGCGTGAAGGTGACCGCCGTTGAAGTCAAGAACGTCGATCTGCCGCAGGAAATGCAACGGGCCATTGCTCGACAGGCGGAGGCTGAACGGGAGCGTCGAGCCAAGGTCATCCATGCTGAGGGCGAATTCGAGGCTGCCCAACGGCTGGCGGAGGCCGCGGCAGTGATGAGCCAACATCCCGCTGCAATTCAGCTTCGTTACCTGCAGACTCTGGTCGAAATTGCCGCAGAAAATAATTCGACCACAATCTTCCCTGTGCCCATCGATATCATCACACCTTTTCTTAAAGGCACCCTCCAAGAGAAATAGCCCTATGGAACGGACCGACTGGACCAGTCGAATCACTAGGTCTTTCGGATCGGGTGAGGTCAGCCATACATGCCTACCCGGTTGACTCTCAACACCTTTTTGCCGTTTTTCCAGGCCCGCAATCCTTTGTCCTCACCGTTTCGTAATTAATAGTAAAGGCATGGCCGAATCCTTTGGAGCCGACGCAGGCTCTAATTGTGTGGAACAAGTCGAACTTACGCCTTATTGTAAGAAGGAATATCACTTCGAAGGGAAAAAGGTGAGCACATGATCAAAGGGTCTTTGGTACTCGATGATGAAAAGCAGGACGGTGTGAATCCAGCCGTCGATCCGGACGCCGACGATGCTGGAGCAAGTGACCTGCTTGAAGTCATCGCACATGATTCGCAAGATGCCGAACGGTCGGAAGAACCCGTTCAGAAGAAGGTCGCGCGAACAACGATAGACGGCCCATTTGTATTGGAATCATTGTACTTTCGGTCGTTCGGTGAGCGGCCTCTGTTGGTGCGCGAAGAAGAGATTGCGCTGGCAAAGCAAATCGACATCGGATCGCGAAACATTCGACAGGCGCTTCGTTCCGCGATCAAAGCCGGCGCGAAACTCAAGCGGACTGACAGCACCACCCAATCACTTCGCGCCTTGCAGATGATCAGACAGTTGAGTGGACTGTCCGCCATCGCCTTGGACGAAGCTCTATCGGAATTGCAACGTCTGATCAGCGAGCATACCGGCTCCACGAAGGCCAGTGCTTCATCTCTCAGACAGATGGCCGACTCACTGATTGAGGTAAAGAGAGCACGGCTCGTACTCGAAAGGGCCAAGGATGAACTGGTCCGCTGCAATCTCCGATTGGTAGTGGACGTGGCAAAACATTATACGGGGCGAGGCCTCACGCTGCTCGACCTGGTCCAGGAAGGCAATATCGGACTGATGAAGGCAGCAGAACGCTATCAATACCGAAAGGGGTTCAAGTTCAGTACCTATGCCACATGGTGGATCAGACAGGGGATCACGCGCGCGCTGGCCGACCAGTCGCGTACGATCAGGATTCCCGTTCATCAAACCGAAGCCTCAAACCGGATCTTGCGCGTATCACGGCGGCTCGGGCAGCAACTCGGGCGGCCGCCACGCTTGGAAGAAGTCGCCCAGACGATGCGCATGAGAGCAGACCGGCTCCATGAGACCATCCAGGCCTTTCAGGAACCGGTTGCCCTTGAGCATACAGTGGGTGACGGGGACACGGAGTTTGGAGAACTGTTACCGGATCAACAGGCGGTGCCGCCGGACGCGCACGTCAATCGAAGTGAAATGACACGGGAAATGGATCGCATCCTCGACACATTGAGTCCCCGGGAACAGACGGTCATTCGACTGCGCTTCGGCATCGGCCAGGATCACCCGCGTACGCTCGAACAGGTAGGACAACGACTCTCCGTCACTCGCGAGCGCATTCGCCAAATTGAAGCCAAGGCGCTCAAAAAGCTCAAGACGCCGCAGGTCAAGGAGATGTTCGCTGCGCTGAAGTAAATCCATGTGAGAAGTCCGAATCAGTGACGGGCGAGGGAGCACTCCCTCGCCCGTGCTTTTTGTGCCGCTTCACGCTTCCGCCCCCTCATGAGTTATGAGAGAATGGTTCATGAGCCCGCGAGGCCTTGCTCACCATTCTCGGCACTCGATGAGTATTGGAATCGTCCGAGGTCATGTGGTCTTCTTTGCCCTCCTCCTTGTCTTTCTCATCATTATACTTGCTGCCGGGTGGCCGGTCGCAGTCTTGTCTCAACCCACGCGCGAAGAACTGCCTTTCAAGGCACTCTCTGTTCCGGCCGTTGTTGCCAAGGTTCGTCCATCCGTTGTTACAATTCTTACCCGCGGTGTGCCCCCGAGTGCCACCCAGCACTCGACACAGTCCGGCTCGGGCTCGGGCATCATCATCGATGCGAACGGTTACGTGCTCACCAACAATCATCTGGTGCAAGGAGTCAAAAGTGTAGTCGTCGGACTCTCTGCCGGACGCCTGACACCCGGACGAGTGGTTGCCCGCGACTTTCTCCTCGATCTGGCTATCGTGAAAATTACGGCACAGGACCTCGTCCCGGCGGAACTGGGTCCGCCCGTGTCTCTGGAGATTGGAGAAACGGTCGTGGCGATCGGAAATCCATTGGCATTAAAAGGCGGTTCCACGGTGACGGTGGGGGTGGTCAGCGCACTCGATCGGTCAGTACTCACACCGGACGGGGAAACTCTGTACGACTTGATCCAAACCGATGCAGCGATCAATCCCGGCAACAGCGGCGGGCCGCTCGTCGACCTGTCAGGTCGCGTGGTTGGCATCAATGTCGCCATTGCGCCATCAGCCCAGGCCATCAGTTATGCCATTTCCATGGACGTCGTCCATCCTCACATGCAATCGATGATGGTACGGGGGAGCGTGCTTCGTCCAGACCTGGGGTTTATTCCTCTGACCGTGACACCCAGCGTGATGGCGAGCTTTGATCTCGAAACGGACCGTGGGATTCTGGCGCTTCAGGTGAATCCGTCCAGACCAGCCGGACAGGCAGGTTTACAAACCGGCGACGTGATTACCGCCGTCGGCTCACGTCAGGTCTTTAACGTCGGCGATTTCTGGCACGCCTTGCTTCACTCGGAGGAAGGGTCCGCCCAGTTGACGGTTCAGAACAAGGACAAGACCACCACTCTAACGATCCCTAGGCCGTCAGGGCTTATATCTTTTCCATGATCCTTTGTTTTTCGCACCGCCAGATCAGGCCCTGCGATAGGCGATATCCGAATTGTTGCACAGCGTAATGGTATGTCACGTCAGGGGCGATTGATCACACTAGGCCAAATCCCCTATGCATCGGCATTGACCATGCAGGAGTCTTTGGCGAGTCATCGGCTTTTGGACATACTCCCCGATACATTACTGCTCCTCGAGCACAATCCCGTTTTCACCGCCGGCCGGACCGCCAAGATTGCCGACTGCCCAGTCGATAAGGAATCCGTCAGGGAGATCCCCATTCAGATTGTACGGGTGAATCGCGGGGGATCGGTGACCTATCATGGACCAGGACAAGTCGTGGGCTACCCGGTGCTTCGACTCAGAGATCATTGCGCCGGCCCCAAACCCTATGTCAATCTGCTTGAGGACGTCCTGATTCGATCTCTTGCCGATTGGGGAATAGTCGGCCGTCGGCGTGATCGCTTACCCGGCGTGTGGGTCGGCTCAGATTGCCCGATAAAGATTGCCTCGATCGGTATTCGTATCGCACGAGGCATCACCACGCACGGTTTTGCCCTCAATGTCGATATGGACTTGCAGCCATTCCTACGCATTGTTCCCTGCGGAATCTCGGGCTGTCAGGTCACCTCGATGGCCGAAGTCCTCGGTACACGTGTCGAGATCGCCCGGGTCATGGTCACGCTTGCGGCCCACTTTTCAGAGATCTTCGGAGTGGTGTGGACCGCAGAACACGATCTGCGGAACAACCCCTTTGGGCCCTCCCAAAATCGTTTTGATCCTTGGTTAGGCGAAATTGGAATAGCCGGCGACGGAATGGAAACCGGGAGGTGGTGATGAACGAGTTCGATACTCCAACCTTCCGGTTGGCGGTGGCCCAATTCAATGAAGCGGCTGAGACTATGCATTTGGATCAGAATCTTAGAGAGCGCCTAAAGCTACCACAACGTTCGCTCATCGTCAGCATTCCTGTTCGCATGGACGACGGCCATGTGGAAGTGTTCACCGGCTACCGCGTTCAGCATGACTCGGCACGAGGCCCTTCAAAGGGCGGCATTCGCTACCACCCACAAGTCAATCTCGGAGAGGTTGCCGCGCTCGCCATGTGGATGACCTGGAAATGCGCCTTGGCTGATTTGCCTTATGGCGGGGCGAAGGGTGGGGTCAAGGTGGCCCCCAAAAAGCTTTCCTCCTCGGAGCTTCAACGCCTGACACGTCGATACGCCGCAGAAATCTTTCCGCTCATCGGACCAGACAAGGACGTGCCCGCCCCGGATGTCGGCACGGATGCTCAGGTGATGGCCTGGATTATGGACACGTACAGTCAACAGGTAGGGTATTCCGTCCAAGGGGTCGTGACGGGCAAGCCGCTTTCAATCGGCGGAAGTCTGGGAAGGGACGACGCGACAGGACGGGGAGTCGTATATGTCACAATGGAAGCCTTGCGGCATCTCAAATTGAGTCTCGAAAAGGCGACCGTGGCCATCCAGGGATTCGGCAATGTTGGTTCACACACGGCCATGATCATGCAGCAGGCCGGTGCCCGGGTGGTCGCGGTAAGCGACGTCACAGGGGGTATATTCAATTCGAACGGGCTGGATATCCCGGAGATGCTTCGCCAGTATCGCGAGCAAGGAACACCACTTCGCCATATCAAGCAGGGCGATTGGATGACCAATGAAGAATTGCTGCAGTTGGACTGCACCGTGCTCGTCCCTGCTGCTCTTTCGGAACAGATCACAGAAAAAAACGCACCACATCTCCGCTGTCGCATTCTTGCGGAGGGCGCGAATGGTCCCACGACGCTGGAGGCGGACCGCATTCTCATCGACAAGGGCATCTTTATTATTCCCGACATCCTGGCCAATGCGGGTGGGGTGATCGTGTCTTATTTCGAATGGGTTCAGGACGTGCAGCGGTTTTTTTGGAAAGCCAAGGATATTCAGGACCGCTTACAGGACATCATTACGAACGCCTTTCAGCGAACCTTGCACTTCTCCACACATAAACGCACCAGTATGAGGATGGCGGCGCTCATATCGGGAATCGATAAGGTTGCCCAGGCCCATCTGCAACGGGGCCTCTACCCATGACGTGGCCCGGCGCAGTGTTCGAGGGTCATGTCCAGATGGAATGTGGAGTGGATCCTGCTCGATGACACGATCAGAAATTGCAACAGTATGGGAGACACACAGCCAAGCGGATTGGCCGCAATTCTCCAATCCTAATGAAGGACAACTGATGACGCTCGATACAGTAGTCGGCGGCTGTGCAGTGTATTACTTGGATACTGCTGAGGGGCTGGATATTCCAAGGGTCGCTATTCTCCAGGATTGCATTGCAGATCTGAACAACTTGCTCGAGGAGCTGAATGAAGAAACATCTGCGTATTTCCGTCGCCTGCGCCTGCTCGCCGAATTGCTTGTAGCGAGCAGGCAGCGGTCGTAACGCTTGCCAAGACGGTCGAGACAAATCAACAACATGCTGTTCCGCATTACGGCATTTCCAGGATATCTTGCTTCATCGGGGACAAGAGAGCCAAGAGGTCACTTTTTCCTTCAACGGTACATTGAACCTGTCCAGGGAGCTCTACGTGCGGCTACGCTTGCCCGGCGCTGATCTACAGATTATCGATATTTACGATCCCACGCCTCGGCATGCGGTGGGACTGCCCTATTTGAAAAATGAGCATCAGAACCTTGCTGCCAAAGAGTTTGCGACCCTGTGTCAAACCACTATGAAAGATTTAAAGGCCGATCGCGCCCGACAGGCTAAGGCAGTTCTTCGACTCCAGTTCTGCTCCACGCCCCCGGATATTCTTCCGGTGGGAAATGGGCGGCCATAGTTCTCACCCAGCCTTGTCTTGCAAGTCGTTAGTCCATTGTTTACAATGGATTGTGTGGTCTGAGTCTTTCCAACCTTCCTTATTTCACTTCCTGAGCACGATAAACAGAGGCTTTCTATGGAGGAATCGATGAGACAGACACGGTTCAAGGTCGCGGGGTTGATCGCTCTCGTTGCCCTCTTGGCAGTGACTGCACAACTCAGGGCTGAGCCTTATGAACTCAGCAAAAACGACCTGATGGACGCAAAGACGATTGCCAGCCCCGACGTATCGCTCTTCGGTATCAAGCTGGGTGATGCTGAAAGCAAGGCCATCGACATCCTGGTCAATGAGAAGATCCCTGGAATCAAGACCGAGCAGGAAGCCGCGTTCATTTTTCTCTTGGATCAACGGAAGCCAACCGGTCCAATGGCCGGTGTGCGGATACAAGACGGAAAAGTCGACCTCATCTTCATCAACAACCGGTTTGCTTACAAAACCCGAGGCGTTTTTCGCAACGTCTTGAACAGTGAAAGCCCTGACGACGTGCGAAAACTATTGGGCAAGGAAGATTACGGTGATGAAAACGTGATGGGTGCTGTGTTGGCCTATGACAAACAAGGGTTCCAGGTGAACTATCTGGGCAAGGACGTCAACGTAGAATTCTCACAGCCGCACTGACAAACATTCTCACCACTTGATCTTTCTTAAAACAGGAATGATTCTACTCTCTCGCTTCTTTCCACGCTCCTCATCACATGTCCCAGTCGGAGCGCCACGAGTTACCCTTTCATTCTGCTCCTGAAAGACTCACGCCTCCCCTTACATATGCCCCAGCCAAGGGAGACACTTGATGAACGAGAACGACTGTTACGGGATGATGACCGAACGTCCCTGAGCCATGCGCAACCCGTAATTGATCAAGCTTGTAGCGGTGTTCCATCGGCGTTTGGAGTTGAGAATAACCAACAAGAGGTCGCTGCCATCCTGGGAAACTTTGGCAATCAAACACCGGCCGGCCTTGGAAGTGAAGCCTGTTTTGACCCCTTCTACCCCAGGTACTCGTCCCAACAATCTATTCGTGTTACGAAGCAGATAGGACCGATGTTCATTGATCGGCATGATGATCTCACGCTCCTCGCGCACAAGACTTTTGAAAACCTGATCCTGCAGCGCGATCTCGCTGAGCTTCGCCAGATCTTCAGCCGTGGAGTAATGGTTCACTGAGTCAAAGCCGCATGCATTACTAAAATGTGTATTGGCCAATCCGAGACCGATTGCTTTTGCATTCATCAAATCGACAAAGCGGTCTTCATCGCCTCCGACATGTTCAATGGCCGCCAAACAAGCATCATTCGCCGATACGATGAGCATCGCCTTGAGCAGGTCCTCCAGGCGAAAGATCTGGCCTGTGCGCAAGCGTAAGCGAATCTTATGCGCGCGTGCGGCTTTAGGACTCACCGTGACTTCATCATCAAGATGGCCGTACTCGAGGATGACCAGCGCAGACATGATCTTGGTGAGGCTCGCGGGCGATAGTCTGCGCTCCGATTCAAATTGATAGAGCGTTTCTCCGGTTTTCAGCTCCTTCAAAAGAATGCTGTGCGCCGGAACCCGTCTCCACGGCAAGCGTTGCGGCAACGGTATGGTGCCCGCAAGATGTCTGGTCCGCCGAGACAATGACGAATCGGCATCTGACTCGGCTTTGACCGGAACCGGCAACCACGTTGCGCTGATACACATGAAACACAGCGCTAGAAAGATTGCCCGCCTAGGACAGTACCATTGACTCTGCATCAGTCCGCTCATGTCCTTGTGGCTCGTGGAGGGTGTCGTTTGGCTTTCAAAGGGTGTAGGACTCTTTGACCTTCGAACCGCGCACTCCGCTTTCGATGACTTTGTGGAAAAACCGCAGGAGGTCGGCAAGATCGATCCAGAAACCGCAATTGAGACAGCGAGCGTATAGTCGACGATTCATGAGTGTGTAGTGGTGATCTACCATCATGAAGCCTTTGCATTTGAGACAGTGCATCGAGGTCGTGTCGGTTGGATCACCGCGTTAGGATGCCCGAGCAATACAAACACCTCTACGTGTACTACCTGCACTTCACCGCAATCGGTTGAGAATGAGTGCGAGACAGCCGGCCAGTAATCCGCCACCAAAGATCGTCGTCCCAAACGAGAGATAGGCACTCGTACTACCGGTGGGATGAGTACCGTAAAACAAGTCGCGCACACCACCTTGAACCATGAGGACAGCGAGCGTGGTGAGAGAGCCCATACTGAACCACCACACGAACGATCTCACGTCACCTCTTGGGAAAGAGCCCACCGTGGCTCATTGACGCCGTCATAACGCTACCCTGTCGAACTCTATCCGAGGGCTGATACAGTGTCAAGCAAGCTGCCATTTCATCCGGTGCGTCGTAAGATTCACCAGGCTTGCTCAACCGGGACCACCTGGTATAGTTGTCCCTTTACGTCCACGGTGCAAAAAGATCGAAACGCTTCCGGCCCCATTGTTGGCAACTGCCAGCCCCGGTTCCTCTGCTTCTTGAATCGAAACTCGAAAAATCGCCACTGCGAAGGGGCCTGACGGAGTTCTGTAGTTGCGAGGTGGATACTGAAACGTTCCATCTCCGCGCCCGAACAAGATAGACAGATCATTGGATTGCAAATTGACAATCGCGACATCCGAAAGACGATCTCCGTTAAAATCCCGCACCAGCCCGAAATTCGGGCCAGCGTCGGCGCCGGAATCCTTACCGGACTGGAAGGTAGCGTTCCCATTGCCAAGAAATGTCGTGAAAGAGTCTCGCTCGCCATTGATAACCAGGAGATCGAGAATCCGATCATTGTTGAAGTCGCCGAAGCTGACACCGAGCGGCCGCTTGCCGGTCTTGTAGTCAACTGGGGATCTAAAGGAACCGTCTCCGTTGCTGATCCATATTGAGACGGCACTCGACATAGGACCCCCATTGGTCACTATCAGATCAGCCTTTCCGTCATTGTCCAGATCTTGGAGGGCGATCGAGGTGGGTGTGTCACCATACTCGTATTGAAGTCCAGGGCGAAATTCCCCCGTCCCGGTTCCAAAGAAGACCTTGATCTTATCGTTCCGCAGAGCGACAACCAGATCCGGTTTGTCATCTCCATCGACATCCTGACTGGCAATGGACACTGGCGTCCGATACACAGGATATTGCGAAGCTTCTTCAAACTTTGAATGGCCCTTACCAAGCAATACCGAAACCTGATCACTTCCCGAACAGGCAAGAGCGATGTCCGGAAGACCATCCAGATTGAAGTCACTGGTTACCAATGAACGCGGTTCCTGACACACTCGAACCTGGACCTGCTCTCGAAACGTGCCATCTCCATTGCCGAACAAAAAAGACAGCGTGTTGCTCGAGATATTGGTCGTTACAATATCGGTAAGACCATCCGCATTAAAATCGGCTGTCGCCAGGGTGGTGGGATTCTTCCCAACAGGATAGCTGGCGAAGAAATAAAACGGATCGGGTGGGTCAAATGGCTCTGTCCTTGAACATCCTTCGGTCAGGAAGAGGCTGCAGGCCAATGCCCAGCAGAGAGCAAGATACGAAGAATTCCAGTTGCCCCGCGGGGAAACGAGTTCTCCGGTACGTGTCTGGGTATCGAGGAGCATGGGCAAAGCTCATAGGCCAACCAGGACTTGGCTTCAATCTGCCCGGAGTATACAGAGCCTCCTATGGCTTCGCAACGATTGTGCACCCGACCGACCATCTGGCCAGCCTGACTCACATCGGGCGGGCATGACTACAGTAGGCTTTTAAGACCTTTGAAAATCACTGAGCATGTGAGCTAGAATAGGACTCTTTTTAGGAGGTCACCATGAGCCAAACAGTTCGTATTCCATTAACTATGTACGGAGTGGCAGAAGTCATCAAGTGGTGCGTCGACAAGAACCAGGGACGTATCCCCGGCGTTGATACCCAGGGATTCAAAACCATGCAGGCTCTCCTGGCTCAAAAGCCCCAGTCGAACGATTATCTGACGCTCGACCAGTTTTGGAAAAAGCAGGTCGATCTGGAACTCACGACAGAAGAGGTAGAGACAATCGACCGCTGCCTCTATGACATCCCCAATTTTGAGAACGTTCCACTCCCTCAGATTCGGCACAAATTCTGGCCTGGAGCGGTTTCATCCCATCTGTAACGCGCGTATCCCTGAATCCTTCACTATCCTTGAAGGAATCGCGTTCCTCGATGTGTTGAGTGTGCTGCCAGTGCGGTGGTATCGGTTGATGGAAACACGACGTCTCTACTAGAGCGTACCCTCTCCCTTCAGATACTTCCGGAACCGTCCCATGAGCTCGGCACCGAGGGTCCCGCCTTCAGGCTTCTTCGTCTCGGGATCTTTGAAATGGTCACGAATCTCCTGCAGCCGCATTCCCGCCTGCTCATTGCCTTGCAGCCGTTTCGTCTTCTGAAGAGCGGTCTCGAAGGCGTCGAACGTCAATTCGTTGTACCCAAACGACCTGATTCGCTTGACCGCCTTCATCATCGCCTGATTTCGGAATGTCGTGAGGTGCTCTGAATCGATTTCATTCAATCCGAGCTTGCGAGCACGCCGCTCGGCTGCCTTCCGAATACCGCTGCGCACAAAGTCCGGAGAAGTTTGTAGCCGTTTCCATGCCTCGTCGGACCAGGCCACACGTTCTTGCGGCGCATCCCACAGTTGTCGCAATGTCTCTTCATCGATGCCCGTCAAGCCCTTTTCCCTCGCCAACTCTTCGGTATCGCACCGGATCATGTCGCTCACAAAATCCATGGCGATCGGCGGAGACTCCTTGATCTTCTGTTGCAGCAGCGCCAGTGCGCCTTCGGTCCATTCCAGCGGTGGCAACTCTCGTTCACGGATATCTCCTAAGGCTTCGACCTTCTCGAAGAGGTCGACGTTGACTTCCATGTGGCCGCCTTTGCGGGCGATCTCATCCGCAATTTGCTTAATCATTCCCCGCATGAACTCCGGCACGGCGGCCAGGCGTTCCTTCGCAGCAGCAGTCCAAGGCAGTTGCCCCTTCGCCATCTGATCGGCAGCCTCGGCCATGCCGCCTTCTCCGCCCATACTACCCATCATCTGATGCTTGAACTGGTCGAGAATCTGCTCTGTAATCTCCGCGTAACCCAATTCGCGGGCTTTCTTTTCGGCTAGCCGGCGGACCATTCCACGCAGGAACACGGGAGCTCGTTCCATACGTTTGAGTGCCTCTTCACTCCATCGGATATCCGGCATCGCCGTCTCGTTTGACTGGGACACGGGGTCCTCCTGTTATTGATTCAAAAGTTCCTTGAGTTCTTTGCCGGCCTTGAAGAAGGGCACTCGCTTGGCCGGAACGGCGACGGTGGCGCCGGTCTTTGGATTTCGACCCTCCTTCATGCGACGGGCTCTCAAACGGAAACTTCCGAATCCGCGTATCTCGGTCTTATCTCCATTCCTCAGCGAATCGCGTATGCAGTCGAAAATGGTATTGACCACGATCTCCGCCTGTCGCTTGGTCAACGTCGTCACCTGTTCCGACATCCGCTCGATAATCTGCGCTTTCGTCATGGCTTCCCTCTTCTGCTTGTTAGTGCCTCGACACCTGCTTCGGTTTCCACAGACTGTCTGCTCGTGTGAATCAAAATGCCATCAGGTATTTCAAACTCACGCCGGTGTGTAACTCAAGCTTCGGAAAGAACGATGACAAGCGAGATTCCAACAGTTCGCGTATCGAAAAGCGTCGTCGTGGCTCTAAGACCTTCGGTTCCCCTTCGATACCGACAATATCTGCGGCGATACGGATTGCGTCTTCTAGATCGCCCAACTCATCGACGAGTCTCGCATCCTTTGCCTGACGGCCGGTGAGAATACGACCGTCCGCCAACGGCGCGACCTCGGACACCTCCAACGATCGCCCGTCTGCGACCGCCTGAATAAACTGCTGATGCACATCGTCCATGACGGATTGTAACAACTTGCGTTCTTCATCACTCATCTTGCGGAGCGGAGAGCCCACATCCTTAAACCGACCACTCTTGATGACAACCCCCTCCACCCCGATCTTCTTGAGCAATCCCTCGACGTTGGCCATCTCCATGATCACCCCGATGCTTCCGGTCAATGTTCCAGGGTTGGCGATGATACGATCGCTTGCCGCAGCAATGTAATACCCTCCGGAAGCTGCGACGGTTCCCATCGATGCGATCACGGCTTTATTGCTCTTGCTGCGTACCCGTTTCACCGCGTCGTGTATCTCCTGTGAAGGGACCACGCCTCCACCAGGACTATCGATACGTAAGACGATCGCCTTCACCAGGGGATTCTCGCTAAATCGCTTCAGGTCTCCGATCGTCGTTTGCGCATCGAGAATCACCCCCTCGAGGCGGATCAGCGCAATGCGGTTCTCTCCCGAGAAATCGAGGTCGGGGAATAATGCATTGATCAGGACAACGGCACCGATCCCGATCACCACAATCCAGAAGACGCGTCGCAGTATCCTACGCTTCTGCCCGGCAGTTGGTGGTGTGTCTTCACTCATGTGCAATCCCTGAACCTCTCAGTGTAGTCGGACATGCGCGGAGAGCGCCTCGGAAGAATCATTACTCGTCCCCATCTCCACGTTTCCGGTTTTGTTTTGCGGCACGTCCCAGGCTCTGATCAACGGTACCCTGGGAAGCATGGTATTCATCCACCTGTCGACGTTCGGTGTCCAGTTGATGGTCCCGAAGACTCAATGCTATTTTACGCTCATCCCGGTCAACCTTGATAATCTTGGCCGACAGCTGATCCTGAACTTTGAACTTGTCCTCAATGCGGGCTTGCGGATCAAGGCCAACCTCGCTGACGTGGATCAAGCCTTCCACATCACCATCAAGCTCCACGAATACGCCGAAGTCTGCGATCTTGCTCACCTTGCCTGCAACCGTATCCCCGACGCGATACTGGGCAGGAATCTGATCCTCCCAGGGATCGCGGCTCAGCTGTTTGTAACCCAACGACAGACGTTCTTTATCCTTGTCGATCCGGATGACGACCGCATCCACCTTTTGACCTTTTTTGAAGAGCTCGGACGGATGCTTGACATGCTTCGTCCACGACATGTCGGAGATGTGAATGAGACCATCGATACCCTCTTCAAGGCCGACAAATGCGCCAAAGTCGGTCAAACTCTTTACTTTGCCCTCAATGCGGGTCCCGGACGGATACTTCGCCTCGATCATATCCCACGGATTCGGAGCCGTTTGCTTCATGCCCAGGGATATTTTGCGATTGCCCGGATCGACGTTGAGGACAGCCGCTTCAACCTGATCCCCGACTGACACGACGCGGGATGGATGGCGAACTTCATGCGTCCAGGACATCTCGGACACGTGCACCAGGCCTTCCACGCCGGGCTCTAATTCGACGAACGCGCCGTAGTCCGTCAAACTCACCACCCGGCCGCGCACCCTCGTGCCGACCGGATATTTCGACGCGACGCCGGTCCAGGGATCCGCGCTCTTCTGTTTCAATCCAAGCGAAATGCGGCCGGTCTCGCGATCATATTTGAGAACCGTCACTTCAACCTTATCACCCACCTGGAACAATTCGGACGGATGACCGACGCGCCCCCATGACATATCCGTGATGTGGAGAAGTCCGTCGATGCCGCCCAGATCAATGAAGGCACCATAGTCCGTGATGTTCTTGACCATGCCATGAATCAATTGGCCTTCCTTGAGGGAAGCCAATGTCGTTTGGCGCCGTTTGTCTCTCGACTCTTCGAGCAAGACACGCCGGGAGACGACGACATTGCCGCGCCGATGATTGATCTTGATGATTTTGAGCGGAAAGGTCTTGCCGACCAGCCCGTCGAGATCGCGAACCGGATGGAGATCGATCTGAGAACCGGGGAGGAATGCCTTGACGCCGATATCGACCATCATGCCGCCTTTGATACGGGAAATAATTTTCCCCTCGATGCTCTTCTCCTCCTTGTGCAACTTTTCCAGTTCCTCCCAAATCTTCATCTTGTCGGCTTTTTCTTTGGAAAGAACCAGATTGCCTTCGGCATCTTCACACTCTTCCAGATACACTTGGAGACGATCCCCCACCTTGAGTCGCTGCAATTCATCGGTGGAGAATTGATCCGCTGCGATCATTCCTTCCGACTTGTAGCCGATATCCACCACGACCTTATCCTTCCCGATGGCCACCACAGAACCTTCTGTAATCGTTCCCTCTTCGAAATTTCTGAAGGTCTCTTCATACATGGCCGCCAGGGCATTGCGATCCAGTTTTGGTTCCGCTTGTCTTGTCACCGTGCTCATGAGAAATTCCTAGTCCTCCGGCTCGTGCCGGGTGCTGAAGGTGATAAACACCGAGCCTTACTCAGCATTGCAAGACTCGGGAGTGAACTTCCGATTGAGAGTATCGTGCCGGCCGGTTTGTCCTGAATGATGGCCGGGCGCGGGGACATGACCCAGCTCCGCTATCTTGGACATCACGGCTCGGCTCACATGTTGGTAAAACGCTTTGCCCTCCATTCGCTGGAGCTCGGCCGAGAAATCCATTGGTTCGCCGTAGCTCACCGTCACGCGAGGAAATCTAGGCCAGAAGGCGCCAACGGGCAATGCTTCGTACGTCCCACTGACATATGCGGGGACGACGGCACAACCGGTTTGATTGACGATGAGCCCGATACCGGGTTTGCCCGGCCGTAATACTCCATTCGGGGAACGTGTCCCTTCAGGGAAAATAGCGACAGCCTTACCCTCTTTGATCAAACTCGCCGCCTTCCCGAACGCGCCACGATCCAGGCGCCCGACCCGTAGAGGAATCCATCCCAGCCACTGCAGAATCCCGTTCAAGAGCGGAATTGGGAAGAGGTCATGACGTCCGAGAAACCAGACCCGCCGTGTGATCCCGCAACCCAACAGGGGGATGTCCAAAAAACTTGTGTGATTCGAGGCGACCAAAACTCCACCTGTGCGGGGCACCGATCCAA
Organism: uncultured Nitrospiraceae bacterium; assembly: GCA_963795615.1. GTDB lineage: Bacteria > Nitrospirota > Nitrospiria > Nitrospirales > Nitrospiraceae > DASSBQ01. Next base: position 20,828 of record CAWCIJ010000009.1, read on the forward strand.
CCGCCTTGAACCGAAAGCATATCGAGCCGAGTACCCGAAACAATAACCAAAGAAACCCATAAATCGCTGAACTCACCACTTGGCCGCTATGACCGCAAGCATGTGCTCAACGACCTCCTCCGCCGGCATCTCCGACGTGTCGATCCGTTGAGCATCGTGCGCCGCTGCAAGCGGGGCAACATCCCGCGTCCGGTCTCGAGCGTCACGGCCTGATAAGTCCCGTTTCGTCTGCTCCAGTTGCACGGCATGACCGGCTGCGACAAATTCACGATGTCGCCTGGTGGCGCGAATCTCCGGATCGGCTTCCAGGAAAAACTTCACGTGTGCTGCCGGAAAAACGTTCGTTCCAATGTCCCGTCCCTCAGCGACGACCCCCCCTGGGGCTCCGATCTGACGTTGCACGGGCAGAAGCCATTCCCGTACGGCGGGAATGGCAGAGACAATAGACGCCACCTCACTCACCGCGGGCGTTCTGAGTTCTCCCGAGACATCTTGCCCGTCCACATAGACCTTGGCGCGATCGCCTGCACACTCCATATGGAGGATGGTGCGCGGCAAGAAAGCAGCGACGGCGGCTGAATCTTCCGGGTCCACACCCGTCGAATTCACCTTCCATGCGATGGCACGATACAAGGCGCCGGTGTCAAGATACAAGTAACCCAACCGCGATGCGAGCAATTTTGCAACTGTGCTTTTCCCCGCTCCGGCAGGACCATCGATTGCGATGATTAAACTCCGTCTGCCGCTTCTCCTGGTCGATGCGGTCAACGCTCCAACCTCTCCGATCATTTGCCCAACAAAGTCAACAACTTGCCGTGAAAATCGGGGAACGATGTGTCAATGCATTCCACGTCATCGATTCTTGTAGGATGGTCCGCTGTCAGCGCACCAACTGCCACAGACATGGCTACACGATGATCACCATGGCTGGTGCAACGCGCACCCTCTAGGGACCCGTTCCGGTTGTCTCTTCCCAGACCTTCGATAATCATCCCGTCTGGTTTCTCAGTGATGTGCGCGCCCATGGCTCGCAATTCACCCGCCACGGTCGCAATTCTGTCGCTCTCTTTCACCCGGAGCTCCTCGGCGCCGGAGATTTCAGATCGCCCGTCGGCAACCGCGGCAGCCATGCAGAAGATAGGGAATTCGTCGATGGTCTGCGGGATCTCGTCCGCCGCGATGGTCACGCCCCTTAGGGGGGCCGACCTGATTCTAAGATCCGCCACCGGCTCCCCGCCCTGTTCGCGCTGATTCATGAGGGTAATGTCGGCGCCCATCCTCTTCAGCACATGCAGAAGACCAATCCGAGTGGGGTTGATCCCCACTCCGGAGACCATCACATCGGACCCGGGCACAATCGCAGCGCCCACCATGAAGAAGGCTGCGGCTGAAAAATCTCCGGCTACCGAGATCTCTTTGCCCCCCCACCGAATGGACGGCCGGCCTTCAACCGATACCGTAAGGCCCTGTCGCATGAAAGGAATCCCGAGGTATTCAAACAATCGCTCGGTATGGTCACGTGATAGTCGTGGCTCGGTGACACTCGTCACTTCCTCCGCATAGAGAGCCGCAAGCAGAAGGGCAGATTTGATTTGGGCGCTGGCAACCGGAGTTTGGCAGATCATCCCCCGTAACTTGGATCCGGTGATCGCGAGAGGGGCCAACTCCCCCCCCTTGCGTCCAGCGATGACGGCCCCCATATCGCGTAACGGTTTAACGACACGCCCCATAGGCCGTCGCCGGATCGAATGGTCGCCGGTCAGGACGGTGAAGAAATCCTGTCCTGCCAGCACGCCGGTCAACAAACGAATCCCCGTACCTGAATTTCCGCAATCGACTGGACCATTCGCTTCGCCGAGCCCCCACATCCCTTTCCCGTGGACAGTCAGTTGATGCTCGGTTTCATCGACGCGCACGCCGAGCGCCCTGAACGTTCGCATCGTATTGAGACAATCTTCTCCTCGACAGTAGCCGGTGATCGGAGTCGGGCCGTCGCCGAGCGCACTCAAGATGATAGCGCGATGCGTAATGGACTTATCACCCGGAACTGAAATGGTTCCCCTGAGAGGTCCACCGGGTGTGATCGTGAGTGTCGTCATAGCCGATTCAAACCGGTCCGGAGGACCGATGGCTCAACAGCTCCCGTTCCCGCTTGGCACGTTCGAGCACCTTCTCCACCCCCGCAACATCGCCTGCATGAATGAGTCGCTTGAGTTCGGCTAGTTGTCGCTCGTAAGTTTCAATGAACGACACCACATTATCTCTATTCCACAAAAAAATATCTCTCCACATTTCCGGAGAACTGGCCGCAATCCTGGTGGTATCTCGCAACCCTCCACCGGAATGACCGGCGATATCCAGTTCAGGGATGCCGTAATCTCTCACCTCGGCCAGCGCATTCATGAGCGCAAACGCGACGACATGCGGTAAATGACTGACTGCTCCAAGAATCCTGTCATGGAGGTGCGGGTCCATCTCCAACACAATCGATCCGGCAGTTTCCCATAGGCCCCTCACAATGGCCAAGGCCTGGACATCCGTCGAGCGGGTCGGGGTGAGCACGCACCGCGCCCCCCGAAACAGCTGGTCCGACCCCGCGGCCACTCCGGTTTTTTCCTTCCCGGCAATGGGGTGGGCGCCGACAAAATGAACGACCTTCGGCAGTAACTCTTCGGCCCGTTCCACCAAGGCACCCTTCACACTTCCGACATCACTCACGATCGTGCCGGGCCGAAGGCAGGACGCCCAATCACGTAAATGCGGCTCGTACGTATCGACAGGTGTCGCCAGGACGACCAAATTTGCACCCTGCACGCCCTCCTTGGGGTCGGACACAAACCGATCGATCGCGCCCAGTTCGACAGCCATCTTCAGATTTTCGACCCGACGCCCGATGCCAACGACCTCATCGGCAAGGTGCAGTCGCCTCAGGATCATCCCGAGCGAACCTCCGATCAAGCCGACGCCGATAATTGCCACACGCTGAAAATGGGGTGTCATCGCGATCGTTCACATTCACATCGGGACGTGGGAAAGCATGTTAAAGAGGGTCGTCTCCTCACACTCACACACTCCGGTCCACAGCTGTCGCGATTTTCTGGAGGTCCTTCATGAGTTCCTTGAATTTGGTGGGCTTGATCGATTCTTCTCCGTCACACAACGCACACTCGGGGTTGGAATGAACTTCAATGAGCAAGCCGTCCGCCCCCGCTGCAACGGCGGCCTTAGACATCGGAGCGACCAGATTCCATCTGCCTGTGGCATGACTGGGATCGACGATGACCGGCAGATGGGACAACTCTTTCAAGGTTGGGATAGCGGCAAGATCCAACGTATTCCGGTACTGCGTCTCAAATGTACGGATGCCCCGCTCGCACAACATGACGTTTCGATTTCCCCTCGACATGACGTACTCCGCGGACAGAAGAAACTCCTTAATCGTGGCCGACAAACCGCGCTTCAACAAGACCGGCTTGTCATACGCCCCCACCTCTTTCAGAAGCTCAAAATTCTGCATGTTTCGGGCGCCGATTTGAATAATATCGGCCTTCTCAAGGAACAACTCGATGTCTCTCGTATCGAGAATCTCGCTGACGACGGGTAGACCCGTTTGCTTGCGCGCTTCGAGCAGGTAATCCAGACCTTCCCGGCCCAATCCTTGGAATGAGTAAGGTGATGTTCGAGGCTTATACGCCCCGCCCCGTAATACGGTCGCTCCCGCGGACTTTACCTCGTGTGCGATACCGACCGTCAATTCCAGACGCTCCACGGCGCAGGGACCGGCCATGATCGTGACCTTCTTGTCCCCGATTTTCACGCCGTTGACGTCGATGATCGTATTATCTTTCTTAAATTCCCGGCTGACGAGCTTCCAGGGCGCCAGGATCGGAAGCACGCTCTCGACACCCGGTAGGGCGGTCAGCGGCTGGTTCTGTAGAATGCGATCGTCGCCGATCACCCCGATGATAGTCCGTTCCTGTCCCGTCGAAATATGCGACTTCAGACCAAGCTCCCGCAATCGGTCGATGATGTGATCGACCTCCCGTTCACTGGCTTCAGGCCGCAAGACAATAATCATGGCAAGTTCTCTCTTTCCCGCAAATCTAGGCCCGCATGACTTTCTGCAATGCGGCTAGGAAAAGTTGGTTCTCGTCGGGCAACCCGATCGTCACTCGCAGCATGGGCCCCTCGATATGACGGATGATGATTCCCTCACGGAGCAAGGCATTGAAGAGCTGGCGCCCGTCTCTTCCGGCATCAAAGTAAAGAAAATTTGCTTCACTCGGCAACGGCTGTAGGCCCAACCTTTCCAGCCCCCTTCGGACCTCTTCCATTTCTGTTTTGTTCAGAGCCCGACTATGCGCGAGATGGTCCTCGTCCTCCAGCGCGGCAAGGGCCGCACGCTGGGCCAGGCTATTCGCGTTGAAGGGCGGCCGAAGGCGGTTCAAGTAATTCGTGACCTCCGGTGTCGTCAGCCCATAGCCAATTCTGAGCCCTGCCAGGCCATAGATCTTCGAAAAGGTTCTTAACACAATGGCATTCCGGCCCTGTTTCACATAGGCGAGCGTATCCGGAAAATCCGGAAGACGGACGTATTCGTAGTAGGCTTCGTCGAACACCACCAGCACGTGGTCGGGCACCCGCGCCATCAGCCTCCCAATGTCATCCTTTCCAACAGCCGTCCCGGTAGGGTTGTTCGGATTACAAATGAATAGGAGCTTGGTCTTCTCTGTGATGGCATCGGTCATCGCAGCCAGGTCATGTCGTCCATCCCGAAGGGGAACTTCGATCGCCACGCCATGCGCCGCTTTTACTTCCATCTTATAAATCACGAATGTGTGATCGGCCATGACGGCCTCGTCGCCGGGTGCGATAAATGTCCGGGCAAGCAATCCCAGAATTTCATCGGACCCGTTTCCCAGGATCACCTGATCCAGGTCAACTTTCCATCTGCCGGCCAGAGCCGTACGAAGTTGATGCCCGCCGCCGTCGGGGTACCGGTTCAACGTGGATGCGGCCTCGCTCAGCACCGCCAGGGCTTTGGGTGAGGGACCAATCGGGTTTTCGTTGGAGGCGAGCTTCACGACCCGTGACAAGCCGAGTTCCCGCTGGAGCTCTTCGACGGGCTTACCCGGAACGTAAGGCGTGAGCGATAGGATGTCTGGATGGACGTTCAACGTCATCACATCAACTATGCGCCGGGTATGATCCCAGAATCTTCATGAACAGGCACCGGCTCTTGACCTCTTCCATCGCCTTCTTAAGTTTCTCTTCGTCCATATGGCCCTCAATATCCACGAAGAAGAGATACTCCCAGGCCTTACGACGGGAGGGCCGTGATTCTATCTTGGTCATGTTCAGCCCGTGCGAGGCGAACGGCCGCAGGAGATCATAGAGCGCGCCGACTTTATCTTTGATCGACAGCATCAGCGAGGTCTTGTCCCGACCAGTGCGCTCAGGCGGCTTCTGTGAGAGGACCAAAAAACGGGTAAAATTGTTCATGTTGTCCTCAATGCGGGCGGTAATGACTTTCAGACCATACAGTTGCGAGGCCAGCTCCGATGCAATGGCCGCAGCCGACGCCTCATCAAGGCACAACTCTGCCGCACGAGCCGTACTGGCTACCTCAGACACCGCCACGTGGGGAAGATTCGTTTCCAGCCAGCTGCGACATTGCGCAATGGCATGGGGATGGGAATAGAGTTTCTTGATATCTGCAATCACTCCGCTCTTCGAAAGGAGATGGTGCGCAACTTCCTGCAACACCTCCCCATAGATGAGAAGGTTGGAGTCTATGAACATGTCGAGTGTATAGTTCACCACCCCTTCCGTCGTATTCTCGATCGGAACGACCCCGAAGTTTGCGCGCCCACGCTCCACTTCGCTGAAGACCTCCTTAATGCTATTGACGGGTACGTATTGGGCGGAAGCCCCGAACTTCTGCATGCAGGCCATATGTGTAAAGGTCGCTCGGGGCCCTAGATAGGCAACTTTTTGCGGGCCTTCCAATGAGAGAGAAGCGGACATGATCTCCCGGTAGAGCGGCCGGATGGCATCCGTGGGGAACGGACCGGTGTTGCGCTTCGTGAGGCGATCGATGATCTCCGCCTCCCTCGCCGGCGTGTGAAGATGGGCCTCGGAGTCTTTCAGCTTCTTGAGTTTTCCTATTTCGATGACGCTCTTTGAGCGTTCATTCAGCAGACGGAGGAGTTCGTCGTCGATACGGTCGATCTCCTGCCGGTAGCCCTGCAAGTCCTTTGACATGATTGGGACTGCTCCCTTCCGCGGAGTCCCCGGGCAGGGACAGCAATTCTTCCTGGCAGCGGGATCCTCATCTGATGTAAAGCCAAGCGAACATCCTACAGGAAACATGTCACCGTTTGCAATGATAGCCCAGCGGATTCAATGACTTGGAGGGGTCTATGCTTCGCCGGAGAAAGAAAGAAGATCTTTGGTTTTCCTGAAGTGGTCGTACGCCGATCGCGTCACTTGCCTGCCGCGCCCAGTCCGTTCCAGCACGCCTGCTTGAATCAGGTAGGGTTCATAGACATCCTCAAGCGTGCCCCTATCCTCCTGTACCGCGGCAGCGAGAGATTCGATGCCGACAGGGCCTCCGCCAAACTTTTCCATGACGGTGAGGAGAATCTTGCGATCCATTTCGTCAAAACCCGCGCTATCGACACCGAGCCAGGTCAAGGCAGCTTCAGCCACCATTTTTGTCACGTGCCCTTCTGCCTTGATCTGGGCATAATCCCTCGTTCTCCGGATCAACCGATTGACGATACGGGGAGTCCCCCTGGCACGTCGGGCGATTTCTGTCGCTCCCCCAGGGTCAATTCCCACATTCAACAGCGAGGCTGACCGGATCACGATCGTCTCCAGTTCATCCGGAGCATAGAACTCCAACCGATGAACCAACCCGAACCGGTCGCGTAACGGCGACGTCAGCGCCCCGGCTTTGGTTGTCGCTCCAACCAGGGTAAACCGGGGCAAATCCAGCTTGATCGTGCGAGCGGACGGACCCTGTCCGATCACGAGGTCCAATTGGTAGTCTTCCATGACGGGATAGAGAGCCTCCTCGACCGAAGCGGGCAGACGATGAATCTCATCGATGAACAGCACATCCCGTTCTTGCATGTTGCTGAGGATGGCGGCAAGATCGCCTGCGTGGTTGAGCACAAGACCGGAGGTCGATCGGATCGCGACTCCCATTTCTCGGGCGATGATATGGGCAATAGTCGTTTTTCCGAGTCCCGGCGGTCCGTAAAAGATAGCATGGTCGAGAGACTCACCGCGGCGCTTGGCCGCCTCGATACAGATCCGCAACGAATCCTTCATTCGCTCTTGCCCAACGTATTCATCCAGCGTCTGAGGACGCAATGCGGCTTCGAGACCTCGGTCCTCATCCGACACGTGATTGGCCATCATCCGATCAGACATGAAGAGGCTTCTTGATGACAGGTTCGTTACTTGGTCTCGGGCGCCGGCCTGAATTTCGGAGGCGGCGGCATGGCGCCCTGTCCCGGCACACCCGTCGATCCGCAGTTCGGAGGACACACCACCCCGCCTTGACTGGGATCAGGCAAGGTCGTGCCCCCTGCCTGCTGCAACTGGCATTGAGAAAGCAGGCCGCTGTCTTTTCCGCCGCACCGGGCGGGAACGTTTGATCGCCCGATCTCAGTATAGGCATCCGGGCATGGACCGCAAACCGCCAGCATGGATGCGCCTAGAGGAACGCATTGGACCAAGGTGGAATCACCATCCTTGCATACTTCCGGTGCGTTCACGACCCCAGTCGTTGCATATCCGTCTGGGCAGCTGCCACAGGTTTTTCGTATCGTTTTCACTTCGTCGGCTTGCTCAGCGCCTATGCCATGGTCAATGCCGATTCCAAACATCAAAAACATGATGACGAGGAATATGCGTACCACAAAGACAGTCGTGCTCATGATGCTCACCTCCTTGCCAACTCCTTCAGGGCCTCGCGAATCACATCTTGTAGTGACAATGAGCGCGTGTCATTCGACAGACGCTTGAGGACCTCCTTCACATCTTGCGCACGATATCCAAGATTGACGAGCGCTGAAAGAGCGTCCTCGAACACCGGATTCCCGGCAGTCGAGGATGCGGCCATCGCCCCCGATACTGGAAGAGATTGAAATCGTGATGCCTTCTCTTTGAGTTCGAGCACGATGCGGGCGGCGGACTTCTTGCCGATCCCCGGGACTGTGGCCAGTTTCTCTATATTCCCGGCTTGGATGGACGACATGAGGTCCGGAACCGGCAGGGTGGATAAGACACTCAACGCCAGTTTTGGACCAATGCCTGATACCGCTGTGAGGAGAAGGAATGATTCCTTTTCAGCCGCCGTCAAAAAGCCGAATAACTGTATGGCGTCCTCCCTCAAATGCGTGTGGATATTGAGGGTCACGTTCTCGTGAAGGTCGGAGAGCGCGTAATAGGTACTGAGGGGAATAAAGACTTCATATCCGACGCCTTGGACATCGAGCGTCAGGTGTGTGGGCGCCTTGAAGGCCACGCGGCCCGTCAGTAAGGCGATCATGCCGGGCGAGTCAATTGCCGAGGCTGCGCTGCATCCGCCATGCCGGAGGCCGCTTTACCCGGCTGCTGCAGCCATCTTTTCCATAACCTCGTCCGAGATATCGAAATTGGCATGTACTTTCTGAACATCATCATGCTCATCAAGCACTTCCATCAATTTGAGCATCTGTTCGGCAGGTCGTTCATCGAGACGAATCGTATTCTGCGGAATAAAATTAACCTCCGCAAGGCTGAAGTCGAGATGGGTATCGCTCAGGGCCTTCTTGACGCCTTCGAAATCGTGGGGACTGGTCAGAACCTCGAAGGCCTTATCCGTAACCTTGACGTCTTCCGCTCCGGCTTCCAGGGCAAGCGACAAAAGCTGGTCCTCCTCGATTTTTCCCCTTTCGATGACCAGAATGCCCTTTTTATGAAACTGCCACGCTACCGCCCCTGCCTCCGCCATATTCCCGGCATTTTTCGTCAGGAGGTTCCGGACTTCAGCGACCGTCCGATTGCGATTGTCTGAGGTAATCTCAAGCAGAAGGGCCGTCCCTCCAGGGCCATAGGCTTCGAGCGAGAACTCTTCATACGTCACGCCGGGCAATTCACCGGTTCCACGCTGGATGGCCTTCTTCATCGTGTCACCCGGCATGTTGGCTTCCTTGGCCTTTGAAACAGCCAGGCGTAGACGGGGGTTCCCATCAGGGTCACCACCCTGCCGGGCGGCGATGGTTAATTCTCGGATGATGCGTGTAAAAACCTTGCCGCGTTTCGCATCCTGGGCCGATTTGTGCCGTTTGATCGTCGCCCAGTGGCTGTGGCCACCCATGTCATCTCCTTCGAGTCCGACAATAATTTTTGAACACACCTGCATGACACGACCACGCTCATTGATCGCTTGCAAGTGTGCCGAAGGGGTACAGCTAACACAGTCTGGAGAGAGGTGTCAACGAGTCGGTAGAGGCTCGTTTGCAGTGATGCAACTGGTCGAATTGCTTATTCGGAGTAGAGGAGAAGCTGGATCGCGATGGCGAGGATAAGAACCGACCATGCCACATCCCACCGAGGAATAGCCGTCGCTTCACTCTGTGGAACATTCGTCGATCGGCTTCCTCGCAGCCAACCTGAGACAAACTTCGACGAACCGGCCGTCATCGCCAGAAGGCCCATGATCGTATGATGAATCTGAATCTTATGGGCGGAGGGATGGGCTCCATGCATGTGGCCGAAGAGCATGAGCCCCCCCAGTACCGCGAAAAGCGGGAGCGGCACGGCCCACCTGCGACCTTCGATACGTCCAAGCCTCCGGAGCAATTCCGTGGTACCCACACCCAATGACAACACCCCGAATGCTTTGTGCTGCAAGATCTCCGGATCATGCCCGAAGAAAGTTTGCGTGAAGGTCAACGACCCGATCGGCCAGGCTTCATGATCACTCCAGATGAGTAAAAACACGCCGGCTCCCAGCAGGCCCACGGGAAGAAACAAGCGGGTCCAGAGCAGAAAGGGAAGACCCCAGATTTGCCTGAACTCACTCAAACCGATGAGCAGGAGGAATGCTCCGGCCAGATGATGATTGAACTCGGAATAGGCTACCCCCTGTGGAGAACCTTCCCAGATCGACGCTGAACTACCGTGCCAATGATGATTGTGCGCGCTCGCATCGGGCCCGGATTCTGCCGCCACCTGAAACGGTACGCACATCGTGCCCGCAGCCGAAAACAACACCAGGCACAACACCAGGCATACGCACCATACTTCTCGTTGCCATGTGTGGGGATTAGGAGGGTGATCGAACCGACATAATCGAAAAGCCCATCCGGCGCCCCGAATGGGCCTCGCACCTGTCTCGTCCATGTCGTAAGGCTTCACATGAACTTCATGAACTTGTCCTTTGCCTCATCCATGACCTCGGCTGTAATCGTCGAGAGGCCGCGCTCCTTGGCGAGGCGCTCAATCTCACGACGGGCCATCGGTCGGATGAAATCAGGAATATTGTCCAGTCGATGCTCGGCATCCTGAGTCCACGCCACTCCGTTGGGTGAATCGTTTTTCGAATCATCCATGACTTGGAGCGTGATATTCTTGTACCCCTGTTTGCGCGCAAAGGCTTCAACGCTACCCTGCACCATCGGCTTCACGAATGACGGCAACCGGTTGAGCTTCTCCTGGGCATCAGGTGTCCAGGTGAACTCCGGCTGCCCTCCACCATTCTGAGGCTTCCCCGATGTCGTCAACCCCATCTCGGCCACCATGGCAGAGAACGGGCAACCGCTCGTCTTTTCACCTTCTTTTGCCGTTTCTTGAACGGAATGAGGAGTGGTCGGCGCAGCATGAGCGGGCGCGGCAGCCGGCTGTCTTCCCTGCATCTTTTCGTTCAAATACGCGGCCATTTCGCCACGCCCAGCCATGGCTTCATCCTTAAGGGTTCCTCGCGTCATCTCGAATGGCTCCGCAGCCGCAGAACGACCTCCCAGTTTGACGCCAAGGGAGGCGACCATCTGGGTTTCGCCGGGATTGGTCACCATGGAGAATTTTGCCTGGCAGGAGGGGCACCCAAAGAATACGCCAAGAGAACCTTCTCCCGGCTTTTCAACCTTTTCGAAGTTCATGTAAGTTTCGCAGTTCAGACACACAAATTTCATAACGTCCCCCTTTAGGACCGGTAGGACCGGCGCCTACAGTTTCTCGGCCAATACTTTCTTATAGTTCAACAAGGATTGTATCCGGCCGACGATCTCCTGGTACTTTTGAATCGTAGGATATCCTGCGTCGAGCAGAGGCACCCCCTTGTCGAACGTGCGGGCAAGCGTGCGATCGAAAGGGATCCGCCCCAGCAGCGGGAGATCGAGTGCCTCGCACATGGCGTCGGTATTGCCCTCGAACAACTCATGCTCTGATCCGCACGTCGGACATCGGTACTGGCTCATGTTTTCCACAATCCCCAGGACGCGGATACCCATATCTCGAGCATACGTCACTGACTTCTGCACGACATCCGAGGCGACTTCGGAAGGAGTCGTCACGACAATCGCCCCGGCCAAATCAGGGATAAAGCCGGCGATCACCGGAGGCTTGTCGGCCGCTGCGCCTGGCGGAAGGTCTGCAAGGAGATAATCGAGCTCTCCCCACACCACGTCGGCGAGAAACTCTCGAATCACATTCATTTCCATGAGGCCGAGCCACACCGGACTCAAGTCCATGGGCCCCTTCCAGCGCACCGGTGAGGCAGCATCCAGGAAAAAATCCATGGATGCGACCTTGATCCCGAGTGGACCAACCGGCGGCACAGCCCCCTCCGGGGTCATGGTGAGCGATCGACCGTGCATTCCCAGCATTCGGGGCACGCAAGGTCCATTCAAGTCCACGTCAAGCACCCCGACCCGGGCACCCAGCCGCGCGAATGCCAAAGCGAGATTGACGGTGGTCATGCTCTTCCCGACACCGCCCTTTCCGCTCATGACGACCAGCTTCTGCTTCACCCCGGCCATTCTGGCCTGAACCTGGCGCATCTGGTCGGTGATCTGCTGGACGACTTTTGCATCGTCCGAGTATTGCAGTTTACTCAGGATTGCTTTGAGATCTTTCTCGGCGGCCATTGCCATAATCATCCACCCAAAGTTAGAAAAAGAACGGTATCACAAGGATTTCTGCAGAGTCAAACCGGCAGGATGCGCTGGGAGATCATTCTAAATCGAATACTGGAACGTCGGGCGGGTCCCGATCGATTCGGCCAGGATACCCCGCCGCTTCAATTCCTCCATGATCTGCCGGCCGGCTTCATCAAAATCTTTGGGTCCGGAGAAATGCAGATCAGTCTCATGCGGCGCCTCTTCGTCGGACTGGCTCATATGCACGGCGATCACCGGCGCCGGATGGACGAGCGTGCGTATCATCTGAGCCATCTGCTGGTATGCGATTCCAAAGGTTTTACTCGTCGAGACAACGACCAAACCCGTATCGATCAGGAGCCGGGCGACCTCTCCGTAGCGACGAATCCGCTCGGCTGCATCGGCGGCATTTGTAACCGACAGGTCTGCATCAAGACCGTGGAGTAGGTTCTCCCCATCCAGCAAATAGGCATGTCGTCCGTCCGCGACCAGGAGGGATTCTACTTTTCTGGCAAGAAACGTTTTCCCCGTCTGGGTCGAACCGGTGAACAACACGATGGCGGCCCGGTGTCCGTAGTGTCTGGCCCGATCCTCGCTGCTGACTTCACCCCGTAACCAGGCAAAATCACGCTGGCGCGCTTCCTCGCGCAGGAGCTCCTGTTCGTCATGGCCGAACTCTGTGACGATCCCACCGCCGGCGATATCGTAGTCATCGACAAGCACGAATCGTCCGGTCGATTCAAAGGAGGATGAAAGATCGAAGGCAATGGGAGTTTTCGTACGCAACGTCACCTCGGCCACTTGATTCTTCGCAACCGAGGTACCACCCTGTTGCTGATCGAGGTCGGTGGTATCGATGATCCGATGGATCGTGGCCACTTCGCACTCACTTTCACGGGTCGTCAGGCGGATACCATACTTCCGGCCGCGTTCAAGCGGTCGCTTGCCCAACCAGAAAAGGTTGACTCTGAAAACAGAGGACACCAGCGGCAAGGTCTCTTGGTGTGAGGCCACCTCTCCCCGTTCGACGAAGATCTGCTCATCCAGCGTGATCCCGACCGATTGTCCGGCATGCGCCTCCGCCTGAGGGGGCTCGACGTTGAAAGCCTCGATCGATTTGATGTTGGCCGTCTTGTTGGACGGAGAAAAAACAAGTCGCTCGCCGACTCGCAGCCGCCCTGACGTAATTCGCCCGGTGAGGATTCGCCGGACGTCGAATTTGTACACGTCTTGAATCGGAAAACGAAGCGGCTGCTCGGATCGCGCCGCCTCCTTTTGAAAGCGGCTTAAGGCTTCCAGGACGGTCGGACCACGGTACCAGGACAGCGGTTCGCTGCGCGTGACAATATTATCCCCGAGTTTCGCGCTCACCGGTATCACGCAACTTGGCGCAACCCTAAATTGATCCAGATACTCGCGGTACTCCTTTTCAATGCCTTCGAAGACGTCTTGCCGGTAGCCGACCAGATCCATCTTGTTGACGACCACGACAAACTGCCTGACTCCAAGAAGGGAAAGCAGATAGCCATGTTTCTTGGATTGTTCCTTCACCCCCTCGAGCGCATCGATGAGCAGTAGAGCGGCTTCGGCGCGCGCCGCGCCGGAAATCATGTTCTTCAGAAATTCCTTGTGTCCCGGCGCATCGATGATGATGTACTGTCGCCCGTTCCAGATAAAAAACGTTCGCGCCGTATCGATCGTGATCCCCTGCTCCTGCTCTTCAAGAAACGCGTCGAACAGGAACGCGTACTCAAATTCTTTGCCCTGCTGACGACAGATGGCCTGCACTTTTTCAAGCTTGCCCTCAGGGAGGGACCCCGTGTCCGCATACAAACGGCCCAACAACGTCGACTTTCCATGGTCAACATGGCCGACGATGACGATGTTCAATGTTTCGGCTCGGTCGGTTACACTGGCATTCATCTGACCGTTACCTTCGAATGCGATCCGCAAGCAAGATTCCACCACGCGGCAGTTGCCTATGGAACCTTCATCGCCTCACATGTATCCATCTTTGCGAAGCAACTCCATGCCGCGACCTTCATCTTGCGCCCGTCCCGCCCGCTCCGCCACATTCGTATGTCGTAGCTCCTCAATGATATCGTCCACCGTTTTGGCAGTCGATCGGATGGGCGTCGTGCAGGGCGCACAGCCAAGACTTCGATAACGCGTGCCGTCGCCTTTGTCCAGATAGAGGTCCATGAAGGGAATGTTTTCGTATTTGATGTACTCCCAAATGTTGATCTCCGTCCAATCCAACAACGGATGGATACGAACGTGCGTTCCGGGGGGAAACGTCGTCTTGAATTGATCCCACAGTTCAGGCGGCTGGTCGCGAAAATCCCAATCTCCGTGCTTGTCTCGCGGAGAAAAATACCGTTCTTTCGCACGCGTCCCCTCTTCATCCGCCCGCACCCCGAGAATGATCCCCGTATACCCGCGTTCTTCGATGAGTTGCTTGAGTCCGTTCGTCTTCAAGGCCGTGCAACAGGCCACGCGTCCCAACGTATGATTCATGCCCGCGGCCAACGCTTCCCTGTTCTGTCCCACGACCAGATTCAAACGCCATTCCCGCGCGAGTCGATCCCGATATTCGATCATGGCGGGAATCTTATAGCTCGTATCGACGTGGAGCAACGGGAAGGGGACGTGTCCGAAAAAGGCCTTCCGTGCCAGCCATAGCAGCACTGTGGAATCTTTCCCCATCGACCATAGCATCGCCAGATTGTCAAAATGCTTGTAGGCCTCTCGGAGGATATACACACTCTGGTCTTCGAGTTGACGCAAATGTTTCATCGCGCCCCCGTTACACCCGGTGCGGTCACCCGTCGGCCCGAAGAACAGGAAGAGCCTGCCTCTCGTCCTGCGAGATCGTGGAGCTTCTGAGCCGCTGCCCCCGAATCCAGGGCCTGCCGCGCACTCGCGAGACACGCTGAAATCGTGGCACCCTTTCCCGCTGCATAGAGCAATGTGGCGGCATTGAGCAGGAGCCACTCCTTCGGACCGCCCTGGATCTCGTTCTTGAGCAACCGCTTCACGAACTCCGCTTCTTTCTCGGAGTGCTCCTTGGGAAAGCCTGCCATGTCGCGAAACGAGCCGAGGACAAGTCCGGCATCCTTTGGATGGAAGGCGGTCGGAGTGATGCGCTCGTCCCGTAGTTCCAGGACTCTGGTGATCGCAGCAATCGACAATTCGGGATCGCCTTCAACCCCTCGAAGAATCAGTGCCCGGCTCGCGCCCAGCATGCGCAGCGCTTCCGCCGTCTTTTCAAAATAAGGCGGATGCGACAGTCCGATGACTTGCGACGCCGCACGTGCCGGATTGAGGATCCGCGCCACCGGATGAAAAAGGTTCCTCACCCCCAGCTCCTGGCGCATCTCCAGATACCGGCTCACCGGAGGGTGATACAGCGCGAGGTCGAGATAGGCGAATCCTTTTCTCTCCAACTCAGGGCCGATCTGCTGCGAGCCGAGGCCAATCGGAACTCCGAGGCCTTGGAGAATCGGACTCGTCCCGCGACGATCGGGCGGCCCCTCGGACCCGTGCATGAGGATCACCGCTCCCGCAGAAGCCGCGACGATCGCGGCCGGGACGATGACATGAAAGGTCTCTTGCTTACCGGCATAGGTCGGAACATCCACGACAGACAGGCCGGACGGAATCGCGATCGGTGGCACGTATTGTCGTGCCGTCGCCGTGAAGGCGGCCAACTCCGTGACCGACTCGGCTTTGAAACGCATCGCGACCAGAAATGCACCGATCTGGGCAGGCGTGGCCGTTCCTTCAATGATCAGCCGCATCGCTTGCTTGGCTTCTTCCCACGTCAGATCCTTCGCGGTCTTGTGACCCTTCGCGATTTTGGCAATAAGCTGTTGCATGGACAGAAGGGAAGCCATCGTTGGATCAGCGGTCCTCAGTTCGCTTTGTGCAACCCGCACTCGGTCTTGCCGGAATTCTTCCATCGTCCGGAGCGCGGATCCTCGCCTGGCAGGACAGGGGCCGTGCAATGGGTGCACCCGATGCTCGGATAGTTGCGGTCGTGCAGATGGTTATAGGGGATTTCGTGAAGCCGGATATAGGTCCACACATCTTCGCTCGTCCAGCGCGCCAACGGATTCACTTTGACGAGCTGAAACCTACGATCCCATTCGACCAGCCCGGCGTTCGCCCTGGTCGGCGCCTGATCACGGCGAATGCCTGTGATCCACGCGGCGTAGTGTTTCAGGGTACGTGCCAGTGGTTCGATTTTGCGAAGATCACAGCACCGATCGGGATCGCGAGTCCACAAGGCATCACCATATTGGACAGCTTGCTGCTCGGGGGTGAGCAGCGACTTGATCTCTAGAACTTGCACCGGCTGCAGACCGTACCGGTCAATGAGTCGTCGTTTCACGTCGTGAGTTTCGGGAAATAAGAAATCGGTATCGAGGTAGAACAATGCGGTCTTGGGGTCGATCCGGTGGATCATGTCGATCAAGGCCACATCCTCGGCTCCGAAGCTGCAGGCCAGAATAATGTTCGGCGCATACTGTCGTAACGCGTACTCGAGGATTTCCCACGGCTGCTTGGATTCCAGCGAATCGCTGAGCGCTTTCAATACCTCGTCCGCTGGACGTGCCGGCCGACCTTGCTCAATCACATGCTCCTCATCACTCTCTGCCAGCTCTTCTACGCTTCAACTTTCTCGATCAGAATCTTGAAATGCTTCGCGCCTTGATCCAACGGTTCTTCCTTCATGATCTTGTGCCCGTCGTTCCGCACACTCATCGGGACATTCCTGATGGGGTCGCCGGCATCCAACCACACCTCGAGTGTTTCTCCGGCATCCATCATCTCCAACTTGAGTTTGGTCTTCACGTAGTTCATAGGGCAGGCGACGCCGCGCAGGTCGTACACGGGAGCCGTTGCCGATGCAGCGGTGGTGGACATGACGACCGCCGGAGGCGCCTGTTGCGGCTTCTGAACGGGAGCCGGCTGCTCTGCCTCCCCATTGACTTGACTGAGCTTCAGGTCCTTGCCCAGTTGTTCTGTCGCAACACGGCAGACATCGACGAATGCTTTGGCAAAACTCATCTTTTCGGCAGCAAAGGACGGCGTCGAATCTTTGGGCCCCAAATCGCCGACATGCGACCCCAGCGCCTTATAGACGGCCGGTACGATTCCCTTGGCCGCGAGTCGTTGTTCGAATTCCTGAAACGTGTCTGCATCGGTGGCCGGATCGATTCCCTCTGTCACAAGCAGCGCTTTCGCGGCAGCCAGGACGGCACGGTACGATTTATTGACCGACACTGAATACTGATGTTTCTCGATGAGCAAGCGAGCCTGGTACAGCTCCTGCTCCGCTTCAAGCATGCGATTGTCGATCATCTCGAGGGCGCCCCCTGCGCACTCTCCTGGTCCCAGATCCTCAAGGATAAACTCCTGCTCTCCTTCCCAATCATAATAATAGGTCGCATCGTCCTCGTAAGCCGGAACAATCGTGTAGGGGATGAGTTCCTCCTTGAGCTTGACCTTGCCGATTCGGGTAATAAATGCCGGCAATCCTTCGTTGAGCACTCGATCACGACGATAGACTTCGATCAGATGTTCGATAGCCGCAGGAACGCTTTTCGCCGGCAACTTGACGGTCATCTGGCCGATCTTGGCCGTCCCGTTTACCTGACCTCCCAGGTGCAGTTCATAATGCGGAGCCACGCGGTCACCGAGACGTTTCCCCACGCCATGCAACCCGATGGTGGCAATATGGTGCTGCGCGCAGGAGTTGTGGCAGCCGCTGATCTTGATACTGACGCCGCTGAGATCGTCGGGGACCTGGCCGGCCGGAAAGACCTCGGCAAGTGCCCGAGCCATGCCCTTGGACGACGTGATGCCCAATCCGCACGTGTCGGTCCCGGGACACGCGATGATGTCCTCGACCAACTCGGCTCCGGGGTCACCGAGTCCATACGATGCAAGTTCTTGATAGAACTCCGCCAGTCCGGATTCGGGAATCCATCGAATGATCATGTTTTGATTGATCGTCGTTCTGATATTTCCGTTGGAATAGCGCTCCGCAAGGTCCGCCAGAATATACATATGGTCCGTCGTGAGATCGCCCATCGGCAGCTTAATCACGGCCGCAGCGAATCCCGGTTGTTTCTGAGGGATGACATTCGTCCGCTTCCACGCAGCAAACGCTGATGAAGGCGGCGCTTCCCCTGTTCCGTTTCCATTCACATGAGCGCCCGATCCGTTCAACCTGTCGGGCATCAGCAGTGGAGGTTCATCATGATGCTGCACCAGTCGAATAGGCTCTGTCGATGGTACCTTATAGCCCATTGCGTTGTAGGCCTGTTCCCAGCGACGCTTGAACTCCTCGAACCCAAGCTTCTCAATGACAAATTTCATACGGGCCTTGTGACGATTCTTTCGATTTCCCAGCGTATCGAACACTTTGAGGACTGCCTCAATCGACGGAATCAATTCCTCCATCGGAGTGAATTCACGTAACACCTGCGCGATGCGCGGTGCGGATCCCAACCCTCCCCCGGCAACCATACGGAAACCGATGACCCCGTCTTCTCGTTTGGCCGCGAGAAGCCCGACATCGTGAATGGGCGTCAACGCGCAGTCTGTCCGGCAACCGGAAAAGGCAATCTTGAACTTTCTCGGCAGGCTCTGGTTTAGCGGATTCCGCAACAGATGCAGCGCAACCGTTTTGGCATATGGTGTCACATCGAATACTTCCCCCTGGCAGATGCCTGCCAGATGACATGCCGTCACGTTGCGAACAGTGTTGGCACAGGCCTCGCGCGTGGTGAGATCCACTTCTGCAAGGCCGCGCATCATATGTCCGACATCGTGCAGGGCGACAAAATGCAGCTGGATATCCTGCCTGGTGGTTACGTGCCCGACACCGGTCGCCGACCGCTCGGCGAGTTCCGCGATCCGTCGCAGTTGATTGGCGGTCAATCCACCGAAGGGAATCTTGATACGAACCATCTGCACACCGCTTTGGCGCTGACCATAGATGCCATGTTGCAGCCGGAATGGCTTAAAGATGTCGGCGGAAAGCTCCCCGGACAGCAACCGCTGCGCCTCTGCTTCAAACGTTTCGATCTCTTCGAGGATCTGAGAAGGAATCGGTGTTGTGATGACTGGTTCGCGAAGACCAGCAACAGGAGGAGTCATGGTAAACCTCGTCATGATAAGCGCGGAATCCTACAACTCCGTGCCTACTGAGCTAAATGTGATACATCAAGGATCGCTGCTGTTCGAGTTGTCGTTGTCGGCTTGCCAATTGGTCGACCGTAATCTCTGCCAGAATGTTCAGCTCAGCCTGCTTGATCCGGTCCCAGACATGAGCCAGCAGAGCATCTTGTCGTTGGGCACGGGCTCCGGGAATTCTGCGCTCCCGACTATTGGTTTCGGTCAGAGGCCCCTCCAAGACTTCAAGAATGCTTGCAAGCGAGAGGTCCTGAGGCTTTCGGTTCAAGGCATATCCTCCTTGTGCACCACGATGACTCACTACCAGGCCGGCCTTCTTCATCGCGTGCAGCACCTGCTCGAGAAAACGTGCCGGAATGCCTTGCCGTCGGGCAATAGTCTTGGCTTGAACGGGTACATCATCATCGTGAAGAGCAAGATCCACAGCGGCAATGATCCCGTAAGTCGCCCGCAGGGAAACCTTCATTCTTGAGTATTCCGATAGGGATTTATAACCACTACCTTTATACAATGCTGGAGAGAAGACTGTCAAGTTCGTACAGTGTTGATGTCGATTTCTGCCGGGGCGGGGTGCAAAGATATCGAGTCTGTGTCCCCACTCGGTTACTCCGCTCTGCATCTCACGACATTCATCACCTGAGAATACAACACACATGAAAGAGAGTGGGACGATCTCGCAAGAATTTCTTTCGTGATACTGTTCATGCTTCGTTCGAAAATAATCTCCGTGGTCAACCATGCTTCTTCACCCCCATCGGTTGCCTACCGGTCGTTATCTCCCGTCCGGCATAGGTTTGCAGACGTTGACAAAATTGCACCGACAGAATGCTTGCATTAGTTCGACGCAGAGAGCAGACACCAATTCACCGATTTCTTCATTGACAACCTTCGACCACTGGGTGATAATTCCGCCCTCTTCTTCGCGTGGTGCCTTCATGTCGCTTCGATCTTCACCCGTCAACGTGCTCATACTCAGCGGCGATCCCGAGATACAGGATCAGTATAAGGACGTCTTTCGGGATGCGAATATTACATCCGCCAAGGATGTCTCGACCCTGCCAAAAGATGCTCACAAACGAACGTTTGATGCAGTCGTTGTAGAATCCACCCGGCAAGCGCCCAGCAGCGAGATCTTGAAACAGCTGCATGGGATAGATCCGGCTCGCACGCTGATCGTCACTGGGTCACGACCGGTATTGAAGCGGACGTCCAGCCTATTGCAAATGCCGAAGCCTCAGTCCAACGGAGCCGGCCAGGCACTTTGTCTGGAAACCTTTTTGGAACATAAAGTCGAAGATTTTGTGAAAGGCATGCGTAACGGCTCCGCGCGCAATCTTCACCCCATGCTCATTTCGGCAGTCGAGCGCCCGCTGATTACATTGGCCTTAAAAGAAACCAAAGGAAACCAGATCCAGGCGGCCGAACTTCTCGGACTCAATCGAAATACACTCCGAAGAAAAATTCAGGACCTCCACATTCCCGTAAAGCGCGCGAGAACATACTGACCGTTCACACTCATGTCCTGCTATCCCGTACGAACGTTATGCTAACCAGGCAGCTTCCATCGCCTGACCAATCCACACAGGGTCTCACAACCAAAGGAGGGGTGAAATGACCAAAGAGGAGTTGATCGCAAAGATGGCTGCCACCGCGGGGATCACAAAAGTCGCCGCTACAACCGCCTTGGAAGCGTTTACCGGAGCTGTGACCACCTCGTTGAAGAAGGGACATCGTGTGACGCTTGTCAATTTCGGCACGTTTACCGTCGCAAAGCGAAGAGCTCGAATGGGTCGGAATCCTCGTACCGGCGAAGCACTGAAGATACCTGCCGCTCGTATTCCGAAATTTTCTGCAGGCAAAGAGCTGAAGGCTGCGGTGAAGTAAGACTCACCGACTGTGTGACAAGAGCCTTGCTCACGAGTGATGGCGGTTGTCCCACGTAAATGACGTGGACAGCCGCCTTTTCGTTGGGTTTCCTTGACACCCTTGGCGGCCGTGTATTAGCATTCGCCTCCGAGTAGGCGCGTAGCTCAGGGGGAGAGCGCTACCTTGACACGGTAGAGGTCGACGGTTCAAGACCGTCCGCGCCTACCATGCCTTCGCGGTGATGCGCACATCGTAGCATCCGGTCGTCTCGCGTGATCGATCGGAGGGGCTACCTTTTTTTTGTGAGGACTTAGAGGACTTGACTTAGAGGACTTATTGGAGTGGTTGCTCTGCCTATTAACGTTTCCTTCCCCGACGGAACTCGCATACAAGTCCCAGCCGGATCATCAGCTGGAGAGGCGTTGGCACAAGCCGGCCATTCGCTCCGTGCCGGGGTGTTTGCGGCCAAGGTGAACGGCGTTCCTGCAGACCTGTCACACGTCCTCCGCGAGGACGCAACCGTGGAACCACTCACGTTTGTTTCTGCCGAGGGACGCGACGTGTATCGTCATAGCAGCACACACATCATGGCCCAAGCCGTACAAGAAGTCTTTCCCACGGCACAGGTGACGATCGGGCCGGCATTGGAAGAGAGCTTTTATTACGATTTTGCCTTCGATCGGCCATTTACCCCTGAGGACCTCGAAAGGATTGAAGCTCGCGCCAAAGACATCATCAAGCGCGACCTCACAATCAAGCGCACGGAGATGTCCAAAGAAGAAGCGATCAAATTTTTCGAGGCGCGGGGCGAACACTATAAGGTGGAGATCATCAAGGGGTTTGATGACAGTGCTCCCATCTCCCTGTACAGCCAAGGAGACTTCATCGATCTGTGCCGCGGCCCGCACGTGGCGGCTACCGGTCAGATCGGCGCATTCAAGCTATTGAGCACTGGTGGCGCCTACTGGCGCGGAGACGAGCGGAATCCCATGCTGCAGCGGATCTACGGGACTTCGTTTCCGACCCAGGCCGAGCTGGACGCCCATCTCGCCAAACTGGAAGAAATCAAACGACGGGACCATCGCAAGCTGGGCAAAGAGCTGGACCTTATTTCGATCCAAGATGAAATCGGACCGGGTCTGGTGCTTTGGCATCCCAAAGGGGCATTGATACGGCTGCTGATCGAGAATTTTTGGCGTGAGCAACATATCCAGGATGGCTATGAACTGGTCTACAGCCCCCACATCGCACGGCTCGATCTTTGGAAAACGAGCGGTCATGTGGATTTCTATCGCGAGAACATGTTTGCCTCCATGGATGTGGAAGGAAGTGAGTACCAGCTCAAACCGATGAATTGCCCTTTCCATATCATGATTTACAAATCCCACCTGCGCAGCTATCGCGATTTGCCGATCCGGTATGGAGAGCTCGGAACGGTGTATCGGTATGAGAGAACCGGAGTGCTCCACGGATTGCTCCGGGTACGTGGATTCACGCAGGACGATGCACATTTATTCTGCCGTCCGGATCAGATCGAAGCCGAAGTCAGCCGGGTCTTGGACTTCACGTTCTTCATCCTCCGGACATTCGGGTTTACTGAATTTGAGATATATCTTTCGACAAGACCGGAAAAATCGGTCGGTTCAGACGCCAATTGGTCAATTGCAACCGAAGCCCTGGAAGCGGCTCTGAAGAGCAGGGGAGTCGCATATCACGTGGACCCAGGCGAAGGGGTATTTTATGGGCCCAAGATCGACATCAAGATCAAGGACATCCTCGGCCGATCATGGCAATGTTCGACCATTCAGATCGATTTCAATAATCCGGAACGCTTTCATTTGACCTATACCGGAGAGGACGGGAAGTTCCACCAGCCGATCATGATTCACCGAGCCCTGATGGGTTCCATCGAACGCTTCATCGGCATCCTGATCGAACATTTTGCCGGTGCCTTTCCACTGTGGCTGGCGCCCGTCCAGGCGGTCGTCCTGACGATTACGGACAAACAGCAGGAGTTTGCATCCGGAGTGGTCATCACGCTCAAACGGCACGGATTTCGCGCTGAGCGCGATTTCCGCAATGAAAAGATCGGCTTCAAAATCCGGGAAGCTGAAAAAGCGAAGGTGCCATACATGCTGGTTGTCGGCGACAAGGAAGTTCAGAGCGGTACCGTATCAGTTCGCGGCAGAAGCGGCGCCAATCTCGGAAGCATGCCGATCGCCGGCCTGCTCGATGTCATGCGCCGCGAGATCAGTCATCCAACCCGTTAAACTCCATTACAAAGAGGTGAACCATCGTCCCTAAACTACGAGTGAACCGTGAAATCAGAATCCGCGAGGTCCGCGTCATTGGTCCCGAAGGTGAGCAGCTCGGTATTCTCCCCACGGCGGAGGCGTTCGCAAAAGCCCAAGAAACCGGGCACGACTTAGTCGAAGTCGCCCCGACCTCTCAGCCGCCCGTATGCCGGATCATGGATTACGGCAAATATAAGTATGAGTTGAGCAAAAAGGAGCACCAAAGCCGCCGGCACCAAAAATCGACACAGGTCAAAGAGATCAAGTTGCGGCCGCGAACCGACAAGCACGATCTGGAAATCAAGATCCGGCAGATTAGGACTTTCTTGTCCGATGGAAACAAAACGAAGGTCACGCTCACCTACCGAGGGCGAGAGATGGCCAATCAGGAGATGGGTCGCGCGATGATGACCAGTGTGATCGCGCAGTGCACGGATGCCGGCACGGTAGAATTTGCTCCCAGGATGGAAGGCCGAAGCCTCATTATGATTCTAGCGCCGAAAAGTTGATACGACTCCAGGAAGGATACGAGAACGATGAAGACGAAACTCAAATCACACAGCGGGACGAGCAAGCGGATCAGCCGAACGGGAACCGGGAAGCTCGTCAGGCAAAAGGCGGGGAGACGTCATTTACTGACCGGAAAGGGAGGGGATCACAAGCGTCGTCTCAGCGGCAAGGCACCCGTCCCCAAGACCATGAGGTACGCCATCAACCGATTGCTTCCCAACGGATAATCCAACATCAAATTCGCACCATACGCGGTGCGAAAGGAGTAACACGTCATGCCACGCGCAAAAGGTGGACCCAAAACACGGCAGCGAAGAAGAAAGCGGCTCAAACTAGCCAAAGGCCAATATGGCGCGAAAAGCCGCCTGTTCCGGACGGCTACTGAATCGGTCGATAAGGGACAGGCCTACGCCTATACTGGACGCAAGCATCGTAAGCGTGACTTTCGTCAGCTCTGGGTAGCAAGAATCAGCGCAGCGACGCGGCAACACGGGATTGCCTATAGCCGATTCATGAACGCCCTGAAAAAGGCCAATATCCTCTTGGACCGGAAAGTCCTCTCAGAGATGGCGATACGGGATGCCGCAGGATTTGAGCAACTCGTGGGAATCGCGAAGCAACAGCTGGCGGCTGTCGCGAAATAACGCGCAGCTTCGAATGCGTCAACCCCTACGGTTCGTGTAAAGCAGTTCGCAAATCCGCGTCAAGTCGAGTTCCAGCGCAGCGACAGGTACGCCTACTTGCCACTGTTCAAGAACTTCCGGGTGAACCTCTCCAAGCAATCCAACGATCTGTCCGTCGCACACAACGCGCCCCGCTCGACCTTCCAGGAAGGAAGGATGGTCGAGTGGCTCCAGCTTGTATTCGAGGCCGAGGTAATACAACAAAAGATCGAGACAGGAATGGATTTCTGAGAAATTGGCCTGTGAGTGGGCGATGACCCCCCCCAGCATGGTCAGCGTGCGGGATCCGACGTCGGCTCGGGAATCGGGAACCGTCACCTCGCCGACTTCAAAGATATGATGAGGATAGAATGCCCGGCTCGAGGCGGCCTCGACCCGCAGGAGCGAGGGCAAGATCCATTGACGCAAGCAGGCATAGTTCTGGGTCATGACGTTATCCACCTCGACGAGGTGCGCCCACTCGGTCCCGTCAATCCGCATGCGGGTGCAAAAGTCATGACGCGACCCCATGATGTTGGCGATCATTTCCTGAAATCCCATCCCAATCACAAGGTCTCTGGCTTTGTTTGCAAGGTCCTCGAGACGTGAGACCCCTCCCACCGTAAACTGCGACGGCATCACCGGAGCAAACGAATTATAGCCACGGCTGATTGCGACGTCCTCGACAATATCGACGTCATGCAAGACATCGTTGCGATAGGGCGGAAGGCGTACCGCTAGCTTCTGGGCTGCCTTTGTCACGTGATAGCCGTATGCCATGAGCACGTCCCCGATTTCCTGGACGCTCAATCGCTCTCCGAGAGCCGTCTCGATGATCTGCAGAGGAATCGACCGGGCCTTGCCCAAATCGACAGGGGTCACGAAAGAACGTCCCAGGCTGGTCTTGCCGGGATAGTTGATCTGCACCTGAGCAATCGTCGCGCCGCGATCCGCCAGATTCGTCGCAAGGATATTCAGTGTCAGCACGACCATCGCCAAATCTGTTCCGGTCACTTCGACAAAGAGTTCGCTGTCGCCGACCTGCACCTCTCCCACTTCCCGGCTGTTGATGATGGGCGGGAAGGACAGCACATGTCCCTGCGCATCTCGAAGCAGTGGGACCCGGTCATGGCCGGCAAGGATGCGGCCATACTCGATTCCCTTCGGATGCACAAGCAGCATTTCGGCCGGCGTCATCAGGGTATCCATCCCGAGAGGCGTAAACCGTGCCGCATCAGGCTTCACCAATTCATAACTGACCGGGAATACGATGTTGGCAAGCCGATACAGGCCGATCGACACGGTGCGACGCTTTCGACCAAAAATATCCGCCAGCTTCTCCTGTGTTTGAATCAGCTGCGCCAACCCCTCGTCCGTCACGCGATAGCCGGTCGCGGTGCAGGCTGCGACATAAGGACGGATGGTTTCCAAGCCGGGTCCGACCACAATCGTCCGGATCGTACGCGGCGGCTTCTTGAAGAAGGAATAGGTGACCGGCTTGCCCATCCGTTTGATTCTGATCTGCCGGGCAATTCCCTCGCAGCACCACAGATCTGGCCTGTTGCTATCCTGAAGCTCGATCCGCAACTCTCCCGTTTCCGGATTGTGTCCCTTCAATTCACCCTTCACGAGCGAGAGCCACGTTTCGAGGTCATCGAGACTCCACGATGTAACCGCGCGTTCGCCTCCAGCGAGCAATGTTTCGAGGTCGTCGCGATTGATGGAAATGGTAGGCATGACGTCCGGCTAGAACCTCCCCCGCATCGTTCGAATGAATTCCAAATCAGCCGAAAAGAGATCTCGAATGTCATGGATTCCCAGGGCAACCATCGCCATCCGGTCGAGGCCCAGGCCCCAGGCAATCACCGGAACATGGACACCCAAGGGGATCGTGACTTCCGGCCGAAAGAGACCGGCCCCGCCCAATTCCATCCACCCCAGTTGCGGATGGCGGACGTGCAGTTCAACCGAGGGTTCGGTGAACGGGAAATAAGCGGGTACGAACTTCACCTCCTTGGCCTGGGCGACTTCCCGCGCAAACAAATTCAACAGACCGAGAAGACTTCTGAAGTTGATGTCCTCGCCCAGGACGATGCCCTCGACTTGGAAAAAGTCAGTCGCATGTGTCGCGTCGACTTGGTCGTACCGAAAACAGCGTGCCATGGAAAAATATTTTCCAACGGTGTCCCCTCGCGTTCCCGACGGGTCGCCCATCCGGGCAAGCTGATGAGCCGACACCGCAGTCCCTTGGCTTCGGAGTACCAAGCGCTTCGCCCGCTCTTCATCAAACTGGTACCCCCACCCCGTGGATCTGGTCGCCCCGCCGTTCTCATGCGCCTGCTTCACCCGCTCCAGATAGACCGGCTCAATCTCTTTGGCATGCGTGGGTTGTCTCACGAAATAGACATCATGAATGTCCCGGGCCGGGTGAAATTGCGGCATGAAAAGCGCGTCCATATTCCAGAACTCGCTTTCGACCAGCTCTCCCCGCATTTCTTTGAAGCCCATGCTGATCAGCATTCGCTGCACATGATCCAAAAATTCCCGATAAGGATGACGTTTCCCTGCCGCGATTCTGGGCGCACGAAGACTGATGGTGTACTTGCGAAAGCGCTTGGTCCTCCACGCCCCCTCTTTAAGCAAGTCCGGGGTGAGCTGCGAAACCTCCTCACCTGTGCCTTGCTGCGAAATCTGATCGACCGCAGCCCGGCCTTCATCAGTCAGAGCGAAGGATCGGGTGACTCGTTCGTCGATCCGGAAGGGTTCGCGCGCGTTTCCGCGCTT
The DNA here is from genome assembly GCA_963795615.1 of uncultured Nitrospiraceae bacterium. Taxonomy (GTDB): domain Bacteria; phylum Nitrospirota; class Nitrospiria; order Nitrospirales; family Nitrospiraceae; genus DASSBQ01. Next base: position 48,305 of record CAWCIJ010000009.1, read on the forward strand.
CACGGCATGGTGCTGGACCACACTCCTCGACGACTCTGGAAAAGTCCGTAGCTCCCTCGGTCCTGCTCGCAATTCTTGGAGCAACGTTCTCAACGTGTCCGCGGTCTGACTAGGTCGGCCTGTGGCCTCCAGACATCCACCCTGCACGATCAGAAGCGCCCCTTCCTTCTTCAACGTACCGATCGCCCCGCTCACATCGCCTGGCTCAAGACCCTCCTTGGCTTGTATATCTTGTATCGTCAGCCGTCTCCCCGTCTGGCCCGCATCGCGGGCGGCGGACAGCACCCGTTCAATTGGCGAGCAGGTCTCGAGAAACATCTCGCCGACTTTGGTCAACGAGACGACCTGAGCGACCGTCTCCGCTTTCACGCTGAGGAGTCCCTTGGCCAGCAACCATTCCACCGCCATACTCAGTTGCGACGGCTCGAGAGACGCGTCTTGAGCAAGTTCCTCCTGAGAGGCCGCCCCATTCGGCGAAGGTCCCATCGAGAGCAGGACCTTGATTTCCAGAGGATGAAGGCTGTCGATCAATGAGGTATTGGACACTCGATCTCGCTTACTGGCGGGCAAGCACGCGTTTGGCCGTTCGAGAGATTCCATGACCGTCGGTTGGTCCTCTGAGCGCCGCAATCGTCGCAGCATAGTCCGTCCCACAAAAGACCGCCGAGCCCGCGACGAGAATGTCGGCTCCTGCCGTAATGACCTGTGCTGCATTGTCAGGTTTGATCCCGCCGTCCACCTCAAGGAGTGCATGACTCTTGGCTTGATCGATCAGCTGGCGTGCCCGCACAATTTTTTGCAACACGGACGGGATGAATTGCTGTCCTCCGAATCCCGGATTCACCGACATGATCAGCAACAGATCGACATCGCGAACGATTTCTTCCACACTGACGAGCGGGGTCGCGGGATTCAACGTGACGCCGGCCTTGACCCCCCGCTCTTTGATGGCTTGAACCGTGCGGTGAAGATGCGGGCAGGCCTCCACGTGCACCGTGAGATAATCGGCCCCCGCCTCGGCAAAGTCGGCGAGGAACGCATCGGCGTTCGTGATCATCAAATGAACATCCAAAGGCAGCTTCGTGACTTTTCGCAGCGATTCGACGATCGGGGGCCCAATGGTCAGGTTCGGCACGAAGTGACCGTCCATGACGTCGATGTGGAGCAGGTCGGCGCCACCCTCTTCCACGCGCTTGATTTCTTCGGCGAGTCGCGCGAAGTCGGCCGATAAAATGGACGGAGCAATGTGAACGGCACGATCAGCCATCAGCGCGCTTTCCGGAGACGAGCGGCATAAAAGCCATCCATGGAATGACCATTTCCCGCCGTGAAGAAATCTCCCTGCGGGGTGATCAGAGAGAGACCGGCCGGAGGGAGAACGGATGCGACCGGTTCGCGCTGAAACTCCTGATGGGTGCGGCAGAAATGATCGATAACCTGCTCGTTTTCCTCAGGTTCTGTCGAACAGGTACTATAGACCAACAGTCCGCCGGGTCGCAAGAGACGGCTCGCCGTCTCAAGCAACCGTCGCTGTGTCTCCTGATGCTTTTGCAGCTGATCGGCCTGCTTGTACCATTTCCCTTCCGGATGTCTTCGGATGACTCCCAGCCCGCTGCACGGCGCATCGACCAGCACGCGATCGAATGGCCGGTCAAAGCCTTCGCGGCTTGATGTGTGAGATGTTCGCAGTTGCCGGAAGAGCGTGGCAGAGGTGGCATCGGAAAGGAGTGGCGTGATGATGGAAATCCCTAAGCGCGTACAATTGTCCATGACCAGTTTCATTCTTGCCGGATTCCGCTCCATCGCGGTGATTTCTCCCTCATTCTTCATCAGCGCAGCAATATGGGTCGCCTTTCCGCCCGGCGCGGCACAGGCGTCGAGTATCCGTTCTCCGGGCAGGGGATCCAGCAGGAACGAGACGAGTTGGGCCGCTTCATCTTCGACATAGAACCCTCCCTCATGAAAAAGCGGCAGATTCTGCACCAATTGATTCTGCTCGATGCGAACTCCTGATGGGCTCACGTCGGTTGCATGGGCGGCACAGTGTATCTGTGCCAGCACCTCAAGAAGGATGTCCCGTGTAGTGCGCAACGTATTCACGCGAAGCGTGAGCGGAGGAAGCTCGACAGATGCGCGACACCATACGGCAGCTTGCTCCACCCCGACCCGATCCACCCATCGCTGCGCCAGCCAGACAGGGCACGAATACCGGACTGCCAATGCCGCTACTGGATCGTGATTCGTCTCCGGCCATGGCGGCTCCTCTTGCCGCATCAGCGAGCGCAGCACCGCATTCACAAATCCACCCCAATCACGACCAAGTTGCCGGCTATGCCTCTTCATCAAATGAACCGACTCGTTGACGGCTGCGGAGGGAGGGATTTTCGACAACTTCAGAATTTGGTAGGCGCCGAGTCGCAGGATCATCTGGACCACGACTGGAAGACGTGCGATCCGCCGGTCGCTGACCTTTCCCAAACGCCAATCGAGCATGCCACGATGCCGCAGCGACCCATACACCAGCTCGACGGCAAGTGCGCGCTCTCGCATATCGAGACGTGCCTGTGTGAGGGTGCGATCCAAGCCATGGTCCGTCATACCGCCGGCCTGTTCGGTTGCCAGGAGTATTCGTAGGGCAACCGGTCGCGCGCTCGACTCGCCGACCTCGACCGATGGGTGATCAGGGTCGGTGCGAAGCACAGAAGTTCATCCTAGCACTCCACGGTATGGTCCGCGTCTGTCTGCATAGTCAGCCTCTGTCAGGAGAATCACGGTATCTCATGGGAGGCCTGCCCTAGCTGCAATCCCAAGGCGATCGATGTCCCGCGAGATACTGTCCTGCCGCCATCCGCCGACCGTTGGCGGGTTGTATCTCCGTGATGAGGAGGACGCCTGCTCCGGTAGCCACCGCGATACCTTCCTTCGTCACACCAGTCACTATTCCTGGAGGGGCTGCAGTCATGGAATCCAAGGGCACGGCCCGCCATATCGTCCAGCGCTCGTTCCCAGCGAACGTATACAGGCCGGGCCAAGGGGTCATTCCCCGGAGACGTCGCTCGATCTCCGATGCAGAAAGCGTCCAATCGATCAAGCCATCCTCTTTTTTCAACAGGGGGGCCATGGAAGCTCGGCTGTTATCTTGTGGCCGACGGACTACCGTGCCGGCTTGAAGTTGGGCAATCGTATCGATCAGCAACCTGCCCCCGAGCTCAGCCAAGCGCCCCGAGAGGGAGCCAGCCGTATCGTCTGGTCGGATAGAGAGGCTTTTCTGCAAGAGGACATCTCCCGTATCCATGCCCTCGTCCATAAACATCGTGGAAATACCCGTTTCGTCCTCGCCATTGATGATGGCCCACTGAATTGGGCCGGCGCCTCGGTATTTGGGAAGAAGAGACGCATGGACATTGATGCAACCGGATCGCGGCAATTGCAGAATCACGGCAGGGAGGATTCGCCCAAAGGCCGCCACCGCGATCAGATCCGGTTGCCATCCGCGCAACGCTTCTAAAAACGCGGGGTCTTTCATCTTGGTCGGCTGGAGAAGGGGAATGCGCTCGCGTTGGCTGACGAGCTTGACCGCCGATGACGCGAATTCACCTCCCCGCCCTTTGGGTTTGTCTGGTTGGGTGACGACGCCCACCACCGAGTGATCGGACTTGATCAAGGCCTCGAGCGAGGAGACCGCGAAATCCGGAGTCCCCATGAAGACGATGCGCATGAATTCGCTTTATCATTCTGTCTACACGAATGCAAGACGAGCTGGGAGCTTCCTTGACTTACCTTTCTACGCTTTGCTAGATTCCGTTCGCGGGGTGGAGCAGCCTGGTAGCTCGTTGGGCTCATAACCCAAAGGTCGAAGGTTCAAATCCTTCCCCCGCAACCACCGCTTTGTTTTCGCCAACTACCGCCTGAGCAGCCCATCGTAGCGCCCATGCATCTCCGCTTCGAGATACCCTTCGTCCATCGGCCTTAACCGGATATCCCCAACTAAGCCGCGCAGTTGTTCCC